>JAEUUJ010000010.1 GCA_016786495.1 Cyclobacteriaceae bacterium
TTAACCACTATATTGTTACACAAACGAATTTAACCACTGAATGAGACAGCTTAAGATCAGTAAACAGATTACCAACCGTGAGAGCCAGTCGCTGGATAAGTATCTCCAGGAGATCGGTAAGGTTGATTTGCTTACCCCGGACGAGGAGGTAGAATTAGCGAAGCGGATTAAGGAGGGTGACCAGATCGCGCTGGAGAAGCTTACCAAAGCCAACCTGCGTTTCGTAGTATCTGTTGCCAAGCAGTATCAGAACCAGGGTCTTTCATTGGGTGATTTGATTAACGAGGGAAACCTCGGATTGATCAAGGCCGCTCAGCGTTTCGATGAGACCCGCGGTTTCAAGTTTATTTCGTATGCCGTATGGTGGATCCGTCAGTCAATTCTTCAGGCGCTTGCCGAGCAATCCCGTATTGTTCGTCTCCCACTGAACCGTGTCGGATCGTTGAACAAAATTTCCAAGACGTTCTCGGAACTGGAACAGAAGTACGAGCGTGAACCTTCTCCGGAAGAACTTGCTGAAGTACTGGACGTAACAACGGCAGAAGTTGTTGATACGATGAAGATTTCAGGCCGCCACGTATCGATGGATGCTCCATTCGTGCAGGGCGAGGAAAACTCGTTGCTTGACGTTCTTGAGAACGACAGTGAAGAGACGCCTGACTCAGGTTTGATGAACGACTCGCTTCGCAAAGAAGTGCAGCGCGCGTTATCAACCCTTACGCAGCGCGAGGCTGACGTAATCACCTTGTACTTCGGATTGAATGGCGAACATGCTATGACACTCGAGGAGATCGGGGAGAAGTTCAACCTGACCCGCGAACGCGTGCGTCAGATCAAAGAAAAAGCAATCAGACGATTGAGACATACTTCCAGAAGCAAGGCTTTGAAGCCTTACCTGGGTTAATAATTAACTAATTCAGAACACCTGAAGGGTCTCGCGCGAAAAGTGAGGCCCTTTATTTTAGAACCCTCATTATGGCAGAACCAGTAAAAGTTTTGATTATCGGATCCGGACCAGCCGGATACACTGCAGCAATCTACGCGGCCCGTGCCGGCCTTAAGCCGGTATTGTATACTGGTCCGCAGCCCGGCGGACAGCTTACCACAACCAACGATGTTGAGAACTTCCCGGGCTATCCGGACGGTATCAACGGCACAGCCATGATGGTTGATCTTCAGAAGCAGGCGGAACGGTTCGGTACGCAAATCCACTACAGCGTAGTAACGGCCGTGAACTTTTCGCATTATCCGTTTAAGGTAACGATTGATGAGAAGGATGAAGTAATTGCAGAGTCGGTGATCATTTCTACCGGGGCAACCGCCAAGTATCTTGGTTTGCCGTCTGAGCAACAGTATTATAACAAAGGTGTATCGGCCTGCGCCGTGTGTGACGGATATTTCTACCGTGGAAAAGAAGTAGCGGTGGTAGGTGCCGGTGACTCAGCTGCTGAGGAGGCTACTTACTTAGCGAAACTTTGTACAAAAGTTCACTTGATTGTGAGAAGGGATGAAATGCGCGCGTCTAAAATCATGCAGAACCGCGTACTCAATACTCCGAACATCGAAGTACACTGGAATACGGAAACGGAAGAGATTCTCGGTGACGATGCAGGCGTACACAGCATTCGCATCGTGAACAACAAAACAGGAGAAAAGAAAACCATCGCCTTGCAGGGGTTCTTCCTGGCGATTGGACACAAGCCCAACACCGACATTTTCAAAGACTATATCGAGATGGACGAAACCGGCTACATCAAAACGCTGCCGGGTAGCACCAAGACAAACGTGGAGGGCGTGTTTGCCGTAGGTGATGCGGCCGATAAGATTTATCGCCAGGCGATTACGGCAGCCGGAACAGGCTGTATGGGCGCGTTGGATGCCGAGAAATTCCTCGCAGCGAAAGAAGCTGCATTGGCTGTGGCGCAGTGATCCGATAAACAATCCTGCTGCCGGTTCTCTGATTTCGGATCACCGGTAACGGATGACCGATCAAAAAAGACAAATGAAACTAGACATTCTTGTTCTTGCTGCCCATCCCGATGATGCCGAACTAGGCGCGGGCGGAACAATTGCCAGCCATGTGGCAAAAGGCCGCAAGGTTGGCGTGATTGATTTTACACGCGGAGAGCTTGGTACACGTGGAACACCTGAAACACGGGCTGCGGAGGCTGCAGATGCAGCGAAAATCATGGGCTTGTCGGTTAGGGAGAATCTCGGTTTGGCAGACGGCTTTTTCATCAACGAAGAAGCGCACCAGCGAAAAGTAATCCGGGTTATCCGGAAATATCAGCCCGAAATTGTGATCACGAATGCTGTCTATGACCGGCATTCCGACCATGGAAAAGGGGCATCGCTTGCGGCTGATTCATGTTTTTTGTCGGGATTAGCCAAGATTGAAACGACCGATGAGAACGGCAGCGCACAAAAACCGTGGCGCCCGAAGGCGGTTTATCATTTTATTCAAAGTCAGTTTATTGAACCTGATTTTGTGGTTGACATCACACCCTTTTGGGACACCAAGGTAAAGGCAGTAAAAGCCTTCAAGACCCAGTTTTTCGATCCGAACAGCAAAGAACCGGTAACGTATATCTCTACTCCTGAGTTTATGAATCTGGTTGAGTCGCGCGCGATTGAATTAGGCCACGCGATCGGTGTAAAGTACGGTGAAGGGTTTACGGTAAGACGTTATCCCGGAGTTAGCGACCTCTTCAATCTGCTGTAAATCCCGTCACACACGTGACGTTCACTAAGAACGAATCACTACGGAGCCAGCCGGTTGATCTTCCACACGCCATCATCTTTTGTGTACAGAATCCGGTCGTGTAAACGACTGGCGCGACCTTGCCAGAACTCAATCATTAACGGATCAACTTCATATCCGCCCCATTGATTTGGCTTGGGTAAGATGTCCTGGCCTTTGAATTTGTCCTCCAGCTTTTGTACGCGCGCTTCCAGTATGGCACGATCGCTTATCAGTGAACTTTGTGGCGAAGCCCATGCACCAATTTGTGAACCGCGTGGCCTGCTTTGAAAGTACTTTTCGGCCCGCGCATCGTCAATCCGGGAAGCTACTCCTTCAATGCGTACTTGCCGTTCGAGTTCAGGCCAGAAAAAAGTAAGCGCACATGCAGGATTGTGTTCAAGTTCCTTGCCCTTGCGGCTCTGAAAGTTCGTATAGAAGACAAACCGGAAATCTTCCACACCTTTCAGTAGTACTGTGCGTGAAGCGGGGCGTCCGTTTTCGTTAACAGTTGCCAGATTCATGGCGTTCGGTTCCGGAACATTGGCAGTAACCGCTTCTTCAAACCACTTAGTAAACTGACTGATAGGGTCTTGTGAAACCGACTGGACGTCAAGCGCGGCTTTGGAGTACTCTTTTCGGAGGGAAGCGATGTCATTCATGCGTTTGAAATTACAGTTCAGGGTCAACTAAATCAATAAAATTTGCATCCTAGTGATACAAGTACTTTCTTGTCGGTGTTGAAACTGTAAGGAATGGACTTTTTCAAGTTCGGCAATAAAATTACCCCAGAGAAGGGGAGGCTCCTGATATCGGAACCTTTCCTGCAAGACCCTAACTTTGATCGTACGGTCGTGTTACTGTGTGAGCATAACGAGGAAGGATCATTCGGGTTTATTTTGAACAAGCCGGCTATTGTGAAAGTTGGGGAAGTGATGGAGGAGTTGCAGAACATTGATGAGCTGATATTCATTGGCGGCCCGGTGCAACAAGATACGCTTCACTTTATACATCGGTCGAATGCCATCCAGAGCGGAACGGAAGTGATTAAAGACATTTACTGGGGTGGCGATTTTGAGAACGTGTTGTTCCTGGCAGATACCAAACAATTGGAACCGACTCAAATCCGGTTCTTTTTGGGATACAGCGGCTGGGGACCCGGACAGTTGGAAGAAGAGCTGGCGGAAGATGCCTGGATTGTGTGCGACTTTGTGACCGCGGAGTTGTTGTTCGAAACCAGCCCGGCAAACATCTGGAAGAAGGCACTCAGTAACATGGGCGGCCGATTTTCCGTCTATGCTAACTACCCGGTAGACCCAAACCTCAATTAGGGCGGTTTGGGGGCATTTTAGTAACTTTACGCATATTGCGTAGTAATAGATTGGTCATGGAACTTGAAAACGAGAAGGACGAAAGAGATTCAGCTTTGAATGGGGAGAGCCATGCCAATCCCGTTGTGCTTCATTCGGAGGCCGATCTTTCCGATCGCGAGCAGGCCGAACATGCCGAGGAAGAACTCGAGCATATCGACTATTCGACCTTTACCAAAGGCCAGTTTGTCGACCACCTGAAAGAACTTACCAAGAACGGCAATCAGCGCAAGCTGGATCAGGCCATTCGCGAAATCAAGCCCTTGTTTGATGAGTTGCGGGAACGTGAGCGGACCGCAGCCCTGAATCGTTTTATTCTGGACGGAGGTTCACCCGATGATTTTGATTATCGGGGTGACGAGCACACGCAGCAGTTTGAATCGCTTCTCAAGCAGATTCGTGATCGCAAAGTACAATTGCAGAAGAGTCAGGAAGATCAGCGCAACGAGAACCTGAGAAAGAAAACCGAGCTGCTGGAGAAATTACGCGAGCTGGTTGATTCGAGTGATCCGTCTACGCAGCAGTTTAATCAGTTTAAGGAATTTCAGAAGGAGTGGAAGAATACCGGTGCTGTTCCGGTTGCACAGAGCAAAACCCTGTGGGCTAACTATCACGCACTCGTTGACCGTTTTTACGATAATCAGAGCATTTACTTTGAGTTAAAAGAGCTTGACCGCAAGAAGAACCTGGAGTCGAAGCTGGAGCTTTGCGCGAAAGCCGAGAAGTTGAAAGATGTAGAGAAGGTTAGGGATGCCATCAAAGAACTGAACGATTTGCACCACGAGTTCAAACACATTGGCCCGGTGCCGATGGAGGAGAAGGAAGGTGTGTGGCAGCGCTTTAAGGCGGCATCGGATGCGGTGTATGCCAAGCGTGACGAGTATTTAAAAACACTTCAGCAGGAACTTGCTGCAAACTTCGAGCAGAAGGCAAAACTGTCGGAAGAAGTAACGCCCTACAGTTCGTTTCAGTCTGACCGCATTAAAGAATGGAACGCAAAAACGAAAGAAGTACTTGAACTTCAGAAGAAGTGGGATGCTATTGGCGGATTGCCGCGGGCAAAATCGAAAGAGGTTAATAAGAAATTTTGGTCGGCCTTCAAAACCTTCTTCAGCAACAAGAGTGCATTCTTTAAAAAGCTGGACGAAGAACGCAGTGGTAACCTGAAGAAGAAAAATGAACTCGTACAGCGTGCGCTGGAATTGAAAGAAAGTTCGGAATGGGATAAGGCTGCGAATGAATTGAAGAACCTGCAGCAGCAGTGGCGCGAGATCGGCCCGGTACCGGAGAAGTTCCGCGAGAAAGTTTACAAGGAATTTAAGGAAGCGTGCGATTTCTTCTTTGAGCAAAAGCGGCATCAGCATGGCAAAGTAGAGCACGAACAGGTGGAGAACCTGAAAGCCAAGGAAGAGGTTTGTGCCGAGCTTGAAAAACACATTGCGGAGAACACGGCAACACCTGCTTTATTGAAGGAACTTGAGGCTCGTTTTAATCAGATTGGCTTTGTTCCGAAGAAAGACATGGCGGCGATCCGGAAACGGTATCATGATGCAGCGCAGAAATTCGCGGGATCAATCCAGGGCATCAGCGAAGACGAGAAGAATCAGTTGTTGCTGGAGAATGAACTGGCCGACCTGAAGAACGACCCGATGAGCGGGCAGAAGATTTTCCAGAAGGAGCAGGCCATCCGGAAGAAAATCAGCAAGGTGGAGAACGACATTTCGACCTTGCGCAATAACCTCGAATTCTTCGGCCGTTCGAAGAATGCCGACAAATACAAGGAAGAATTTAACGCCAAAATCCGCGAAGCAGACGAGAATCTGAAACAGCTTAAGCAGCAGCTGAAATTACTGCGAACGGTTTCCTGAAATTGTTTGCAAAAATTAATCTAAACCTTATTTTTGCACCTCCTTTACGCCTCCTTAGCTCAGCTGGTAGAGCAACTGACTTGTAATCAGTAGGTCGCTGGTTCGATTCCGGCAGGGGGCTCTCGAAAAAGCATCAACTTAACCGGTTGGTGCTTTCGTTTTTTAAGGGTTTCAAACTGCATGTAATCAGTAGGTTACAGATATTCCTGCTCCAAAACCCATGTCGCTGTCGTAGTGGGTTCGCAAGCCCAGATTCCGGGTGAAAACGTACCGGGCTTCTACCATGTATTCTGCATCGCTGTTCACCATGAAACCCATCCGGAGGCGTTTCGTTACGGGTATGTCTTCCCGCATGAGTTGAAGCCGGAAGGTTCCGTTATGGAATACTTCGGTCTGAAAGTCGATGAGCATGGGTAGTTTATACGAAAAACCCAGGCTGGTCAGTGCCCGGTCGTCTTTTGTGTTACGCTGTCCGAAGATGTTCTCCCCGCGTTCATCAATGCCTTCGTTCCGGTAGCGCCAATCGAATCCGGCAAATATCATCAGCCATTGCATTCGTCCAATGTACCGGCCCACGTGTGTTTCGGTTTCATAACCATGCATATCGTTATAGCCCAGGCGCCATTCCGTACCAAGCGTCCAGCGCGTGTTCTGAAACATGAGCAATCCGTCATTACCGTTGGTGGCGAAGTCGTTTTCTGCCATCATGTGAAAGTGCCGGTCATCGGAGAATAGTTTGCGTTGCGCGTAGCGCGGGTTTGGGATTAGCGGGTTGTTGGGCTGATTTTCATAACTGATCACGCGTCCCATTCCACTCATCATGTGGTACAGGATGTGACAGTGGAAGAACCAGTCGCCATAAACGTTTGCGTGAAATTCCAGTGTATCGGTTTCCATCGGCATAATGTCGATCACATTCTTAAGCGGTGAATTCACGCCTTTGCCATTTAACACCCGGAAGTCGTGACCGTGGAGGTGCATGGGATGCCGCATCATGGAGTTATTAAACAAGATGAGCCGTACATTTTCACCTTTCTTAATCAGAATTTTATCCGCTTCCGATACAACCTTATTGTCCAGACTCCAAACGTACCGGTTCATGTTGCCGGTCAATTCAAAACGCAATTCGCGGGTCGGACCGTCCGGCAACTGTGTGCTATCGGGCGATTGCAGCATGGCATAGTTCAGTGTTGTGATAGACGATAAACGATTGGCGTTGTAACGGTCTTTCGCAGGATGGTGGTCATGCTCGGGATTGGTACGAGCCTTTTTCTTATCGCTTGCACTGCCGGTGATTTCCGGATACATCACCACGTTCATGTCCATCTGATTCAGGCTCATGTGCATGCCCATATCGTCCAGGTCGCCACTCATTTTCATCATGCCGTTCATCATCTTCATTCCCTCAAAATACTTCAGGCGCGGAAGGGGGGAGATTAATTGCCGAACCCCCTGACCGATGTAAAGTGAAGCAGAGCCGGTTCGATCCTCCGAAGTAGCCATGAACTCATAGGCCACCGTGGTGTCAGGAATGGTGACAACCAGGTCGTATGTTTCCGACACGGCAATTAACAGCCTGTCGACTTCTACGGGCTCAACATCGTTCCCGTCATTGGCTACCACGGTTATCTTCCCGCCTGCGTACCGAAGCCAAAAGTTCGTAGAGGCACCCGCGTTGGATATCTGCAGCCTCACGTTCTTGCCCTGGCCTGGCGTGAAACTCCCATTCGGATGACCATTCACCAGGAACTTATCGTAATACACATCACTCACATCCATGGCCAGCATGCGTTTCCATTCGTTTCCGACTTTCGTTTTCAGGTGGCCTTCCCGGATGGCCTCACCGTAACTTTGTACGGCATTTTTCCGGAGCGCAAACCAGTCGGACGCGTTGTGCAGCATTCGCTCAACGTTATGCGGATGATAGTTTGTCCATTCACTCAACGTTACGGGCATCGTTGGCAAATCGTCAATACCATGTCTGAACCGGGGATCATTCTTTCGTTTTTTAAATATCAGTGAACCGTACATGCCAAGTTGTTCCTGAAGCCCACTGTGGCTGTGATACCAGTGTGTTCCATGTTGAATAACGGGAAACCGGTAAACGTAGACCTTACCCGGCTGGATTGGCATTTGGGTCAAGTAGGGAACACCATCTTCGCGGTTAGGGAGAAACACGCCATGCCAGTGTAGCGAAGTGGATTCTTTCAATTCGTTATGGACATAAATTTCTGCGGTATCACCTTCGGTAAAGGTGAGTGTGGGCATCGGAATCTGGCCGTTAACCGCGATGGCATGTTTTTCCTTGCCCGTAAAATTCACGAGGGTGTCCCTCACGTAAAGATGGTATTGAACTACATTCTGCGCCGTACCCGTTTCCGACAGGAAAGTCATCAACAGGCATAGTGTAATGAGCCAGTTTGTGTTCATTTTTTTCATGTTACGGGGTGAGCGCAGGCGCAGATGAGATGTTATCATTTCAGGGTCTCAACAGTTTTTCCGCAGGTAAGCATTTGTGATCCGTAAAAGGGATTGCGAATGGTATTTTCCCCGCTCAACCAGTCACCGCCTTTGCCTTCATTGAACATTGGGCAATGCTGATAGTACAACGTAATGCCTGTGGGGTGAGCCTTTACCAACCGGTACAGATTTTTTGATAGTCCGTCAAAATGGTCGCGCTGGTGCGCGAGATTCTTTGTCTGGCTGATGTGTTCCGCATGTTCGGCCAATTCGCTCTTCACGTTCATCCATACCTGGTGCGAATCGCCTTCCAGTGATTGCATGCTGACCTTATCGATCGCACCTGCAAGTTCGCCCGCTTTTTTCGAAGCAAGTTCTCCATTGTTTTCAACGAGCGCATCTTTCAATGCCAGATACCGATCGATGATCATTTTCAGGGGAGAGGTTTTTTGCTGGTCAGCATTGGCTGCCTGTTGACTGTCGTGTCTCAGGTTTGCTTTTCCATCCGGTATCAACGCCATTTTCCGTGGGCGTTCGTATTTACATCCAGGCGCCAGCTTTTCGTAGACATCGTCCGGGGTGTAGTAAAGTTCGTTGTCGAATCCCGCAAGGGCGATGCGCTTTAAGATTTCGTCTTTGCTCGTTTGGCGCGAATCGTAAGTAAGCGTGGCGGTTTTTGATTCCGGGTTCCAGGAAACCCGGGCAACGTTCTTTTGATTTCCAGCTGTTTCAATTTCTTCACGGCACCGTTCATTACTACCATAAACTTTTACCGATTCGGTTGTGATATTGCAGGATTGGGCGACCAGCGATATGGAGAGCAATGCGAACATAATCATTAAAACATGAGATGTTGTTTTCATAAATCAGAATTTAAGCGTTGAAAAAAGGTAAACGGGCAGGCTAACAATTATCGCCCGATGTGCAAGAGCGTGCAGAAAAGATCTTCAGTTAAAGTAATGTGTTTCGGTCACGCATGCCGTGCCTTATCGGGCGACAGTTTTGTCACTCGTTGAATAGGTTTATTGTCCGACCGGTTCAATCCGGAAGCCTGCTTTTTTAACAGTTTCGATGACTTGGTCAGCCGTGATGCCATTCGATTTAACCGACAAAATCTTGTCTTTGTTCGTAGTGTCGACATTCCAGCTTTCGATTCCTGACACGTTGCTCAGTGCCGGAGTAACTTTGGCAACACATCCTCCGCAGTTGATATTTGTTTTAAACGTCAGGGTGTCATCGCTGGTTTTTGATTCAGTGCTTGTTCCGCCAACGGTATAGCCAGCAGCCACGATTGCTTTCGTTGCCTCTGCCAGCGTTTCAGCCTTGTCGAGTGTTACATCGGCAGATCCTGCTGTGATCCCGTTAAGAGTAACGCCGGTCACGCGCTTCAATGCTTCGTGTACGCGTATCTGGCAATGTGAACTTTGCATATCGGGAATTTCTATTTTCGTTTTCATGATCGTTATCGTTAATGTTAAGATTTTAAATTTTTCTATTTTTTTAGTTTTAACCGCAGGCTGTTCGTGACAACGCTTACGCTGCTCAGCGCCATCGCTGCGCCGGCAATCATAGGATTGAGCAGGAATCCGTTAACAGGATAGAGGAGTCCGGCTGCAATGGGAATGCCGATGATGTTGTAAATCAGTGCCCAGAAAAGATTTTGACGAATGGCAGTGACCGTGTCTTTCGATATCTTTATTGCGTCTGATATTTTGCCCAGGTCGGACGAGATGATGGTCATCTTCGCCACGTCCATCGCAATGTCGCTGCCCTTTCCCATGGCAATACTTACGTCAGCCTGGGCGAGTGCGGTACTGTCGTTGATCCCGTCACCCACCATTGCAACGATCTTATGCTCTTTCTGAAGTTGCAGGATAAATTCTGCCTTTCCCTCCGGAAGAACCTCAGCCCGGTAGTGATCAATGCCAACCTGGGCGGCTATCGCACGGGCGGTTGATTCATTGTCACCGGTGAGCATGTAAACCGTAATGCCGTCTGCCTTGAGTTTTGCGATGGCTTCTGCAGATGTTGGTTTGA
Organism: Cyclobacteriaceae bacterium; assembly: GCA_016786495.1. Taxonomy (GTDB): domain Bacteria; phylum Bacteroidota; class Bacteroidia; order Cytophagales; family Cyclobacteriaceae; genus UBA2336. Next base: position 10,476 of record JAEUUJ010000010.1, read on the forward strand.
TCGTATCAGCAATCGCCAGCGCGGCTTGTGCCTGTGTACTGTCGGCAAACCAAATCACCGTTTTTGATTCCCGACTCCATGCGCTTGCTTTTGTCTCCAGGTCAACCGGAATCGTGATGTTGTTTTCTTCCAGCAGTTTCTTGTTTCCTGCGAAGTAGCGTTGGCCGCTCACGATCGCGGATACTCCTTTACCCGTTATGCTGGTGAACTGTTCGATCGCATAGGCGGACTTCGCTTCGTGCAGATGAGCGGTTACCGCTTCTGCCAGCGGATGTTCCGACTTGGCTTCCATCGCTTTAAGAATTTGGCGACTCCGTTCATCGTGGTTTGTCCAATGCGCATCGGTCACTACGGGCTTACCCTCTGTGATCGTTCCCGTTTTATCAAGAACAATGGTATTCACTCGTTTTGCGAGCTCGATGCTCACCGCATCCTTGATCAGTATTCCGCGTTCGGCTGCTTTTCCGATGCCGACCATGATCGCGGTAGGTGTGGCAAGGCCCAGCGCGCACGGACATGCGATCACCAACACCGTTGCGAACGCAATCAATCCCTGCGAAAAACCATTTTCTCCACCCAACAGCATCCAGGTTACGAGCGCGGCAAGTGCAATCAGGATGACAACGGGCACAAAAACGGACGCGATTTTGTCGACAATTTTTTGTACCGGTGCTTTGCTGCCTTGTGCATCCTGAACGGTTTTTATGATGTGCGCCAGGATGGTGTTGGCCCCGACTTTTTCAGCCTTGAAAAGGAAGCTGCCTTTTTGATTGATCGTGCCGGCAAAAACAGTGTCGTGTTCCTGCTTCTCAACCGGCACCGGCTCCCCGCTAAGCATGCTTTCATCAACAAATGAATTGCCAGATACAACCATTCCATCGACTGCGATACGTTCGCCCGGCTTGACCAGGAGTACGTCACCCGGCATTACCTGAGCAATCGGTACAGCTACCGGTGCGCCATCTTTGACCACCATAACTTCATTGGGTTGCAGGCCCATCAATTTCCGGATCGCAGACGATGTGTTGCCTTTCGCTTTCTCCTCGAGCAGTTTGCCGAGCAGGATAAACGAGATGATTACAGCCGCTGCTTCGAAATACACGTGTGAATGCAGTCCGCGCGCATGCCAGAACTCGGGGAATAGCATATTGAAAACACTGAACACATAGGCTGTGCCCGTTCCTAACGCCACGAGTGTGTCCATGTTGGCTGATCTGTGTTTGGCTTGTTTCCAGGCGTTGATGAAGAAATCTTTTCCGAGCCACAGGATGATGGGCGTTGAAAGTGCCCACATGATTTCGTTGGCGAAGGGTATGGTCATGAAAAACATGCCGATAACCATGGTTGGGATGCTGAGCGCGATGGCCAGAATTGTTTTACGCTTGAGTTCAGAAAAGCGCCTGTGTTGAATGTCGTCCAGGCTTTCTGTTTTACTTTCTTCGATGTATAAATCGTATCCGATGTTTTGCACCGCCTTGCGCAGCGCGGCTGGCGAGGTGACCGTAGGAATATACTCCACCTGAACAGTTGCTGATGCGTAGTTGACTGCGGCCGTCAGTACACCGGGCTGGGTATTGAGCATACTTTCAACGCTTACCGCACATGACGCGCAGGTCATTTGCAACACGGGAAGGGTTGTCGTGATGGTGGTCACACCATAACCGAGGTTTCGGATGGCGTTTACAGCATCGTGTATCTGTTGCGGGGTGGTGGTTGAAACGATTGCCCTGCGGTTGTTCAGTTCCACTTTATGCGAGACTATTCCTTGCACGTTTGCCAGGCCTTTGTCGACAATCAGTGCGCAATGCTCGCTTTCAACACCTTCCAGCGGGATTTCAATATCGGTGGTGTTTGAAGTAGTCATAAGTCGTATTGTTTTTCTTAATCAACGCAAAGGTGCAGCAGGTGATTCCGAAAAGGGTTGCATAATTGCCGGAATTGTTTACACCGGATCTGATTTGAGATTACCGGGGCTGCCAGATTTTACAAGCCCGACATACGTTTCTTACAATGGATTTACTAAACCGGGGGGTATATTTTGGTCACTCGCGGTTAGTTGCCTCGGGCGCCAGAAATTTTGCAGTCTGCGACTTTCGTTAACTGAAACACAGTTTATAATTGGGTAGACGCTAAGGCGGGGAGAAGATCGCCCGGTAATTCTGTGCCGTAGAAGAACGTAATGTTGTTTTTCTGGAAGAAGTCAGCAGCCTCCGTGACAAGGGCTTCATTCGATTTTTTTAATGTGGCCTGACGTATAATGACGCATTGAATGGAACGGGGATGTTGCCGGGCAACGTTTAGGTAAATCGTCAGGTCGCGTTGGGTATTGTCACCCAGTAACATGTACTGCCGGTCGGGAAACAATTCGATAATTTTTTCCAACATGGTTCGCTTATGCGTATTGGTGCGCCTGGATATTTTTGACCACAACCAGTTTCGGAGGTGCACGAACTGTCGCAGCATTAATGCCCCGGGTGGGAAGTTATTGATCGCCAGGAACCGGCTTAGCATCGGGTAGAGGTTCTGCTCGCTGTTGGAAAGATAAAGCGTGGCCACGCCTGACTGCGCCTGTTGGCGTACAAACGCTGCTGTTTGCTTCACCACTTTTCGATTTTCTACGGTTGTAAACAGCAGCGACCGAAGCTGTTTCAGCTTACTGTTGACAAACGAATCGATTAGCGTGTCGTCCAGGTCGGAGATGAGAATTTTTTGAGCGGTAATGGTATGTATACTGTTGCGGTACGATCCGTCTGTTATGTGAATGATTTCACCGCCTTCCAGTTGAATCTGTTTCAATTGTGTTTGGCGCAAGTCGAAATCCACCTCACACCAGAACGATCCTGAAACGTCTGTTTTGCCGCTGATGTTTCCGTGGTCGAAACGCAACAAAAAGTGCATGCTCCGCACAGACCTTGCCGTGTACAAAGCCACAATGGACTTGAACGTTTTGACACGGGAGTAATTTTCGAAACTCAGGTCGAGACCAAGAGAATAAACGAGCTTCCCGAAGTAGGCGGTCTTGCGGCCGTTGGAAATACCCTGAAATCCGAGTATGATCGGTTTCCGGATGCTCACGGTACAACCAGTTTAAAGGCGGCAGGGATAATGGCTGCTTGAATGTGATCGACTTCACCGATGTATTCACCGTCAATCTGGAGATGAACCGCACGATTGATTTTAATATCTGCATGTGCGCAACTGATGACATTCGAGAACATATCTTTATCGACAAAAATATTGAGTGCAGTAAGGGAGGCCTTTACGGCCTCCGGCAAGGTAATTTCTGCTACGTTGCAGATTTCGAATTTACCGTCCGATACAGAGCCATCTGAAATCTTTACTCCTGTGCCGTATTGATTGGCATTGGCAATCATCAGCATATAGCCTGATGCTTCTAGTGTATTATTGTCGGCTGTGATCGTATACCGCATTTCTTCACTTTCGCGGATGGAAGATATAAGGTGTTTGGCGTAGCCGATCATGCCTTTATCACCTGACTCTTCATAATTTTTTACGAGCAGTGCATTCGTGCCGATGTCGCACAAGTGGATACAAATGTGATCGTTTACTTGTATCAGGTCGAGATCGATCGTATTGGCTTGGCTAACGAGTAGTTTGAGAGCATCCTCGGTGTTATCCGGGATGTCGAGCGCTTTTGCCAGGCCATTCGCGGAACCAAGTGGAACGATTCCGAGCCGCGTGTGTGTGCCGACCAGGCTTCGGGCCACGAGTTGAATGGTTCCGTCTCCGCCACAAGCCACAACGCAATCCGGATGATACTGTTGAAATTCCGAACGGATGAGTTGGTTATCATTTTCCCCGGTGGTGTGGAAAATCCGATGTTCGTGGTCGGTTGTGATGAAGGCTTCTGTTATCAGATTACCCGCATCATCATTGTTTGTTCGTCCGCTTGAGGGGTTGACTACAAATAAGAATCGCATGTCTGGCGTTTATTCCAATCGCACTGCAACTTCGGTGCCCGTAGCCTCCAGTGGGCTCAGTTGGCCATAAGGATTTCGGCGCGGATGTCCGTTTTCTGGTTACTTTCTTTTTGTGTAACTTTATTAACGTCTAACCCCGATTAAAACAATGCGCTACCGCACTGCGGGTGAGCGTGACAGACGGATATCGCTATGGTATTGGTTGCTGCACTTTTCCTGATGTCCGGTTTTCTGGACGATGTTCCGTTCAAACCTGATGACGAATTCGTCATCAAATTCGTTTTTACATTTAATAAGCGGGGCGAGGCAAATAAGACCGACCTCGTCTTGTCGCAGGTGGCCACGTCTACGTATGACCGCCCGGACACTTCACCGTTGCCGTTTATGGAGGTTACGCTCGAGCTTCTAAAGAAGTCGGAAAACGAAGTGAAGGTTAAAGTGATTCGCGACAACGATTTTCCCGTGACCAAAAAGAAAATTACCGAAGGAATGAAGATGTCGGTGTTCTCGGGGTTTGTGGATGATATCAAAGACCAGGTGGCCGGTTACAACCATGTGATTTACTTCCTCGATAAAGACGGTACCGCCGTCAGTAAAATTGTGATCGAATTTGATGAAGAAGGCTTTTATACCGTAAACGGGAAAAAGAGAGGTAAACTGTAGGACGGGGTTGTCATTCAACACGTTATTTTTCCCTTTGTAAAACCCATTTCGCTCCGGTATCATTTTTTAATCTTTCTTTGCAACAGACTCAACCCCATGAATGACTCCGAAAACGTACCGGTATTCAAACGCTGGAGAGGCTGGTACTGGCTTCTATCCCTGGTATTACTTGTTCAGATGGTCCTGTTCTACCTGTTAACTGTTTCATTTCAATGAACATTGTCGACTGGATCGTCCTTTTCGGAACCATCATTTTTATTGTTGTCTACGGAACCATTAAAACCCGCAGCGCACAAACGCTTTCAGGCTACCTGAAGGGCGATAACACGATGAAGTGGTGGATGATTGGTGTGAGCATCATGGCTACCCAAGCCAGCGCAGTTACGTTCTTGTCGACACCCGGACAGGCCGTGGAAGACGGTATGCGCTTTCTGCAGTTCTATTTCGGTTTGCCCATCGCGATGATTATCATCTCCGTGACGATGGTGCCAATCTATTACAAGTTGAAAGTTTTCACTGCGTACGAATACCTTGAAACACGTTTTGATCTAAAAACCCGAACGCTCGCTGCAATGTTGTTCTTGATTCTTCGGGGACTGTCGGTGGGGATAACGTTGTATGCGCCTGCAATTGTGTTATCAACGCTGCTTGACTGGCCCATTGCGGTGACTACGTTATTGATCGGTGTACTCGTCATCATCTACGTAACGGTGGGCGGTACGCGTGCGGTGAGTCTTACGCAGCGTCAGCAACTGGCCATTGTGATGGGAGGAATGTTGATGGCAGGCATCTATGCGTTTATCAAACTTCCTGAGCATATTTCGTTCACAGACTCGGTTAGCCTGGCGGGTGAGATGGGAAAACTGAACCTTGTCAACCTGAAGTTTGACCTGACGGACCGGTATAATTTGTGGTCAGGTTTGATTGCCGGAACATTTTTGTTTCTTTCCTACTTCGGAACAGATCAATCGCAAGTTGCCCGTTACCTCGGAGGCAAGTCAATCAGCGAAAGCAGGGTAGGGCTCATGTTTAATGGCTTGCTCAAAATTCCGATGCAATTCATGATCCTGTTCATCGGGGTGATGGTGTTTGTGTTTTACCTGTTCAACCAGGCGCCTGTTTTTCACAACCAGGTACTGAAAGAACAGGCCATGAAAACCGAACAAGCCGGAAAGATCAGCGAGCTTGACCGGCAATACGATGAACTGTTTGCCCGTAAGCAGGTTGCTGTGAATGCACTGGTCGAAGCCATTCATTCCGACCGTGATCCCGGTAGCGCGAAAGAAACGCTGAGGAGTATCGAGCAGGAAGAAAAAGCAATCCGCGAAAGCGTTAAACAGTCAATAGCAACTGCCATACCTGCTGCGAAGACACAGGACCGGGATTATATATTTCTGAATTTTGTGCTGTCGTATTTGCCGCACGGCATTATCGGGTTATTGATGGCCGTTATCTTCAGCGCAGCGATGTCGTCCATGGCCGGAGAACTTAACGCGTTGTCATCGACCACTACGATTGATTTATACAAACGATCAATCCGCGAGGATGCTGACCCAAAGCATTATGTGACTGCGTCCCGTGCCTTTACCGTGTTATGGGCATGTGTAGGAATGCTCTTCGCGATGCTGGCGAACTTCACGGAAAATCTTATCCAGTTTGTGAATATTGTGGGATCGCTTTTTTACGGAACCATTCTCGGTATCTTTCTAACGGCTTTTTACATCCGGTTTGTGAAGGGTACGGCGGTGTTTTGGGCCGCCGTTGTGTCGGAGTGCGTAATTTTTGCGTGCTATTGGTTTACCGACATTGCATTTCTGTTGTACAACATCATCGGATGCCTGATTGTGATCGTGTTGTCGGTCATTTTTCAGAAACTCTCGGAGCGTAACGCAACGCCTGCACAGTAATTCTACCCAGCTTAAAAGCCCTGCGCGGCTCATGTAAATACACTGGTTTGCGGTGGTATTTTTTCGTAAATCAGCATCCGAAAAAATAACCTTAAGAAGCTTATGAAGAAAATTCTTCTCCTCGCATGCTGCCTTTCGGTGAGTGCCGGTTTGTTTGCACAAACCAAACTCGTTGAGAAGGTGGAAAAGAAGGGAAATCAGGTGATTATTCCTTATGAAAAATATGTATTGCCAAACGGGCTGACGTTGATCGTTCACGAAGATCACAGCGACCCGGTCGTACACGTTGATGTTACATACCACGTGGGTTCCGCCCGTGAAGAAATCGGTAAATCGGGTTTTGCGCACTTCTTTGAACACATGATGTTTCAGGGAAGTGATAACGTGGGTGATGAGCAGCACTTTAAAATTGTTACCGAGGCAGGCGGAACGCTGAACGGGTCTACCAACCGCGACCGCACCAACTACTATGAAACCGTTCCCAGCAACCAGCTTGAAAAGATGATCTGGCTGGAGGCTGACCGCATGGGCTTTTTGCTCGATGCCGTTACCCAGCGCAAATTTGAAATCCAGCGGGAAACAGTGAAGAACGAGCGCGGACAAAATTACGATAACCGTCCCTATGGTCTTGCGGGTGAAACAACTGCCAAGGCACTCTATCCATACGGACATCCCTATTCCTGGCTTACCATCGGATACATTGAAGATCTGAATCGCGTTGATGTCAACGATCTGAAGAACTTCTTTCTTCGTTGGTACGGACCGAACAACGCAACGCTCACCATCGGTGGCGATGTTAACCCGGCCGAAGTAGTAAAACTCGCTGAAAAGTATTTTGGTTCGATTCCACGCGGTCCGGAAGTAAAGAATATGAAGCTACCGGCACCGGTGCTGGAGAGCAACCGCTTTGTTACACTGGTCGATAACTACGCGCGTGTTCCGCAACTGTCGATCACCTATCCAACGGTTCCTAACTACGATGCAGACGAGCCCGCACTCGCGTGTCTCGCTCAGGTATTGGGTCAGGGAAAGAACTCTGTGTTCTATCAGGAGATTACCAAGAATCAAAAGGCATTGAGTGTTTCCGCGTTTAACAGTGGAAGTGAGCTGGCTGGCCAGTTCAGCATCTCGTTAACGCCTGCTCCGGGCGCGTCACTCGCGGACTCCAAGAAACTGATTGATGATGCGATTAAGGTATTTGAAGCCCGTGGCGTAACGGATGAAGATATTGAGAAGTTTAAAGGCGGCTTTGAATCGCAATTCATCAACCGCCTGCAGAGCGTGAGCGGAAAAGTATCGCAATTGGCGGCCTACCAGACGTTTACCGGAAACCCGAACATGATCGGTAAAGAGTTGGAGCGTTATACCAGCGTGAAAAAGGAAGACGTGCTTCGCGTTTACAATAAATACATCAAAGGTAAACCGGCCGTTATTCTCAGCATCGTGATAAAAGGCAAAGAAGATAACGTGGTTGCACCAGATAACTTTACGGTTAGTACCGCAAACTACAAGGCACCTGACTACGGGTATGCTGGTTTAACGTACAGCAAGCCGAAAGATAACTTCAATCGTAATGCGATGCCCGGCAACGGACCTAATCCGGTGGTTAAAGTGCCTGCTTTCTGGAAGAAAAATCTCGATAACGGTGTAAAGGCGATTGGTGCGCAAACCACGGAACTTCCGCTGGTGACGCTTTCGTTCACGATTCCGGGCGGACACATTCTTCAGGCAAACGACACTTCCAAGATCGGCTTGGCCGGAATGTTTGCATCGATGATGAACGAAGACACGAAAAACTTTACAGCCGAGAAATTCCAGGCGGAACTTCAGAAGCTGGGAAGTTCGGTGAGTGTGAGCAGTGGTTTTGACGGGATCACCTTTACCGTACAAACGCTGAAGAAGAACCTTGACAAGACGCTCGCGTTGCTGGAAGAAAGAATGCTGAGTCCGAAGTTTACACAACCTGCGTTCGACAGAATTCAAAAGCAGAATATTGAGGGCTTCAAGCAAGCCAAATCACAGCCGGCTTTTGTGGCGTCTGATGTGTTCGACAAAATGAACTACGGGCCGAGTATTCTTGGCTTAAGCGCAGATGGTACCGAGTATACAATCAAGAACATGACGCTGGCAGATGTTGAGAACTACTACAACAACTACATGACGTCTAAGAATGCAGAGCTGGTTGTGGTGGGTGATATTTCGGAAAAGGAAATTCTGGGTAAACTCGCATTTCTGAACAAGCTGCCTAAAAAGGATATTAAGCTGCCTGCAGTTCCTGCACCACCGGCAGTTGATAAAACCAGAATCTATCTGGTGGATGTTCCGAAGGCCGCACAAACTGAATTCCGCGTAGGCGGAGTTACCGGCTTGAAGTACGATGCTACGGGAGAGTTTTATAAACTAATGCTCTCAAACTTTGCGTTAGGCGGTGGTTTCAACGGCCGGGTGAACATAAACCTGCGGGAAGACAAGGGTTGGACGTATGGCGCGAGAACAAGCGTTTTAGGCGATAAGTATACCGGTGAGTTTTATTTCAGCTCTGGTATCCGCGCAAACGCGACCGACAGTGCAGTGGTTGAGGTAATGAAGGAATTAAAGAACTACGCGGAAAGCGGAATCACCGATGACGAGTTGAAGTTCATGAAGAGCGCGCTGGGTCAGCGGGATGCGTTATTGTACGAGACCGGATTCCAAAAGGCCGGCTTCATCGGACGAATTCTCGAGTACGACTTGCCAGCCGACTTTGTTGATCAGCAAAACAAAATCCTGAGCGGTCTTACCAAGGCGGAAGTCGACCAGATGGCGGCTAAATGGATCAAGCCACAGCTTACCAACATCCTGCTGGTAGGGGATAAGGCTAAGATTTTGCCGGGATTGCAGAAACTCGGCTACGAGATTGTTGAGTTGGACGTGAACGGAAAACTGAAAACCGGAAACGAGAAACTGAAGGATCAGAAGATACCGACACAGAAGTAATCGGTTTGGAGCGAATCAAACAAAAAGCCCTGACGGTATCGTCAGGGCTTTCTTTTTTTTTTAATCACCTGAAGTGTTTGCTTACTTCAATGATTTGATCAAATCTTCGTTCAGCTTGATGTAACCGAAGTCACCGTCAGCGTTTTTCTTCGCTAGGTCAAGCGACTGCTGTGCAGTTGCCAGCGCGCCTTTTTTGTCGCCCAGCTTCTGCTGGATTTGAGCTTTCAGGTGAACATTCCAGAATGCGCCTGGATTTCCGGCGATTCCGAGGTCAATGTACTCCAGCGCTTTTTTCAAATCCTTGTTGGTATCGAAGTAGTAGCGTGCTGCAGCGACATAATTGTTAGGATTTACTTTGGTGTTGTCTTCAATCGACTTCATTACTTTTGAATCGAAATCAACGGCTAGGCCAAAGCTGAAAGCATAGTTTTCAAACGCAATGGTAACTTTTGCGCTCTTATTGTCGGAAGCGATGTCGTCAATGGAAACAGTAAAGGTTTCTGCCGGCTTCGCGAGTTTCTCCGTTTTAACTTTGAAGAGTGCCACTTCGTTTTCTTTTGCGTAGGCGTCAGCGTTTCCGCCAATGCTCAGGTCTTTGTAAAGTGAAACAGTCCACTCGGTTGCCCCGGGCCAGCTGAAAATCAGGTATTCGCCTTTCGCAACTTTGGTTCCTTCCACGGTAACATCATCAGAGAAAGTAATTTTTGTCCCGCTGTTGGCACCGGTTCTCCAGATGCTGCCGTATGGGTGCATCACATCTTTTTCGCCAAATACTTTTCTGCCTTTCACGCGCGGACGGAAGTAGTCAACCTTAACAGTTGTCAAACCTACTACGCTCGATACCGAACCAGCCGGACTTGCCTGTGGAACCTGTACCTGCGCTTCAGCTAAAAAGCAAACGGCTACCAGAATAATTGTGAATAGTTTTTTCATCATATGTAACTTTAGGGTTTAATTAATCAGGGGTGTCAAAATTAGGGATTCTTTCGAATCCCGGAGTGCATTAACACTACTTTAACATGAAATTGCCGGCAACCTTTTTTGAAGGAAAGAATGTGGTGAAAATAGCCCGCGGGTTGTTGGGAAAGGGCCTGTTTACCCGCGTGGCAGGTGTTGTTACCGGTGGAATGATTGTGGAAACAGAAGCTTATTCGTGGAAGGAAAAGGGATGTCACGCCTTTCAGGGGAAAATGACCGCACGAAATGAAATCATGTTTTCCGATGGCGGGTTCGCCTACGTGTACCTGTGTTACGGCATGCATCACTTGTTTAATGTTGTTACAAACGTAAGGGGAACCGCTGAGGCTGTGTTAGTTCGGGCGCTGGAACCGGTTGTAGGATTGGATGAGATGAAATTCAGACGGGGCGAGCTCAAAAATCCCTATCATCTCACGTCCGGGCCGGGCAAGCTCACCAAAGCGCTCGGAATCGACCGTACATTCAACGGAAAATACCTGCGGGATACCGAGGTTTGGATCGAAGACTTAGGCATTATCGTTAAAAACAAAGATATTTTGGCCTCGAAAAGGATCGGTATCGATTATGCAGGTGAAGATGCTAATCTTCCCTGGCGATTTACGATCAACGGTAACAAATGGGTAAGCAAGTAAGCATGAAGGTATACTCCGGACTATTGTTTTTTTTATGGATCAGTATTGTCAGTGTGTCTGCACAAACACTTGACGCTCCGGCACTTCAAAACATCAATTCTGCGTATGACGAGCAAAGTCCGGTGTTAAGTCCCGATGGCAGGCTGTTGTTTTTTACGGTTTGCAATCACCCGTTAAACATTGGCGGCAAACGCGATCCGGGCGACATCTGGTTTTCGGAATTTGTTAACGGAAAATGGACCGCACCACAACAGGCAGGAGCGTTGTTAAACGACCGTGCATACAATGCGGTCGCTGGCTTTTCAGCCGACGGATCGCAGGTCTTTCTGTTAACCCATTACGGCCCGGCCGGAACCATAGCATCTACTCAGGGAATTTCAGTTTCGCGAAAAGTAGGTTCGGGCTGGTCGCGACCCGAAAACATCAACATTCCATACTTTCAGAATAAATCATCGCTGCAAAGCGGATTTATTTCAGCCGATGGCGGTGTGTTTGTATTTTCTGCAGAGACATACGGCACACGGGGCGTGGAAGACATCTACGTGAGTGTTAAAACAAACAATGAATGGCAGCAACCGGTTAACCTGGGCAACGTGATCAACACCAAGATGCAGGAATTAAGTCCCTCGCTTAGCGCGGATACCCGGACACTGTACTTTTCTACCAATTCAAAAGGTAATGGCAGCTTTGATGTCTATTCGTCAACCCGGCTTGATGACACGTGGACAAACTGGAGTGAGCCGGTAAATCTCGGGCCGGAGGTTAATACCAGCGGGCGTGAGCTGTTCTTTAAGGACTATTCGGGCAAAGGCTTTTTTATGTTTACGACAACCAGTAACAGCGATCGCTACGGAAACATCAAGGTTTACGTGCCAGCCAGAGATTCATCGATCATTGCTGTTGTTCAGCCCAAGATTGACACAGCCATCAAGTTCAACGAGAATCAGTACAATAACTTGAGTGAGAACAAGATCAAAGTTCACGGTCGGCTCACAAACTCCAAGAATGGAGATCCGGTGAGCGGGAGAATGAATTTTGAATTCAACGGAAAATCCATTGTCGCAGACGCCTACCTGGGCGAGTATTCGATACCGCTCGAGTCGGGTACGGTGTATACCATTAAAATTGATGCGCCCGGATTCGTGAACGACCTGGAGTCGCTCGACCTGAAAACGTATGAGCTGAAAGATCTGGAAATGAACTTTCAGTTGCAGCCGATTGAAATCGGAACCACGGTAACCTTGAAAAACATTCTGTTTGTTCAAAGCAAAGATGCGCTGCTGCCGGAGTCATACCCACAGCTCGATCTCGTTGTTCAGTTTATGAAAGAGAATCCGCACGTGGAAATCGAGCTTGCGGGCCACACGGATAACCGCGGGTCATTTCAACAGCTGATGGCACTTTCGCAAAAGCGTGTAAACAAAGTAAAGACCTACCTGGTGTCGAAAGGCATTAAAGCAAAACGCATATCGGGTAAGGGATATGGGGGATCCAAGCCCATTGCAAGCAATGAAAGTGAGGATACCCGCCTGCTCAACAGAAGGGTGGAGTTTACAATCAAAAAGCTCTAGTAGCCTGCAGCCGAGTCGTCACCGCGTTTGTGATCGGCACCCCCTTCAAGCTTTCTGTTCGGGAGAACTAAAATACCGTCAACGCGGCCGATGAAACTTAACCCGCGATCGAGATCGTCCAGTTTCTTCACGCTGTGTCCCATGGTTGACAACCGCGCGCTGTCACGCGGATGGATCGCACCCGCCTCCTGAAATATGGCATCCGGAAGCCACTGGCTATGTACGCGTTTTGCGTCAACGGCTTCCTGCATTCCGAGTTTAAAATCCACCACGTTAACGACAACCTGAAAAACTGCTGTGATAATGCGGGGCCCGCCAGGTGAACCAACCACCATAACGAGTGAGTCATTTTTAGTGACGATCGTTGGGGTCATGGAACTTAACATGGTTTTTCCAGGCTGGATTTCATTTTTCAGTCCGCCCGTTACTCCATACGAGTTGGGTACACCGGGCTTCATACTGAAATCATCCATTTCATTGTTCAGAAAAAACCCTGACCCTGCCACCACCACGTAATTTCCGAACCAGTCGTTCAGGGTTGTCGTAACGGATACCGCCATGCCATCTTTGTCAACAATCGAGATGTGCGTGGTCTCAGGGTGTTCAGGGGTAAGACTTCCTTCGCGTACCTGCATGCTGGGCGTAGCCTTGTCGGGATCGAAAGTCGACATGCGTTCCGTGATGTAGCGATCAGAGATAAGCGTACCGGTTGGTATTTCATGAAATCGCGGATCTCCGAGGTGAACCGCCCGGTCGGCAAACGATCTTCGTTCGGCTTCGGTGTATACATGAATCGTTTTTGCCGAGTTATGCCCCCAGTCTGCAACCGGATAGGGTTCAATTGATTTCAATAATTGAAGCAAGGTTATTCCTCCGCTCGAAGGAGGGGGCATGGAGATGATGGTGTAGCCTTTGTAATTCCCGGAGATCGGTTCAACCCACTGGGAATGATAATTCTTCAAATCGTCATGCGTGAGGATGCCGTGGCTTCGTTTCATTTCGGCAACGATGTCGTCTGCCGTTTTGCCTTCATAAAATCCTTTCCGGCCTTCATCGCGAATCCGTTCGAGCGTGTGGCCGAGGTCGGTCCACTTCAGTGTGTCGCCTTCTTTCCATTCACCCATCAGGAACTCCGGGGCAACGGAGTTGTATTTGATCAAGTTCTTCTGTGCATGGTTCAGGTTTTCGGCTTCGCGTCTCGTCAAGGCAATTCCTTTTAGCGCCAGATCGATCGCGGGTTGCACCAGATCTTTCCACGGAAGTTTTCCATACGTTGCGTGCATCTCAACCATACCGTCTACCGATCCCGGAACTCCGCAGGCCAGTGCGCCTTTCGTGCTCAGTTTATCGATCACGTTTCCGGCCGAATCAAGATACATGTCGCGGTACGCCCGCATAGGTGCCTTTTCACGAAAGTCAAGTGCAGCTGTTTTGCCGTTCGGTTCACGCAGCACCATAAAACCGCCACCCCCAATGTTTCCCGCCTCCGGGAAGGCAACGGTAAGCGCCAGTTGCACCGCTACAGCCGCGTCAACCGCGTTACCTCCCTTGCGCATAATGTCGATGCCGATGCGTGATGCGACAGGATGTGCACACACGACCATGGCCGAGTCGGCAACTAAACCCTGATACCGTTTTGGCTGTTCCGACTGACAGGCAACGCCAATAATGACAAGTGAAAGCAGGGAAAAGCGCTTTATCATAATTTGATTGGTTTTAATTCAATTAAATGAGTATTTAAAAGCAAACTTGAGTACAGATTCATGAATTTACGGAAAGAAAAGGCTGCGCGGCTCAAAATTCAGATTTTAGAGAACACCCTGAAACTCATTGGAAAGAAACCGTTTGAAGATTTATATGTTGACGATCTTTGTGCAAAAGTTAAGATCAGCAAGGTCACTTTTTTCAAGTATTTTCCACAGAAGGAAGATGTTTTACTCTACTATTTCAGGATTTGGTGCCTCAACCGTGCCGTTGAATTGAAGAGCAAACCCAAAGAGGGGCTCCAGGGAATCTACTATCTGTCCGATAAACTGAGTGAAGAGTGTGAACTGCACCCCGGCTTGATGTTAAGTTTGATCGGCTACCTGGCGGATTTGAAGCGTCCGCCCAAACCTTTCACCGTGAGGCCCGAAGAAAAAGTATTCCTGTTTCCCGACCATCCTGAAATTCAAAGCGTTGAGATTCTTTCGCTGGAACAAATGCTTGATAAATTCACCCTAGAGGCTATCTTCAAGAAAGAAATCACAAAAGCATCAGGTACAAAAGACATCACCAACCTGTTTATGGCGGTGTTGTTAGGGTCGATCGTTACTGCACACACCAATCAAATAAGTCAGCAGCGCTTCTTTTTCAGAAAAAATATCGACTTGCTGGTGAAAGGACTTCAGTAATCAGCCTTTCATGCGAACCAGCTTGGTCCGCTTTTTATAACGATCGGTTTTCTTAACGAAATACCGGTTGTGCGTTTTAGGTTTAATAACCACGCTCGACCCACGGGCTTTCTGCGCACAGGAAGGGAAGAGAAAAACGAGTAACAGGCAGAAGATGAGGCTTCGGATCATGTTTTCTAACTCCTAAAAGTACTATTTTTAGAAGTAAATCACTGTTTTATGGCAAAGTCAACGAATCAAATCGGTTTAGACACCCGGCTTACCGAAAAGCTGGCGGCATCGTTAAACGATCTGCTCGCTAATTATCAGGTGTTTTATATGAACGCGAGGGGCTTTCACTGGAATATTAAAGGCGACAAGTTTTTTGAGTTACATCTGAAGTTTGAAGAACTCTATAATGATGCCCTGATAAAGATCGATGAAATTGCTGAGCGAATTCTTACGCTGGGGTATGTTCCGGTACATAGTTTTTCGCAGTACATCAAAGTCTCTAAAATCCAGGAACGTAACAACGTAACCGATGGCCGGGTAGCGGTTGATTATGTATTGTCTGGATTGAGTACGCTGATTGTGAAAGAACGTGAATTGTTGAAAATGTCTGAAAAGGCTGACGATGAAGGAACAAATGCACTGATGAGCGATTACATTCGTGCACAGGAAAAACTGGTTTGGATGTACTCCGCTTTTTTAAATAAGAAATCATGAGAACTTTCGACACCCTTTCGCAAGCCATGACAGCCCTTAAGCAGGAGGGCTACGTGTACGACTTTAATTTACATCCGGAATGGATTGAGTGTCCGCCACTTAACCGCAGGTTTGGGCCGCAGCACTTTCATGTCGATCAGGTGCATCGCTTTGAAGGCATGACCAATCCCGATGACAGTTCGGTTTTGTTTGCGATTAGTTCCTCCGATGGAGTGAAAGGCCTGCTGGTTGACGCGTACGGTCCGTACTCCGATTCACTGAGTCCGTTGATGAACGAAAAGCTCACAATAGACCGAAAGACCAATTTGTAGGAAATAATCGGGGCATATTTTGGAGAAAACGCCCGTTCCGCTATCTTTGCGCACCTATTTTAACCGATAGAGCAACGGTCTGGTAGTTCAGCTGGTTAGAATGCCTGCCTGTCACGCAGGAGGTCGCGGGTTCGAGTCCCGTCCAGACCGCTCAAGGCCCTGTAAGTCACAGATTTACAGGGCCTTTGCTTTTTACAATTTCTTCGATTCCATTCAAAAATTGCACAATCGTGTTAACTTTGTGCACGCTAAAAACGACCTATGTTATTAGATTTTGAAAAGCCCATTGCCGAACTGGAGGCGAAACTGGAAGACATGAAGCAGTTGGCAGGGGATAGCGATGACAAAGTAAAGGACGCCATTCAGGCACTCGAGAAGAAGATCAAAGACCTAAAAACTGAAACGTTCGAAAACCTCACGGGATGGCAACGGGTTCAAATCTCACGTCACCCGGATCGTCCGTACACCTTAGACTACATTTACGAAATCACCACCGACTTTATCGAATTGCATGGCGACCGCACGGTTGCAGACGACAAAGCCATGGTTGGTGGTTTTGGAACAATAGAAGGTCAGACGTTCATGATCATCGGTCAGCAAAAAGGCCGCAATACGAAGCAGCGTCAACTCCGGAATTTTGGAATGGCTAACCCGGAAGGGTATCGCAAGGCCCTACGCCTGATGAAGCTTGCTGAGAAATTCAATAAACCGATTGTTACGCTGATTGATACACCCGGAGCATTTCCCGGGCTGGAAGCAGAAGAACGCGGGCAGGGTGAGGCCATCGCGCGTAACCTGAAAGAAATGTTCATGCTTAAGGTTCCCGTGATTTGTATCGTGATCGGCGAAGGAGCATCGGGCGGTGCGCTTGGCATTGCCATCGGAGACCGTGTGTTGATGCTTGAAAACACCTGGTACTCCGTAATTTCTCCGGAATCCTGCTCATCCATTCTCTGGAGAAGCTGGGATTACAAAGAACAGGCTGCTGAAGTACTGAAGCTCACTGGTAAGGATATGTTGTCGCTCAACCTCATTGATGGTATTGTGAAAGAGCCACTGGGCGGAGCTCACAACGACCTGAAGTGGATGGCACAGGAAGTTAAAAATACGATCCTTTCGAACTACAAAGAGCTTAGCACCATTCCCGTGGAAGACCTGATCCAGCAGCGCATCGACAAGTTCTGTGCGATGGGTGTGGTGAAGGAATAACAGGATTGCAGATCGTACCCTGCATAAACCGTGCTCGCACGGTTTTTTTATGCAAATCGTTTTAACTTACCCGTATGAAGCTTCATGTAATTGAGACCGGTTTCTTCAAGCTCGATGGTGGCGCCATGTTTGGGGTAGTTCCCAAGAGTATCTGGCAAAAAACCAATCCGGCTGACGCCAACAACCTATGTACCTGGGCGATGCGATCACTGCTCATTGAAGATGGTAATCAACTGATTCTGATCGACAACGGGATAGGCGACAAGCAGGATGAAAAGTTCTTAAGCCATTACTACCTGCATGGCGATGCGTCCCTGATCTCCTCAATCCGAAAAGCGGGATTTTCTGAAAATGATATTACCGACCAGTTTCTGACGCACTTGCATTTTGATCATTGCGGGGGCGGGGTGAAAATGGTCAATGATAAACCTGTGCTCACATTTCCCAATGCAAACTACTGGTCGAACAGTGATCATTGGCAGTGGGCTACCAAACCCAATAAACGGGAGAAAGCCAGCTTTCTGAAAGAGAATATCCTGCCCATGCAGGAGAGTGGTCACCTGAAGTTTGCCGAGGTGGGATCATCACCGTTTAACCAATTTGATATTCTTTACGTATCCGGGCATACCGACAAGATGATGATTCCAAAAATCCGGTACAAAGATCACGTGATTTGCTACATGGCCGATCTGCTGCCGTCAACCGGGCACATCCCGCTGGCGTATGTGATGGGATATGATACACGGCCGCTGATCACACTCGATGAAAAAGAGAAGTTCTTAAATGAGGCAGCCGACAATAAGTACATTCTGTTTCTTCAACACGATCCGGTAAACGAATGCTGTACGGTGATTAGAACTGAAAAAGGCGTGAAGCTTGATCGTACGTTTAAATTAAGTGAGATTCTATAAATGAAAATCGGGTTAGCATTATCGGGTGGAGGGGCAAGGGGCTTTGCACACCTGGGCGTTATCAAAGCGCTCGAAGAGTTTGGATTGTCTATTTCAGAAGTTTCCGGCACAAGTGCGGGTTCTATCGCGGGTGCATTTTATTGTCACGGTTACAAACCCGATGAGATTGTAGAAATCGTATCGTCAGCCGGATTTCTCCGGTCGGTACGGCCTGCCTGGTCGTGGACCGGCTTGCTGAACATGGAGGGTTTTCGGGTCGTATTGCAGAAATACTTGCCTGAGAATTCATTTGAAAGCCTGAAGCTTCCGCTTACCATCGCGGCTACAGATATCGTGAGCGGTCGGGTAGCCTATTTCGACTCGGGCGAGCTTATTCCCCGCATCATTGCATCGTCAAGTATTCCGGCCCTGTTTAATCCTGTCATCCTGGATGGCCATGTATATGTTGATGGCGGCATTATTGATAACCTGCCGGTAAGGCCACTGGTTGGAAAGTGCGAGTTCATCATCGGCAGTCATTGCAATCCGGTGCAACAACGAATCGACTTTAAGAATGTGAAGGAGGTGATGGAGCGAAGCCTGCTGATTGCGATCAACGTGAATTCGGGGATCAGCAAAACACACTGTAACATCGTGATCGAACCAAGCGACCTCGACAAGTTCACCACGTTTGATCTTGCAAAAGGAAAAGAAATCTTCGACATCGGATACAAACATGTCAGGAACAATTTTAAACAACTAGATTTTCAGTTGAACCAGCAAATCCGTGACACAAACATTTAAAGAGCAGATTTTACAAGGTATCCCGGACGAATTGCCTCCGGTAAAGCCGTTAGACAACACCGTGAGTCATGCACCAGTGCGGAAGGATATTCTGACGGCCGAAGAAAAGAAACTAGCCGTGGCAAACGCCCTTCGGTATTTTCATCCCCGGCATCACGCGGTGTTGGCAAAAGAGTTTTACAACGAGCTGGTAACGTACGGACGCATTTATATGTATCGCTTTCGTCCGGAGTATGAGATGAAAGCCCGCCCCGTTACCGACTATCCCGCCAAATCGCTGCATGCGGCTGCAATCATGGTCATGATTCAGAATAACCTGGATCCCGCGGTAGCACAACATCCACATGAACTGATCACCTATGGCGGTAACGGAGCAGTGTTCCAGAATTGGGCGCAGTACCTGCTCACCATGAAATACCTGGCCATGATGACCGATGAGCAAACGTTGCACATGTACTCCGGTCATCCGATGGGATTGTTTCCATCCTCGAAGCAAGCACCCCGTGTGGTGGTTACCAACGGAATGATGATTCCAAACTACTCCAAACAAGACGATTGGGAGAAATACAACGCGTTGGGTGTAACGCAATACGGTCAAATGACGGCAGGGTCGTACATGTATATCGGGCCGCAGGGAATTGTACACGGTACGACCATCACGGTATTAAATGCAGGTCGTAAAATCGCGAAGAAAGGGGAGAGCCTGGCCGGGAAGCTGTTTGTAACGTCAGGTCTTGGCGGAATGAGCGGAGCACAGCCGAAAGCGGGAAATATCTCGGGGTGTATAACAGTGGTTGCCGAAGTGAACGACAAGGCTACCGAAAAACGTCATGCCCAGGGCTGGGTGGATGAAGTTGTAGCAACGCTCGATGAACTAGTGGAACGTGTTAAACAGGCGAAGACTGCGAAGGAAGTTGTGTCGATCGCGTATCAGGGTAACATCGTTGATGTATGGGAGCGCTTCGATGCCGACAATATCTATGTCGATCTGGGATCAGATCAAACCTCGTTGCATAATCCATGGGCGGGCGGATATTATCCGGCGGGTTTACGTTTCGAGGAATCAAACGCGATGATGCGAAGTAATCCGGAGCTATTTAAACAACACGTTCAGGAGTCGCTTCGCAGGCATGTGGCTGCTGTTAACAAACACACGGCAAAAGGAACGTACTTTTTTGACTATGGTAATGCCTTCCTGCTTGAGTCGTCACGTGCAGGTGCAGACGTCATGGCGGCCGATGGAATCAATTTCCGCTATCCTTCTTATGTTCAGGATATCATGGGTCCGATGTGTTTTGATTTTGGGTTTGGTCCGTTCCGCTGGGTTTGTACATCCGGTAAGCCGGAAGATTTAGATCAGACGGATGCTATTGCATGCAGGGTGCTTGAAGAGATTCGAACGACTGCACCGGTCCAGGTTCACGGTCAGCTTGATGATAATATAAATTGGATCAGGCAGGCGAAAAAAAATAAGCTGGTGGTCGGCTCGCAGGCACGCATTTTGTATGCAGATGCCACCGGAAGGATTCGGATAGCCGAAGCGTTCAACGAAGCGATCAGGAACGGCTTGATAGGACAAGTCGTGCTGGGGCGTGACCATCATGATGTGTCCGGAACGGATAGTCCGTACCGGGAAACGTCTAACATATACGATGGGTCAAAGTTCACAGCCGACATGGCGATTCACAATGTGATTGGCGATTCCTTTCGCGGAGCAACGTGGGTGTCGATCCATAATGGTGGTGGAGTAGGATGGGGCGAAGTAATGAATGGTGGTTTCGGACTGGTATTGGATGGAACAGAAGAAGCGTTACAACGATTGAGGAATATGCTTTATTACGATGTGCTGAATGGTGTTGCCCGAAGGGCATGGGCAAGAAATGAAAATGCTATCGCAACCGTTGCGCATGAAACTCAATTTACTAAAAAGCTAGTTCTTACAGTTCCTTACACTGTTGATCCAGTGATTTTTGGAGCCAAATGGTGAATTGGCGACATTTTTGCTATTTTTGAATTTACTAAACCCTTGTTAATCATGAAGAAAAATTTACTCGTTGTATTTCTTTTGGTGATTGGCGGTCAAACATTCGGCCAGATTCAAAATGGTAAAATACTGCTTACGGGTACGCTAAGGTATTCAAAGACAGGCGACCTTGATGCTGCCTATGAAGTTAGTGCCGCTGGAGGATATTTTCTTGGACAAAAGTCGGCATTAGGTATTACTGCTGGGATCGGCAAAGCTTCATTTTCCGCACTTGATCAGATTTTGTTCGGTTATTCTGACTATAAATCCATTGGAATCTTTTCGCGGCATTATGTTGCATTGGGCGATGAAGAGAAGTTTTACTTTTTCGTTCAGCCTGCTTTTACGTTCACAAGAATAAGCGGAGAAGATTTTGATGGCAATGACGTGCAGACTGACCTAAAAGTTGTTTCAGTTTCACCTGGCTTTTCATATTACCCTGTAGCATCTATTGGAATTGAGTTTTCGCTTACTGGCCTCGCTTATCAAATTGCCGAATCCGGTGGTGAAGACACTGTCTCACTTGATTTTAATCCCCTCAATCCATCCATCGGCATTACTTTCTTGTTGGGCGGAAACTAAAATTCAAACTCAAACCCAGTTTTTTTAACCAAACCTCAATAAATCTATGAAGTTAAAAATGTATGCAATGCTAATTTGCCTTGCGCTTGCGGGCAGTACCGCGTACGCCCAGCAGAATGTGATCAAGATTAATATTCTTGCTCCGATTGTAAAGACGTTCAACGTCCAGTATGAACGTGCTTTGAATGATCAAAGCAGTTTACAACTTGGATTCTTTTATACCGGCTATTCAACCGGTGACTCGAAATTCAGTGGATTCGGTATCACCCCGGAATATCGCTTTTATCTTTCTGAAACAGCGGCTCCACAGGGCGTTTATATCGCTCCGTTTGTACGCTATCAGTCGTTCACCATTGAAGATGATGTAGCAGATGCGGAGGCAGACTTTACCGCGTTTGGTGGAGGTGTAATTCTCGGTAAGCAGTGGATCTTCAAAGAGAAGGTTGCGCTGGACATCTTCCTCGGGCCGGCATATTACTCCGGTAATGTGGATGTTAAATCCGGTAATGAAGACGATTTAGAGACCGGAGCATTCGATGGCTTCGGACTGCGCGCTGGGGTATGCTTTGGCTTTAGATTCTAACAAACAGGCCCCTTAAGAGTTTAAATGCGTCATTTATTGACGCATTTTTTTTACCCTGGTATTGAAACCCATTTTGCTCAAAATCGTAGCGGTTCATTCGTTTGCAGATGGCGAAAAAAGTGTGAAATTCGCACCACAACAAAACCCTATACACAATGAAAAAAGTAGTATTAACAATGTTCCTAGCTTTTTGTGCAATCGTTTCGTTTGCGCAGGGAAGATTCTCTGTCGGCGCAGAAGTTGCGCTTCCGATGGGTGATTTTGCCGATGCCGTTGGCCTTGGAATAGGTGGTACCGTGCGGTATGAAGCTCCGATTTCGGATAATTTAAACTGGACTGCAACCGCAGGCTTTCTTTCTTTTATGAAGGAGACTATTGAAACTCCGCTCGGTGACGTTGAGAGCAGTGCAACCGCGATTCCAATTCAGGGTGGTGTCAAGTATTATTTTACCGAGAGTTTTAATGGCTTCTATGCTGCGGGCGAACTTGGCGTTCACTTATACAAAGTTAAAGTTGAATCAGAACTTGCAGGTGGAAGTGATGATGCGTCTGAAACTGAATTTAGTTTCGCACCCGGTGTCGGTTATCATTTAGGTAGCTTTGATATCGCAGCAAGATATCAGATTGCCGGTGACGGGGATTACCTGGGTTTCCGTATTGCTTACGTTCTCGGTGGCAAATAAAAGTCAAACAAAGCATAAAAAAACCGGCCGAAGCCGGTTTTTTTATGTCTTGTTTCGTAGGTGAATTTCTTCTTACCTTTAAAAACTAAACAAACTAACTATGAAAAAACTCTTGGTTTTTGTATTTGTATTGTCTTCGCTTGGCGCATCGTATGCGCAGGTTCAGGTTGCTTTGGGTATCAAGGCAGGACCAAATTTTGCTAATATTGACACCAAAAGCTCTGTCGGCGAAAATTACAATAACAGAACTGGCTTTCATGCAGGTGCATTTGCTCTTTTTAAGCTTACAAAAATTGGAATCCAGCCGGAACTGCTTTTTTCCCAGCAGGGATCGACAATAGAAATTGATGGTAAGGATTTCGACTCTAACTTCAGCTATGTTAATATTCCTGTGATGCTGAAATTCTATTTGATTGGAGGTCTGAATCTGCAAGCCGGACCGCAATTTGGTTTTCTTACAAAGGCTGAAGGCGTAGGATTCGATGGTCAGGGTAATCCAATTAAAGGGGTTGACATTAAAGAGGATTTAAAAAACTCTGACATCAGCGTAGGCCTTGGTGCCGGGTGGGACGCTCCTTTTGGATTAACAGTTGACGCAAGATATAACTTGGGTGTGTCAGACGTGAATGATAACGGTGGAAGCGAGGCGAAGAATCAAGTATTCCAAGTTTCTCTAGGCTTTAAACTCTTAAAATTCGGCAAGTAATTTTCGGACAGAAGAGCACTAAGTATTTTATGAGAGTACAATAGTACTTGAGTATTAAAAGAAAGAGCCTATTGGCTCTTTTTTTGTTCTCTTACGCCACTACAATCAGGTAGTAATTTTTCTTGCCTTTCTGCGCAAGCAAATATTTATCGTACAGCAGATCGCCTGATGTTAATTTGCGTTCGGGGGATATCTTTTCTTTGTTGATGCTTACCCCGTTTCCCTGAATCGCTTTCCGCGCTTCACCTTTCGATGAATAAACCGAAGTTTTTTCACCCAGCAGACTCACCGGGTCGGGGGAATTTTCAAACTCGGCTTTCGACAGGCGGAATGTAATTGATTCATCAAAGGCGTCCTCGATTTCTGGTCCGGTCAGCGTTTTGAACGCTTCAAAGGACGAGCCAAACAGAATTTCGGTGGTCTCCTGCGCACGCTTCAGCGCGTCCGCTCCGTGAACCCGGGTGGTAATATCTTCTGCCAATGCTTTCTGAAGTTTTCGCAATTGCGGAGCCTCTTTGTGTTCGGCCTCAAGTGCTTCGATCGCTGCTTTTGTTTTGAGAGAGAATATCCGGATGAAGTTGGGAGCATCTTCATCCGATACGTTCAGCCAGTATTGATAAAATTTGTAGGGTGAAGTCTTTTTTGGATCAAGCCAAACGTTGCCGCCTTCGGTTTTTCCAAATTTGGTTCCGTCAGCTTTCGTAATCAGTTTGGTGGTCAAGGCAAACGCGTCTCCGTTGGCTTTTCTTCGGATCAATTCGGTACCGGTTACGATGTTTCCCCATTGATCGGAACCACCCATCTGAAGTTTGCAGTTCTTATGCTGATTCAGCCAATAGAAATCATAGCCCTGAACAAGCTGGTACGTAAATTCCGTAAATGAAAGTCCGGACTCGAGACGTTTCTGTACCGAATCTTTCGACATCATGTAGTTAACGGTGATATGCTTTCCGATGTCGCGGATAAAATCCAAAAACTTAAAGTCTTTAAACCAGTCGTAATTATTGACCAATTCAGCACCACCAGCGCTGAAGTCCAGAAATTTCTCCAACTGTTTTTTAACACAGGTTACGTTGTGCTGAAGAACCTCTTCTGAAAGTAAATTTCTCTCGGCCGATTTTCCTGACGGATCGCCCACCATACCGGTGGCACCACCCACGAGCGCAACGGGCTTATGTCCGCACTGCTGAAAGTGAACGAGCGTCATAATCTGAACCAGGTGCCCGATATGCAGCGAATCTGCGGTGGGGTCGAACCCGATATAGCCGGAGGTAACTTCTTTTTTAAGTTGTTCTTCTGTTCCCGGCATCACATCGTGAATCATGCCGCGCCACCGTAGTTCCTCAATAAAATTCCTGGTCATGCGTAAAAAATGAAACGCAAATATAAAAACTTTGAGAAGAGGACGGCACGTGTGTGCCGCCCTTTCTCATCACCCACCCAAAACCCCTTTCAGGTTGGACGTTTAATGTGCGGTAGCCGATTGCACTTCGGGAACGGCAATCGTTTCTACATCAATGTTTCGCTGCGGAGCAGCCATTCGTTTGAAATCCTGTATGATCTCCAGTACATCGTGATCAATCGCAATCGAATTGGAGCCGTCAATCACCACCTTGGAATCGCGGGGGAGATCGTCCAGACTCAGCTGGATACTGGCTTTGTTTAAAAACGTCACTTCTTCCGACAACCGGATCGTAATCACTTCACGATCGCCCTTTTTCTCGGTTTTATAATGGTACGCGTGGCGATAGTTCTTTCGCAGGATGTAGAAGATCGCAAAGGCCATTCCGATCGCGATACCCTTCAGCAGATCGGTAGCCAGAATTGCAATAATGGTTACGATGAACGGGATGAACTGATCCCATCCCAGACGGAACATATCTCTATATAACGATACTTTCGAAAGTTTATAACCTACCAAAAGCAGAATGGCGGCAAGGCTCGCCAGTGGAATGAGATTCAGATACATGGGAATGAAGATTGCCGACAAAAGCAAAATCAATCCATGCACAATAGCAGATACTTTTGATTTACCCCCGGCATTAATGTTGGCGGAACTCCGAACGATAACCTGGGTAACGGGTAAACCTCCAATGAGCCCTGACAGCATGTTTCCGATTCCCTGTGCTTTAAGCTCCCGGTTTGTTGGTGTGCTCCGTTTGAAGGGGTCGAGCTTATCG
Organism: Cyclobacteriaceae bacterium; assembly: GCA_016786495.1. GTDB lineage: Bacteria > Bacteroidota > Bacteroidia > Cytophagales > Cyclobacteriaceae > UBA2336. The sequence goes on from JAEUUJ010000010.1 coordinate 36,213, forward strand.
GTGGCTTCAACGCATAATAACGTTTCCAGACTCGCCACAATCGCCAGCGTGAACGCTACTACATACACATCCGGATTGGAGAGTTGGGAGAAATCGGGAAACCGGAAGAATCCGACGAAGTCAGAAAATGATTTTGCTACCGGTAGTTGAACGAGGTGTTCACCCTCCAGCATCCACTCTGGTTTAATACCTTTAAACAGCAGGTTGAAAAAGATTCCGATCAGCACTACGAACAAAGCGCCCGGTAAAAACTTGAACAACCCGATTCGTCTCATAAATGGTTGCTCAAACACAACCAGCAATGCAATCGAGACAAGACTTATTACGATAGCACCGGGACTGTTGTAGATAAATGCATAATAGATTTCGCTGAAGGTATTGTGGCCGTCCGCCTGTGTCATTGTAAAGTCACCGATGAAGTCTTTATCATAGCCTAAGGCATGCGGAATCTCTTTCAGGATGAGTGTTAACCCGATCGCGGCCAGCATACCCTTAATCACAGAAGAAGGGAAGTAGTACGAAATGATACCCGCCTTCAAAAAGCCGGCAATGAGTTGAATAATTCCCGCCAGGAACACGGCCAGCAGAAGGGCTTCAAAACTCTTCAGCGTGCTGATCGCGCCCAGCACAATCACCACCAGACCTGCAGCCGGTCCGGAAACCCCTACGCTTGACCCGCTTAATAAGCCAACCACAATGCCCCCGACCACTCCGGCAATGATCCCGGAAAAAACAAGTTCGGGCCGCCCCGTGGATGCAAGTCCGATGCCGAGGCATAATGGCAACGCAACTAAAAATACTACGAGGCTGGCCGACAGGTCGTTCTTAAAATCTTTAATAAATCCGGATCTCATGATTTCAACTCGCGCGAAGGGTTAAACAACAGAAGCTCTGATCGATCTGAAGATCGGAGGAAGGTCCTGCTGATTTTGAATACTGACATTCAAATCTTTGATCAATCCGGTTTCGAGACTGTAAACCCAGCCATGAATAATTGGATAGTTACGGTCTTTCCAGTTGTTTTGAATGATAGACGTTTTCGATACGTTAAATACCTGTTCGATTACGTTTAACTCAACGAACCGTTCGAAGCGCGCCTGTTCATCCTGAATCTCTTCGAGTTCATGGCTGTAAATCCGGTAAACATCTTTAATGTGACGCAACCAGTTATCCACCAGTCCGTTTTGACCGTTGCCCATGGCTGCTTTTACACCCCCACAACCATAGTGGCCACACACAATCACGTGCTTTACTTTTAGAATATTGACGGAGTAGTCGAGCACGCTCAGCAGATTCATGTCGGAATGCACCACCATGTTGGCAATGTTTCGGTGAACGAAAATGTCGCCCGGCTGCGTTCGGGTAATTTCGTTGGCGGGTACCCGGCTGTCGGAACAACCAATCCAAAGCACTTCCGGAGTTTGTTGTGCAACCAGGTTTTTGAAGAAATCCGGATTTTTATCGAGCGTCTCTTTAACCCAAAGACGATTGCCCTCCAGAAGTGAATTATATACTTGCATAGTGTTTATTGATAAGCGTTGTTAAAATATTAATGACGGCAGCCAGGCGGCTTGGTAAACTACGAGATAAAAGAAGCTCCGATTAACGGTCTAATCGTGAAGCAAACTAAAATCCTGAGCAATTCAGGCTTTGGGAGGGGGCGTGACTTTTTCGAATGCAGGGTGTGCCGGAAGATCAGCACTGTGGAAATATGCTTCTACGGCATAATTGATTCCCAGATTATGAATCACGTGAGCTTCTTTAGACAGAAACAGATCAACCGTTGTAAGCGATTCACTTCCTTTTTGGCAGTCTTCTGTCTCAACCAACTCCTCGGCCAGCAGAAGACTCATGCTGATTCCCGGAAAAAAGTCGATGATCCGGCCAAACTGTACACTTACATTGAGCAACCCGAGTACACCCGTAGCGGTAATGAGGGCGATGACGATATTTTTGCGGAATGCGTACATAACGGAACGTTAAAAGTACGGCTTTTTTTCGAAATTGTTTCAACTTTGCGGGCGTTAACAAAGTCATAACATCCAACCACTCCATGAAACAACCCGATGCATTAAACCTTGTCGCTGAGTTCCACAAGACATTCAAACATCCGATACTTGCCGAGCCCGGTATTCCCTCCGAAGACCGCTGCAAACTGCGCGTGGCGCTGATTGCGGAAGAATTGAAGGAACTTGAAGTGGCGATTTTGGAGAAAGACATCGTTGAAATCGCAGATGCATTAAGCGACATTCAATATGTGTTGTCAGGAGCCATTCTGGAATTTGGTTTGGGGGAAAAATTCAGTGCATTGTTTGAAGAAGTGCAGCGTTCAAACATGAGTAAAGCCTGTGTTTCGGAAGACGAAGCGAAGGCAACCGTTGAATTCTATAAAAAGAAGGACGGAACGGAATGTTATTATCGCGAAGAAGGCGGTAAATGGCTCGTGTACCGCACGTCCGACAACAAGACGATCAAGTCGATCAACTATTCACCTGCTGATTTGCAGGGAATTCTGAAGGCATAATTACACGTAAAGCTCAATCTGGAAATCGGTTTCGTTTCCATGAACCTGAACCGGCTTCATGGCTACAATCTGTGCGCTGTTGTAGGCCCGAATAAACTCCGTGCGACTGATTCGCAGTTTGCTGATGCCCGGCTTGATTTTGTGATACTGCATCCTGCCCGACTTGTTGGCGGTAGCGCTGTACACGAATTCGTAGCGTAAGGGTATGGGCGAGGGGATATACCGCATTTAGAGGGATGTAATCGTTTTCTTCTCCAGCATCATCGTTTCCGTCGAGAGGTATTCCTCCAGCAGGGCATATGCCCAGGCAGGCACAAAATTATACTGCGATTCGTATTCGGCTATTTTGGCCCGCCACTCGGTTGAGTAATAACGGACCTGTTCCGCATTTCTGCAGAATGCAGGTTTTTCGAAGGATTTCAGCGCGAAAACCCTCATTTCCTGGTCAATCCGAACTTTCTCGTACGAGGTCATTTGTGCAAAAATACACAAACTTTAGCCGATTGGTTCCATCCATGATTATTAAATGTGCAATTATTCACAGGGTGGATGGGCAGGGGTTCGGGCAAAACGCCTTCCGGAGATGTCTGTAAAGACTTGATAAAAGATTGATAGTAAAACGATTAACGCGCTTGGCTAATCAAGAGAATTAACTGTTACCCAGTAGCGGAACGCAACGATTGCTTTTTGAGTTTTGGTAAGACGCGTGAGATCGGCTTTGCTATAACGCGGAAGGATGACTTTGTTAAGCCTGGCCAGAATTTTAAAAAGACCTTTTTTCATCTACACAAAATTGCGGTATTACCACAATATTTATTAATCCTTATCTTTAAATCTGTAAGATTGTATCAAAAGTTACGACAAATCAAGCTATGGATCAACAGACCCCTTTTATAATCGCCTTTCATCAATCGATGATTCTCGGTGCCATTTTCATGGTTGCTATCGGACTCATCATCTACCTCATCCATCATATTCGGATTTCCGCGATTACCGACTATCATTTGAAATACGACTATATCAACCGGAAGGAAATTTCCAATTACAAGCTCGTATACTACTGTTTCGGTGTTGCCGTGGCGATGCTGATCAACCTGTATGAGATGAAGGAGATGGAAAAAGTTGAGTTCTGGTTCTACATGCGCCTGGTGATGTCTATTGCCGGCGGTACGATTGTGGCCTACGTGGCGCACCTTATTCTGCAGTACTACTATCCAACCATTCTCGACCGGAAACTGAAAAAGTGGAGATACATGCCGCGCACCAATCCGAAAACCGGAAACAAGATGCGGCTGTTGAGCGAAGAAGAGGAAGATGTTCACCTTCAGGAGGGTATGATCGCAGAAGAGAATGTGTTCTCGATCGACTATGACGTTTGGATTGATGAAAAGACCAGCGATGTATTAATTGAAAAGTACGAAGGACGTTTGCAGGCGTTGCGTTGCAACAACTGCGGTTTCTATACGATGCGGGTAATTAAAGAACATGTTAGCAAGGTTCCCACTTCGGAAGAACCCGGAGAACTTGTTAAGAACTACCAGTGCAGTTACTGTAAGTCGGTACGTGCAACGGCCTTCAATATCTCAACGAAGGAAACCGATGATTACAAGAAGGAAAAATTTAAGTTTAAGCGTAACCGCGATGTGGATTTGGTGAAAATCGAAATCCATTCCGTTTCCGGGGAGAAAAAACACTTCGAATTCCAGAATACAGAGCAGGCGCAGAAATTCCTGAGCGAATTTGATTACGAAAAATCATAAATGAGGCATACAAATTGCCGCCAACTACGTATTAGCAGTAAATTTCCTTGATTATGAAGCGTTTTGTGTTGTGGATGCTGTTCGGCCTGACCGCGTTGCAGGCATTTTCAATTAACCCAACGGATACTACTCTTGTCGAAAAGCCGGTTTACGGAGAACAGGCAAAATGGATTACCCAGGCGCTGGCCGGGTATCATTATCAGAAGTTGCAAATGAATGATTCGCTGTCGTCAGCGATCTTTGATTCCTACCTCAAAGTACTGGATGCAAACCGTTCTTTCTTTCTCGCATCAGATATTGCGTCATTTGAAAAGTACCGGTATGAGATTGATGACCTCACGGCTGTGAAAAACGTTTCACCCGCATTTGCGATGTACCGCGTGTACCGGAAACGCTTCCAGGAACGAATGAAGTTTGTAACCGAAAAACTGATCGGTCAGGAGTTTGATTTCACAAAAGACGAATACTACGACTTTGACCGCGAGACTGCTCCCTGGCCCAAGACACAGCAGGAGCTAAACGAACTCTGGACAAAATCCATTAAGAATCAGGCGCTAAGCCTGAAGTTGTCGGGCAAGAAGTCCGAAGATATCACGAAGATCATTCGGGAACGTTTCGAGCGGTACATCAAGTTTGAAGGTCAGAAAGACAGCGATGATGTGTTCGAAGGCTACATGAACACCATTGCGGAAGCATACGATCCGCATACGAATTATTTCTCACCGCGCGCAGCCGAACTGTTCGCACAGGATATGAACCAGTCGCTCGAGGGAATTGGCGCGCGTCTGCAGCCCGATGGCGACTACACCCGCGTGCACGAAGTATTGCCGGGCGGACCTGCCGAGAAGAGCGATTTGATACACGCAAACGACCGGATCATTGGCGTTGGACAAGGAGCAACAGGGGAAATCGTTGACGTGGTAGGATGGAGACTGGATGATGTGGTAAAGTTGATCAAAGGTCCGAAAGGAACGCAGGTTCGGTTACAGGTGCTTCCTGCGGAAACCGGTGTCAACGGTGCTCCGGTGATCATTTCCCTGATCCGCGACAAAGTAAAACTGGAAGACACGAAACCGAAAAAGCAGATTGTAGAGACCACTCAAAATGGTAAAAAGATGAAACTGGGAACGATTATCATTCCTACGTTCAGCATGAGCTTTGAAGAATATCAGAAAGGTGACCCGAATTACAACAGCACTACCCGGGATGTAAAAAAGCTGTTGCTTGAGCTTGAAGCAGAAGGCGTAGACGGCATCGTGCTCGACTTGCGCAATAACGGCGGCGGATCGTTGATGGAAGCTGTGAGTTTAACAGGCTTATTTATTAAGAATGGGCCGGTGGTCCAGGTAAAGAGTTCTACTTCGCGTACGGCGGAAGTGTTAACCGATGACGACCCGGCCATCGTATATAACGGTCCGTTGGTGGTATTGACCAATCGTTTCAGTGCGTCAGCATCGGAGATTTTTGCGGGCGCCATTCAGGATTATCACCGCGGTGTGATTGTGGGGGAATCCACTTACGGTAAGGGCACCGTACAGCAAGTCGTTCCGCTGGATAAGTATATTCATGACGAAGGCGCGGGCAGTTTGAAAATTACGGTTCAGAAATTCTACCGGGCTACCGGAAGCAGTACGCAACACAAAGGTGTTACCCCTGACGTAAAGTTGCCTTCCGCGCTTGATCCGGAGCAGTTTGGAGAAAGTTCAAATCCCAATGCGCTGCCGTGGGATGAAATCAGAAGTGCTTTGTACCAGCGTACGCCTATGGTGGACGACCGGACACTGCAGGGATTGAACAAGGCGTATAAGGAACGGCTCAAATCCGATCCGTACCTGAATGATTTTGTGAATGAAACCAACGAAACCCGCAGGAACATCGAACAAAAGCGCATTTCGCTGAATGAGGCAGTTAGAAAGAAGGAGATGGAACAAGCCGAGCAGCGTAAAGCAGCCAACCATAAAATGGACACCAAGCTTGATGGTGAGGGTCGCGCGGTCTCAACACCGCTGCCGTTGGATGACGAGTACCTGCGTGAAGGACTTATGGTGTTAGCTGACCTGATTACAACCAAGGTTGGGTAAAACAATCCGACGGAACATAACTGATGCAAGGTTGTTGGGTGATTTTCATTTTTATCCCCCGGCCTGCAGTTCGTGTATTCACACTTATTTCCTATTTTGGGAGCATTTAAGCGGGATTATTCCAGATGAGTGAAGAGCTTCTCAAAGCCGTAGTGCAATTGTTTGCCATTGTTACCCGTGAGCGTATAACGGAAGATGAGCGAAACAACATCAAAGGCTTTCTGGGCTTATACCTGAACCGCGATGCGGTTAAGTATTACCTGAACCTGTTCGATCAGTTCTATAACAACTACAGAGTTGCAGAGCCTGAACCCGGCTCGTCTACCATCGACATTGAAACGCAGCAGTTTGTTGACGACTGGGCCAAGATCATGCAGATCACCAAAAAGGTGAATCAGGCACTCACCACGCAGCAAAAGCAGGTGTTGATCGTTAAAATCATTGAGCTGGTTTTCATCGACAACGAAATTCCCGAACGTCAGAGTAACCTCATTTTCTATATCGGTCAGGCGTTAAAAATCGATCAGCACGATGTTAAGGCCCTCAAAGATTTTGTTACCGGCCAGGACCGCGATGAGCTGGCGTCTAAAAATGTGTTGATTATTGATGAAGGCTCGGGCGATAAACCTTATCCCGGCCCGCACATTGTTGAGAAAAATCTGACGGGTCTGATCGCAGTTCTCAAGCTTTCCGATACGTATTTTATTAAGTATCTCGGTATCTCGGTAATCTATCTCAACAGTATTCCGCTGGCGAGACGGAGAACGGATATTTTCGCGACCGGAAGTACCATCCGCGGTGATAAGATCGGGTCGCTTTATTACAGTGACATCATCAGCAAGTTTCTGGCGGAAGCCAATGAAAGCAAAATCACCTTTACGGCCGATCACCTGTTTTATCATTTTAAAACCGGTAAGGCTGCGCTTCAAAATATCAACATTGCCGAGCAGGGCGGGAAACTGATCGGAGTAATGGGTGCCAGCGGCTCCGGTAAGTCAACCTTGCTGAACGTTCTTAACGGAGCGGAACAGCCTTCCAGCGGACGTGTGCTGATCAACGGTATTGATATTCACCAACACCCGGAAAAGGTGGAAGGTGTTGTGGGCTACATTCCGCAGGACGATCTTCTGATGGAGGATCTTACCGTTTTTGAAAACCTGTTTTATGCAGCCCGGCTTTGCTTTGGCGATCATACCCGGGAAGAGATCACCGAGCTGGTGGATAAAATCATTACGCAACTCGGGTTGAGTGAAATTAAAAACCTTCGCGTGGGATCACCCCTGGACAAAACCATCAGTGGTGGTCAACGCAAGCGCGTCAATATTGGCCTGGAATTGTTGCGGGAACCCACGATCCTTTTTGTGGATGAACCGACTTCAGGGTTGTCGTCACGCGATTCTGAAAACATCATGGATTTGCTGAAGGAACTTTCCCTTCGCGGTAAAATGGTGTTTGTGGTGATTCATCAGCCTTCGTCTGACATCTTCAAGATGTTCGACACGCTTATCATTCTCGATGTAGGCGGCTTCCAGATCTATTACGGTAACCCGGTTGAGTCGGTGTTATACTTCCGCGACATTGTCAATGCAGCCAATAAAACTCAGGGAGCGTGTCCGGAATGCGGGAACATCAATCCCGAGCAGGTGTTTAATATTATCGAGACGAAAATCGTTAACGAATACGGCCGGTTGACCAATACCCGTAAGATTTCAGCCGGGCAGTGGTATCAATACTTCAAGCAAAAGATTAAGATTCCGAAACTGGAGCATGCCGGCGACCGGTTGAAGGTGGCACAGGAAATCCCCGGAAGGCTAAGCCAGTTCAAAACGTTTGTTACCCGCGATGTGCTGTCGAAACTGGCGAATAAACAATACTTGTATATCAACCTGATGGAGGCTCCGGTGCTGGCGTTCTTCATCAGCTTTATGGTTCGCTACTATAAAACTCTCAACCAGGAAAATCCGGTTTACACCTTCGCCGATAACGACAACATTCCGGTGTACTTTTTCATGTGCGTGGTGGTGGCGTTGTTTTTTGGACTTACGGTGAGTGCGGAAGAGATTTTCCGCGACCGCAAAATTCTCAAGCGCGAGCAGTTTTTGCATCTGAGCCGGGGCAGTTACCTGTTTTCGAAAGTCTTTGTCATGTTCTTCATCTCTGCGGTGCAAACGCTGTTGTTTATGGTGGTGGGGAACTTTGTATTGGGGATACCGATCACTGAAATGCGCTACTGGTTTATCCTGTTCAGTTGTGCATGTTTTGCGAATATGCTGGGCTTGAACATCTCATCGTCTTTCAATTCAGCGGTTACCATTTACATTCTGATACCGTTGCTGATTATTCCGCAGCTTTTGCTGAGCGGAGTGGTGATCAACTTCGACAAGTTCAATCCGAACGTGAGTGAACCGATTGGCGTACCGGTAGTGGGAGAGATGATGGCTTCGCGCTGGGCGTTCGAGGCGTTTATGGTCACCCAGTTCCGTGACAATAAATTTGAGAAGCAATTTTATGATTTAGACCGAACCATCGCGGAGTCGGACTACAAGAAGATCTACTATATCCCGAAGCTTGAGTCTGAACTCGCATTCTGTTTGGGCAACCGGAGCAACTGGCGCAACCCGCGACACGAAAAGCTCACCCGTTCGCTCGAACTTGTACGGAACGAGATTGGGTATGAACTGGAACAGGTAGGCAAGAGTAACTTTCCGCAGGTTGACCGGCTGGCGATCGGTAAGTTTGACTCACTCGTGTACGTGAACTCGATGAAGTTCTTATCGACCCTGAAGATCTATTACGGCCGGAAGCAAGCGAGGGCTATGCAGGATAAGCAGTTGTTGATCGACAGCCTGACCAACACGCCACAAAAGGCCGCGCAGTTTGCGCTCGACATGCAGCGTTATCAGAATAAGATGGTTTCGAGTGCCGTGAAGAATACATCAACCTCCGACCGTGTGGTGGAGTATGACGGCCGGCTGATTCAGAAAATTTACCCGATCTACTTCGATGACCACAAGCCGGCCTATGGCTTTGACTTTTCAGCCAACCTGTTTCAGCCGACTAAACATTTCTTTGGGTCAATTTTCGACACGTTATACTTCAACATCACCGTAATCTGGAGCATGACAGTGGTATTGTTTGTAACCCTGTATTTCGATTTGCTGAAAAAATTCATGAGCCTGTTTGAGTACAAAAAATATCGCAAGCGCGAAAGAGCCTGATAATTTTCTAATTTTACCGTTCAATCAAAAACCCATGAAAAAAACAGTTTTATACTCCACGTTAGTTTGTATGATAGCCTTCGCAGTGGCCTGCGGAAGCAAGAAGCAGGAGGCGGTCGCCAACAATGACGAGTGGCCTGAGATGGACGAGTTTCACATGATTATGGCGGAAAGTTTCCATCCATACAAAGATTCATCGTACCTCGAGCCGGCAAAAGCGAACGCCATACAATTGGCGAAAGTCGCAGAAAAGTGGGTGAATGCTCCGCTGCCGGAAAAAGTTAACAATGATGAGGTGAAAACAAATTTGGCGCAGTTGAAGACCGATGCTGACTCATTCGTGCAAATTGCACAAAGCGGAGATTCAGTTAAAATCGGAGAGGCGCTTACCTCGCTCCACGATCAGTTCCACAAACTTCAGGAAGCGTGGTACGGTGGTGGAAAGGAAGGTCATGAAGGTGGCCACGATAAACACTAAATGATATACTGAATTATAAAATGGTCCCGCAAGCGCGGGACTTTTTTTATCCCGACATGCCTTTCACTTTTTCCCATCCTGCGATTGTGTTGCCGTTTATGCGCGCACATACCAAATCCTTCAGCATGAGTGCGCTGGTTGTGGCCAGTATGATTCCGGATTTCCAGTACTTCTTTTCGATGAAACTTAATGGCCGGTTCAGTCATACACTTCCCGGCGTTCTTTTTTTTGATATCCCGGTGGCGCTGGTGATTTGGATTGTATTTCAGGGTTTGGTAAAGAAGCCGTTGATCGACAATTCACCGCGCTGGATCAGCGGCCGGTTACAACCGTTACGATCGTTCGACTTTCTGGCGTATTTGAAAACCCACCCGATGGGTTTATTGATGTGTATTGTAATAGGGGCGGGTTCTCACATTGTGTGGGACGGATTCACGCATCACGATGGAATGTTTGTGCCGTTCCTTCCGGAATTGGATTCTTATGTTCAAATCGCAGGCCTTCCGGAGATTCCCGTATTCCGATACCTTCAACACGTCAGTACGGTTATCGGCGGTGGATTGATAACGTATGTTTTTTTGAAGATGCCGGTTGAGGAAATTCACACAAGGCCGGGAGGCAAATTTTGGCTTGTTCTGTTTGCCTTTGCGATACCCGCATTTTCTATCCGAAGCTGGTTTGGAGTGGAGTATTACGGAGATTTAATCGTGATCATCATCAGTTCGTTTTTCATCGGCCTGATCGCTGCCAGTCTGCTTCAAATCAAATCGAGTAGAATGTAACGAAGAACAACAGCAGTTTGTAAACCTCCAGCGCGAGAAACAATCCTACGATTCCCAACACACTTTTGAGTATGAGGCTTTTCCCGGTTTGGCCGTAGAACGTTCGGGCTGCGCGGTAGATGAAGTACAGGTTAGTTGAAATGAAGATTACGGTAAGCAAGTCATCGTTCAGGTAACTTCCGAATGTTGTTCCGCTCCACTTGAATATTTTACTCAATACGAATAATACTGCAGAGAGCGTAATGGCATTGATGAAGATGTTAAAGCATGCGAGTTCAATCGATAATGCAACATGATCGGTAAAATATCGATTCTTCTTTCTAAAAATAATTGCAAGAGGAACAGAAGCTATCCACACAAATACAACAATCAGGAGTTTTGCAAGCACAAGTGTTTTTTGATTATAGATAATTTCAAAACCTGACGCACTCATGCGACTATCCACAAGTCGTTTGTAGACCAGACTTTGAACGATCGACTTATGAAACAGAACTGACATCTGTGTACGCAGCGTAGAATTGAACAACTGCAGCACCGGGAACAGGAAGTACACAAGGTTCAGCACAAAAAACACCTGTAGAGGCCGCAGGTAGTTTACCCTTCGGCCGTTCGCATATTCTTTCGAAAGGAACCCCGGGTTCTTAATCGTCAGCCAAAGTGTTTTCAGGAACCGGTTGTCGGCAAGCGTAAGCGCAGTGAGCGAGTTAGCCACAAAATTCCTGAACGACCGGTCTTTCGGTTCAATCACTTTCTCGCCACACAGGTTGCAGTAAATTCCCGTGAACACGTTGCCGCAGGTCTTGCAGGTGTGTTCGGAGTACTGAACCGTTTGCTTGCTCATCGTGCGCAAAATTAACCTACTTTTCCAGTTGCTTCAGAACCTTTTTTGCACGCCCTACAAAGCCGGCCGAGCCGTAGGGGAGTTGATCTTCAATCACCAGCCGGAGTTCTTTTTTGAGGTCGGGGTGCCTGCCGGCCAGGTTGCCCAAAACGGTCATAGAAAACGCCCGCACGGCTATTGGTTCTTTCGGGTCCATCAAGGCAAAACACATGTCGATCACCTTGCCCTGGTATTTTCCGGGCACCTCAACGAATTGCAGCAGCCGCACGATGTTTCGTTTTACCGCATCGTGGACGCCTGGTTTAGCCACCATTTTCAGTATCGTGTTGTAATGGCGTTCGATCAGGAAAGGATGCTGCATGACACAATACGACAGGGGCCAGGCTGCCCGCTGCGTGATTTGATGCGGGCCTGCTAAAAATATGGTTATCAGTGAGTTAAACCTTTCCTGGTCGGCACCCACGTAGGCTACAATTTTGTTGGTGATGGACTTCGAATGCCCAGTTTCAAGCAGTTTTCTGATATTCACAGCTTAAAGTTAAAGCAAAAATATTTTTCATAACACCTTGAAAATAAGGTAATTTATATACCTTTATTAAACTTTTAGATCAATCTATTAAACCGATGAGTATGGAACTATTTTTTGCCATCGTTTCTACAGCTGTTTTTCAGATAGGCTTTTGCTTCTTCTGTTTCTTCAAAAAATCAGCTGAGGTTCGTTATAGCTGGAGATAAAATTAAGAATCCTTTTCCGTCTCGGGGTTAACATCGCATCCCGTGCCTGATCTACCGTTATAAGTAGTAGATTTGCGCCTCGTTTTAACGGAGCGGTTGTGAACTATCTTTCAGCGGAGTCAATCTCAAAATCATTCCACGATAAGTGGCTGTTTAAGGACATTTCTTTGGGCATTTCCCAGGGAGAGAAATTTGCGTTGGTCGGCAATAACGGGGTGGGAAAATCAACCCTGCTGAAAATTCTTACCGGCGAACTCCCGTCCGACTCCGGCAAAGTCAGTGTTCGCGAGGGTATCACCACCGGGTTCCTCACACAGGAGCCGCGCGTTGACGATTCCGTTACCGTGAAAGATGTACTGTTCAGCGACTCGAACGAGATTGCCAAGGTGGTAAAGGAGTACGAGGATTGCCTGCAGCATCCCGATGTATCGCCCGAACGCATGCAGGCCGTCCTGGAGAAAATGGAAGAGCTGAACGCGTGGGACTACGAGGCAAAAGTTCACGAGATCATTGGTAAACTCGGTGTGCCGGATTTGGACAAAACGTTTGGTCAGCTTTCCGGAGGACAACGGAAACGGATTTTCCTGGCGCAGATGCTGCTCACCGAACCTGATCTCATCATCATGGATGAACCAACCAACCACCTGGATCTCACCGCGATTGAGTGGCTGGAAAATTATCTGGCCGGTCAGCAGGTAACGCTGATCATGGTTACGCACGATCGTTACTTTCTCGATAATGTCGCTACCGAAATTATTGAAATCGACCGTGGCCAGTTGTTCCGGTATAAAGGCAACTATGCATACTTTCTCGAAAAGAAGAACGAACGGGAAGAGATGTTGAAGGTGGAGGTTTCCAAGGCCCGTCAGCTTCTCAAGAAAGAACTCGAGTGGATGCGCAAGCAGCCGCGTGCCCGCGGAACAAAAGCCAAGTATCGTGTTGAAGCCTTTTACGACATTCAGGAAAAAGCTTCGCAGGATATCAAGAAAGACAAACTTGAACTGGATTTTAAGGCTTCCCGCCAGGGAGGTAAAATTCTGGAGGTGGAACACGTGTCCAAGCGCTACGGTTCGTTAACGATTGTCGATGATTTTTCATACGTGTTTAAAAAGCACGACCGCATTGGTGTGGTGGGAAAGAACGGGGTGGGCAAGTCAACGTTTCTGGACATTCTCACCGGAAAGTCGAAACCCGATACAGGTGAAGTTATTCCGGGGGTTACAACCAAATACGGCTACTTTACACAGGAAACCATTACACTCAATCCGGCTAACCGGGTAGTGGAAGAAGTAAAGGCTATTGCGGAGTTCATTGTGCTGGCCGATGGGTCGCAGATATCGGCTTCTAAATTCCTGGAAACATTTTTATTCACACCGGACAAGCAGTATAACTATATCGACAAGTTAAGTGGTGGTGAGAAGAAGCGGTTACAACTGTTGAAACTTCTGATCACCAATCCGAACTTTTTGATTCTGGATGAGCCAACCAACGACTTTGATATTGATACACTAAACGTACTCGAAGACTTCCTGGAGAAGTTTGGCGGTTGTTTGCTGTTGGTGTCGCACGACCGGTACTTTATGGATCACTTGGTGGATCAGCTTTTCGTGTTCGAAGGCGATGGCAAAATCCGGTTGTTTAACGGAAACTACTCCGATTACCGTAACTGGGTTGATGGCCAGGAACAGGAAGCAACTCCGGTGGCTTCTGTCGAAAAACCCGCAAAAGAATCGCCAAAGGCAGGAATTTCCTATAAAGAGAAACTGGAGTTTGGTCGTTTGCAGGAAGAAATTGCGGCCCTGGAGCGTCAACGCGATGAACTTACCGAACGCATGAATAATTCTGCTTCCGATTCAGCGTTACTCATTGAGATTGCGAAAGATATCGAGCGGGTTGGCCGTCAAATTGATGCTAAAACAAATCGTTGGTTCGAACTTTCAGCTTTGATGGATTCTGAATAGATTAAGGTTTTTAAGTTTATGTTTCGGAAAATTTCTATCGTTCTTATTTCGCTCATTTTTGCTGTTTCCTGCAGCGATGATGATTCCACGTCTAACAACACCGGTGTGCCGGATGAGGTTGATCTTTCCGAATCGTTTTTCTATCGGATTGATCTGACAGACCGGAGCGATGACACATTTAAAGTTCGCATGTATGTCGATAATCTGACGGATGCTAACAAAGTCTACCAGTTTCCGGCAACCGTGCCGGGCGTTTATGACATCTTCGACATTGGGCGTTTTGTGGTGAACTTTAAAGCGTTCGATGAAAATCAGAACGAATTGACTGTCACAAACATCAGTACTAACCAATGGGAGTTAAGCGATCCTTTGGCCACACGGGTGATAGAATTTGAAGTAAAAGAAACATTTGATACGCCTGTCGAAGAGCATCAGCTTTACCAGATGGGAGGGACTTCCATGGAAAACGACCATGTGCTGCTGAATGCATTTGATGTGCTCGGTTATCCGACCGGTTTGAAAGAACGGGATTTTTATCTGGACGTTGATTATCCCTCCGGCTGGAAGATTGCTACCTCGTTACCGAAAACCAACGGGGGCTTATACTATGCCGAAGACTACGACAAGTTTGTTGATTCACCTATTATCGTAGGAGACATCACGGTAGCCAGCGTATTAATTGATGGCGCGAAGATAAACGTGAATACGTATTCTGAAGGTGACCAGATTTCTGCGGGCCAGGTATTAAACGATGTGGAGCAGGTGCTGGAAGACGCGAGTGCCTTTCTGAAAGGCTTGCCTGTCGATCATTATAATTTTATTTATTTCTTCCATAACGCGCCAGGGGCGGGCGCGCTGGAACATTCCTATAGTTCGGTGTACGTGCTCAACGACAGGCCCTACACCCCGAGCTATGGCAGTGGTATTCGTGACATCAGTGCGCATGAGTTTTTTCACATCGTAACCCCGTTGAACATTCACAGCGAGATTATCGAAGATTTCAATTTTGCTGTGCCAACCGCTTCTCAGCACTTGTGGCTTTATGAAGGTGTTACCGAGTGGGCTTCGCTGATGATGCAGTACCGAAACGGTTCGTACACAACGCCTGGTATCTTGAACGAATTCAGGTTTAAGAAGATCTATGCCGATAGCTATAACCAGTCGATGAGTCTAACGGTGATGAGCCAGACCTGTTATACTCCCGAAGGCGGTTCTCAGTTTGGAAATGTGTATCAGAAAGGTGCGCTTGTGGCAGCCCTGCTCGACATCCGATTGCTGGAGCTTTCCAACGGACAGAAGGGCCTGCGGGAACTCATTCTGGAACTGATCGATACGTACGGGCCGAACAATGCCTTTTCAGAGGAGAACTTCTTTGATGACCTGGTCGACCGGACCTACCCGGAAATTGCGGATTTCATTGACTTGTACATCGAGGGCACGGCTCCGCTCCCGATGGAGGAATACTTCAATAAGATCGGGGTTGACTTCATCCCTGAGACCAATTCGCTCAACGAAATGGGTGTGAAAACCAGCCAGCAACAGCTCCTGTTTGATAAGTGGAAGGTTAATCTTTAGTTATCAGGTCGTTATCCTGAATTTTTGAACCGAAAGGTTTAAGGCAAAACCGCAAAGAAGTAGTACATTTGGTTATTGTCTTAACTGGTTTTTCATGGCTTTTACCCGCTATAGCCGAATTGTAACCGCTGCAATTCTATTTGTGCTCGTCACCTTTTCTGTACAGGCCCAGCTCGACTCGGTCAAGCTTGCCGAAGAGTACTACAGTCAGGGAATGCAGATTTTTGACTTCGATCATCGCAAGCAGGCGGCTGAACTCTTTGTATTGGCCACGCAGGTGAATCCCAAAGACCCGAAGGCTCAACTGATGGCAGGCCGGTCGATCATGCTCACCATTCAGAAGGAAAAATCACTCGACTACTTTAAACGTGCCTGGAAACTGGACCATAACGTTGATCCTGACATTCTGTATTACCTCGGTCAGGGATATCATTACTCGGAGAAATTCGACAGTGCTATTCTGTTTTACGATCGGTATAACCGCATTCTTGCCCGCTCGCTAAACTTCGATAAATCGGTCAGAATCAATGAAGTTAACCGCAAGATATTCGAGTGCAGAAATGCGGTCATCTATAAAGAAAATCCTGTTCAGGTGACCATTGTCGACCTGGATGATAACATAAACTCAGAGTTTCCCGATTATGCTCCAACGATCAGCGAAAGCGAAGATCTCATGGTGTTTACAACGCGCAGACCCGGCGAAAACATGAATGCCAAAGTTGCGGTTGATCACGAGTACTACGAAGAGATTTTTTATTCCGACAAGGTAAATGGTGTTTGGCAACCGGCTAAAAATGCAGGCGTGCCAATCAATACCAACTACCACAACGCGAGTGTTAATATTTCACCGGATGGTAAAGAGCTCATCGTTTATCACGATACCAACGGGGGTGACCTGCTGGTATCAAACCGTAAGGCAGACGGAACGTGGTCGCCACCACGTGCCCTGGAAGGTGTGAATACTGAATTTTTAGAGAGTTCAGCAACGATCACACGTGATGGAAGAACGATCTATTTCACCAGCAATCGTCCGGGTGGCTATGGCGGAACCGACATTTACAGTTGTACGCTGGATAAGAGCGGCAACCGCTGGACAAACGTGCAGAACCTTGGGCCACAAGTGAACACGGAATTGGATGAAGAAGGTGTCTTTATCTCGGCTAACGGCAAGCATTTATACTACAGTTCTAATGGATTGGCGGGTATGGGTGACCTGGATGTATATCGAACGTCTTTTGATTCGGATAAGCAGGAGTGGAGTGAGCCGGTGAATTTGGGGTATCCGATTAATTCGGTTGAGAATGATATCTACTTCGTCCTTACGGCAGATGAACGCTTTGCCTATATGTCATCGTTGCGGCAGGAAAACTTAGGCGAGCAGGACATTTATAAAATTGACATGCAAAACTGGAAACCTGTATACCTCAACCAGCCGGAGTATGCAGAAGTTTTTGCAGAGAGTTCTTCGATACGCAGAGATGCGGAGATCATACCGGTGAAGTCAACGCGTTCGAAAGTTGTGGTATCCTATCAGGTGGTAGATGATGAGAACGGGAATCCGATGGACGCAGAAATCGACTTTACCAGTCAGTATGGTAAGCATGTGAAGCCCGTTCAGAAAGGGAAAGGCTTGTATGAGCTTACCTTGAATCACTCATCTGATTCCTCGGTTTACTACAAGATAAATGTATTTGAAGCCGGCTATCTCGCCCATACATCGTCTATGTATTTCCACGGTGCTGCGCCCGGACCTGAAAATATTTCAGAAACGATTCGCCTGAAACATATCGCGGGAAGTTTAAATGTCGGATACATCCTGAATGTTTACTTCAGTCACGATGGCGTTCAGCCGCTTTCGCTGGAAGGAATACAAGGTTTATTGCGAATGATAAAGAGTTCTCCAACGATGCGGGTGGAAATTGGGGGTCATACCGACAACTCCGGATCTGACGAATACAATATGGAATTAAGCAGGCGCAGGGCGAATGCGGTCCGGACGTTGCTTATAAAAGGTGGTGCCGATCCGACCCGTATTACGGCAGTTGGTTACGGGAAGACCAAACCGATTTCTCCAAATGATTCCCGTCAGGGTAGAAGTCTGAACAGACGCACCGAGTTTATTATTCTTCAGCAGTAACGGATGCTTAACGCAGTTCCCCGCATTCTTGTTTACTCAAGAATCGTCATTGGGCTGGTGTGTGTTTTCCTTGCCTGGCAAGTTGATGACTTTCGCTTCTGGATTTTTGCGTTGATGTTGACGGGACTTCTAACCGATATTTTCGATGGCATTATTGCGCGAAGGCTTGGCGTCTCTACAGTCGCATTGCGGAAACTGGACTCGCTGGTAGACCGGTTTTTCTGGCTAATGATTTTTGCCTCGTGCTATTTGCGCTATCCGCTGTACACGGCATCTATAATTCCATGGGTAGGCGTTATACTGCTGTGTGAAGTACTGGTATTTTTGATATCATGGTTTCGTTTCAAGAAGGGTCCTTCGCCTCACAATTTAATCTCAAAGGCGTGGGGTATCTCAGTAGCAGTGGCATTTTCGGTCATCATTCTTAGCGGTTCTTCGCAAATCGCGTTTCAGATTATGCTTGGCTTCGCAATTTTATCGAGATTTGATAGTGCATTAATTTACATTATTCTTCCACGATGGGATCACGATATTCCATCCTTTTATCATGCCATGTTGATCAGAAAGGGTAAATCAATTACACGTAATAGTTTGTTAAACGGGTGATGCGGACTTGCATAAAACACATAGTGTATTTTTGTTGTTGGTCGCTGTTAGTCCCGATAGCGCTTGTGTTATCAGGCTTTATAACGAGCGGCCCTGTTCTTGAGGAACTTCTCAAAAAACTGAAACAATTTCATTCCGAACGTCCGCAGGAGAAAATTTACCTGCACCTCGATAAACCGTTTTACGCAGCTGGCGACAATGTATGGTTCAAAGCTTACCTTGTTGATGCAACGCTTCATCAACTGGATTCTCAAAGCCGGGTTGTGTATGTCGACCTGATCGATGACACGAAATCCATCTTCGGGCATCAGATGCTCTATGCAGACGGGGGTATATCGTCTGGGGATTTTCAATTGCCCGATACCCTTCCGGAGGGTAGGTATGCTATTCGGGCCTATACCAACTACATGAAGAATTTTGGTGAAGATTTTTTCTTCACACGCGAGTTCTCCGTTTTTAATGCCCTTCGCGCTAATCCGGCATCCGACACCACGTTGTTTAAGGCCGACTCGCTGGAGCTGGAATTCTATCCGGAGGGCGGAAACTTTGTCGCTTGCGGATTCAACCGCCTGGGTTTTAAAGCGCTGGGTCCTGATGGCAGGGGAATTAATGTGGAAGGAATCGTCTACGATGAAAAAGAACAGGTTGTTGCATCTTTTAAATCGCAACATGCCGGCATGGGCATGGTTCAAATCAATCCGGTTGCGGGCAAGATATACCATGCCCGGATTACAAAACCTTACCGGGTAAATAAAGTCTATCCATTGCCTTCGGTTCAGCCGAAAGGATATATCATGCAGGCCGATGCTGTTAACGGTGGCGTAAAAGTGATTGTGTTCACGAATGCCGATAAACCCGCATCAGGCGATGCAACCGTTAATGTTATTGTGCAGTCACGCGGCCTTGCATACTTTGCGCAGCAGGGTACCATCCGGAATAATGCCTTCTTCACGGTGATCAAGCGATCGCAACTCCCGGAGGGAATTTCTCAGATTACCATATTTGATTCGGAGGGACGGCCGGTCGCTGAACGCCTGATTCATGTTTCTCACAACGAGCGAATCAAGCTGCAGATAAAAACTGACAGCGTTGTTTATGGCAAGCGTAAACAGGTGACTGTGATGATCGATGCGGCCTATCAGAATCAGGCACCGGCATCCGGTCATTTCTCGGTTTCTGTTTACGATGAAGGATTGCTGAAACAACCGGAATCGTATCCGATGTCGATCGAGAATTACCTGTCGTTAACCTCCGATCTGAAAGGGTATATCGAAGATCCGGGGTATTACTTCAAAGATTCACTTCAGGAGACAAAAAAGAACCTTGATTTGCTGATGATGGTTCAGGGTTGGAGACGTTTTACGTGGTCGGATGTTCTCCGTGAGAATCGCCCGCCCCTTATGTACCGTCACGAGCGGGGTATTCCGATCAGCGGCCGCGTACTAAAAATTGGCGGCAAACAGCCGCCTGCGGAAAGTATACTGAAAGTCATGACGATGAACGGTTCTGTCGTGAGGCTGAAGCCTGACAGCACGGGCCGCTTTTATACAGATAGTTTGCTATTCCTGGATTCCATGAATCTGGTGTTTCAAACGGAGAACCGGAAGGGCAAGAAGCAACCCTACAAGTTCTCGCTCGACCCGGTTAATCCTTTTTACCCAACCAACTATCAAACAACTTTCTTTCAGTCATTTGATGCATCGGGATACCTGGATCAACAGGCCGATGAGAAGTTGGTTCAGAATTTATCGAAGGTGAAAGTTCTGGCTGAGACCAAGATTACAGCAAAACGCGAACCCGATCCGAGACTGATCAATCCGAACGGTCCCGGCGGACGCGTGGTTGATGTGCAAAAAGATCTCGGAGGCGGGGTTGGGTATGCGTCCATCAACCAGATGCTCTTTGCGCGTGTTGCCGGATTGAATTTTATAAACGGATCCTGGATGATACGCGGAGCGGGAGTAGGATTTGCTGTTAATGGAATTCTGTCACCTCCTGACTATGTAAACATGATCTCTCCAACAGATGTTGATTTAATCGAAGTGTTATTTAATTCTGTACAATTTGCAGGTATGCATGTGATCAGCATCACACTCCGAAGTGGCGCATCAATTAGTGTCGAACCCATTGGAATCAACCAGGCTAAATATCGCGGATTCTATCAGGCGCGTGAATTTTATTCACCCCGGTACGATGTAAAGGATAACCGCCATCAGTTGGAAGATAAACGTACAACACTTCACTGGGAACCCATCGTGATAACGGATGAAAATGGCAGGGCTGCTGTTACGTTTTTTACGGCCGATGTGGCATCTAGGTATCGCATTTTAATCGAGGGAATTACTCCTGACGGATACCCGGGAACGGGAACCGGAACATTCGAAGTCAGATAGATTGAAAAATGGTAACAAAACTTACACACACCGATCTATTTAACCACTGGCCGGACAATTTTTTTGCACTCCAGTAGCGGGTTGCCTATCTTAAAGATTCATTTCTGACGTTTGTGACGCTTCGAGGTTTTTTTGTAAACATTTTCAGAACGATAAAAAAATGGGCCGTTGGTCTTTATCGTTGGGCCTGGCCGTACTGGCTTAAGGTTCAGCCGTATGTTAAACCATACTACGATAAAGCAGTACGCTATTTTCAAACACACCCGCGTGCCAGAAAAGCGGCTTACATACTGGGTCCGCCGTTCTTTCTGTTGTTTATCCTCTTGTTTGTGGTGTGGATTGAAACGCCATGGAACAGTGAACTGCGAAACATCCGGAACCAGGTGGCTTCGGAAGTGTATAGTGCCGACAGTGTTTTGTTAGGCCGATACTACATTCAGGATAGAACCGAAGTTGATCACGATGAGATTGCGCCCGCAGTGTTCGATGCGCTGATCGCTACGGAAGATGCACGCTTCTATCAGCATGAAGGTGTTGACTACCGGAGTTTGGGCCGGGTGATTGTTAAGTCGATCATTCAACAGGATGAGTCATCGGGCGGGGGCAGCACTCTTACCCAGCAGCTTTCTAAAAACCTGTATCCGCGAAAGAAGTACTGGATGTTTTCCATGCTGATTAACAAACTCCGGGAGTTCCGAACTGCGCTGAAGCTGGAAGACATTTATTCGAAGGAGGAAATTATCACGCTATACCTCAATACCGTGCCCTTTGCTGATAACGTGTATGGTATTGAAGCTGCGGCCGACCGGTTTTATTCGGTTAAAGCCAAAGACCTTACCATCGATCAGGCTGCTGTGCTTGTGGGTATGTTAAAAGCAACACACAGTTATAATCCGCGGCTGTTTCCTGATCGCTCGCGAACCAGACGGAATGTCGTGTTGAACCAGATGGTGAAGTACAAGTATCTTAACAAATCAAAAGCCGACTCGTTGAAGAAACTGCCGTTGGAACTTGAGTACAACAAAATATCGCACCATCAGGGGCTTGCCCCGTATTTCCGCGAATACCTGAAAGCTGAATTGTTAACCTGGTGCAAGAACAACGAGAAAGAGGACGGTGAACCGTATAACCTTTACACCGATGGATTGAAAATCTATACGACCATCGACTCAAAATTGCAGCTGTACGCAGAGAATGCCGTAACCAGGCAAATGACGGAAACGCAGCGCATCTTCTTCAATCATTGGGGGCGCGATAAACCGTGGAAAGGCAAGGAGGAAGTATTGGAACAAGCCATTCAGCGATCACCCCGCTACATCAAACTTAAAGAGGCGGGGATGTCGGAGGACGATATTCTGATTGAATTGCAGAAGCCGGTGCCAATGAAGTTATTTACCTGGCAGGGAGTGGAAGAGAAAACCGTCAGCCCGATTGATTCGATCATCCATCATCTTCAATACCTGAATGCCGGACTTCTGGCGATGGAACCTTCCACCGGAGCGATACGTGCATGGGTAGGAGGTATCGATCACGATTTTTATCAGTACGATCATGTTAATGTGAACACCAAGCGACAGGTGGGATCAATCTTCAAACCCATTGTCTACGCGATGGCACTGGAAGAAGGCATTGAGCCTTGCGGGATGATTTCAGCGTCACAACAAACCTACATCGACAAAGAAGGCGAGAAATGGACACCGCGTAACACACAGGTCGACTACCAGGTGAATTATTCCATGCGGGGCGGACTTGCCTACTCGGTTAACACCGTATCCGTTAAACTAATCCAGATGGCAGGTGTTGGCAAAACGATGGAGCTTGCCCGCGAAATGGGTGTCACCAGCGAGATGCCGGACGTGCCGTCTATTGCACTCGGATCTTCCTCTATTTCATTGATGGAGATGACCACGGTGTACGCATGCTTTGCGAATGGAGGAGTTACCACCAAGCCATTTTACATCAGCGCCATTCACGATCTGGATGGTAAGGTTTATAATAACTTCCGTCCGGAGGGTTCAGGCAAACGTGTTTTTTCGGAGCAGACTGCCGGATTAATTATTGCGCTTATGAAAAGCGTTGTGAATGAGGGTACTGCTGGTCGCCTTCGGTATCAGTATGGAGTGTATAACGATGTGGCTGGAAAAACGGGCACAACCCAATCGAATGCCGATGGCTGGTTTATGGCCGCAACCCCGAACCTGGTGGTGGGTACCTGGGTTGGAGCAGATGATCCGCGCATTCGCTTTCGGAGAACCGACCTCGGTCAGGGCTCGGCTACTGCGCTGCCCATCACCGGTGCATTTTTCAAGCAGGTCAACAGCGACCCAGCGTACAAAAATATCTCGCAGGCCAAGTTTCCGGCCCCGACCTCAGAAATGTATCAGAAACTTGATTGCGACCTGTATGAGTTAACGGACGATCTTGTATTCAGCATCCAGCAGTCGATATACAAGCGTGACTCGACTATTGCTGCCGACACCTCGGTTGCACCGCCACCCGAAACATTTCTTCAGACACTGTACAAACGAAAACTGAAGCTGGCCACCGCCAAACAAAAACGTGATTCATTAGCCAGCGCCCTGGCCGAACCCATGGAGGGAGGTTGATATGCGCCTGATCTTTAAACGTGTTCTGGCCTGGCTCATCGATTGGGCAATTATCGTGCTCTATGCGACAATCTTATTTGGTGTTGTATTCACCCTGTCATCGCTTGGGATCATCGAACCTGCACGCGTGCATCCGTTGAAAGGGCAATTGATTGGATTCCTGACGTTAACACTACCCGTGCTGGTGTATTGCATTTCGCTCGAGGCAGGTAAACACCACGCCACCATCGGAAAGCGGGTGATGAAAATTGAACTCACCGCAACACCGTTGACCAGAGGCGGAGTTATCATGCGCAACGTTGTCAAGTTTGTCCCCTGGGAGTGTGCACATGCCGGAGTGTTATGGATTAACTATATCAATACGTCTGAAACTCCGCTTTGGATCTGGTTCCTGCTAATTGTGCCGCAGGTTTTGGTGATCATCTACTTCATGACCATCGTGGCTACCAAAGGCAACCGGAGCCTATACGACTTCGTTGCAGGAACCCGTGTACGGCATCTGGCCGATCACTTACCAATCGTTATCGGATGTATGCTTGTATTGCAACCGGTCGGTAAAAGCTTTATCGAGCAAGCCTAGCTGGTTGGGCCGGCACCAATCGGGGTGAAGGATCGTACCGTTATTCTTGGTTGCATAGCTGGTCAGATTCTCCTTCGTGGTGATTTTTTTGTACACATTATCTCCTGTGAGTTGGATTGCTTTCACCGTCACCCGATAGCGACCGTCCTTTATCGCGATGGTCACGCTGCCGCTGTATTTACCGGTTTGAATGATGGCCGGAGTTGCGACCTGACTGAACTGAAATTTCTTGTAGTCGACCGTCATGTCATTCACCTCGAACGCGAGGCCATCTGTCTGGATTGTGACATTCGATACGTAGGGGAGTGTTTTATAGAAAGTCTCAAGTTTTGCAGGTGTGAGGGAATCCTGTTCGAACACATGCTGATAGATAATCTCCTGTTCAGCCAGTTTGAAATTTCCGTACGAGGTGGTGTTCTGAGCGGTTGCGATCTGAACAGAGGTGACCAGTAAAAGCAAAAGGAGATTTTTCATCGGGAAAAAGTTTTACCCAAGATAACGCACGGATGCCGCGGGTAGGGTGCAGCCCGGCTAAAAGATTGACGTTATATCGGATTCAATCCGCCTCGGCCTTTTTGTAATGGCATCCAGCAGGCACCAGGTTGTAACAGCTTCTGCAAAAAGAACTCCGGTGTGCGCATGCATAAGTTTAACATGGCGCACCGACCGAACACCTTCGCGCGAGCTTACCCAGGTTTCGGCCTTCACCGGATCACCCAAAAGAGCAGGACTTTTATAGTCGATTTCGTGCCGCAACACCACCCAGGCATACTTGGATTTCATCTCGGTCGAGGCTACGGCATCCCAATGTGCTGCTGCTGCGTCCTGAACCCACCGGAGATACACAACATTGTTAACATGGTTCATCTCGTCTATGTCGTCCGGAGTAACCGTGATCGGGTGTATATATGTAGTCGTCATGAGCAGGCGTTCAACGGCTTAGATAGCAGTCCAAAAATGCGTTTTTTCGAGAAATTAATAGTACCTTTATGCTATGAATCAAGCTCAGGCAATCGCGCTTTATCATCCTTTGCTGCACAGTGTGGCGTATAACATCTTGCGCTGCAAGCATGACGCGGAAGATATCGTTCAGGATACATTTGTGAAGTGGCTGAGCATCGATCAAACCAAGATTCAAAACACGCAGGCTTACCTGATTACCTCGGTCATCAACAACTGCAAGAATCACCTGAATACGTTGCGGAAGAAAAAGGAGGAATATTGGGAATCGAGCAAGCTTTCGCAGCTTATTGTGCGATTTAAGGAAACAGACTTCAAACACATGGATATGGAAGCCGAGCTTTCGGCTGCCTTTAAAGTGCTACAATCCAAGCTTGAACCGCTGGAACGGGCTGCATACCTGTTGCGGGAAGTGTTTGATTTCGACTACGAATCGATCCAAAAAGTTCTCGATAAGAAGGCCGACCATTGCCGGCAGCTATTAAGCCGTGCGAAGAAGAAAATGAGCGATTCAACCGCTAAAATACACTTTGAAATGCCTGACAGTCATTTACTTGAGGCGTTCAAGAAAGCGTGCTCGGCAAGCCCTTCGATCTTCATCCAGCACCTCAAAAACGACATTTCTTCCGTACAGGAGAAGAAATCGTAAAATTTTTCCCGGATTCTGTCACAAACCAAAAACGGATTTGTCTTACAGTGTATCGGCCCATACTGGGTCGTGTAGACCTAAAACGTTTTTGAGTTAAAATGGAAGTAATTCTGATCTTTTTTGCAGCACATTGGTATTTGTCGCTGTTCTTTCAAACCTTTTTTCTGCACCGTTACGCTTCACACAAGTCGTTTACGATGAGTACGCGCACGGAGAAAGTATTTTATGTATTAACCTGGATTTTTCAGGGCTCGAACTACCTGAGTCCATATGGATATGGCGTTATGCACCGGATGCATCACGCTTTCGCGGATACTGAAAACGACCCGCATTCGCCAAAATATGATGAGACCATCTGGAATATGATGTGGAAAACGAAAACCATCTATTCCGATATCGCCAACGGCCGCATGCTGGTGGACGAGCGTTTTACCGAAGGTGTTCCCAAATGGGAGGCGTTCGACAAATTTGCCCGGTCATGGCCGTCACGCATTTTCTGGGGCGGAATCTATGTAGCGATCTACGCGGTGTATGCTCCGGTTTGGTGGATGTGGCTGCTGTTGCCGCTGCATTTCCTGATGAGCCCGATACACGGGGCTATCATCAACTGGTTTGCGCACAAGTACGGCTACCGTAATTTCAAGGTGGGCGATACGTCAACCAACTTTTTGCCAGTCGATTTCCTGATGATGGGCGAGAGCTATCACAACAACCACCACAAATTTGGCAACCGGGCTAATTTTGGCGGTGTGCGGTGGCATGAGGTCGACCCGACCTACCAGGTTATCCGTCTGCTGGCCAAACTTAAGGTAATCACGCTTACGGAACATGCGCAAATGCGCGTGCAGCGGGAACGCTTGAAGAAGGCTGCGTAAACCTATGTAAATAAGGTAGTTGGATAACTGATAATTCTGCGTATCTTTACCGAATTATTAATTCAATTATCACAATTATTACAATGGAAGGAACAGTAAAATTCTTTAACGAAGCCAAAGGTTTCGGTTTCGTAAAGGAAGCAGGCACAGACAAGGAGTACTTT
>JAEUUJ010000028.1 GCA_016786495.1 Cyclobacteriaceae bacterium
GAGAAATACTTCCTGTGGAAATCGAAACACGGGTACGCGTGGATGCCGTAAATTGGTGGATAGTTTATGTTGGTTTGGAAACCTCTGGTAACAGGTAAGCGGTTGCCGGGGTTTCCCATCCACGTTAGCCAAATTTGTTATCCGTACGCAAACTATTATTACCTTCATACGTAGAGTTAAGAAGGAATAAATAGTTTCGATGTACGACCTCCCCTATCACAAAGAGAAAAACCCGGAAGTAATCCGGCAGTTCATTGGCCGCTATCCGTTTGCTTTTCTTACCGGGTGCGATTCGCAAAACCGGCCGATCGCCACACAAGTGCCCTTGTTTATTGAAGAGCACAACGGCCGGCAGGTGTTGCGCAGCCACATCATGAAGAATACAGACCATCACAAGGCCTTTCTTCATAATCCAAATGTTCTGGCGGTGTTCACCGGGCCGCATACCTATGTAAGCGGTACGTGGTATAGCAATCCGTACATCGCATCAACCTGGAACTACATGAGTGTACATGTAAAAGGAACGATTCGGTTTGTGGATGATGCCGGGCTGGAAGATGTGCTCCGGAAAACAACGCTGCATTTCGAAAACCATAACCCGCAGTCGACCACGATTTACGATAACCTGCCGCAGGAATTCAAAAAACGTGTGATGGGTGCCATTGTGGCGTTTGAGATCGAGATTACAGAGATCGATAATGTGTTCAAGCTGAGTCAGGACCGCGACCGGGCGAGTTACGAGAATATCATTGCCAAGTTAAACGAACAAGATGAAGCGGGCCGGGCGATTGCGGCAGAAATGCAACACCGGATGGCGGAACTGTTTCCCAACTCATAAACGAAGATGCATGGAAGAGTTCCGAACCACTATTTTTGAGAAGACGAAAACAAAAACGAGGAGGCGGCTGGTATCGAATATCATCTTTGTCGCAACACTTGCTGCAATCTGGGGACTCTCTCTGATCGGATTCCCGGGTTTAAAAATTTCGTTAGGTATTAAAGGTGCCTTTTATATCAGCGCTGCTGTAATTGCTGCAAAACTTTACGATGACAGAGCTGCAGGCGTTTCAGCGTATGGCGAACGAAAAGCGAACCTTACCATCACCGACGAATACCTCGAAATACGAGAAATCAAGATTCCGTATACTAAAATGTCTAACCTGGTTATTTATGTTGATGAATACCTAGGTATGCCAAAAGATTTTTTCGGGATTCATCACGGTGGCAACAACAAAATTGAATTTGAACACAATGGCAAGTTCGTTTCCATCAACTATGTAATCAAAAACAAATCTGACTTTGAACGGGTTGGAAGGCTGGTACACACGATAGAAACTGACCCGAGACTGCGTGCAAATTTGAAAGAGCTCTAAGTTTGATTTCAGTAAACCAATTAAAAGGACTCAATTTTACTTCGACTTAATATTATTATCATGGAAATCAATTCGATCAACATCATGCAGAAGTTTTCGCTGTTCGAAAAACAGTGGACTCCCCACATCATTGGCGAGCTAAACGGCCAGTATGTAAAGCTGTGCAAACTCAAAGATGAATTCGTGTGGCACAGCCATGAAAACGAAGACGAACTGTTTATGGTGTTCAAA
>JAEUUJ010000001.1 GCA_016786495.1 Cyclobacteriaceae bacterium
CCAGTCATTGCCACGCTTCGGCAATCAATCGGAAATATCTCACCTGCATCGCCACTCCCCGCTTTTCGTAACGGTTTTTGTCCCGTCACGACCAGGAAGATAATATTCAACTTAACAAAACAAATTATGAGAATTACAGCATGTGTGATAACGTGTCTGGCACTGGTTGCCGGCACAACAGTTTATGCGCAAACAACACCGCAGACGCAACCTGCGACCCAACAGCAAAATCAGGAACCGCGGACTCTATCGGATAAAACGATGAGTTCAAAATTGCAGCAGGACCTCAGCAAGCGGAACAGTTCACTCGGTAACAGCACCGTGAATTGGTATGATGCAGGTTACGGCTATTACGGAACGTATTCGGTGAACAATCAAAATTTCATGACACGTTACGACCGCAACGGAAACTACGTAGAAACACTAACCCGTAAAGAGTGGAACGATCAACTTCCACAGGCAACCCGTGACGCGTTCACGAACAGTACGTACGGAACGCAGCGTGTAACAGGCTATTGGGAAGTGACCGATCCGGGCAAAAAAGGATCGTATTACGAGCTTTCTGACGAAACCGGCAAAACTTCACGCGTATGGTCAGACGGAACTGGTAAATTCTCCAACCAGCCAGGTACAGCATCGCCCGCACCGCGACCTTAAGTTTTGCCAACACAACCCTGTAGAAAGGCTGGATTATTCCGGCCTTTTTATTTCACAGAATGGGTATTTGACTTCTCAACTTTCAATAACTGTTACCGGCACGTAAAACCATTGGTCGAACGCATAATCGAACCTCGGAATGATAAAGCAACTCAGCTTCTTTGCGTTTCAACCCCGCACGCGTATTGCTACGTTTGTTTCGCGTGAGACAGCAGGGGGATTGGATTATGAAGAGTGAAAGTAAAACACTTCTGGATAGCAGGGTTCGGACATATTTAACTAACCTGATCAAAAAAGAGTTCGGTGACGACTTCAAATTAATCGAGCACAACATCGATCAACTCGTAGAACGGTACAGCCTCAAAGAACTGTTGATCATCGTTCGGCTGGAAATCGACCGCATCAAGAACCCGCGCAAGAACTAAGCGCTGAAGTTAACAACTTCTGTTCATCGTACCGTGCGGAAATTGACCCGCACCAATTACCCATATCCCGATCATCAGTTAGCAATAGGTGCGCGCATGCGTTCTCTTTCGCATTCATTCGCTGGCACGGCTTGTGCCCGTTCATCACAAACAAACGTATATCATGATGAACGAAGAAAATACATTAACTGATTCCCTGAAGGCAAAGACTTCCAGGTTGAATCCCGAACGCAAAGAAGGAAGTGTTGCAAAAGCGATCGAATCGCAAACTTCACGCTTACCATCCGATTGGTTCCTGTGGGCAGCTGGTGGGGTCGCTGTGTCGGCACTTATTCTTAAACTTTGCAAGCGCGAACACGAGGCGTTGTTGGTTGGCCAATGGACAGCCCCTATCCTGATTCTCGGTCTTTACAATAAAATGGTGAAACAGGCTGGCCACGATCAGGAAGAACCTGTTCCGAATTAGGCAGCAAACCACTCAATCAAACTCAACCAGACACGGGCATGCCCGTGTTTTTTTTTAACTGTGGAACAAGTTTCTGCAGGCCGATCAGATCTGAGGAGAATAAGCCGCGTGTGAAGGCAATACACACCGTTTAACGTCACTCCGGCATCGGATTAATTTTTGCCCTTTCCATATCAAATCGATTTACTATGAAAGCAGCCGTATTCCACAAGCCCAATGATATCCAGTTAGAAACAATCGAAGATCCGATTATCGAACATACCGAAGACGTTATTTTAAAAGTTACGTCAACGGCCATTTGCGGATCAGACTTGCATATTCTTAATGGATTCATTCCGCAAGTGAAAGATATGGTGATGGGCCATGAGTTCATGGGTATTGTAGAGGAAGTTGGTTCGGGCGTTACCAAATTGAAAAAAGGCGACCGGGTGGTTGTACCCTTCCCCATTGCCTGCGGCCATTGCTTTTTTTGCGATAACGGACTTGCTCCGGCATGTGAACACTCCAATCCGGAGAAATACGGACCGGAAGGAAACATCCTCGATAATAAAGGCGGTGCACTGTTCGGGTATACGGATTTGTATGGCGGGTATAAAGGCGGGCAGGCAGAATATGTTCGAGTTCCGTACGCCAACTTCGGGCCGCGGAAAATCTCAGACGCGATAACCGATGATCAAAGTCTTTTTCTGACGGATATCTTCCCGACTGGCTGGGCGGCCATTGATTGGGCAAAGCTCAAAGGCGGTGAAACAGTTGCCATTTTCGGATCAGGACCCGTTGGCCTGATGGCACAAAAGGCAGCCTGGCTGAAAGGTGCCGGTCGCGTTATTGCGATCGATATTCTGAATTACCGGTTGGCCCGTGCGAAGGCCGTAAACAATGTTGAAATAATAAATGCGCATGAAGTAGATGCGATTGAAGTAATTCGGGAAATGACCGGCGGCCGTGGTGCAGATGTATGCGTAGATGCTGTAGGGATGGAGGCCGACCGGACATTCCTGGATAAAGTAAAAGCTACTCTTAATTTCGAGAAGGGCACCACCAGCGTGCTGGAAGCTTGTTTAAAAGCCGTTCGCAGAGGCGGAACCGTTACGGTTGTAGGTGTTTACGGAACACCGTTCGATAATTTTCCGCTGCATCGCATTTTCGACAAGGGATTGATTATGCAATTCGGGCAGGCGCCCGTTCATACATATATCGATGAGTTAATCGGGATTGTAGAAAGCGGCAACGTAGTGCTGAACGACATTCTTACGCACACGCTGCCCTTGTCGCAAGTGACGCACGCGTACGACATTTTCAAGAATAAAGAAGATAACTGCATCAAGGTCATCCTCAAGCCAGGCATGTAAGGTATGATTATCGTTAGCCTGCTAGTACATTGTGTCATCGCTACCACGCTGATGACGGGTTATAGTTACGCGTTGAGCGCCATTACCCGAAAACAGTTTCGGGAACCGGAGTTACTCAATGGTCTGATGAATAACTGGTTTCACAAATCGTTTCCAAAAAATGCCCTTGCCGGATGGCTGATCCATTACGGTGTAGGGTTCATGTTTATTGTAGCGTATCGCTTCGTGTTTCAGCAGCTCGAACCCACGTTGCTGAATTATACCTGGGTTGGTTTTGTGAGCGGACTGATCGGTGCAGCCGTCTGGTTTGTCACGCTTAACATTCATCCCGCTCCGCCCCCAACACATAGGGCAGGTTACTATGCCCAGTTAGTTCCGGCTCACATCATCTTTGCACTTGGAGCATTCCTGACCAATTACCTGGTTGGAATGCCATAAAAAAGCCGGCATACACCGGCTCTTATCTAAGAATTACTTAGAGCTTATTCCGCCTGCTCTTCAGCAGCTTCCTGATTAATAGTCGACACGGCTAACTCGGTTAACAGTTCGTCAGCCTTCTTCTCTTCGTTCAGCGTAGCTTCGAGAAGTTCAATTGCTTCTTCCAGTTTGAGCGTTTCTGCAAAGGTGCGCAGCGTTCCGTAGGAAGCAATTTCATAGTGCTCCACTTTCTGAGCAGCCGAAATAATACCTGCATCACGCATCACGCCATCTTCGGTGTCTTCCATAATCGATTCTGCTTCTTTGATGAGGCCGGCCATCGCTTCACACTTTTTGGCGCGCGCTTCCTTACCCAACAATTTGAAAATCTGTTCGCAACGGCTGATATGCTCTTCCGTCTCTTCCAGGTGATTTTCAATAGCTTCTACGAGCTCTTCTGAACTTGCTTTTTTGGCCATTTTAGGAAGTGCTTTCGCAAGCGCCTTTTCAGCCCAATAGATATCTCTCAGTTCATCTTCAAACAACTTCCCGAGTTGAGAGGTTAATTCTTCCCGCTGATCAACGTTTTGATCTTCTTTCTGGTTCTTCTGATTTTTTGATGCTTTCATAACACATTTCGTTTGGTTCCGTGATAGAATCGCAAAAACCGACCCGCTTTGATAAAGCATGAAAGGGTTGCGCTGGGCAGGTTCACTGAGGATTCTCCACAACACAAGTTCCACAGCTTGTATAACACGGGCCGGTAAAGATGTAATAGCCGGCGTGCACACGGTGATTTGCTTGCGGTATTGAATTTGTTCCTGATCCTGGCATGTCGCTCTATCAGGAAATACCCAAAGAATCTATCCTTCCGTTGCTGCGGCAACGGTTTTCCGATGCAGAACTTGATGCAGTGCGCCTGGAGATTAACGATCTTCTTCTTTCATGCAATTCTATGGCTGAACTGGAGGCTAAAATTGCGGATGCGCTGAACTCCAGAAAAGACTTGCGCAGGCCTAAGGTGCACGGTTTTTAACCGGCATGATGGTATGGAATTTCACATCGGATGTTCGGGGTATTATTATCCGCAATGGAAAGAGAAACTCTATCCGAAGGGCGTGCCGCCAAAAAACTGGCTAGCCTATTACAGCACGATATTCAATACGGTAGAACTCAACGGAACATTCTACCGGCAACCCAAACTTGCCGACCTGAAAAAGTATCATGCGGTTACCGCGGACAACTTTTCGTTCTCGGTGAAGATGAGCCGGTACATTACGCATGTGCAACGCCTGAAAGACGCTGACACGATAACCCGATTTCAGGATTTAATTGTGCAGGGCCTCGACCATAAACTACAGCACTTCCTGTTTCAGCTTCCTGCCAATTTCCGCTACAGCGCTGAAAATCTGGAAGCGATTATTAAAAACATTCCGCACGAACCGCGAAATGTGGTTGAGTTCCGGCACAGCTCATGGTGGAACGATGATGTTACCACTGCCTTTAAAAAAGCAACGCTCACGTTTTGCAATATCGACTACCCAAAACTTGACGTACCATTTGTGCGTACGTCCGAAAACTTCTACCTCCGCTTGCACGGTAACCCGGTGCTATTCAAAACACGGTACACGCTGAAAAGGCTCAAAGAATTTTATGGCTGCATCCCTGACGGGGAGACATGCTCCATTTATTTTAATAACACCGTTACCGAGGCTGGCTTTGAGAATGCGTTAGCGATGATTAAAATCACAGAGGCAGCGGAAAAAGACAATTGAAGAAGTCCTCATCAAAAAATATTTATTGTGATCTGCACAAGGAATCAGAAAAACATACATGCATAAAGTTGGAAGGAATCGGCCAACAATGGTTGTGATTTTAATTGACCTGTAAAGTGAAGAAAACATCTGTAAAGGCTCTTTGAACTTCATCTGATAACACTCATCAAATACTACATGTCGGGCGTTGCATACCCGGTACGAGAATCCAATTTCCTTCTGTAAGTTGATGATAACATCATTTTTGGGTTGTGAACTTTATGTTGGGCATGTACATTTTACTCATTCCGTTGTTCGGCTTTATCCTGGTCGACCGGATCAAAAAACTACTGACTGCTATTAAAAACCGTGACTATGAGGAGATCGGGATAGATGCTATTTTTCTCGCGCTCATTACGGTTATCTGTGTGTTGCTGGTTGTGCTGATCGT
>JAEUUJ010000044.1 GCA_016786495.1 Cyclobacteriaceae bacterium
GCGATCACAAAGATCACGATGAACATTCCGGTATAAACACCGGCTCCAAAAATGTCCCCGACTACTTCGCACCCGCTTAACAACAGCAGGAGAGAGAACATAATCATCATGGCGAACGGAGCAACGATTGAATTTTTCATAATACTTTCTTTGACAGGAAGTATTCAATAATCAGACCTGTTGCAGGAGCTCAGAAAAGCAGTTTTTAACAGGTGATTGTGGAAAAAAGTCAACACGCGTTGGTGTACGCAAGCTTCATGAACTTCCTGACCTCAGCATTGACATCATCTTTCTCCTGCAGCCTGAGGTGATGATTGAACTGTTGCTGGCCGGGCACTTGTGCAATTTTCTGAAAGCAAAGATTATCGGGATAAGCCTGTGTGAACGGAAACGTAACATCCACGAAGTTCTTTCCCAACCGCGTTACATACGCCATGCGTTTTTTAGCGGCAACGGCAATCATCGATTTTGTAGGGTGGATCGTTACCTTGCCAGCGTGCTGAAACGAATCAACAAAATGCCAGAAAAGTTCGATCGTGTGCTCACTCTTTCCATGAAGGAAGTCATCGAGCACGTTATCGCCACACGAATGCGATTGATTATTCCTGACAAATTTCTGTTTACAGTGCGGGCATGTCCACATGGTTCTGTCAATTTATGTAAATTCACTGCATGAAGAAATTTCTGGCAGCACTTTGTTTGATTGGTGTGGGATGCGTACCGCTCAGCCAGCAGCAGGCATCTTACTCACCGCTGGTTCCGGCAGAGGAACTGAGTATTATTCAAGACGAGAAGCTGTTTAAGGAAGTACAGTATGTGATTGAGAATGGAATTCATGAATGGCCCAAAACGCCTGAGGAGTGGACCGGCCCGTGTGAGCAAAATCCGGTATTCAACAGTAGGTTTCAGTCGGGTTATTCGATAGATGGCTATGATGTATTAAAAATTGTTAACCACAAACTGATTCTGAACATCTCGTATGGTGGCGGGTGTGGATGTTCCCAAAAGATGATGATCTGGGATGGTAAGCTCACGCGCGATGATCAGGGAAATCAGGTTGCGCAATTTGTATTTTCATTCAAAAATTGGGACACCTGCCGGGCGATTAAGCACACTACATTGATGTTCGACTTGAAATCAATAAATTTTGGCAGTGCGGAAGAGGTTGTTATTCGGGTTAATCGCCTGCCTGAATCAGAAACATATCGCCCGTTGGAAAATTGAATTTGTTTTCAGGAGTTGTCATCACGTTATTGCGTTTGTGAATCGACCTTTAACTTTTACATGGCGCAATAGACTGTTTATGGTACTCTTGCTTTCAGGGGGATGCAGCGGGCTGGCAATCGCACAGGATCAGGATACCCTTAAGCGAAGCCTCGATGAGGTAGCGATCACCGGGTATCTTTCCCGACAACCGGTAGTACAAATACCTGCCTCTGTGGCCGTATTAAATTCGAAGGCGCTTGCCACAGGTTCGCAGCAATCACTGCTTCCTGTGCTCAATACCATTCCCGGTATTCGCATGGAAGAACGTTCGCCCGGAAGTTACCGGCTTTCCATCCGCGGTAGTCTGTTACGATCTCCGTTCGGTGTTCGAAATGTGAAAGTATACCTCAACGATCTTCCCTTCACCGATGCAAGTGGCAATACCTACCTGAATCTCATTGACCCGGTTTTTATTACCCGCGCAGAAATCCTGAAAGGCCCCGATGGCAGTTTGTTCGGTGCGAATTCCGGTGGCGTAGTGTTATTCGAAACGAAGCCCGATTCTTCGAACCTCACAGCAAGTGTTTCGGGTGGCTCGTATGGATTATTCCGGCAGCATATTCGGGTGGGCGGAAGTTCAAAAAGAATTTCCTGGAACATCGGGGAGGCGTATCAGCGTTCGGATGGCTACCGCGACCAATCAGCCATGAAACGGTTAAACCTGTTGGGTTCGGCAAGTTTGCGCTACGGATCAGCAAACAGTGTATCGGTTACTGCGATGTTCTCTGATCTCCACTATGAAACACCGGGAGGTTTAAACGAAACTCAGTTTAAAGAAAATCCTGAACAGGCGAGACCAGCTGCAGGTCCGTCACCCGGAGCCGAAGAACAGCACGCGGGCATCTACAACACAACCTTCTTTGGAGGTATCACCAACACCGTATCCATCAGCTCATCACTCCGGCATCTGGTTTCCGTTTTCGGAACCGTCACCGATTACAAGAACCCGTTTATCACAAACTATGAATTGCGCGATGAGAAGAATGCGGGTGTGCGATCATTTCTTGAATACAGCTACGCAAGCGGAAGAGTTGAAATAAGAGCCCATGCCGGAATCGAAGGTCAGGTTGGGAACCAGCAGATCTCAAACTTCGACAATAGTGGTGGTAAAAAAGGAGCGTTGAAATCCGATGACGAGGCGCGCATCCGCCAGGGCGTTTACTTTTCAAAAGTTACCGTTGATGTGGCAGATCGGTTCACAGCCGAAGCTGCGGTAAGCTTCAATCAGTATTCTTACACCTTCAACGAAGGCGATGCGCAACTGGATAACGAATGGATGCCGCGCTTCGGAGTTACGTATCGCTTCCTTCCGGAAGTTGCCATGCGCCTGTCGGTAAGCCGGGGCTACTCACCACCCACGATTGCTGAAATCCGGCCATCGGGCAATGAAATCAATACGAATCTTCAGGCCGAATCCGGCTGGAACAAAGAAGTCGGGACGCGCATTTCACTTTGGAACGGACGCATCCAGTTCGATGGATCGGTTTTCCGGTACGATTTAACCAACGCGATCGTTCGCAGGGCAACAGACGACACCGACTATTTTCTGAACGCAGGCGGCACGAAACAAACCGGGGCCGAGCTTCTGATAAACTCAGCGCTGTTGAAAAAGCAGGAGCGTGGGGTGGTAACAGGTGTTAACCTGATGCTGAGCTACACACGCAGTCACTTCAGGTTT
This sequence comes from Cyclobacteriaceae bacterium, assembly GCA_016786495.1. Taxonomy (GTDB): domain Bacteria; phylum Bacteroidota; class Bacteroidia; order Cytophagales; family Cyclobacteriaceae; genus UBA2336. The sequence continues at coordinate 2,945 of JAEUUJ010000044.1, forward strand.
GATAACTATACCGTAGAGACAAACAATTATTCCGGCAATCGCGTAACGGGCGTGCCGGCATCGAATTTTGTTTCATCGGTGTCGGTTGACTTTTTCAATACACTTAATATTTTTATTCAGTCGACAAACGTGTCGCGGCTTCCGCTGAACGATGCCAACTCCGCCTACGCGGATAACTACCAGTTGCTGCAGGCAAAGGTTACGTGGGACGGCATGACTACCGAAAAGGTGCAGATGAACTTCTTCGCCGGAGCGGATAACTTGCTCAATCAAAAATACAGCCTCGGTAACGACATCAATGCCTTTGGCGGCCGATATTACAATGCCGCACCTCTTCGGAATTTCTATGGCGGAGTTATAGTAACGTGGCGTTGATCGCCTTACCAGCTTTGTAGTCATTGGCAATTTCCAGCTCGGGACAAAGATTTAAAAATGGACAAATGATTTTTAAGAAGAACAAACAGACAACGGACACAACTCCTCAGGTGATTGAAGTTAAACTCAACAAGGACTACAAATTTATGTATGACAATTTTTTGATTTCCAGTCAACATGATTTGTACTTAGTACTTCAAGGGCACGGTGGGCAAGTTGACGCTCTGAAGTTCAACTTTCGTGTTTATAAGTTCGGCTACCCGAATGACGAGGCAATGGGCACACATCCTTTGGCGAAATTTGGGCTGGGATCATACGGATTATTTCAGGTCTTGAATTCGCCATGGACAAAGGAGATTTGTGAAGGAAACAGAATTCATCCGAGACACCACGACAGCATGTTCGAAAACCTTAAACATTATGTTGCCAGATTTAAGGATGTTACCTTGGATATTTTGTGCAACAATATGGAGGAAATGCAATTGCCAAAGGAAAAGGTTATAGAACTTGTCAACCAGGAATTGGAGTTCTTAACGACTGACGACTAAGCACGGTGGGTTGCGCTACCCATTTCAAAGTCTTATAGCTGATTGGGGACAATCGACAGACTTGACATTAAGCAGGATCGCAAGAAACTGTGTTGGCTGCATTAATATTGGGTTGATTATCTTACCGGACTTAAACCTTGAACCTTGAACTTTGAACCTAAATTCAAAGTCGCGAGTCCAACCTCCGCCTTCCACATTCTTCATTCGTAATTCGTAACTTGTAACTCGAAATCCCCAATCCCTAATCCCTAAACTCTCTCCAGCTTCACCGGATACGTCTTACTCGCATTCCACTGGCAGACGTACAGGTTCTTGTCGTTATCCACGCAAACATCATGGCAATGGTTAAACACCGGAGTCTCCTGAACCATCAGTTGCAGTACATTGTCGCGGTACACAGGTTTGGTACCTCCCGGATTTGATACGACTTTGTTGTTCTTGTCGAGAATGGTTACGAAGCCTGAGTTGTCGGTCTGGTTAAGATACTTCAGCCGCGACCAGCACACGCCCGAATAAAGTGTCGTGCCGTCAATCACGGGCCGGCAAACAAATGCTCCGGGTAAGAAGATGGTCGACAGATATTTTCCATCGAGCGTAAAGCGCTTGAACGAGTTATGTGCCCGCGAGGTGCAAAGCAGTGTGGGGTTATTCTTGTCGCGCGCATCAATGCACACGCCATGCACGGTGCTGAACGTGTCATCGTCATCTCCGGCTCCGCCAAACTTCCGGATAAATTCTCCCTTTGAGTTAAACTGCAATACGTATTGCGAACCATACCCATCCGCAACATAAATGTCGCCATTCGGTGCAACGGTGGTTTCGGTAGGGTGGTAGGCTTGCTCAGCCGTGTACACATTAATACTCTTTGGGTTCGGCAGCTCCATCAGTATTTTTCCGTCAAGCGAAGTCTTCACCACGCGCCCGGTTTCATAATCGCAGATGAACAACACTTCTTCTCCGCCTTCATCGAACAACGTCAACCCGTGCCCACCCGGAAAATCATGTCCCCAGGAAGTCAGCAGCTTGCCCGATTTATCGTAAACGATGATGTTGTTTTTCGTCTCATCGGTAATCATAATCAGCCGGCCCTGCTTGTCCATTACCATCTCGTGACAGTTTTTAACAGGCGTAGTATCCGGATTAAGATTGCCCCAGTTTTTATGAACGCGGTACCGGTAGTCGCCATGCCCGATAACCTGGTCTTCCAGAACCGGTTTGCTGATGATGTTGAAGACGGGCAGCGTGACGGCCGCACTGGTTAACGCAGTCATTTTCAGGAACTGCCTGCGTGAAGTAGCCTGGTTCATAGGTTCAATTTTGATCAACTTAATCAAATCAAAAAACAA
>JAEUUJ010000047.1 GCA_016786495.1 Cyclobacteriaceae bacterium
GCGACTGCAAGTATAATTCCCGCGACTAAACCTCTAAAACCGGTGACTTCCTGCCAACATCCGCGCCTGAACTTCCTGATTCGTAATTCGTAATTTTCACGACTCGCGACTGCAACGCTAAAACCGGTGACTTCCTGCCAACATCCGCGCCTCAACTTCCTGATTCGTAATTCACAATTCGTAATTCGAAATTCTAAAATTCTCACGCCTCGCGTCTTCTTACTCACATCTGCGCCCAAACCTCCCGATTCTTCATTCTAAATTCGCGATTCGAAATTGACACATCTCACGCCTTCGTCCTGATAGCTGACCTCCAAACGCCCTGATTCGTAATTCGACATTCGTACTTCGAAATTTGCCCACCGAAGCTCCCGCACGCGTTCCATTACCGGACAATCACGTCAGCCGCTAATGCCGTTTACCCACACCACCGGCAAATCGTCAAAATGGCTTCATTTGCCGCGCCCGTGCGAAACCTTTTATCGGCCCGCCAGTTAAACCGGTAAACCGACCCTGCCGATATGTTCAAGAATTACCTCCGCGTTGCGTACCGCAACTTCACCAAAGAGAGCCTCTATTCCTTCATCAACGTGGTGGGCTTAGCCACCGGCATTGCATGTTCGCTGCTCATCTTCCTGTACGTGTCAGACGAGCTCAGTTACGACCGCTTCCATCCCCAGGCCGAACGAACCTACCGGGTAAACGAATTCTTCGAGGCCGAAGATGGTTCCGGAGAGCGGTCGTCAAGCATCCCGTTCCCGATGGGCGAAGCATTGATGGTCGAATACCCCGGAATGGTGAAAGAAGTAGTCCGGTTCTTCGACTTCCAGGCACCAACACTCACAGTCGCCTACGAGCAGGCCGAGAAACAATTCAACGAACGCAACTTTTACTTTGTCGACTCCACCTACCATAACGTGTTCGAGCTGCCGCTCGTGAAGGGAAACACCCTCACCGCACTCAACAACCCTAATTCCGTCATCATCAGCGAAAGCATGGCCCGGAAGTACTTTGGCGATGCCGAGCCCATGGGCAAGATGCTCCGCTTCCAGGGCCAAACCGATTTAATGGTAACCGGTGTCATGAAAGATCCGCGCGCCAATTCCCATTATCAGGCCGACTTCCTCGCGTCATTCTCAACCTTGCGGCCATTCTTTGGCGGTCAGTTGCCTGAGGGCTGGTATTGGAACCCGTGCTGGACGTACCTCGTACTCGATGAGCGCATTCAACCGTCAGACCTCGAAGCTAAGTTTCCGGAATTCTTACAAAAACATCTGCCAGCCTTCATCAAAGACGATGTATACCTGAAACTGCAGGCGCTAACCGACATCCACCTCAAGTCACACCTGCAGTTCGAGATGGAAGCCAACAGCAGCGAAGCAAACATCTACCTCTTTTCAGGCGTAGCCGTGTTCGTACTGCTCATTGCCTGCATCAACTTCATGAACCTGTCAACCGCGCGCTCGCTTAACCGCGCCAAAGAAGTGGGGATGCGAAAAGTAGTGGGCAGTCAGAAGCATCAGCTCATCACCCAGTTTCTCCTCGAGTCGGTACTGATGAGTATGCTCGCAGTAGTGGTAGCCGTACTCTTCGTGTACCTGAGCCTGGTGTGGTTTAACAACTTTGCCGGAAAAAATCTCTCACTCAACCTGTCCGATCCGGTCATACTCGGGGGCTTATTGCTGGTAGGCGTGGGCGTGGGCCTGCTGTCGGGCATCTATCCGGCCATCGTACTCACATCATTCAATCCCGCGAAAGCGCTCAAGGCAAAACGCGAGCAAAGCCGCGGCTTCTCATTCCGGAAAGTGTTGGTAGTAGTGCAGTTTTCCATCTCCATTGTGCTGATCATCTGTACCGGAGTTGCCATTCGCCAGTTAAACTTCCTGCAGAACGATGACATCGGCTTCGGAAAAGATCATGTCGTGATGATACCCGTAATCGGAACACCCATTGCACCGAAGTACAACGCATTTGTCGATGAAGCTTTAACGCATAAAGGAATTGAATCCATTACAGCCCTCGAAGAAATTCTGGGTGCAAAATACCAGGGCGGAAATTACCAGTTCGATGGGATGGAAGCCTCGCGGTTGTTCTCGCGGTTAAACGTACGCCACGACTTTCTAAAAACATTCAACATCCCGTTGCTGGCCGGCAGAGATTATTCGCAAGAGGTACATACCGACGACAGCCTCGCACTCGTGGTAAACGAAAAACTGGTGAAGTCACTGGGCTGGACAGCCGAAACAGCCATTGGTAAACCGTACACATTGGGCCGCTTCCGCGGACAGATCATTGGCGTTACGCGCGATTTCAATTTCTCATCCAAGCACGAAGCCATCGCACCGCTGGTATTGCACCTCAATACCAATCCGGGCGCATTCAATTTGTTCATCAAGTACATGGCCGTGAAAATAAGCCCCGATAACACAAGCGAATCCATCGCCACACTCGAAAAGATCTGGAAACAAACCTTGCCCGACCGGCCCTTCGAATATTTTTTCCTCGACAATGAACTCACAAACCTGTACAAGGCCGAGTCGAACCTGAGTAAAGTGGCCGGAACGTTTTCCGTACTCGCGATTTTGGTTGCCTGTCTGGGCCTTTTCGGATTAGCATCGTTCAATGCCGAACAGCGCAAGAAAGAAATCGGCATCCGCAAAGTATTGGGCAGCTCCGCAAGCCAGATCATGATGCTCGTGTTCTCCGATTACAGCAAACTGTTGCTGGCAGCCATACTCATTGCGTGTCCGGTGGCATACCTGGCGATGGATCGGTGGCTCTCCACCTTTGCATACCGCATCGATATTCCGCTGTTGATGTTCATTGTAGCGTCAGTGGCAACCGTAGTCATCGCATTGATCACCGTAAGCTACAAATCGCTTTCCGTAGCCCGCACAAACCCGGTTGACGCGCTGAAGTACGAATAAAATAAGTCCGGCATCACCCCCGGACTTATTCTAAAGCAACCAAATGTTGTAACGTTCTGTGTATGGATTCGTGAAAGAGAATTGTTCAGTCAGGATGTTTACTGAACCGAGAGAATAGTAAAAGCACGTCCGTTGATTGTGAACTCCGACTGCGCGTTTAATCCCATCATCTTTTGCGCAACAGGCGATGCAGGCGAGATCAGAAAGAAAGTAGTGTCATTTATCGTTGTTTCACCTGCGTGGATGGAGATGAAGAAGTTTCCACGCGAAGTGAACACCACACTTCCCGGTTTAATGGGGGTAGCAGGTAACGTAATCACGATGCGCTGGAGGTCCGCTTTCGCGCGATTCAATTCAGCCAGTTGAAATTGCAGCTTCTCGATTTCGAGGTGCGCCATCGCGCGGCCGGTTTCATACTTGTCACCCGAAGAACTTTTGGTTTCCTCGTTAGCCGACTGCTGAATACTGCGCAGGGAAGCAGTCAGCTCCGCGATGCGTTCATCTACATACCGTTCACACGCCTGGTAGAGCTGTTGTTTCAGATCCGCCATCCGCGTTAGTGTTTTCCGGCAAAGGCAACACCGGCCTTTACTTCAAGTGGGATGTGATTTTTTTCCGGTACGATGGGGCAGGAGTAGTTATTGCTGTACGCACACAGGGGATTATACGCCTGGTTGAAATCGATCACCAGCATATTTCCGGTTTGAGGAATCCGCAGGTCGATATACCGCCCGGCCGAATACGAAGTATGTCCGTTGGTAAGATCCGTGAACGGAAAGAAGAGGTAATCGGCATACTCGTCCATTCCCAAAAGCTGTTCCGATTGGTAGATCGGTAAACTCAGGCGTTGATCTTGCAGCGTAAACGTTACAATGCCGTACTGCCGGAAGTTTCGCGGGCGGTTGTTCGAAGTCATCATCTTGAAGTAAGGCTCTTTGTCCGTAACCTCCAGCGAAGCCTCAACCCGGTAGCTTAAATCGACCGGGAAAAACGTGTGCCCGGTAAAACCCGCAATGCTTTTCTTATCCAGCGGACTTGTTTTGGGATCCTTATATTCTGCATTCAGGTGCCTTTGAAACGTTGCGATCGCGTAGCTGCCAACCGTATCGGTTTGTGCAAAACAGAACAGCGTACACAACAAAAAAAGGCCCGTTAAAACCAGATTCTTATAACACATCAGGCAGGTTTTTTTACTCAACGTCATCATTATCCTCTGCAACCCAAAAGTCAGGCTTCGGTTCGGAGCCGTAAACGATGCGGCAGTCCGCGCAACTTTTCGCCACAATCGTAAATCCAATCAGTTGCGGGGCATCGTCAATAAAAGGTCCATAGATTGCATCAACCGGCAATGCTTGTTCGAGATAAATCGGAAGCTGTGGGTCGCCAAGCAAGACTTCCAGCACATCGACCGAGCAGGGTGTGGTGTAATCAAAGTCAGATACCTGTGAATGCTTGATGAAGACCTGCTTTTTCTGACTTGTATACGAAGCTATAAAACCCACCACGAGTTGGTCGGACGTAATGCACTGAATGTTGCTGAGAAGTTGAGAGGGCTGTGAATCGAAGAATCCCCCGAGGTCGCTGCTGTTGCGCTCCATCACCTGCAGAAATTCAAATTCATCGCGCTGAAGCGCCCGTTGCGTAACGGTAATGCTGTACCGCCACCCGAGCCGCGAGTCAGATACCGGAAACGAGGTTAACGGGAACTTACTAATTGCATCGGTAACCAGCGCGGCTGACGAAGCCATCAGAATATCCCGGTTTTGTCTTCGCGGCCAGCACACCGACATCGCTTTTACTTCGTCTCCTGTGCGAATCCGCGGCATCCCGTTTTCATATGCCCAACTGCTCCGGTACGCTGAACGAGTTTCCCAAATCTCTTCGTATTCCCATTTGTAGTAGAAGGTTTCATTCTGCGGATCACGCGTACTTACGGTAATGCTGATCTCATCATCCTGCGAGCGGGTCCATGCAACTTCATCGATCAGCGGAGTTACGCGCGGTTCCGTGAAGTCAGACAGATAGGTTTCATCGCCTGCTTCAATGCGAAGCCGGTATTCGTGATCGAGGTCGAGGTTCAATTCAGCAGATTCATACACTCCGTTTCCGCGATGTTGCAGTGCGTAGGTGCCGTCAGCATCATCTTCGATAACCACAATGCCGGCCGTTTCCGGATTCAGCTTACTGATTGCGTTCAGGGGTGTAACGCGCGAAAGTTTGATACGGGTAATTCCCGGTCCAACATTAATGAAGCCTTCTACAACCAGAATGCTCCCGGGTTGATAGGCCTGCTCTGCCTCAAACTTTTCGCGGCAGGTGCTGAGCAGCACAAGAATTGCTACGAATAAGAGTGTCTGTTTCATCGTGGATCCTAAGCCGTATTATCCTTTAACACACAGTAACAAAGAAACCCTTCACAAGGTTTATTGCCATCGTACTAGAATTTAAAGTTGAAATTGACATACGGAATAACCGTTCCCAGAATCGAGAGCTTATATCCGTTAATAACCCTGTTTTCGCTCGTGTAGTATACTGAATACGGGTTCTTCCGGCCCGTCAGGTTATACAAACCGAACGTCCACGAGGTGTGAATCCATTGCTTGACTTTGTGGTTACCCTCGATGTTCGCAGCGAAGTCCATCCGGAAGTAATCCGGAATCCGGTATCCGTTGCGATCGGAGTACAGTGTCTTGGGCGCACCTCCGTAATAAAACACACCAATGGGTATCGTTACCGGCCGGCCGGTGCTGTACGAAGTATTTAAGGAGAAACTCAGCCTGCGGGTGATCTTCTGATTCAGGGTCAGATTGAAATCGTGCGGCTTGTCGTAACTGGCGGGATAATACTCGCCCCGGTTAATGGATTCTCCGGCAATCGGATCATCTACCTTCAGCAGGATGCGCGAATACGTATAGCTGATCCAGCCGTTCAACTTCCCGGAAGGTTTCTTGATCATGAACTCCGCACCGTACGCATTACCTTTTGTGGTCATCACTTCGGTTTCCACATGTTTGTTCATAATCAACACCGCACCGCTCTTGTAGTCGAGGTAGTTGTTGATATCCTTTTTATAAACTTCAACCGATGCTTCCAGTGTCTTGAGCACCTTTCCGTAAAGACCCAGTGAATATTGCTGACTGAATTGCGGCTTGATGTTCGGGTCGCTTAACTTCCAGGTGTCGGTGGGAGAGATGGCTACTGTATTGGAAAGCATGTGAATGTATTGACGAAGCGTGTTATAGCTTGCTTTGATTGAAAAGTCATCGGTAATGGAATACCGGGCCGACAACCGCACTTCCGGACCGGAATACGTTTTGATTAATTCGTTCTTACCATAATCAACGGTGCCCGTAATGGTTTCTTCCGTGCGCGGCACACCGGGCGCATATTGATTCACAGTCCGGGCACCCAGGTAGTTAAACAGTGAATAACGAATACCACCGTTTACCGACAGCTTCGGAGTGATCTCGAATTGATCTTCAATAAAGATTGCGCTCTCAAGGCCGTGCTCCGGCTCTACACGATCCGGCCGGATAACCGACTCGTTGCTCAGCGGTAAATAGGTTCCGGGATTAATGGAATAGTAAATCGAACTCACGCCAAATTGTAACGTATGCGCAGGATGGAGTTCATACGTGAAGTTTGCTTTCACATTCGTTTGATTAATCGCAAACTTAAGTTCGTAGGCATACTGCGGATCGGAAACACTTTTGTTTCCATACTCGTAATGGTCGAACGCTGCAATAAATTCTCCGTACAGCTTATCGGTGAACTCGTTCGTCCACGAAGCGGAAATATTCCGGTTGGCGTATGAATAGGTAGTATCCGTGTTCAGGTTCGATTCATCGTTGCTCATGTATCCATTCACCTGAATAATACTCTTCTCGTTTAGTTTAGCCGTGAGCGTTGCGTTGGCATCGAAGAATGAAGCTTTGCTGTTTTTGAATCCCGAACGTTCCGGAACCAAACCAAACACCCAGTTAGAGTACGTGGTACGCGCACCAGCTAAAAACGAAATCTTGTCTTTCCATATCGGACCTTCCAGGTTCAAGCGGCTTGTTAATACTCCGATGCCGGCCGAACCTTTTATCTTCTTCATGTCGCCCTGACGTCCGTCAACCTTTAATACAGACGACAGTCTGCCGCCATAGCTGGAGGGAATTGCACTCTTGAACAATTCAACACTCTTGATCGACTCCGAGTTAAACGAAGAGAAGAATCCAAAAAAGTGAAATGGATTATAAATGGTCGAATTGTTAAACAAGATCAGGTTTTGATCCGTGGCGCCACCGCGTACGTTAAAGCCTGAACTCGCTTCACCAACTGTTTTCACACCGGGCACCGTAAGCATGGCTTTGAGAACATCGGCCTCACCAAACGAAGAAGGAATGTACTTGATGGTTTGAATGTCGAGTTTCTCAACACCCATTTGCAAACCTTTCACATGCGATTCACGGTCAGACGTAACCACCACTTCTTTCAGGTTCGCACTTTCCGAAACCATTTCAATATCCAGTCTGCCATCAGCCTGCACCACTACGGTGCGCTGTGTTGTTTTCATGCCGATGCTTCGGATGGTGATCAGATGCCGCCCTGCAGGCAGTTCCAGTTTATACTTTCCACTTTCATCGGTTGCTGCACCCACAGCTGAGTTTTGCACGGTAAGGGCCGCACCAATGATGGGTTCTCCGGTGCTGATGGATTTGATGGTACCGCTTACCACCGCCCGCTGTTTGCCGGAAGGTCTCGCACCGATGGTGAAAACCCTGCGTTCATTAAGTGCAGCAATGCGACTGTTTTCTTCATCATCCGAAATGTTCTCGCGGTTCGAAGTGTTATTCGGACTATCAATCATGTCCGACAACAGTTGCGTGGTAATAACAACATCCCGCGTCAGGAAAACATTTTGCTCGGGATCAATCGCATAGTGATAAGACGTGTTCTTAAAGGCTTCATCGAGAATGTAACTCAGGGGCTTTCGTTCAGCCGTTACCGTGAACAAAGCGTTCTCGAAATCAGATTCGCGAAAGTATAACCGATAGTTGGATTGCGACTCAATTGCCTGAACCAGATCTTTTAACGGGGCCTGATTAACATTCACCGTTAGCAATGTTTGCTGCTGACCCAGAATGGGGGAGAAGCAACCGACCGTCATCACAAGTACTGCCGTTAGAAAAAAAAGTCTGACCGGAAGTGCGCCATTTAAGGGGAGAAGCTTCTTCAAGCGGGATAGTTTGTTTAGGTTTCGTCTACTGCACAAATGGCCAAGCGCCACATCAGACAAATATAATCGCTATCAACAACACGCCATAGCCATTCATACGGAAATGAAGCCACTTAATCCCGTCCTGAAACCACTGTTTCTGACAGCACTGCTCGCCGGCACACTCGATGGCCTTGCAGCGGTGATAATGTACTGTGCCAAAACCGGCAAAGACCCCATGAACGTGTTTCGCTATATCGCAAGCGGAGTGTTTGGCAGCGATGCGTTTGCGGGCGGTACAACGATGGCCATCTGGGGAATCGTGTTTCACTTCATCATCGCCCTGGGCTGGACCGTCTTGTTTTTTGTGTTCGCGTTACGGGTATCCATGCTCACGAAGCATTGGCCTTTATCGGGAGTTGTGTACGGAGTGGTTGTTTGGCTTGCGATGAGTCAGATCGTGGTGCCGTTAAGCCGGGTGCCGGCAGGCACGGGTTCTGCAGACTGGTCGGGAATGATCCGGGCGGCACTCATCCTGATTGTGTGTGTTGGCTTACCCATCGCGTATGGATGTGCGCGGGCGCTGCGCTCACGCTAAGGCGATGTGTTATAATCTTTTGATAATCAGCATTTCATCCGTAAAGTTTTGATTTATTGAATGATAGTGATATGTTGACAGTTTATTGCTCCATAACGTTACTTGAGGGAGAGCTTTTATGCAGGAAAAACTGTTACTGTTTCTTGATTTCTTGAATCCTGAGGAGCTGATCCGGTATGGAGGTTTTACGCTCTTAATTCTTATAATTTTCGCTGAAACGGGCGTTTTCTTTGGGTTTTTCCTCCCGGGAGACTCTTTGTTGTTTATTGCCGGGCTGCTTTCCGAAAGCGAATACCTCGAAGTTCATGTATCGCTTATGATTCCCGTGCTGATTGTTGCGGCCGTGGCCGGATCAACTACCGGCTATTTTACCGGATTATGGGCCGGGAACTACCTCAAGAATCGAAAGGAAAATTTCTTCTTCAAAAAGAAGTACCTGGACATGACGCACGAGTTTTACGAGCGACATGGTATGATGGCGTTTATCCTCGGACGCTTCCTTCCTGTGATCAGAACATTCGTTACCATCCTTGCCGGAACCGTAAAGATCAACTTCCCGAAGTTCTTTATTTATAACATCGTGGGTGCATCCTTGTGGATCACATCGATGGTAATGGCCGGCAACCTGTTAGGCAAAGCATTTCCTGATCTTCCGGATTATCTGGAGATTATTGTCATCGTCATGGTACTTGTTTCGGCCGTTCCGGTTGCATTAACATGGTGGCGCGCGAAGCGAAGAATGCGCCAGATGGATGCTGATAAAGACAAGTAAGTCAATTCATTATCACAGAAGGGGAAACTCTTACTTTGAATCAATTTTACGGCTGATTTCTCTCGCCCGATTCAAAACCTTTTCCGGTTTAAACTGTTATGTAGACAGGTTATAAATAGCCCGATAATGCCGCGCAGTTAGCTAAAATTGCGGTTTTTCTTGCGGGAATTTGTGAATGTGTAGTACTTTTATCGGTCGAATTTATATGGAAGAATCAAGCCTGGCCCAATACCTCCCGATAGCGCTCATGTTTCTTGTCGCGGTCGGTTTTGTAGCACTCACAATGGTTGGAACCCACCTTCTCGGGCCAAACCGGAAAACCCAGGTTAAACAAGACAGCTTTGAGTGCGGTATTGAATCCAAAGGCAACGCCCGCGCACCCTTTAATATCAAATACTTCCTCGTAGCCATCCTGTTTGTGTTGTTTGATGTGGAAGTAATCTTTATGTACCCGTGGGCAGTGAACTTTCGCGACTTCGGGATGACAGGATTTCTCGAAATGCTTGCTTTCATCGGCATCCTGCTCGTTGGGTTCTTCTATATAATAAAGAAAGGTGCACTTAAGTGGGAAGATTAATGACTAAAAGGAATGTTATCGAACAGATAACGGTTCACTAAACATGGAAACGACAACACGAAAATCAGACATAATAATAGGGCAGAAGCCGGAAGGCTACGAAGGTGCCGGGTTCTTCGCCACATCGCTCGACAAAGTGGTGGGTATGGCCCGCAAGAACTCGATCTGGCCCTTGCCCTTCGCGACCTCATGCTGTGGAATCGAATTTATGGCTACCATGGGCTCGCATTACGACCTGGCCCGCTTTGGAGCTGAACGTTTAAGCTTCAGCCCCAGACAGGCTGATCTTCTGATGGTTATGGGTACGATCGCAAAGAAGATGGGACCCATTCTGCGGCAGGTTTATGAGCAAATGGCCGAACCGCGCTGGGTGCTCTCAGTAGGGGCTTGCGCCAGCAGTGGTGGAATCTTCGATACCTATTCCGTACTCCAGGGCATCGACAGAATCATCCCGGTTGATGTGTATGTGCCTGGCTGCCCGCCACGTCCGGAGCAGATCATTGACGGTATCCTGAAAATTCAGTATTTAATTGAAACCGAATCGCTTCGCAGAAGGGATTCGCCTGAATATAAAGCCATGCTTAACCAATACGGTATCGAATAATGGAGCAAACAGCCACAGAAGATAGAATCGTATCCGTTATTCGCGAAAACTTCCCGGGCGAAGTTATCTCGGTGGAGTCGCCATACGACTTCCTGACCGTTAACCTGAAGGCCGGAAAGATCATCGAGATCATCAAGTTTCTGTACGACAAAGAAAAGTATCAATACCTCACAACCCTGTGCGGCATCCATTACCCGGAGAACAAGACCATCCAGGTGATGTATCAGCTTCACAAGCTTACGGAAAACAAGCGCATCCGCCTGAAGATTGCGTTGCCCGAGGAAAAGCCAACGGTGCCAACCTTAACCAACGTGTTCCCTGCTGCAAACTGGATGGAACGCGAGACGTATGATTTCTTCGGAGTGATTTTCGAGGGGCATCCGAACCTCATTCGCATTCTGAATGTGGAAGAGATGACCATCTTCCCGCTGCGAAAAGAGTATCCGCTTGAGGATCAGACCCGCGAAGACAAAAACAACGACATGTTTGGACGATAGGATATGGCAGAGAACTATAACACATCAGTATTATCCGACATTCCTGTTCAGGAGGAAAAGCAATATTCCTATCTCAACTTAGGACCAACCCACCCGGCTACGCACGGTATCTTTCAGAACGTGCTGAAAATGGACGGGGAGATCATCATGGATGCAACGCCAACCATCGGCTACATCCACCGCGCGTTTGAAAAGCTTGCGGAACGCAGACCGTTTTACCAGATCACTCCGATTACCGACCGGATGAACTATTGTTCGTCACCCATCAACAACATGGGCTGGCACATGACGATGGAGAAGCTGTTGAAACTGGAGATTCCGAAACGGGTTCAATATCTCCGCGTAATCATCATGGAGCTTGCGCGGATTTCCGACCATATCATTTGCAACACCATTATCGGTCAGGATGTGGGTGCTACCACAGGCTTCCTGTACCTGTTTCAATACCGCGAACGCATTTATGAAATCTACGAAGAGATTTGCGGAGCGCGACTAACAACCAACATCGGCCGCATTGGCGGACTCGAACGCAACTTCTCCGACAAGACCTGGGAAAAACTCGAAAACTGGTTAAAGGATTTTCCTCCGGCTTTCGAAGAATTCAGCAGCTTGCTGGAGCGTAACCGAATTTTCATGGATCGGACGATTAACTGCGGTCCGATCTCGGCTGAACGCGCATTGGCGTACAGCTTCTCAGGTCCGAACCTACGTGCAGCCGGAGTGGATTATGATGTTCGCGTCATGAATCCATATTCGTCATACGAAGAGTTTGATTTCATTGTGCCGGTAGGAACGCAGGGCGACACCTACGATCGCTTCATGGTTCGCCAGCAGGAGATGTGGGAGAGTGTGAAGATCATCAAGCAGGCAATCGAAAAGATTAAAAAGGAGCCTTCTCATATTTATCGTGCCGATGCACCCGAGTATGTACTTCCTCCAAAAGAAGAAGTGTACAACAACATGGAAGCGCTTATCTATCAGTTTAAAAATATCATGGGTGAAACCGACATCCCGAAAGGTGAGGTTTATCACTGCGTGGAAGGCGGAAACGGTGAACTTGGTTTTTACCTGATCAGCGATGGCGGCCGCACTCCGTATCGCTTACACTTCAGAAGACCTTGCTTTATTTTCTACCAGGCATATCCTGAAATGATTAAAGGCAGAATGTTATCGGATGCGATCATCACCATGAGTAGCATGAATGTGATTGCAGGTGAATTAGATTCTTAAGTTAATGGCAGAGACAACAACCATAGAGTTTTCAGCATCTACCAAAGCGTTGGTTGAACGCATTCTGAAACGATACCCGGAAGGACGTCAGAAGTCAGCATTACTACCGTTGCTTCACCTGGCACAGGCGGAGTTCGGAGGCTGGCTGAGCGCCCCGACCATGGATTATGTAGCATCCATTCTGAACATCAAGCCGATTGAGGTGTATGAAGTAGCATCGTTTTATTCGATGTTCAACCTGAATCCGGTAGGGAAGTGTCTGATTGAAGTATGCCGCACCGGCCCGTGCATGTTGCGCGGAGCAAACGACATCATTGAACACATTGAGCATAAACTGGGCATTAAAGAAGGAGAGACAACGCCTGATGGCAAGTTTACCCTGAAGACGGTTGAATGCCTGGGTTCGTGTGGAACCGCACCGATGTTACAGTGTGGAGCAGATTATTACGAGAACCTCACCAATGAGAAGGTAGATCAACTCATTGCGAAGTGGAATACGATTAACGATCACAGTACATATATGCGGTCGAACCGCGTGGAGCTATAAGATGGCAAGGAAGTTACTTTTACAGCACGAAAACGTTCCGGGTATTAACACCTTTGAGGTGTACCGGAAGAATGGTGGCTATGCGTCAGTGGAAAAAGCATTGAAGAGCATGACCCCCGATGAAGTAATGGAAGAGGTGAAGAAATCGGGACTCCGCGGTCGCGGTGGTGCGGGTTTCCCCGCCGGTATGAAGTGGAGCTTCCTCGATCGCAAGTCAGAGAAGCCGCGTTACCTCGTGTGCAATGCCGATGAAAGTGAGCCTGGCACATTTAAAGACAGATACTTAATGGAAAAAATCCCTCACTTGTTAATTGAGGGGATGATCACATCAAGCTATTCGCTGGGTGCGAACACGTCATACATCTACGTACGGGGTGAGTACATGTACGTTATCCGCATTCTCGAAAAAGCAATTGAAGAAGCTTACGCAGCCGGGTTCCTCGGTAAAAACATTTTAGGTACAAACTACTCGCTCGACTTGTTTGTGCAGCCGGGCGCGGGTGCTTACATCTGCGGTGAAGAAACTGCATTGCTTGAATCGTTGGAAGGAAAGCGCGGCAATCCGCGTTTGAAGCCGCCATTCCCGGCAATCGCGGGTTTGTATGCGTCACCAACCGTTGTTAATAACGTAGAGACGATCGCAGCGGTGGTTCCGATTGTGAACCAGGGTGGTGATGAGTACGCGAAAATCGGCATCGGCAAAAGCACCGGTACCAAACTCATCAGCGCCAGCGGACATATCAATAAGCCGGGTGTATATGAGATCGAACTTGGTTTGCCGGTGGAAGAGTTTATTTACTCCGAAGAATATTGTGGTGGTATCTGGAAAGGAAGAAAGATGAAGGCCGTGGTAGCCGGAGGTTCTTCCGTTCCCATTCTTCCAACCGATTTGATCCTGAAGACAGCCAAAGGTGAGCAACGCCTGATGACGTACGAGTCACTTTCCGATGGTGGTTTTGTAAGCGGAACCATGTTAGGATCAGGCGGATTTATCGTGTTGGATGAAACAGCGTGTATCGTTCAGCATTTGCACACATTCGCGCGATTCTATCACCACGAGTCATGCGGCCAATGCAGCCCTTGTCGTGAAGGTACCGGCTGGATGGAGAAAGTAATTCACCGGATTGAGCACGGTCACGGCCATCAGGGCGACATCGATCTTTTGGTTGATGTAGCGAAGAAAATTGAAGGCAATACAATCTGCCCGTTAGGAGACGCTGCGGCATGGCCGGTAGCAAGTGCGATCCGTCATTTCCGCGAAGAGTTTGAATATCATATTAAGTACCCTGAGAAAGTGAAAAACCCGAAGCACTTCGAACTTGAGCCGTTTGTTTCGGAAAAGTCACTTGTCACTGCTTAGTCGTTAATGGTTAATGGTTATTAGTTAATCGTAGATGAAGACCTTTGAAGAATTAGATTGTTGGAAAAGAGCAAATACGTTGAGAGTTAACCTTTCAACGCTTGTCAAGTCTTTTCCTTCAGAGGAGAGGTTTCGATTAACAGACCAGATTATCAGGGCTTCAAGATCCGTAACTGCCAACATTGCGGAAGGTTATGGAAGATTTCACTATCAGGAGTATACTCAGTTTTGCAGGCAAAGCAGAGGATCCTTGTATGAATTGATGGACCACCTAATTGTGGCTGCTGATGAACGATATATTACAGGCGAACAATTGAATGATTATAAACAACAAATCAGCGATTGTCTCGCTGTATTAAATGGTTTTATCAATTATTTGAAGAAAGCGAAGCTTCAAAACAGTGTAAATGAACCTGAAGAGCGGTATCATTTAACGATTAACAAATAACGATTAACGACTAATGGCAAAAGTAACGATAGATGGCATTGAGATCGAAGTTCCGGATGGCACTTCCATTTTGAATGCTGCCCGGATGATCGGCGGTGACGTAGTCCCGCCTGCAATGTGTTACTACTCATCCCTGAAAGAAACAGGCGGGAAGTGTCGCGTGTGTCTGGTTAAGGTAACACAGGGTTCTGCAAAAGATCCCCGCCCCATGCCGAAGCTTGTTGCTTCGTGCCGTACCAATGTGATGGACGGAATGGTGGTGCAAAACATTACTTCTCCCGAAGTGCTGGAAGCGCGCAAAGGCGTTGTGGAGTTCCTGCTGATCAATCACCCGCTTGACTGCCCGATTTGTGACCAGGCTGGTGAATGCGATTTGCAGAACCTCGCGTATGAGCATGGCGCAGCAAAAACACGCTACGAAGAAGACCGCAGAACGTTCGAGAAGATCGACATTGGTGATAAGATCAAGCTGCACATGAACCGTTGCATTTTGTGTTATCGCTGTACGTTTGTGGCCGATCAGCTTACCAACAACCGCGTTCATGGCGTGTTGAACCGGGGTGATCACTCCGAGATTAGCACGTATATTGAAAAGGCTGTTGACAACGACTTCTCCGGCAACATGATTGATGTATGTCCGGTGGGGGCGTTAACCGATAAAACATTCCGCTTCAAGCAGCGTGTGTGGTTTACGAATCCGATGGATGCACACCGCGATTGTCCGAAATGTTCAGGTAAAGTTGTGCTGTGGATGAAAGGCGAAGAAGTTCTTCGTGTAACCGCCCGCAAAGATCAGTACGCTGAGGTGAAGGAGTTTATTTGCAACGAATGCCGGTACGATCATAAAGACATTACGCACTGGACGGTTGAAGGTCCGCGCCACATCGACCGCGGTTCGGTTATCTCGCAGAACCATTACGAGCGAATCGATCTTCAGAAATTGAAAAAAGAAGTTGAACGCCAGCTCGAATTCCAGAAAGGGAAACCGCTGCCGGAGCCTAACTCATTGAACGCATGACAGACTTTTTGATTTATAAAATACTGCTTGTAGTTGGCGTGTTCACCGTAACACTGGTGGTGGCCATGTATGCTACCTACGGTGAACGTAAAGTGGCCGCTTTTCTGCAAGACCGCATCGGTCCGAACCGCGCGGGTCCGTTCGGGATTTTACAGCCGCTGGCTGACGGGTTGAAGTTTTTTATGAAGGAAGAGATCATTCCTTCCGTTTCGAATAAGTTTCTTTTTATCCTCGGTCCGAGCATAGCGATGATCACAGCATTGATGGCCGGGGTGTTGATTCCGTGGGGTAACACGCTGATTATTAACGGAACTTCATATTCACTTCAGATCACAGACATCGACATCGGTATTCTTTACGTGTTTGGCGTAGTATCGATCGGAGTATATGGAATCATGATCGGAGGCTGGGCTTCGAACAATAAATATTCATTGCTTGGGGCAATTCGCGCGTCTGCGCAGATGATCAGCTATGAATTGGCCATGGGTATTTCCATCATCGCACTGATTATGATGACCGGCACACTTTCGCTGGGAGAGATTGTAACACAACAGGCCGGGGGCGACTGGAATTTCTGGAATGTCGTATATCAGCCGCTGGGCTTTTTGATATTTATTGTGTGCGCGTTTGCGGAATGTAACCGTGCACCATTTGATTTACCGGAATGCGAAACGGAGTTGGTGGGTGGTTATCACACCGAATACAGTTCGATGAAGCTTGGTTTCTACATGTTTGCCGAGTACATCAACATGTTTATTTCATCCGCGGTGTTGTCAACGCTCTATTTTGGCGGTTACAACTTCCCGTTCATGAATGACTTGGGACTAAGCCACAACGCCATCACAATTTTGGGAACCGTGTTCCTGTTCGGTAAGATTTTCTTCTTCATCTTCTTCTTTATGTGGGTTCGCTGGACGTTGCCGCGTTTCCGGTACGATCAATTGATGAATTTGGGATGGAGAGTTTTGTTGCCGTTGTCAATAGCAAATCTGTTGCTGACTGCATTGGTTTTATTATGGATAGATAAGTGAAAAAGTTAATAGTTATCGGTTAATCGTGAACCTATTAACTGATAACGGATAACTGATAACGAAAAAGAATGGAATCATTATCACATAGATCGAAAGTCGTATCGAACAAGAAGATGACCTTCCTGGAAAGGATTTATCTTCCTGCAGTGTTGAGTGGCATTGCGATTACGATCAAACACTTGTTCCGCAGAAAAGCTACCGTGAGCTATCCGGAAGTGAAGCGTGAATTCAGCAAAATCTGGCGCGGCCATCACGTGTTAAAGCGTGATGACAAAGGTGCAGAGCGTTGCACGGCCTGTGGCTTATGTGCGGTAGCCTGTCCGGCTGAGGCAATTACCATGACTGCTGCAGAACGAAAGAAGGGTGAAGAAAATTTATACCGCGAAGAGAAGTACGCATCGACCTACGAAATCAACATGCTGCGCTGCATCTTCTGCGGATTGTGTGAAGAGGCGTGTCCGAAGGAAGCGATTTTCCTGACCGACCGATTGGTGTACACCGACTTTGCGCGTGACGGATTTATTTATGGAAAGGATAAACTGGTAGAGAAGGTGGATGAGCGGATTGATGTTACCGTACGCCAGACGCCCGCTGTACTGGAATTCAAAAAGCATAAGCAACTCAGTCATAATAAATAATAACGTAGTGACCCTGTACCTCTTTTATTTCTTGTCATTCCTCGCGATCCTCTCAGCGCTGATGGTCGTGTTTTCCAAAAATCCGGTGCACAGTGTGTTGTACCTGATTATCACCTTCTTTTGCATTTTCGGCCATTACCTGCTGATGAATGCGCAGTTCGTGGCGTTCGTTCATATCATCGTGTATGCCGGTGCCATCATGGTGCTGTTCCTGTATGTGCTGATGCTGCTCAACCTGAACAGCGAATCGGAGCCGCATAAAAACAACACGCTGAAGTTTGTGGCTGTGATTTCCGGCTGTTTGCTGATGGTGGTGCTGGTGGCAGCATTACGCGGAACCGATACGATGATGCTTCAGGATAACGGAAGTAAAATTGGCTATGTGAGAAATCTGGGAAAGGTGATGCTCACCGATTTTCTGCTGCCCTTTGAAATCACGTCAATCCTGCTGCTGGCCGCGATGGTTGGCGCAGTCATGATAGGAAAGAAATCAAGTAAAACCACAACACCCCAATAAGTCGTATGAAAATACCCGTTGAATACTATTTGTGGTTAAGCCTGGCGCTGTTCTGCATCGGTGTGTTGGGCGTTCTGTTCCGCAGAAATGCGATTATCGTGTTCATGTGTATCGAGTTAATGCTTAACGCTGTGAACGTTCTGCTGGTGGCATTTTCCACCTACCTGAACGATGCGTCAGGGCAGGTGTTTGTGTTCTTTATCATGGCCGTTGCCGCAGCTGAAGTGGCTGTAGGACTCGCCATTCTGGTGAAGATGCACGAGAACACGAAAACAGTTGATATTGATATTCTGAATCGTTTGAAATGGTAAGCATAAAATTCTTAGCGCTCCTCATTCCTGTTCTACCGCTGGTAGGGTTCCTGCTGGTGGCGCTTAACGTTAAACGACTTTCACACAGCGTTGCTTCTTTTATAGCCTGTGGTTCGGTATTGCTGTCGTTCATTGCAGCGGTAATGCTGTTTGCAAAACTGTTGAGCCTTCCGGAGGACGCACGCACGATTTACGTACATGCGTTCAAGTGGATCAACGCAGGAGATTTCCACTCGACTATGGGCTTCCTCATCGATCCCTTGTCGTCTGTTTTCTTATTGATTATTACCGGAGTTGGTTTCCTCATTCACGTATATTCCATCGGGTATATGCATGACGATGCGGGATTCAACCGGTTCTTCTCCTACCTCAACTTGTTCGTATTCTTCATGCTGTTGCTTGTAATGGGTACGAACTACCTGGTGATGTTTATTGGCTGGGAAGGTGTTGGGTTGTGTTCCTATCTGTTGATTGGTTTCTGGTTTAAGAACCAGTCCTATAACGATGCAGCCAACAAGGCGTTCATCATGAACCGCATTGGCGACCTCGGGTTGTTACTCGGGATCTTCCTCATCTTTATCAATTTCGGTTCGCTTAACTATGCCGACATGATCATTCTGGGTCCGCAGGCGTCAACGGAAACGATCACGTGGATTACCGTTCTTTTATTCATTGGTGCGATGGGCAAGAGTGCACAGATTCCGTTGTACACGTGGCTGCCCGATGCAATGGCCGGTCCAACACCGGTTTCAGCCTTGATCCACGCAGCAACGATGGTTACGGCAGGTATTTATATGGTGGCCCGAAACAATGTGTTGTACACCTTGTCACCGATCGCCATGAATCTGGTGATGATCGTAGGCCTTGCAACGGCCTTATTTGCAGCAACGATTGCGCTCAAGCAAAACGATATCAAGAAAGTACTCGCATACTCAACCGTTAGTCAGTTGGGATTGATGTTTCTGGCGCTGGGTCTTGGCGCGTTTACAGGTGGTATCTTCCACATGGCAACGCACGCGTTCTTTAAAGCTCTATTATTCCTTGGCGCGGGTAGTGTTATTCACGCATTAAGCGGAGAGCAGGACATGCGCAGCATGGGCGGCTTACGAAAATATCTTCCCGTGACGTTCGCAACATTCCTGATCGGGGTGCTGGCGATTTCGGGTATTCCTCCATTTGCAGGTTTCTTTTCAAAGGATGAAATTCTGGCGAGTGCGTTTGCGCACAATCCGGTGGTTTGGGGAGTGGCATTGCTCGCCTCACTACTCACGGTGTTCTACATGTTCAGATTGTTATACCTGACTTTTTTTGGAGACGTACGCGCAAGCCAGCATGTAATGAGCCATATTCACGAATCACCGAAGAGCATTACGGTGCCGTTGATTTGTCTTGCTGTATTGTCTGTTGTTGGAGGATTTATAGGCGTGCCCGAGGTACTCGGTGGGTCGCACTGGTTACGTGAATACCTGGCGCCTGTGTTCGCCCAGTCGGTTGAGATTGTCAAGATGAGGGGAGAGGAGCATCATCACCTGACTCATGCTACGGAATATGCGCTGATGGGAACGGTAATCGCTCTTACGGTCGTGATAATTGTCATTGCCTACATGAGGTATGTGCGTAAAAAGCATGTACCGGTGGCCGATGCCCAACTGGCCGGCCCTGCAAAAGTTCTGTCCAACAAGTACTACATCGATGAGCTGTATAACGCAATCATCGTGAAACCGCTCTACTGGCTGTCGAACGTATTCGATGTATTTGTGGAGCGCATGGGAATTGACTTCATAGTAAACGTATTTGGAAGCTCGGTACCGGAAGGCGGCAAGATCACCCGCTTAACGCAGAGCGGCTCTATCGGATATTATATTTTCCTGATGGTGATCGGGATTGTTTTGATTGTGACCTACACGTTAATCAGTTAAGAGATTTATGCTGACTACCCTTCTCATATTTTTTCCGCTTGCTGCAGCACTCTTGATTTTTGTTCTGAGGTCTAAACAAAGTCATGTTATTGCGTTGTCGGCCGCATTCATCGAACTGATCCTTTCAGCGATTGCGGTGTATCAATTTAAAACCGGAGACGTGTACGATCTCCGCGCCAATTTCCTGTGGATTGAACGCATCGGGTTGAGCTATTATGTTGACATCGATGGAATCAGCTTGTTGCTGGTATTGCTGACAACCGCATTGGTTCCCTTAATTATCCTGTCGTCGTTCGGAAAGTCGTTTTCAAAACCTTCCACGTTTTACGGGTTGATCCTCGTCATGCAGATGGCACTGGTTGGTGTATTTGTCGCACAAGACGGCTTACTGTTTTACTTGTTCTGGGAAGTAGCCTTGATCCCGATCTACTTTATCTGTTTGATCTGGGGCGGAGAAAACCGCGGAAAGATCACTTTCAAATTTTTTGTATACACGCTTGCAGGAAGTTTATTGATGCTCATCGCGTTGATTTACCTGTATCTGCAGACTCCGGGCACTCATTCATTCGATGTTGATGCCCTGTATGCTGCGGGCCAGAGCCTGACATATCCCGAGCAGGGCTTTATTTTCTGGTTCCTGTTTGCCGCATTCGCGGTGAAGATGCCGGTGTTCCCGTTTCACACCTGGCAACCCGACACGTACACGGTTGCTCCAACACAAGGCACCATGTTGTTATCGGGCATTATGCTGAAGATGGGTATCTATGGCGTGATCCGCTGGCTTATCCCCGTAGTACCGGTGGGCGTAATCACGTGGGGTTACACTGCGATCCTGATTTCGGTCATTGGAATTATCTACGCTTCGTGCATCGCGATCGTTCAGAAAGACTTTAAGCGTCTTATTGCATACTCATCCATCGCGCACGTTGGATTGATTGCTGCAGGGTTATTTACACTCACCGCTACCGGCCTGCAGGGTGCCATGATTCAGATGATCAGCCACGGTATTGTTGTTGTAGGCATGTTCTTCATTATCGACATCGTTTTCGATCGTACCAAAACAACTGCGCTGGCTGAACTGGGCGGGATTCGTAATGTGGCTCCGCAATTAGCTACGGTGTTTGTGATAACCCTTTTAGGAAGCGTTGCGCTTCCGCTGACCAGCGGGTTTGTGGGAGAGTTCTTGCTGATCAACTCGGTTTTCCAGTACCGGCCGTGGCTTGGAGCTGTTGCTGGCTTAACGATTATCCTGGGTGCGGTATACATGTTGAAAACGTTCCAGAAATCGATGTCAGGGGAGACCAACCCGCTTACAGCTTCCTTCACCGACCTGAAGTGGAACGAGAAAGCAGTTCTTTACCCGATCGTTGTGTTGATCATTTTGATTGGTGTGTATCCCGCACCGATACTTTCTATTTCAGAACCTGCAGTAGCGAAACTGCTGGAGCTTTATTCACCCCTTACTGCGATCCGATAATATGAATGCGTTATACATTGTTTGCGGACTTGGATTAACAGCACTGGTTGCTGAACTCTTCAATGCGCGGAAAATTCTCAGCATCCTCGTAATCCTCGGGTTAGCGGCTGCCATCGGACTCACGATTCCGGAACTCGGTACCTCGATTTCGTATTTCACCAACATGGTGCTGATCGATAATTTCTCGATGGCGTTTTCCATCCTGATCATGGCTGTAACGATCCTGTGGTTCTGGATGGCGCAGGATTATTTCAACCAGGACCTCGAGCATTATACAGACCGTGCGTCACTTGTCCTGTTTACCGTGGCAGGCGGAATTCTAATGGTTTCGTTCAACAACATGGCGATCCTGTTTCTGGGAATCGAAGTGCTTTCGCTTTCATTATACACACTTGCGGGCAGCAAGCGCGACAGTCTCGCGTCTAACGAGGCGGCATTCAAATACTTTTTAATGGGTTCGTTTGCCACCGGTTTCCTGCTGTTGGGAATTGCGCTCGTTTACGGTGCAACGCGTTCATTCGATGTGCAGGGTATTGCCGCCAGTGTAGTGATCGGCTCCGCTACCTTGCCGGCATTTTTCTATGTAGGCGTTTTATTGATTCTGGTGGGGCTTGCGTTCAAGATTTCGGCCGTTCCGTTTCATTTCTGGGCACCGGATGTTTATTCAGGTTCACCCACCAGCGTGACGGCATTTATGTCGACCGTTGTGAAGATTGCTGCTGTTGCAGCCTTTGTAAAGGTATTTTCGGTGTGTTTTGCGGAGATCGCGCCAAGCTGGAGTTTTGTATTGAAGATCATCATGATCCTCACTCTTGCAGTTCCTAACCTGATTGCCGCTGCGCAGGATAATGTGAAACGTATGTTGGCGTATTCGAGCGTGGGGCATGTGGGCTACATTTTGTTGGCGTTCCTGGCACAACCAGAAAGTTCAGCTTCAGCTATCTTCTATTATTTGTGTGCATATTCAGTAGCTTCTATCACCGCATTTGCAGTATTACTTCAAGTAGAAAAGAGCAATTCCGGAACAGATATCGTTCACTTCAACGGCCTGTTTAAGCGAAACCCGCTGCTGGCCGTAGGCCTCACGATCGCGTTACTTTCGCTGGCCGGAATTCCACCGCTGGCGGGATTTTTTGCCAAGTACTTGGTATTCATTCAGGCGATTGAACGGGGCATGATTTCGCTTACCATTCTGGCGATTGTAACCTCACTGATGGGCGCGTACTATTACTTCCGGGTGATCATTGCCATGTTCCTGCAGGAGCCGGCGGGCGACACGCTCACCGTGTCGGCTTCTCAGAAAATCCTGATTGTAATCCTCGTGGCTGCGATGTTTGCGCTGGCCGTATTGCCCGATTATCTGCTGGAATTGATTTAAGCCTGAATGGCTTGAATCTGAGGTATTTAATTGCTATTTTCATAGACCTGTTTTAAAACTCTTGCCTCTATGAAATACGTTCAGGACATCCTCAAAACCAAGGGTAGCGTAGTCTACTCAGTCGAACCCAATACCATGGTCTACAGCGCTATCGAGCAGATGTGCGATAAAAACATCGGCGGCCTGATGATCGTGGAAAACGGAAAACTTGTCGGGATTTTTACCGAACGCGACTACGCCCGTAAGTTGATTCTGAAAGGTAAATCATCAAAAGATACCCCGATCCGCGACTTGATGACTCCCAATCCGTTTACGGTTACACCACAGAGTTCGATCGAAGATTGCATGAAGCTGATGGCAGGAAAGCATATCCGCCATTTGCCGGTAGAAGAGAACGGCAAACTGATCGGCATGATTTCCATTGGCGATGTGGTGAAACACATCATTGAGGACCAGAAATCTACCATTGCTCACCTCGAGCAGTACATTGCCGGACAATAGTAATCAACCGGTACAATAATTTCCTGATTCATCCGACTTAGGCTTAAAGCTTTGGCATGCAGGCTTTGATAACAAGCGCATGTTCAGGCTTTTATGTCTATTTAGCGAATGAATAAGTCTTTTGGAAAATTGCCCTCAGGCGAACGCCTGGAGCGTATCAGAAAATCATCTAACTACCGGAATGGAAGCTTTCAAAACCTGACGCCAACCCAAATGCTGGCCGAGGGAGCTTCGTACCCAAAGATGCTTGTTGACTTCTTCAGCAAGGGCATCGGCCGTGAACCTGTTGATGTTCTGCCCTCCGTGAAAACCGATTTGAAGTCGCTCGCGCCTGATAAAACATCGATTGTCTGGTTTGGGCATTCTTCGTATTTCATCAAGCTGAACGGAAAGAACATTCTTATTGATCCCGTGTTCAGCGAACGTGCTTCGCCCTTCCAGTTTATCGGAAAGAAGGCCTATCCCGTTCAGACTCCGTACACGCTGGATGATTTTCCGGAACAACTTGATCTGGTGATTCTGACACACGATCATTACGATCACCTCGACTATCATACCATTCTCAGGCTGCATCCGAGGGTAAAGGCTTTTTGTACCTCACTGGGTGTTGGATCACATCTTGAGTACTGGGGAGTTAACCGCTCGAAAATCAGCGAGTTCGATTGGTGGGAGTCAACGATGCTTGAAGGCGGAATTGAGATAACCGCAGCACCCTCACGTCATTTTTCGGGAAGGTTGTTCAAGCGTAATCAGACACTCTGGAGTTCGTTCGTACTAAAGACCAATACTGTTAAAATTTATGCCGGTGGTGATTCAGGGTACGATACCGCGTTTGCAGAGATCGGCAGGCGATTAGGGCCGTTCGACATTGCCCTGCTGGAATGCGGGCAGTACAATACCCTGTGGCCGAACATTCATATGATGCCCGAGGAAGTCGCGCAGGCTGCCAGGGATCTGAACACCCGGGTTTTTATGCCGGTACACTGGGGTAAGTTTACGCTTGCGTTGCATCCCTGGAAAGATCCGATTGAGCGAACTACCGCGGCTGCAGCACGGTTTGGTGTTGATGTAACTACCCCGATGATTGGTGAGCCTGTGGTATTGGGAGAGATCCTTCCGAAGAAGAAATGGTGGGAGAATATCCGATAATTCCGGATTTAGAATTTCGAATAACGAGTACCAGGTCGAAATCCGAAATTCTAAAACCCGAAATCAATTAAATTGTTTCAACTTCTTTAATGACTACTTTTTCCATTACATCGCCTGCACGGATCTGATCGATCACATCCAAGCCTTCAAACACTTTTCCGAATACCGTGTGGTTACGATCCAGGTGTTTGGTAGTTTCCCGTGTGTGGCAAATGAAGAACTGGGAACCGCCCGTATTTCTTCCGGCATGTGCCATTGAAATAACACCACGATCGTGGTATTGATTGTCGCCTGTCAATTCACAGTTGATTTGATAACCGGGTCCGCCATTTCCGATTCCGTTCGGGCAGCCGCCCTGAATCATGAAATTGGGAATCACGCGATGGAAGATTAGTCCGTCATAAAAATTATGTTCAGCGAGATCGATAAAGTTCTTAACGGTGTTGGGAGCGTCCTTTTCGAAGAACTTGATCTTCATAACGCCTTTTTTGGTGTGAATTTCAGCTATTTTCATTCCGTATTTAATTAGTCCGCAAAGGTAACATCACCCGTTTTTCAAAGCTAATTTTGCGGTATGATAAAATGTGTGAGCGGAAAGAAGGTGTATCTGACCCGGGAGCATGCCGAGGAAGCACTGATTGGTGCGCACACCCGTTACGACTATGCCAATGGGCAGGGTCCGGTAAACGTGTATCAATGTGAGGATTGCGGGTATTATCACCTTACTTCCAAAGGCACTGTGAACGATGTGCTGGCCAGACAGAAGCAGGCGGGCAAGATCGATCGCGATAAGGAAGCCGCAGCGTGGCTAAATAAATTGAAGCGCAGGCACTCGTGAGTTGGTATTTTTCTAAATTTATAGTACCGGAACGCCTTCTAAATCTAACAATATGAAAAAGAAAGTTTTGATCTCAGTTGCCATCGTGATTTTGGTGTTGGTAGGTGCGTTGATCTACCTGAATAACCGTAACCGTACACTGAGTCCTCCGGGCAGCGCCCAACTTTCCAACGGAACGCTTACCGTGACCGTTCAGTACAGCAGGCCATCGGTACGTAACCGTGTTATCTTTGGTACAAAGGAGGAAGGTGCCTTGCAACCGTATGGTGAATACTGGAGACTTGGAGCAAACGAGGCTACCGAGATCACGTTCAACCGAAGCGTTTCATTCAATGGCAGTGAAGTTGCTAAAGGAACGTACCGGATGTATGCGATTCCGGGTGCTGATGCTTTCGAACTCGCGTTGAACAGCGAACTGGGGGTTTGGGGTGTATTTGAACCGGATCAGGAAAAAGACGTTCTGAAGACCACCGTTCCTGTAGAAAAACTCTCAACTCCTGTTGAGCAGTACACCATTCGCATGGATGCTGTTGGAGACACCACGAACGTGTACTTTGAGTGGGAAAAGGTTCGGCTGACGGTACCCGTTGTTGGAAAATAGGTACGAAACGTAATTTATATTGGAAATACAGAAGCCTCTTCGGAGGCTTTTTTCATGCCGTTTACCGAAGATTTCGGCAAAGTGTATACTTTTTTTGCTGTTCCATAGGAGTTACTCCTATAGAATCACTTGGGTTAACCGGATTGTTGCTTTCTTGTAGTATGTTTTAGGTTACATCGTGCGGGCACCTGGGTCATGGATGGGTGGCTCAGCCCCTGCACATGTATTACTTCACACTTCGCTCAATTTCGCGCAGGTTCTCCAACTTCTTATTGCGCAGGAATCCGTTAATATCTTCAAAGTGTTCCCGGATACGCTTGTTTCCGAACTCAAATACTTTTGTAGCCAGTCCGTCGAGGAAGTCGCGATCGTGCGAAACCAGGATTAATGTTCCGTCAAAATCACGCAACGCATCTTTCAGAATATCTTTTGTTTTGATATCAAGGTGGTTGGTCGGTTCATCCAGAATCAACAGGTTAACCGGAGAGAGCAACAATTTGATCATCGCCAGACGGGTTTTTTCTCCCCCCGACAACACTTTCACTTTCTTCTCGATTGTCTCATCGCTGAACATGAAAGCTCCCAGGATGTCTTTAATTTTCGAACGGATATCGCCAAACGCGATCTGATCAATTGTTTGAAATACGGTAAGCTCGCCATCGAGTAACGATGCCTGATTTTGTGCGAAGTAACCGATTTGCGCCCCGTGACCAATCTGTAATTTGCCTTCAAAGTCAATTTCACCCATGATTGCTTTAATGAAGGTTGATTTACCTTCACCATTCTTTCCCACAAAGGCCACCTTCTCGCCACGCGCAATGGTCACCGAGGCATCTTTGAACACAACATGGTCGCCATACTTTTTCGTGATTCCTTCAGCAATAACAGGATAGTTACCCGAACGGGGAGCAGGAGGGAACTTGAGGTTCAGTGCTGAGGTATCCACTTCATCCACCTGCACGATTTCGATTTTCTCGAGCATCTTCACCCGCGATTGTACCTGAAGCGTTTTTGAATACGTTCCTTTAAACCGCTCAATAAATGCCTGGATGTCGGCAATTTCCTTTTGCTGATCGTCAAACTGTTTTTGCTGCTGCTCGCGTCTTTCTTTTCGCAGTTGCAGGTAGTGCGTGTACTTGGCCTTGTAATCGTAAATCCGGCCCATCGTTACTTCGATCGTACGGTTGGTCAGGTTGTCGACAAATGTTTTATCGTGACTGATTACGATTACCGCTTTTGCATTGTTGATCAGAAATTCCTCCAGCCACTGAATCGATTCGATGTCCATGTGGTTGGTGGGCTCATCCAGCAGGATCAGGTCGGGCTTTTGAAGCAGGATTTTGGCCAGTTCAATGCGCATGCGCCAGCCACCACTGAATTCGCTGGTAGGACGGGTGAAGTCGGAACGCAGGAAGCCGAGGCCCATCAGCGTTTTCTCCACTTCTGCATCGTAGTTGATTTCTTCAATGGAGTAATATTTCTCGCTGAGCTCCGATACCTGTTCAATGATTTTTGCATACTCGTCCGATTCGTAGTCGGTACGCGTCTCCAACTGTTTGTTCAGCTCTTCCATTTGATTTTTCATGTCATGGATTTTGCCGAACGCTTTCGAGGCTTCTTCAAATACGGTGGCGGTATCGTTGGTGAGCAAATGCTGCGGCAGGTACGCGATAATGGCATCTTTCGGGGCCGATACCTTACCGCGGGTCGGTTTGTTCACCCCGGCAATGATCTTGAGCAGGGTCGATTTTCCGGCTCCGTTTTTACCCATGAGGGCAATCCGGTCGTTGTCGTTAATGTTAAAGGTAATGTCCTTAAAAAGGGCCGAACCGTTGAATTCTACGGTTACCGCGTCAACTGAAATCATCTCGTTTAAAAATAAGCCGCAAAGATACCGCTTTTCGATTTCTGACAATAATCCGCCCCGAAAGTGGGTGCGCAAACGTTACAAAAGTTGCTAACGGTTGAGAAAATTTGTCCCCAGACGAACCGGAGCAAGCGGGGCTGCTCGTGAATTTGGTTCGCTTTCGCGAGTGGCACGATGTTATTAATCCCCTCGTTCGAAACACCAAACAAAATCAATACTATGAAAATTAACCGTAATACTTTTTGGACTGTGATGATCGCAGCAGCGTTTTCTTTTGCAGCCTGTGAACCTAAAAACAAGGCCGAAGACGCAAAAGAGGTAGCTGAAGATCAAAATGAAGCAAAATTTGAAGACACTGAAATTGAAGACGACACCGAGTGGGCTGTTGCCGTGGCGGATTTGGGCATGATGGAAGTTGAAGCTTCGAAACTTGCTCTGGAGCGCGCAACAACTCCTGCTGTTAAGCAATTTGCGCAAACGATGATTGATGATCATACCAAAGCGAATGATGAATTGAAGGCATTGGCAGGTCAGAAGAACATTTCTCTTCCGGGAGTGCTCAGCGACAAAAGTCAGAAGAAATACAACGACCTGATGGAAAAAACAGGTAAGGATTTCGAAGATGCATACACGGATTGCATGGTAAAAGATCACAAGGAAGCTGTTGACAAGTTTAAGAAAGAGGCTGATAAAGGCGAAGATGCTGAATTGAAGTCATGGGCAGCCGGCAAGGTGGCTGCGCTTGAGCAACACCTCGAAATGGCGAAGGCAACTGAAAAAACTGTTGATGAGATAAAGTAATCACCTTACGATATCGTATCAGCATGAGCAGCCTGGTCGTAAAAGCCGGGCTGTTTTTTTTATATCTTGGCGGTATCGCATGCTGCTGCTCATCATCTTATATTTTGTTCTGTTCCGCGCATTCTATCGCCTGGCACCCGGTAGAAGCAATACGGGCGGGCGACTGGCCGTATCGGCCTGGGTTGTGTTTGTAGTTTGGGAGAGTATTTCGTCAGTGGTATTCTTCGGGGTTCTCGAAGCGATTCAACCCGGCTCGTTTCGTAAAGTTCCCGGGTACATTACCGGAACAGCGCCCTTTCTCATCGGCCTGTTGATTACAGGGATTTATTACCAAACGCTGAAACGGGTCTTGCGCACCGGCAGAGGTTCCTACTGGGTGATGTGACCGCCAGCGACCAGAAAGGTCCGCCTTCGTACGGCATGATCAGGCAGTATCCTTAATCGTCACCCAAATTGGGTGTTTTTCTGATGGCATGACAATTGGAATGCCGTGTGCGCCAACCAGATTCCTATGCTAAAGAATTACTTTCTTACCGCCTTCCGCAGCCTGAAGCGCAACAAGCTGCATGCATCCATCAACATCATCGGCCTTGCCATCGGCATGACGTGTTGCATTTTGATTATTCTCTTCATTCAATTTGAACTGGGGTATGATCGCCAAAACAAGAACGCATCGCGCGTTTACCGGCTTGCCATTGATTTGGAAGCCAACGATTGGGCAATCTCTGCGTTTCCGCTGGGCGCGCTACTGAAGGAGAACTTTCCGGAGGTTGAGCAGTATGCACGGATAAAGCCTATTGAAACATTCATCCAGAATTCCAATACCCTGGTCAAGCATAAGGAGAAGGTATTTTTTGCCGACAGTACTGTTTTTGATGTGCTGGATATCAAATTACTCAAAGGCAATCCTTCCAATGCACTGGCGAAGATCAACTCGATGGTGCTTACTCCGGAACGGGCGCGGGTGTACTTTGGCGATGAAGACCCGATTGGAAAAACACTCACGCGGGTCGACAGCAAAACTGAATTTGTGGTCACCGGTATTTTTGAACCGATGCCGTCTAATTCACATGTGCACATGGACATCATGGTGTCGTCAGAAAATTTCGAAATCATGCGCGCCAATGCAGAAGGCGGCTGGAATTATCTGACCAACCACTACACGTACGTCCTGTTGCCGGATCACTTCGACTATGTGACCTTTGAAACAACGATTTCAAAATTCCTGGACAAGTATCATGAACTGAAACCCGAAGACACACCTAACCGGTTGCGGCTTCAGCCACTCACCGATATCCATCTTCATTCAAACCGGGGGCTGGAGATTGAAGCAAACGGAAACATGAACACCGTTTATATTCTTTCTGCCATTGCATTCTTCATCCTGGTCATTGCGTGCATTAATTTCATGAACCTGACTACGGCACAATCGCTGAAGCGCGCCCGTGAAGTAGGCGTTCGGAAGGTGGTGGGCAGTAAGCGGTCGCACCTGATACTTCAGTTTTTAAGTGAGTCGGTGTTGATTAGCCTGATCGCGCTGGTACTCGCAGCCGTATTGTTAACCCTCGTAGTTCCAAAGTTCAATGAGCTGTCGGGCAAACAGCTGGTACTAAACCCGATCGAAAACGTAACGGTTGTGCTGGCGTTTGTTGGCATCGCAGCCATTGTCGGATTTATTGCCGGACTATACCCGGCATTTTTCCTTTCGCGGTTTAATCCGACCACGGTGCTGAAAGGGAACTTCGCTACGAATTTAGGCGGACAGCGCTTACGGAAGGGCCTTGTAGTGTTTCAGTTTGCCATAGCATTCGTCATTATGGTGGGCACGTACGTGGTGCACAGCCAACTCGAATACATGCGTACGAAAGACATGGGTTTCGATCGCGAACAAACCCTGATTGTTAAAATGCCGAAAGACAGCGTTGGCAGTGAGGCGATTAAAAATGAAATGAAACGCCTGGCTTCGGTAAACAATGTTACACAGTTTATCGAAATACCTGGCAAAATGGTTCGGACCACCAGCATCTGGTACGAAGGTGTGAAAGACAATACGGCAGAGAACCTGTACATCTTCAGCGGTGACCCGGATTTGATCCAGACGATGGGCATGAAAATGAAGGCCGGACGGTATTTCGAAGCCGGAACCAAGCAGTATGGGAAAGAATTTGTACTCAACGAAACGGCTGTGAGGCACTTCGGGTGGAAGCCCGAAGAAGCCATCGGTAAGATGATCGATTTTGGTCAGCGGGGAGAGACCCCGGGAAAGGTGATCGGTATTGTTGAAGATTTTCACTTCAAAGACCTCCACGAGACGATCGATCCGCTGGTCATGTACCTCGAACCCTATTATGAAGGCTGCTTCATGGCGATGAAATTAAAAGCCGGAAATGTCAGCCAGTCGGTTACCGAAGTTCAGGACGCCTGGAAGAAGTTTTTACCTCAGTATGAATTCGAGTATCAATTCCTGGATGAATCTTTCAACAGTTTGTTCGATCAGGAAAAAAGGTTGAGCACGTTGTTTACCATTTTCTCCGGACTTGCCATTTTAATTTCATGTCTAGGTTTGTTTGGACTGGCTTCGTTCACGCTCGAGCAGAACCGGAAATCGGTCGCCATCCGGAAAGTAATGGGTGCATCGGCATCAAACATCCTGTACATGATGTCGAAAGACTTCCTTAAACTGGTATTGATCGGAATGATCGTGGCAACTCCGGTGGCTTACTACGCCATGACGAAGTGGCTGCAGGGGTTTGCGTACAGCGTTGGCTTTGGCTGGCTGGTGTTTATCTATGCGGCGGTGGTGGCGTTGCTGGTGGCTTTTATTACCGTGAGTTATCATTCGCTGAAAGCGGCTACTACTAACCCCGTAAATTCCCTGAAGGAGTAACACACCACTTTTTCGTTTTCAAGATTATTTGCCAGCTTTGGGACGATAAACCCCGGATTTATGCTTGGCTTACTATTAATTTATTTCGTTGGAAGGAAGTTTTATGAACTCGCGTTTGAATTTGATAAAAGCAGGTGGGGTTATGCCATCGCTGGAGTAGTTTCATATTACGCTGGTACTATTCTTTCAGCGCTCATCATTGCTACAATTATTGAAATCAACAGTCCTGGCTACATAACTGAATCGAATGAATGGGCCGTTAGTTTGTTAGGAATTCCATTCGGGGTGCTCGTCTGTTGGGGCCTTTTCAAAACTCTCGAAAAGAACTGGAGCAAGGAAAAAGCCGCGCAGCCCAATACGTTAGACGGTGGCATGATCAACAGTAATAACCCGGATCAGCCGAACGCATAATTATTCGCTCTCTAAATACCGTTTAGCCTGCATGGTATAAAGCTCGGCATACTTCTTATTCAGTTGCATCAGTGTTTTGTGTGAGCCCTGTTCAATGATTTTTCCATGTTCAAGCATAAGAATTTTGGCGGCATTTTTTACCGTGCTGAACCGGTGTGTAATCAGGATCACGGTTTTGCCTTCGGTGTTTTTCTCGAGCGAAGTAAAAATCTTCTCTTCCGTGACCGCATCAATCGAGGCGGTTGGTTCATCCAGAATGGTGATCGGAGCATTGCGGTAAAACATTCGCGCTACGGCCAGCCGCTGGTGTTGGCCCTTCGAAAGGTCGATACCATTTTTGAAATCCTTCCAGATCAGTTGATCGTAGCTTGTAATAAACTCATCGGCTCCGGAAAACCGCGCAGCCTGCCGGATTTTTTCGTCATCAGGAACATCGGAAATACGCCCTACACCGATCGACTCACGAATCGTCAGGTTGTAGATCGGGAAATCCTGAAATAGAATTCCGATCGCCTGATGCCAGTCGTCCAGGTTTATTTCGCGCAGATCAATCCCATTAATCAGGATGGCGCCATCGGTTGGATCATACACCCGGCACAGAAGTTTGATCAAGGTTGTTTTACCGGCACCGTTGACACCGACAATGGCAATCTTTTCACCCGGATTAATGGTGAACGAAAGATTCTCGAGTACATACGGATTCAGTTCCGTGTTTCCGGGGTACCGGAATGATACGTTCCGGAATTCAATTCGCGGGGGTAAATCGAATGTAACCCGTTGTGCCTTCTCATCGGAAGCTATCTTCGGTTGCAGGTCGAACAACTCGAACCACCGTGCGGCATACCGGGCCGCTTCTTCCGTGAACGATATCGATTCAATGTAGCTGTTGACCGTTTGATAGAAACGGGTGTAGGTGTTGAAAGCCAGCAGCAGTCCGCCCACCGCAATGGTTCCTGCCAGTGCCTCGCGTGTCATCAGGGCGATGGCGGCAAACAGAAAGATCAGGTACCAGATGCTCAGCAATCCGTAGGAAACGGATCGTCTTCGTTCGGCAGCAATAATCTTTTGGTTGAACGATACCTTCTTCTCGCGCACCTGTTCCTTGAGCCAGTGCTTTAACTTCAGCAGGATCACATCCACGGCCTTTTGCAGTTGCTCGAAGTGGGAGATGCGGTTTCCGATCATCCGATGATCATCGATCGACAGGTGACGAACCCGGAAAACTTCCATGCTATACTTTTTGTAGAAGAAATACACGGGTCCGGCCGCAGCCAGGGCGAACAACACCAGCCAGGGGCTGAGTCCCCAGAGGATTACCATCGAAGTGATGATACCGGCAAAATTCGTGGCAGAGTTGAAGATGAAATCCTGCACATTTAAAATACTGCCCGAACCCCATTCCTGCGCTCCGCGCAGTAAGGTTTGATAGTCGTTGCTTTCAATTGTGCCGATATCCAGTGCGCCCTGTTTTTCGATTTTGAACATCTCGAGCTGAATGCTTTGTTGCATCCGGAACTTGTTCCGGTTATAGGAAACCACATTTTGGACAATGCTGGGGAGCAGAAAGGAGAGTCCCAGAATAACAGCCGGCCGGATCAAATCCTGATAGAAAGCGGTGCCCTGCTTGATCGCGATGATGGTGTCAACAATGGAAGAAAAGCTGGCGAACTGAACGTACACGATGGAGCCCATGAACACATTGAGCAGCAACAGGGTTATGAACAACTTCCGGTTGGTTTCCCAGGCAAAAGCGACAGATTTGAAAACAATGGAAAACATAGGCGATCCGCCCGCGAAGATTCCTGACGCGGTAATCGAAGGTATTCATTTTACCGTGACTGCAAATACCAAATGTGTAAAGGTTTTGATAGCTTGCATACCATGCCGTTATTGAAAGTTTCGAGCGTTAGCCGCCAATTTGAAAACACCGCTGCGGTTGATGCTGTCAGCTTCTCCCAAAACAAACTTGAGAAAATCGCGATAGCCGGGGAGACCGGTTCGGGTAAAAGCACGTTGCTGAAGATGATCGCGGGGTTAATCCAGCCCGACACAGGTTCGATACACTTTGACGGAGAATTGATTGCCGGCCCCGATGATAAGCTGGTGCCCGGGCATCCTGCTATTGCTTACCTGTCGCAGCACTTTGAGTTACAGAAGTTTTTACGTGTTGAACAGGTGCTGGAATATGCCAACAAGCTTTCGCCCGACGAGGCCGGAACGTTGTTTGAGATCTGCCGGATTGATCACCTGCTGAAACGTAAAACCGATGAATTGTCGGGCGGGGAGAAGCAGCGCATTGCGATCGCGCGGTTATTGATTTCCGCGCCCCGGATGTTGCTGCTGGATGAGCCGTTTTCAAACCTCGACATGACGCAGCGAAACACGCTGAAGATGGTGCTGGAAGACCTTTGTAAAGGGCTAAAGATTACGTGCATTCTCGTATCGCACGATCCGCAGGATGTACTTACCTGGGCTGATAAAATCCTGATTATGCGCAACGGAAAGGTAGTGCAGAAGGGCACGCCTGAAAATGTATACAAGATGCCGGTGAATGCCTACACAGCCGGATTGTTTGGTAAGTTCTCGCGGGTTTCGGTTACGGAAACGTTACTGCCGTTGCCGGGCCGAAGCAACATCAAACGAAAGGAATTGTTCGTGCGGCCGGAAAACCTTCAACTCGTTCCGCGGGGCGGCAAGTCGGTAAAAGGAAAAATCACCAAAGTGGTGTTTACCGGAAACTCGTATGAGCTTGACGTGGAAACTGAGCAGGAAGAACTGACCATTCAAACGGATAAGAACCGATATGCGGCTGGCGATACGGTATACATTTCGCTTTCTCCTGCTTATATTGCGCTGCTGAAAAAACTTAACTCCCGTTAAACTATGCGCGTACTTGTCTGTGAAGATGACGAAATGGTGATCAAGATCGTGGAGATCGCTTTGAAGGATCAAAACGTGGAGCTGGTTGCTGTGCGTGACGGCCAGCAGGGGATCGACCGGCTTGAGCGGGGCGAGGAATTCGACCTGATCATTACAGACCTTCACATGCCGAACAAAAACGGTGACGACATTCTGAAACTGGTTCGGGAAGACATGAAAAGTAATATCCCGATTGTGATGTTTTCATCGGATGGGGAAGAGGAAGTGATCGCATTGGCGCTCAAACTGGGCATCAACGATTTCATCGTGAAGCCAATTACGGTTGACAAGTTTTTGAAGAAGATCAAAAAGTACCTGAAGTAGTTCTTCCTTTCTCTCTCGCGCTCCAGTTCAAAAATACACCAATGAGCGTGAGGTTCTGCTGCCGCTACGCTGCCGATATTTACGGACTCCCGCGTAACCGGGATTGCCGATGTCAAAATTTCCTTTTATTAGTTCCGCCCATGCGATTACCGTCCTGCGCGTGGTTACTGCCCTCATTTTTGTAGCACACGCGGCTGTCCGGATTGTTACATCAACCATCGGACAATTCGGATCTTTTCTGGAGGACAAAGGGTTCAGTTTCGGAGTACTGATCGTTTGGCTGATTACGATTTATGAAATCGCGGGCGGGCTGCTGCTCGCATTCGGCATCTTCACGCGCTGGCTGGCGCTCGGATTTATAATCCTCATCGCGGTTGGTATTGTGATCATCCATGCGGCAAATGGCTGGTTTGTGGGTGAGCATGGAACGGGCGGAATGGAATACAGCGTCTTGCTGATTGCAGCGCTGATCGTGATTGCCTCCTCCGATAAAAACTAATTACCTGCGCTTGTTCGGCTTCTTGTGAATCAATGCGCCATTGTCATCTTCCGGTGTGGTGGATACTGCCGCGGCCGTAGGTTTGATTTCCTTTCCGTAGCGCTTGGCATACACCTGCGTGAACTCAGCGCCAAACAGCAAGATTAATCCGGCATACGAAACCCACAGCATAATTAGGATAATGCTTCCGGCTGCACCGTACGTTGATCCGGGGTCACTTTTTCCAAAGTACAAGCCCAGGGCGAATTTTGCGAGGGTGAAAAGTAAAGCCGTCAGAATCGCTCCGGGCCAAACGTCTTTCCACCGAATTTGCGCATCGGGAAGGAATTTGTAAATCGATGCAAACAGAATCGTGATGATGGCAAGCGACAAGGCGATGTCTGCCACATGAAATACCACGTTGAGCGATTCCGAGAGATGTACACTTACCCAATCGCTGAACGCACTCAGCCCGGCCGACAAGGCCAACGAAACCAGTAAGAGAAAGCCGACTGCCAGAATGAGGCCGAACGAGAAAATCCGGTCCTTAATAATTTTAAGAATCATCTGTTTGGGCTTGGGTTTTACTTCCCACATTTTATTCAGAATCTGTTGCATCTGATAAAAGACACCCGTAGCACCGAAAATTAATGTGGCGATGCCCAACAGGGTTGCCAATGTGCTTCCTTTCGACTGACTGGCATTGCCAATGATCGCTTCGATATCCTGTGCCGTATCACCCCCGATCATATTTTGAATCTGGCCCGTCAGGCGCGATGTGATTTCACCTTTATCATAGAAGTATCCCGCTACGTTAATGATGATCACCATCAGACCGGGCAATGAAAAGATCGTGTAGTAGGCAATAACAATGCTGTTGGCAAACGGCTCACGCTCTGTCCATTGGCTGAACGTTTCCTTCAGCAACACTCCGAAATCGCGGACAACAGAGAACAGGGACTTGCGCTTGCGAGGGTTGGATCGTTTTTTCATAGTACGGATCAATGTCTTGTCTGTTTAAAAATTGTACCAGTGTCAGGTTGCTGGTTTACAGGATGCGCTACAATGCGCTTGTAGACTTTTGTCCACAAAATCCGGCAGCTGTTCGCAACTAAATTTCAAAAAAGTCTGTTCCGATTGTTGTCGCACATTGCCTGAAGATGGTATGTCGCTTGCCAATGTGTGGATGAACTTTATGCAGGGATTGGGTACACATGAAACGAATTTACTGGGCGGTGATGCTGCTGGCGAGCACGGCAGCATTTGGGCAGCGTGTTGAGAATGCTTCTTCTTATCGGAATATTGGCGCTGAGCGATACGTTCGGCTGAATTACGAAAATGATTTCTTCGCCTTGTCAGACGAGTACTATACACAAGGCGTGAACCTGGAATTTGTTGCTCCCGCCATCGCCAAATTCCCGCTGGCCAGGCTTCTTTTTCAGAACGACCATCTCGCTACCCGCACCGGCATTGCAATTGAACATCAGGGTTTTACGCCATCCAACATCCTGAAAGGTGAGGTGCTCAAGAACGACAGGCCCTATTCATCCAGCCTGATGCTCAAAACATTTTCCATCGTCAGTAATCCTTATACCCATCATCGACTGGCCACACAGTTCAGCCTCGGAGTAATTGGCCCCTGGGCAATGGGCAAGGAGATTCAGGTAGCACTGCATGAGAGGATAAACCCGGATAAGGTTCCGCAAGGCTGGAAAAACCAGATTCACAACGACATTATCATCAACTATCAGGTTGACTACGAGCATGCACTCTGGGTAAGACGGCTTTTTCAGGTTACGGCAAAGGGCGGTGCGCGGGCAGGCACGTACAGCACGCGGCTCAGTTCTGCGTTCACGCTGACGGCCGGCTATTTCGACAACCCGTTTGAGTTTGCGAATACGCAGGACAAGAAATTTCAAATCTATCTGTATGCCGAACCTCAGCTTAACCTGGTGATTTTTGATGCCACGTTGCAGGGCGGAGTGTTCAATCAGCGAAGTCCCTACACGCTCAACCGCGATGAGATTTCGCGCCTGGTGTTCCAGCAGAATGGCGGACTGGTGATTAAAATTCACTCGCTGGTACTGGAGTATTCGCAGGCGTTAATCACACGCGAGTTCAAAAGCGGAACGATGCACAGTTGGGGTAGTGTTCGGGCCGCCTGGTCGTTCTAACCTCAGAAGAGATTCCGAAGCATCGCCTGCTGGCCGGCCACATAAGTCTTGGCATCTGCGAATTGACCGGTCAGGATTGCTTCTTTAAATGCGGTGGGATCCATTTCTACCAGTTCGATCGATTCGTTCTCGTTTTCGAGTCCGCCACCTTTTCCTTTTTTATCTGAGTTACGCACGACAGCGAAGTAGATATGATACCGCTCAGACGTGTAAGCGGGAGAGGAGAAACACGTTACCAGGTATTTCATGTTCTCGTGCCTAACACGATAACCGATTTCTTCTTCTGTTTCGCGGATGGCCGTGGTGAACGGCTCTTCGCCCGGATCAACTTTACCGGCTACAACCTCCAGCAGATACTTGGTTGTTTTCGGAGCGGCTCCGTACCGGAACTGTCTCGTCAGAATAACCTTGTTCGAATCGGTGTTCAGCACCAGCACGCATGAAGCATCCTGCCGCCTGATCCGCACGCGCTCAAACGTATTGCCCGCGTCATCCTGAACTTTACCCTTCTCCAGCGTCAGCATGTCGTGGAAGACTGTTTCTTCGTGAAGTATTGTAGCCATAACCCTGTGTTTCAGCCGGAAGATACAACAGGCAGTTGTATTGCAGTTGTGCTCATGCTCAATTTAATGTTACCTTTTGCCATGGCTGGGATTGTAATTATCGGAGCAGGAATTTCCGGATTGTTTGCCGCGCGGGAGCTTCTTGCGAAAGGGCATGACGTGACCGTGGTAGAAGCCCGTGATCGTGTAGGTGGTCGCATTCATTCCATTCGGGGAGCGTTTTCGACTGCTGTTGAAACCGGAGCCGAGTTTATTCATGGCGAACAGCCGATCACGTTCGGTTTATTGAACGAGGCACGAATGGAAAAACACCTGATGAAAGGTAAATTCTATTCCATCGCAAAAGACGAACTCCAGCGGGGCGACATGCTGGACGAACACTGGAAAGAACTCTTCCGTGAACTCGACAAACTTAACACTGATATCCCGCTCGCCCGATTTCTTGAGCAATACTTCTCCGGGGATGAATATCTGGACCTTCGGAATCGGGTAACACAGTTTGCTGAGGGCTTTGATATAGCCGACACCAACCATGTGAGTACGCTTGCGCTGCGGGAAGAATGGAAAGACAGCGATGATGAGCATCAGTATCATCCGGAAGGCGGATACACCGCGCTGGTCAAATTCCTGCGTCAGCAGATCGTTGCCGCCGGGGGTATTCTGGAACTTGGCCAGCCGGTAACGCATGTGCGATTACACGCCAAAAATGCGGAAATTCAGACCCGATCAGGTAAAATTTATCACGCGGAAAAAGTGATCGTTACCGTACCGCTGGGCGTGCTGCAGCGGGGTTCGATTACGTTCTCGCCCCCGTTGCCGGGGCATGAGGCTGCTTTTCAGGCGATGGGTTTTGGAGGTGTGATCAAGTTTCATGTTGAGTTCAACACACCGGTCTGGGAGGCGAGGGAGCATCGCAAGCTTGCTGATCTGGCGTTCATTTTTTCAGATGCAGCTGTGCCCACGTGGTGGTCGCAATTGCCGGATCAAACTCCGCTGCTGACGGGTTGGTACAGCGGGCCACGAACGTTTAGCGGTACTTACACCACCGAGTCTTTGTATCAAACTGCCCTTTCATCCCTGCAGTATATTTTCAGAATCAGTCCTGCTGCGATCAACGCTGCTGTGCGTCACTGGCATGTGACCGACTGGGTTCGCGATGAATTTTCGTGTGGTGCGTACAGCTATCCGACTATTCAATCTCATGCAGCACGACACGTGTTGAGCCAGCCTGTTAACAACATGCTTTACTTTGCCGGTGAGGCGCTTTATGCGGGAGCTTCCGGCGGAACCGTGGAAGCTGCGCTTGCATCAGCGCAGCATGTGGTAAACCAGGTGGGAGGGAACGACTGACAGCGCGTTCATCAAGTCAAGCAATACCGATAAAGAGTAGGAAACCAAGAGTTTTTACTTATTTTGGTCTGATCATCCCCTTGGCTGCGCAAGCTTCTATGAGTGTAAAAAAGAGTTGGATTCTTATCTGCCTGCTGATACCCTTTCAACTGCTGGCTCAGCCTTCACACTACCGCTTTCATCGCTACGACACCCGTGACGGATTGGCTTCCTCCACCGTCAACGCCCTGACTGAGGATTCGTATGGATTTATCTGGGTGGGAACAGCAGACGGGCTGTGCCGGTTTGACGGGTACTCGTTTAAGGTTTTCCGCAAGTCGTACGGCCACGAAAACGGGTTGAACAGCAACTGGATTACGGCATTGCTGGCGCTCGACAATGGCGACCTGTGGGTAGGAACAGAAGAAGGGCTTTTATACTTCGACAGCCGTTCTGAGAAGTTTACTCAAGTTCATAAAGAGCTTAATATTCAACCAACGTACATTTCCAAAATTCTGCAAGACGGTAAGGGAAATCTTTGGGTCGGCACGAAAGCGGGCCTTTTCTTCATCACGGCCGATAAAAAAGTAACGGCTTTCAAGCCCGTTAAGGGCGACACGACAAGCCTTTCGCAGGAGAACATTTTTGATCTGTTGCTCGACCGGAAAAACCGGCTTTGGGTGAGTACGTCACGTGGCGGATTGAACCTGATGTTGCCGTATAAAAAGTCGTTCCGGGTGTTCCGTAATGACCCTAAAAATCCTGCTTCCATATCGTCTGATTTTCTCCGGAAAATGATCTTGTTACCGGACGGCCGAATCCTGGTAGGCACGTCCGACCAGGGCTTCAATGTGTTGGATCCGGAAACCTTTACGTTTAAAAATTATAACCACGATCCTGCCGATCCACATTCACTTTCCAGCACCAGTGCCTTTTCATTTTTGCTCGACAATCAAAAACGTTTGTGGGTGGGTACGTGGTCGAGCGGTTTAAACATTTTCGATCTCAACACGAGTCGGGCTACACGATTCATGAACAATCCGGATGATCCATACAGCATCCCCAATAACGCGATACGCTGTATGTTACAGGCATCCACCGGAGACATCTTTATAGGTACTGACAACGGAGGCGTGGCGCGCTTCCATGCCCACGATCAGCAGATGGTTCGCTATCAGCATAACACACGCGATGAGAATTCACTCTTCACCAACCTGATAAAATCGGTATATGAAGATGAAGCCGGTGTTCTTTGGATCGGTACGACTCACGGGGGATTAAACAAGTACGATCCCCGGACCGACAAGTTCTCAATCTATCTCAAGCCCGATAACACACAGGATGGCCGTGCGCGTGGCACCATCTGGTCAATAAGCCCCGGTGCTGATAACACCCTCTGGCTTGGCACCTCGCGCGGAGTGGGCAAGTTCAACACGGTTACCGGGGCATGTACATTCTACGAGCCTGACGATCGGAAACCTGAAGGGCTTTCTGCCAACAATGTGTTGAAAGTACTGGATGACGGACATGGAAATTTGTGGATCGGTACGTGGTATGGTGGACTGAACCGGCTGGACATCCGAACGGGAAAGTTTGAGCATTTCCTCGCCCGCGAAGCGGACTCGACTGCGCTTCCCTCCAACAACATCACCGACATTTATCAGGACCGAAAGGGCAGGATTTGGGTGGCTACAGAGAGCTCCTTAAGTCTATTTGATGCGGACAAGCGCAATTTCAGCCATGTACGGCTCGGAAAGGCGTCCGTGCTCATGATCACCGAAGATCAGCGCGGCATGCTGTGGCTGGCAAGCAGCGAAGGGCTCATCAAGTACGACCCAGAAACTCAAAAAAGGGAGGTTTTTCAGGAGCGCAACGGGCTCTCCGGAAACCTGCTCAATACTGTCCAGGTTGACCTCGAAGGTTGGCTTTGGATCGGTTCCAACAAGGCAATCGACCGGTACAATCCCGCTACCGGAGAGGTGTTTCATTATACTGTTTCTGACGGACTCGCCGGAAATGATACCGAGAGCCGGGCCTGTTTCCGGAGCACGTCCGGCAAGCTCTATTTCGGTGGAAGTGAAGGGCTAACGGAAATTGATCCTCAAAAACTTATCACCAACACGCTGAAGCCAAGGGTGCAGCTCACCAACCTGTTGCTGTTTAATAAGCCGGTAGCGGTGAGCGATACCACCGTGTTGCCGCAGGCGCTGCACACAACGTCAACGCTTTCGCTGGATTACACGAACTACATTTTTGCGCTTGAGTTTTCCGCGTTGAGTTTTGGTCAGCCGGAACGCAATCAGTACTCCTATAAACTGGAAGGATTCGACAAGAATTGGGTAACAACGGGCTATTCCGACCGCAAGGCGGTGTACACCAACGTTCCTCCGGGAAACTATACGTTCCGGG
The DNA here is from genome assembly GCA_016786495.1 of Cyclobacteriaceae bacterium. Lineage (GTDB taxonomy): Bacteria > Bacteroidota > Bacteroidia > Cytophagales > Cyclobacteriaceae > UBA2336. The sequence goes on from JAEUUJ010000047.1 coordinate 42,304, forward strand.
TAAAGGCTTCCAACAATGATGGAATCTGGAATGAAGAGGGTGTTAATCTGAACATTACCATTGTTCCGCCCTGGTGGAAAACATGGTGGGCTCAAACGCTGTTTTATGCCGTGCTTGCCGGGTGTGTGTTTCTCTTTTTCCAAGTGCGGCTATCGGTGATCAAACATCAAAAGCGTGTCCTGGAAGAGCAGGTTCGGGTGCGAACGGCTGAGGTTGTTCAGCAGAAGGAGGAAATCCAGTCGCAGGCAGAACGTTTGCAGGAACTTAACACGACCAAAGACAAACTGTTCTCCATCATTGCACACGATCTGCGCGGTCCGTTGAATTCGTTACAGGGAATTATGTCGCTGCTGGATCCAAAGATTCTGACATCGGAAGACCTCGCGGGCATGAAGTCAAATCTCAGTTCGCGCATTGAGAGCATTGCCAGTGTAATGGATAACCTGTTGCAGTGGGCCAAGAGCCAGATGAAAGGCGAGCGGGTTAAACTTGAAGTTGTGAAATTGGACGGAGTGATGCAGGAAATGGTTAAGCTGTTCGGGCCCATTGCGGAAAATAAACATGTACACCTGATCAACAGCGTTCACGCTGGACTAAACGTGTTTGCTGATATCAACCAACTGCGGGCAGTACTTCGTAACCTGATCAGTAATGCGATCAAGTTTACACCCGAGAGCGGTCGGGTGGAGGTTGCTGCTTCCGGCAATCAGCAGTCGGTAACGATTAGCGTGTCAGACACCGGAGTGGGAATCACTCCGGAACAGGCAGCAGGATTATTTTCCATCACAACCAATGTTTCTACCCGCGGAACTGCGGGAGAAACAGGTGTTGGTCTGGGGCTTTTGCTGGTGAAGGAGTTTGTTGAGAAAAACAAAGGCCGTGTTTGGGTTGAACCGAATACCGGGTCAGGCTCCACGTTTCATGTGACACTTCCGGCTAAGTAAGTTCTGTTACTTCACTTCAAAGGTTGTGGTAGCCGTTCCGGGGTAACCATCGGCTGTTATGCCCTCAACCACAACCCGGTATCGCGAGGCTACATCACCGGTATAGAACGCAATTCCCCCACGACCCGCAGCATCGGTCAGCATCATTGGCTCCCAGAACAACGTTGTGCGTTTGTCTTCGAGTGAATGGCGGTTGTCGGGCTGATCATAACGTGGCGAATAGAATTCTTTTGCCTGATAGAACCCCGGATACTCCATTCGGTTGACCCCGATTGTTTCCTCCCGCAACATGGCGCCATGTTTAAGAATGATGTTAATGGCACTGCCTCCGTATAAAGCCGAGTTCGGCAGCACTTCAATGAATTCGACATCAGCGGGAGAGACCATTCCGATCATGTCAACATCGGATACGCGGCCATCGAGGAGGAAGATCGGAGCCTGACCCCGAACGGTAACCTGATAACTGCTTCCGCCACCGGTTACCCAAACGCCCGGTAACCGACTCTGCATCATTTGAAAAACATTTCCGTACGTTTCACCACTAAGTTTTTTTGCGTCCAGGTAACGACCGGCATTGCCTCCAAGCAGGCGGGGATCAAGTTCCCGCTTAGCGGTGATTTTTGCTTCCGCGAGAACTTTTACTTTCGATGAATTGGCAATCATTTTCTCATCAGCCTGTTGTTCGAGGTATTTGGTGGCATCGAAGCGGCTGAAAGGCATCATCGTGTACGAGTATATCGCAGGCATAGCGATCGGGTCCGGCAGGAATTTATACGGTTGTTTTTTGCCTTTTGCATTTTCCGTTTGGAAAATAAGTGTGGTCGAATCGTAGTATAGGAGACTATCCGTATAGAATCTGCCGGAACTGTCAGGACGCAGGCGCACCAGCCGTCCGTCCCGCGTCATCACCTTCAGGATGCTGCCGACCGGTGGACGTTTGCCCATCACCTTAAGAACTTGTCCGCTGATCGGAATTCCGCCTTCCCGGTTAAATTTTGGTTTGCCCGGTTTGTGTTGGAGTACATCCGTCCAGGTAAAGCGCCTCCAGCCCTGTGTCATGAGAAGTAAGTCGAGGTTACGTTTTGTTTCAACCAGCGAATCTTTGAAGTAGTAACCGGGATCTTCGATATAACCCTTCAGGTCCGATTTGAGCGATAAATAGTTGGTGATGGTTAACGGGTATTCCTCGGGATTCCGGATGAGTGCTTCATCGTACACCGAGATCGAAAAATTAGCCATGGCGGGCGATCCGTTCCGGTACATGGCATCGGCCAGCACGGCAACCAATTTCCGTTTTCCATAGGTTGTTGTGTCGGTTTCAACCGTTAATGCGATGGTTTCGTGATGATCGTGATGAACTAACCGCTCAGCTACCGGACGACCTTCGGCATCGAACACTGTGATCTGCGAAATACCATCCGGGAATTGTGATTTCGGAATGAGCGTATAGAAGCCATTGTTGTTAAACTTCCCGGGTGCGGCAACATATGCCTGGCCCCGTGATTGCACCACGATGTTGAGTGTATGGTCTCCCGATGCAGGTTTGTCCATGTTGGTGAACACAATCACCTTGATGTTTTTTCCTACCGCATCCACTTGCAAGGTGTAGCCTTTGCTTTGTACCTCGGGCAGCGGATACGAACGCTTGATGGTATAGGGCTTGGTTATTCGTGCGAAGTATTGCTTTCCGGCAACCGGATTTATCCGGACCGATCCCATACCCAGATGCTGGGATTTGAAATTGCTGACGACCACATCTTTTTCGTCAACAATCGTTCCTTCCACGTTGATTCCTTTTCCATCCGGGCCAACCGCCTTAAAGGCAAGCCGGTTGAATCCGCATGCAACGAAATTTCCGCCTTCGGCAAAGAATTGCAGGTCTACCGAGTCGCGGTTGAGGCTTTCGGGCCCATCAGCCGTGTTCCCGAACAAGGGATTGAGTACGGAGAATTCTTTGGTGAAGAAGAAGTCTTCGCCAAAGTTCTTCATGTAATTGGTGTATGCTCGGATAACGTAATTTCCTTCTTTTAACGTATCGGGCAGTGTAAAATCACCAAACGTTAAACCACCCGCCGCGTACAGCATTTTTCGCGCAAAGATGGTTTTATTCTTGTCTACCAGTTCAACATAGACCACGCGGCTTTGCGAATCGAGATGGTGCAACGATGCTTCCATGACATACGCCTTAAACCACAGGTTATCACCGGCAGCGTAAAAAGGTTTATCGTGATGGATGTAGATTTTCTCCTGCGGCCGGTCGGCCTGGTATTGCTGTAACTTCTTCAGGATGTTTTCCAGTACGCCCGGCTCGGTGGAAAAAGCCGCCAGTGAAAGCAATGCAACAAGCGTAAAAGAAATAAGAACAGGTTTTTTGAGTCGGGCAGATGAAGAAATCATAGGTTGGATTGATCAGTGAACGAAGATATGCTTTGCTGTTGATAACGGAAATCTGGCTGTAAAATTTTTCGTTCTGCGGGTCTGGAGTTTGCAGGTTTTGGCTGTTAATGGCACGGTTAACCGGAATTAGGTAGCCAATGAAAGACGTTTCAAACCGTGATTGAGTTTTATCCGGAAGGTTAATTAACGTTAAAAGTCTGACGTCCAACTACTTTTCTAAGCAGCATTTCCGCCTGGCGCAATGTGCTTGACTATGCCCGCGGCTTTCTCTATGTTTAGCGGGATTACAATACATAGAAAGATCTACGGATATGGAAAAACTACTGGCAACTATTATTCTGGGCGCAGCAGCCATCGCATGTTATGCGCAGACATTTACCCTGAAAAGCAACGATGTGGGAGGTCAGGCAACCCAGAAGCAATTTGCCAACGTGTTCGGATGCAACGGCGAAAACATTTCGCCTCAGCTTTCGTGGGAGAACCCGCCTGCGGGAACACAAAGCTTCGCGGTGACCATCTATGATAAAGACGCACCCACCGGCAGTGGGTTTTGGCATTGGGTGATATTCAACATTCCGGCTGATGTGCGTGAGTTGAAGTCAGGCGCAGGCGATATTTCGAAAGGCCTCGCACCAAAAGAAGCGACACAAATCAAGACTGATGCCGGAACGCCTGGGTATGTTGGTCCATGTCCGCCTCCCGGCGCTCCGCATGAATACCTGATCACCGTGTTCGCGCTTAAAAGCAAGCTTAACCTCGATCAGAATGCAACGCCCGCATACGTGGGTTTTAACCTGCATTTCCAGTCGATTGAAAAAGCTTCCATCGTGATGTACGGAAAACGTTAAAATCATCGATATGCAATAGAAAGCCGCATTTTGAACCATGCGGTTTTTTTATTGGAAGTGCACTTTCCTCACCGGAAATTACTATCTTGGTAGACACCCAACACCCCACGGACGCGGTTAAAAATGAAAAATGTTTTACTGATCGATGACGACAGTACCTTTCAGTTCATTGGCAAAGCTTTGCTGAAATACGTTGGGGTACCACCGGAAAACATTCAATCTGCGTTAAGTGGAAAACATGCCATTGATTTACTCAATTCATTTTATTCGGCCGGTAAAGCACTGCCCGATCTGATTCTGCTTGATTTGAACATGCCCATCATGGATGGGTTCGGATTTTTAGATGCGTTCAATAAGCTCGAGTATCCGAATAAAGAAAAGGCCAAGATTATCGTATTAACGTCTTCCCAAAACAGTTCCGACATGGAACGCGCCCGCAAGTTTGGGGTAACCCGCTACATGACCAAGCCGCTGCAAGAGGAGGCGTTGCGCGCTGAACTGGCCTGATCGTTCGTTGTTTCTACTTATCTTTGCCGGATGATCAACAGAACCGAGCAGGAAGAACGTGACTATTTAGAGCGGATCAAGGAGAAACTTCAGCAGGCCATTAAACGGGCGGATGAAAACGTCAGGCAGTTTTCAGAAGAACTCCGCCAAAACAAAGAATACATTCATGAACACCAGTCGGGTCTTGACGAGGCCGATATGGTTGCGGCCGAACAATCGGTAAACCGCATGGCGTTTACCGGAGAAGGTGCGGTTGCCCGCAAGCGCAGGCTGCTGAAACTCATCAACTCACCCTACTTCGGAAGAATCGATTTTGTTCCACAGGGCGAATCGGAAGAACCGGTGTATATCGGCATTCATACGTTTTTTGATGAACTCGATCGCGCTAACCTGGTGCACGACTGGCGCGCACCGATCTCGTCCATGTTTTACGACTACGAGTTGGGCGAAGCATCGTATCAAACTCCGTCCGGTAAGATTGCCGGAGAGATTGTGCTGAAGCGGCAATACAAGATCCGTGACGGGAAAATGGAGTTCATGATCGAAAATGCCGTGAACATCCACGATGAGGTGTTGCAGCAGGAGTTGAGTAAATCGAGTGACGACAAAATGAAGAACATTGTCGCCACCATTCAGCGCGATCAAAATGCCGTGATCCGAAATGAAACTACTCCGGTGATGATCATTCAGGGTGTAGCGGGCTCCGGTAAAACGAGTATTGCACTGCACCGGATAGCTTTCCTGTTATACCGGTACCGGGACGAAATACGGTCGCGCGACATCCTCGTGATTTCACCAAACAAAGTATTTTCCGACTATATCAGTAACGTGTTGCCCGAACTGGGCGAAGAGCATATCCCGGAAACGGGAATGGAAGAAATTGCGAGTCAGCTGTTCGAAAATAAAATTCCATTTCAAACCTTCTTTGAACAGGTTGCGCTGCTGCTGGAACAACACGATGATGCGTTTATTGAACGCATCAGGTTTAAAGCATCGTTTGATTTTCTGGCTTCGCTGAACCGTTACCTGATCCATATTGAAAATAACTATTTCGATTTTACAGAATTGAAAGTAGGGAAGGTGATGCTTCCTTTTCCTTTCATTCAGGAACGCTTCCGGGCCTATCACCGGATGCCGCTCTTAAGGAGATTTCCGGAAGTTGTGCGCGATGTAAGCAACCATTTGCGCAACGTTGTTCAGCGCAAGCTGACCGGTGAAGAGAAGAACACGATCTGGCAGGGTATTCCGAAAATGTTCCGGTTTGGAAACGCGATGGATCTGTATCGGGATTTTTATTCCTGGTTGGGCAAGCCTGAAATGTTTAAGACCATGCCCGGCGGCAAACTTGAATTCAGCGATGTGTTTCCGTTGATTTATTTCAAGATGCGGCTGGAAGGATATGAGGCCTACGATCGCGTAAAGCATTTGCTGATTGATGAGATGCAGGATTATACTCCGGTGCAATATGCAGTGCTGGCCAGATTGTTCAGTTGTAAGAAAACAATCCTCGGAGATGTTAGTCAGATGGTTAATCCCTACAGCGCATCTTCTGCTGAAAGCATTGAACGTGTTTTTCCGCAGGGAGACGTAGTTAAACTTTTCCGAAGCTATCGTTCCACATATGAAATCACACGCTTCGCACAACAGCTGTCAGCCAATCCGAACAGCGTCCCGATGGAGCGCCACGGACCTGAACCGCAAGTTCTGGGATTCGGCAGCAATGCCGAGGAAATGACCGAACTCCGGAAAATGATCGCGGATTTCCGTGCTTCGAAACATGTTTCACTGGGCATTATTTGTAAGATTCAGGAGCAGGCAGAGTTTGTGTTTGATGCCTTGCGCGCGCATGATGTGCATTTGCTTACGCCTGAAAGCTCATCGTTTTACGAGGGCGTGATCGTGACTACCGCACACCTGGCCAAGGGACTTGAATTCGACCGGGTTATTATTCCCTTTACGTCGGCCAACAATTACCGAACCGATGTGGATAAGAGCATGCTGTACATAGCCTGTACCCGGGCCATGCATGAACTTACGCTCACGTACGCGAAAGCCTGCACCGCCTTCATTAAGGTTTAGTTTTTTGTTGGATTCGGTTTGTTATATTTGGCAACCTGATTCAAACCTATGCAGTTCAAGTATCCTCACGACCGGGTCGTATTTTTTAGTGATGCCGTGTTCGCGATTGCCATCACGCTACTGGTTATCGAAATCAAAATTCCCACACATGAGCAGATTCATGAATTGGGAATGGGGGGTGTGCTTTCCAAGCTTATCCCGTTATTCATTGCTTTTCTGATCAGCTTTTTGGTAACAGCACTTTTCTGGCGCTGGCACCTGATTGTGATGCACTACGTAAAAAATATTGACAACCGGTTGTTATGGCTGAATGTCTGGCTGTTGTTGTTTGTGGCACTGCTGCCGTTCTCATCGGGATTTTACTCGGAGAACTTTAGCTCAAACTGGCCGTTCTTTTTGTATTGCATCGACCTTGCGCTGGTCGGGTTGTTCACCTACGCCATTACCGCGTACGTGATCCGGAAAGAGAACCTGACTGAGACATTGGGTAAGAAACAGGCGCAATGGATGCGTTTGCGCGCACTCATTACGCCCATCGTATTTTTGTCGTGTATTCCCTTAGCCATCCTTTCTCCGATGTTCGGCCGGTTAGGCTTTCTGCTGATTTTCGTTTTTCAGATTATCGGTGCGCGGTATTATCGGAATAAGTGATCATTCGCTCCGAAGACTCTTCACCGGATTGGTTCGGGCCGCCCGGAGTGATTCAACGCTTACGGTGATTCCGGCAATTGCCATACTGATCATTCCTGCTGCTACAAAAACGGCCAGCGTAATCTCGGTTTTATACGCAAACCCTTGCAGCCATTTGTCCATCATGTAATATCCTGCAGGGATACCCACAACGAATGCGATCAGGACCAGGATCATGAAATCGCGGGAGAGCAGTCCGATGACATTCGGAACCGATGCACCCAGAACTTTACGGATGCCGATCTCTTTCGTACGCTGCTCGGTCGTAAATGCGGCCAGCGCATACAAACCCAGGCAGGCAACAAAAATGGCCAAACCGGCAAACAGCACAACTACTTTCGAGAGGTTTTGCTCTGAGCGATACAGCGAACTGAGGTGTTCGTCCAGGAACAGGTATTCAAATGACGCATTGATGTTTTTCTGATAAATGTTTTCTAATTGTTTTACCGTGGCGGTCAGGTTGCCGGTATTCACTTTCACGAGCAGGTAGTTGTAAGGCTCAGACTGAACGGTGTTGTGAAAGCAAAGTGGCTTGATGGCCTGATGCAGTGAGTTAAAATGGAAGTTCTCCGTCACGCCAACGATTTCCGTGACTTGTCCGAAGCCCATCACAGAAACACGCTGACCGATGGCTTGTTCGGGCGTGAGGCCGAGGTAGTCGACTGTGGCACGGTTCACCACCAATTGCGTGGTGGTATCGGTACCGTCTTTGGTTTCCGGCAGATTTTTACCGGCGATCAGCTTGATGTTGAGCACGCCCAGCGTTTCATGTGTTGCCCGGATCGTTTGAATCGGTGCTCCCGCTTCGTCTCCCGGTTTGTAAATTGAACGACCGCTTGCATAATTGCCCGGATAGGATTGTGAACGCGCTACGCTCACCACATCGCTCAGTCCTTCGTATGCCGTTTTCACAGCCAGCACCTGGTCGCGGTCTTTCGCAGGAGCCGTCATCACGGCCAGCACTTGTTCGGGTTCATATCCTAACTTCTTGTCGCGGATGTACATCATCTGCTTATAGAATACAACTGAACAAATGATCAGAATGATCGATACGGAAAATTGAAATACCACCAAACCTTTTCGCACAAAAGCCTGTCCGCCTGAAGGGGTGAGTTTTTGCAAGGCGAGTTTCGGTGAAAAAGATGACAGGTACAGGGCAGGGTAAAGGCCGGCCAACAGTGTTAGCACAAACCAAACCGTGCCAAAGCCCAACCAGAATGTACCGGAACGAATGAATTCCATCGTGATCGATTTTCCACTCAGTTGATTGAATGAGGGCAGGAGCATGCTGAAGATAGCCATGCTTACGAGTAAAGACACGAGAACAAAAACAGATGCCTCCATGTAAAACCGTCTCGTGAGCTGAAAGAACGTTGCGCCCAGCGTTTTTGTAATACCGACTTCTTTGTTTCTTCGCTGCGACTGTGCGGTGGAAAGGTTCATGTAATTAACGGCAGCGATGATCAGGATGATGCTGGCCAACGCGATCAGGATTTTCACCTGCTTCAGGTCACCATACGGTCTGCGGTCTGAAGGATCAAAGTCACCGGAATGCAGGCGCATGTTGAGCAGCGGCTGGAGGGTAATGGTCGAATGCCTGTTTTCGGCCGGAACATTCCGCTCAAACATGGCCGTAATTTTTTGTTCGGCAACCTGTTGCGATACACCTTCATGCAACAGGAAAAACGAATCGAAGCTTGCATTGCTCCAGCTTTGTGTTTGTTCTTGCCCGAACCAGTTCGATGAGAAACTTGCAATTAATGCCGGGTGAAGAGATGAGTTGGATGGAAAATCTTGATAAACCCCGGCAACTTCAAGTTGCAGTCCGCCATCTACTTTTAATGTCTGGCCGATGGGATCAACATCACCAAAGTACTTTTCAGCAGCACCTTCGCTGATAACGACCATACCGGGCTTGCTTAATTCATGGCCATTTCCTTTTACAAACGTAAATGTGAGGATATCGAATAACTCGGGATCGGCATAGAACAGATTCGGTTCGCTGAAATTTTCGGTGTCGCGCGAAACAAACGCTAAATCGCCAAAGTTGTGATGGAAGTATCGCGCGGCCTTTTCGACTTCGGGAATCTCCTTCATGGCCGTGGTCGCCAGCTTGTTGGGGGTGCCGCCCATTTTACGCGAATCCATTCCTGAACCGAATGTAGACACTCCCCGATAAACCCGCGCCTTGTTGGTGTGAAAGGTATCGTACGACAATTCGTCAATGACATACAGGCTTATCGCAAGAAAAGCGGTTAGTCCGAGTGTAAGTCCGACAATGTTAATGATGCTGAAAGACTTGTAGCGCAGCATGGTGCGCAGTGCGATTTTCAGGTAGTTGAACAGCATGGCGATTCAGGTTTTTGCAAGGATGGTTTACGAAAATCATTCCAAGCTGAGGAGCGCGATTTCGCCACCATTTTCGGTCATTTGCCGAAGTTGTCAGTCCGGTTTTGCACGTAACCGTTCGCTGGCGTGCAGTTTAATCGCTGGAACCAGGCTGCCAAGCAGGGCGAGTTACACAGGTAGTTTTGAAGAAAGATTAACGGCATCTTCGTCAGGTAATTTATAGTCTGCAGCGTTGTCCCGATAAGTCACCAACTGGGCCAAACCTTTTGAGAAGGTTTGAGTTGAAAGATGAAATAACACCAAAAGCCTATCTGAAATGATGCGACTCATCTTAATCTTTTTGTTGCTACCATGTGCAGTGTTTGCGCAAAGTCCGTTACAAAAATTGCACACCATTTTTGAGGACGATCAGGTCAAGCCGACTGTACTCTTGCTTGGAGTCTTTCATTTTGCCGGTGAGCAAGTAGATGTCAACACAACTCCAGACGCTCTTGCCGTTAATATGCTGTTGCCTGAACGGCAACGGCAAATCCAAGAGTTGGTTGACGCGCTCGCAAAATTCAAACCTACCAAAATTGTCATTGAGGGGCAGCCGCAGTCCCAAGCTAGGTTGGATTCTCTTTTGAAGTTGTACAAGTCTGGGAAAGCGGCTCTGCCTTCCAAATTTATGGCGAGTGAAACTGTACAAATTGGGTTCAGGTTAGCAAACAAACTTGGTTTGAATACGGTTTACCCCGTAGACGCAAAAACGTTTCGCTTTCAACTTAGTGCTGCCGATTCTATTACTACGTTTAAAAAGTATCAGGATCAGTCGGACTCGACTTTCGAGTATTGGGATGCGCGTTATGAGGCAGAGAGTCAGTTTGACGACACCCTGTGCTATTCGTTGCCGCTAAAAAAGTATCTGAGTTTCGTTAACTCCCCGGAAAAACTTGCCCGATCTAATGGCAGATGGCTTATTACGACCAAGCGGGGTACCAATCTGGAGCCGATTGGTGCTGATGGCTTTATTACCAGGTATTTCAACCGGAACGTTCGAATTTACTCAAACATTCAACGTGTGGTTACGCGTAAGGATGATCGCATATTGGTGATTTACGGAGCCACGCATATGTACATGCTTTCCGCGTTGTTTAATGCCAGCCCTGAGTTTGCTGTTGAAGATGTTCAGAAGTATCTGAAGTAGAGGTTCTGAGTTCGATCTCATGTAGTTACCCTGATAGATCAAACACTGCTTTAGCGTTGTTTATTGTAATTTTCATGCTTTAGCTGTCGCTTGGAAAAGTGTGCTTTCTTTGGTTTCTTTCAAACCTGATCAAATTTTCTTGTTCATATAGTTCCGGATAAGCGCCAAACAAATGTGTGTGATGTCGCGTCAGGTCGGTTGTGGACAGTTTGTTGTCATGAAAAATTTTTCCTTTCTCGCCTGTCTGTTATTGATTGCGTCATGTTCGGATGATCACCCCCGGGATCCGCGAACAACGGCTACCGATATTCCTCACGTCAATATCACCACAGCCAACAATGCTTCAATCGATGAGGAATACGTTGTGGGAGAAGTTGCGATAATGGAAGGGACGCGAACCAGTTTCACGGGCCCGATGCGGATCAAAGTGCGCGGCAACAGCAGCGCTGGCTACCCGAAAAAGCCCTATCGCATTAAACTTGATGCTTCTTCTGAGGTGCTTGGACTCGCGAAAAATAAAGACTGGGTTTTATTGGCCAACTTTCTGGATGAAACGCTGCTCACGAATGCGATTGCATTAAAAACTGCGAGCTTGCTGGATATGCCTTTTACGAATCACATTATTCCGGTTGATGTATCGATAAATGGTGTGTATGCAGGCAGTTACAACCTTACCGAGCAAGTTGAAACCGGCAAAAACCGGGTAGATGTTGAGCCAAACGGGCAACTCCTCGAGCTCGATCAGTATTTTGATGAGACGTGGCAATTTCGTTCGGCTCAGTTCGATTTGCCGGTTATGATACATTATCCGAAACTCACGTCAGAAACTCAACTCCAGCCAATTCAAAATCAGTTCGACATACTCACTGCGTTGATGGCCGATCCTTCGTTTCCTGAAAACAATTATCTCGACTACATCGATCAGCAATCGATCATTAATTTCTTTGTTGTGATGCTGATGACCGATAACGAGGAATTAAATCACCCAAAGAGTATTTTCCTCTATAAACCTGCAGGCGGTAAATACCATCTGGGCCCTGTATGGGATTTTGACTGGGGTTTTGGATTCGAACGAGACTTCACACATTTTTCCACCCATTCGTATCCGCTGTTTTGGTCGCCTGTGAACAACTTTTCCGGCGGCTCGTTCTTTTCGCGATTTCTGGAAGATCCGCATCTGAAAGCCGAACTGTTGCAAACGTGGAGTACATTCAAAACTACGAAGCTTCCGCTGCTGCTGGAATATGTAGACGATTACTCCAAACGGATCGCATCGTCATACAAAAGGGATTATGTCCGGTGGAAAAGTCAGCAAGGCGATCGATCACCTGAACTTAATGCTGAATACATCAAAAACTGGTTGGTCAACCGAGCAGCTTTTATTGATATCTACCTGGACGATCTGCCTTGACGGCTTGCTCCAAAAAAGAAACCGCCAGTGAAGTTTCCTTCGCTGGCAGTTGTGTGTTAAATACCGGCAGTTGACTACTCGTGCCGAAGTGTCTTGATCGGATTCGAGAATGCGGCCTGCAATGCCCGATAACTGGTCGTGAGCAATGCAATAGCGAAGGTGGTCAGGCCAACGATTGCAAAAATTCCCCAGTGAATATCAACGCGGAACGCAAACCCGTTCAACCATTGGTTAACTGCATACCAGGCGATGGGGCAGGAGATGATAAAGGCAATGGCAATGAGTTTTGAAAAGTCTTTCGATAGCAGCATAACGATCTGGCTGACAGAACCTCCCATAACTTTTCGAATACCGATTTCTTTTTTGCGTTCTTCTGCAATGAACGAGGCCAGTGCGAACAACCCCAGGCAGGCCACCACAACCGCAAGTACTGAGAAGATACCGGCTACTTTACCAAGCTTCTCTTCATCCTTATAAAGTTGATCGAGTTCCTGATCGAGGAAGAAGTAGTCGAACGGCCGGCCCGGAACGAGTTCTTTCCATTTCTGCTCAATGCCGGCCAGCGTGCCTCTCAGATCGTCAGTTTTCATTTTAATCGCCACATACTTCAATTCAAAGTTGAAGTGGCGCGGTAACGACCGCTGTTGAATGATCAACGGCTCGATGACCTTGTGCTTGGAAACAAAATTGAAGTTCTCAACCACACCTACAATCTCACCGTGGTATTGATTATAGTCGAACGGCTTGCCCACGGCCGATTCATTTGTCCAGCCCATCTGTTTCACCAAGGCTTCGTTCACAATCAGCGCAAGCGAATCTTCGGTGTTCTTCGTTTCATCGTATGCGCGACCCGCTACGATGTCGAGATCGAACGTTTTAAAGAAATCATGACCCACCCAAATCACCGAGAAGAGTTTCGAGTCGGTCATACCTTCAAACCGGTAGTTATCGCCCTGGTGTTTAGAACCCAGCACATCCAGCACTCCCGTTACACTCGCCACATCGCTTCGTTGCTCAAGCTCTTTCTTGAATGCCGGATACGTTCGTACGATGGGAGTTCCCAACGCTGAAACATATAAAACCTGTTCGGTATCGAAACCTGTATCGCTCTTGCGTAAAAAATCCAGTTGGTTTATCGCGATTACCGTGCTGATAATCATGATGATGGAAAGCGAGAATTGAACAACCACCAGGATCTTACGAAGTACGGCACCGCGGCCGCCTTTTGCCTGACTGTCTTTTAACACCTTGGCCGGAATGAACGAACTCAATACAAGAGCCGGATAGATACCCGAGCCAACACCCACTACAATGAAGATTAATGCGAGTGCCCCCAGAATAACCGGAGAGAAGAAAACGTCAAAGCCAAGCGACTTTTCGGCTAGTGAATTAAAGGACGATAAGCCCGCGATGCCCAGTCCGATGGCCAGCACAATGGCTGCAAATACAATGATGAGCGATTCCAATAAAAACTGGAAAATAAGTTGCGACCGTTCGCCTCCCAATGTTTTTCGTAAGCCTACTTCTTTGGCGCGCTTCGCGGAGCGGGCAGTGGAGAGATTCATAAAGTTCATGCTGGCAATGAACAGGATGACGACCCCAATGATGGTAAATACGTAAATGTTTTGCTCGCTGCTGTTGGCTTCCAGTTCGAACTCAAGGTCTGATTTCAGGTGAATATCGGTGAGCGGCTGAAGACTCATGCGTGCGTCTTTCTTCACGAATTCAGGGAAGTACTTGTCTACCACGGCAGGGAAGTAGTGCTCAATTTCCGAAGGTTTTACTCCGGGCTTTAGCAGCAAGTAGGTCCAGCACGGGTTCCAATACCACGTTCGAGGATACTGGCCGCCAAAAAAGTTTCGAAGGGTTGAAAACGAAATCAAAAAGTCGAACTGAAAATGTGCGTTGCGGGGAACATCGGGCATAACCCCGGTTACCACCAATTCCTGACGATCCAGTACGCGCAGGAATTTTCCCATCGGATCTTCCTCTCCAAAGTAGCGCCTGGCTGCGCTTTCGGTGAGTAATACCGAGTTGGGTTGCGACAGCGCTGTAGCCTTGTCACCCTTGGTTACTTCGTAATCAAAAACTTTAAAGAAGGTGGAGTCGGCAAATAGTACATGCGGCTCGTTGAATTCTTTATCCTCGTTGTCGCGATTCGAAATTAAAATGGTTGGGGCCTGAAAGTTGAAGAGTCTCACCTGCGTTTCTACGAGGTTATCATACTCTTCCGCGATGGTTGGCCCGGAAGGAAACGGTACGCTTGACGAGCGCTCGCCTGAACCCTCGGTTTCGATGAACTCGTTTACCCGGTAAATGCGATCGGCTTTCGTGTTGAACCGGTCGTAGCTTAATTCATCGTTAATGTAAATCGCGATAAAAATACAACTGGCGATTCCCAGCGTAAGCCCAAATACATTGATCAGCGAATAGAACTTGTCTTTGAGAATGTTGCGGATCGCAACGGTCAGGTAATTACGAAGCATCGGTACGGAGGTTGGTTGGCTTCAAGGTAAACGGAACATCATCAATTTAGATTTTGATACTACATGAGCGGAAACCGCTCATTATGAATAGCTTTATAAACGTTTGAGAGTTGATGTGTTCGATTTCGAATAGTGTATCTTTAACCGCTCATACCCGGCATTGACCAACTCTACCAACCACTAAAACAACATAAATAAGATGCGCTTCCTTTTACCTGGACTACTCGTTGTTTCGATTTTTGCGTCCGCGCAAAATGTGCAAAAACCTGTTCGAACGTCAATTGAAACACAAAAGCGATCCATTCGCTCGGATGTTCCGATGACGAATTCGATCCGTAACGCTTTCAAAGCCGGAACACGTGATTTCTCCGGCAAGCCGGGTCCGAAGTACTGGCAGCTTGAAGCCGACTACACGATTCAGGCAAGTCTGGATCCGGCAACACAAACCATCACGGGCTCTGAGAAGATTGTGATGCATAACAATAGTCCCGATGACTTGAAGAATATCGTGCTTCGCCTGGATCACAACATTTTTCGGCCGGAGGCAATGCGGGGTGGATCAACACCGGCCGAAGCAACAGAAGGAATGGTAATCACCAGTCTAAAAGTAGCCGGTCAAGCTGCGGATTTAACAGCAACTCCATCCATGGGCCGCAATAGCCCGCCACCCACAAAAATTGTTGTGTTCGGACTTACACGCACAATTGCCAGTATTAATCTCCTCGAACCGGTGAAGGCTGGTTCATCCGTTGAACTGGAAATCGAATGGCGCACCAAATTGCCGGGCGGACCCAACGGTCGCGGCCATCGGATGACGCAACGTTTTGAAAGCCGGCTCTTTCAACCTACACAATGGTATCCGCGAATTGCGAAATATGACGACCTGCGCGGATGGGAAACAAGCCCTTACCTCGGACCGGCAGAATTTTACAATAACTTCGGAAAGTTTGATGTATCGATTACCGTTCCCGGTGGCTGGATTGTCAGCGGAACCGGTGTGCTTCAAAATCCTGCTGAAGTGTTAACGGAAACAGCACGACAACGCCTTTCCACTGTTCTGAATTCAAATGATGATGTGATCATTGTCGGAGAATCCGATAAAGGGCCCGGCAAAGCAACGGCACCGGGCGATAAGCTTACCTGGCATTTTGTTGCCGATAAAGTAAACGACTTCGCATGGGCAACGGCTGAAAACTTTGTCTGGAAAGCGACCCGTGCAACCATTCCGGGAAAAGGACCGATACCGATTCACATGGTGTATCTTCCTGATCGGGCCAGGTTCTTTGAGAAAGCAGGTCCGGTGGCTCGCCATGCACTTGAATTCTATTCTGCTTTGTGGGCACCCTATCCGTTTCCGCAGTTAACGCTACAGGATGGACCGAGTTCCGGGATGGAGTACCCGATGGTAATCAACTCCAATCAGGGCGCTGCCGATCATGAAACTGCGCATCAATGGTGGCCGATGGTGGTCGGTAATAATGAAACGAGGTATGGCTGGATGGACGAAGGGTTCAACCAGTACATGAATATTCTTTCAGATGCTGACGATGAGAAGAAGCCTTACAGCCTGGATGGACTCGGCCAGAGTTATGGTCGCATGAGCGGGAGCGAAGATGAAGCTCCTATGATGTGGAGCGCGAATGACGCGGGCAGCGGCTATGGATTTCAGACGTACGCAAAAACTCCGTTGATGCTTTCCATGCTTGGCGGAATCGTTGGGGATGAAGCGGTGATCAACGCCATGAAGAAATATACCACGACTTGGTCATACAAACACCCGTCACCGTGGGATTACATTTTCTTCATGAACAACGAACTCGGTCAGGACCTGGAATGGTTTTGGTATTACTGGCTCTGGACTACCGAAACGGTTGATGGGTCGATCCAGGATGTTAAGACCGTAAAGGGAAAGACGATCGTCACGGTTCGTCAGGATGGTCAAATGCCTTCGCCCGTGGTGCTGAAGGTTGAGTTCGAAGCCGAAGGACCCGCGATCAAGACGGTTCAAAATGCCAAAATGATTGATGCAACAACTGCGGAAGTGACGTGGCCGGTATCCGTTTGGCTGAATGGCAGCCGTACCTTCCAGACGGAGATGAATTTTGGCGACCGCAAGATCAAAAAGATAACGTTCGACCCGCACGGCCGTTTTCCGGATTCAAATCCGGCCGATAATGTCTGGCCAAAGCAATAAGATTCCTTGAATCGCGAAGCCGCCCACGCCAACGGGTGGCTTTTTTTGTGGCTTTAAATGTCATTCCGTTGTCCGGTTTCAGGTTTACCTTTACCGTAGGTTTACCGTTGAAATCGCTATGAAGAAGACCCGGATTGTATTTCTCGTTTTACCGCGGGTACACATGCTTGACCTGGCGGGACCGTTGCAGGTATTTCAGGAAGCGCAGGACCATGGCGCTGAAATTTCAATTGAATTTTGCTCAGTTCAGCATGAAGTATCATCTTCTATTGAACTGATTATTAATAATTTACAGCATTTTTGCGAAATCCGATTTTCTGCCGGCGACTACCTGTTTATAGCGGGTGCTGAAGTGCGGTACCTGATCTCTCAGGAGGCCAGGGCGCAGAAGGACTTGATGCGCTGGATTCGGGACGCGCATGCCGCGGGTGCATCGATCTGCTCAGTTTGTACCGGTGCATTTCTTGTCGCGGAAGCAGGAATTTTAGATGGCCTGAAATGTACTACACATTGGAAACGGACCGCCGAGCTTCAACAGCGGTATCCGGCCGTGAAAGTCATGGACGACATCCTTTTTACCGAAGATAACCGGGTGATGACGAGTGCCGGAGTAACGGCAGGCGTTGACCTCGCACTGGAAATCGTAAGCCGCCTGACGAGCGAACAGGTTTCATACGAGGTAGCGCGCGAACTTGTGGTGTATGTGCGCAGACCCGGATCCGATTCGCAACACAGCGTTTTTATGAAGCACAGGAATCACATTCATTCGGGTATTCACAAAGCACAGGATTACCTCCAGGAAAATATTCATCAAAAGGTGTCGCTTGGCCAATTGGCCGACACCACCTGCATGAGTCCGCGCAATTTAACCCGCACCTTCAAACGGGAAACCGGCATTACGGTAAACGAATATGTAACGCTGGTTCGCAAAAGCATGCTGAAGGAGTTTTCAAAAGATCCCAACATGAGCCGCAAGCAAATGGCAAAACAGTGCGGCCTGAAAAGCGAACGTCAGGTGATCCGTTTATTGCAAAGTCTCTAACAACCGTGTATGAAAGTTACCTCTATCATCCTGCTTATCGTCTGTATGTTTAGTTCATCCTGGTCGCAAACTACATCGCACGATGAGCTGGTGATCAAAAGCATTGAACTCCGCAATTATACGTTGCTGGAAGGAATGCGTGACAAGTTCTCGGCCTACATGGACCGGATGATTATCCCGAAACAAGGTGAGTTGGGAGGGTATCTCATGAATGCTTTCAGTCTGAATAACGCTAACGACCACTACGTATGGATTCGCGGCTTCGAAAACATGCAAACGCGCAGCAAGTTCATGAAAGATTTTTACTACAGCGATTATTGGAAACAAACCGCGGCTGAATGCAATAGCATGCTCGTGGATGCGTATGATGTTCATTTGCTGAAGCCGTTGGTGATTGTTGGGCAGGCCATTGATTCAACCGGGGGAATTAAACTGGGTGAACTTAAAAAACCGGAGGGTGTAACCGTTGCAACGTATTATGTGACGCGGAACAAACGGAACGATTTAATCCGGCTGATGGCAAGCGATTACCTCGATGTGCTCCGGAAAAGCGGAGCTGACGTGTTGACGTTGCTGATCAGTGAAACGCAGGAGAACGACTATACCCGGCAACACGTCTATCAGGACCCCAGTCTTTTGGTGATGCTTACGCATTATCGCGATCAACGTGCCTACGAATCTTCCCGTAAGCTGATCGCGCAAACAACTCCTGCTGCGGTCACCAGGCGATTAAACGATCTTCTGGTGTCGTCCGACTCGCAGATTCTTTTCCCGCTACAACACTAATCCGATACAATCATGACAAAAAATGTTGGCATCCTGATTTTTAACGATGCCGAGGTGCTCGACTTTGCCGGTCCGTTTGAAGTATTCTCCGTTACGGCTCAAATTAATCCGGAGAAACCGTTCAATGTGTTTACAATCGCCAGAGACGAGCGCATCGTTTCTGCTGTGAACGGACTCAAGGTTCAACCGGATTACACCATTCACAACCATCCGGTTATTGATATTCTGATTGTTTCCGGTGGTCAGGGAACCCGTGCGTTGCTCACCGATCATATGCTGCTCGCCTGGATTGAGAAGATACATCAGTCAGCAGAGCTCACGCTCAGCATTTGTTCAGCCTCACGGCTAATGGGCAAACTTGGGTTGTTGAATAACAGACCGTTCTGTACGCACCACGAGGTGTACGAGCACATGGCTGAACTGGCACCTCGGGCTGTTCCGAAGCCGGAAAGGCGTTTTACAAAATCGAGCGATAAACTTTATACATCAGGCGGAATATCGGCAGGCATTGATCTTTCTTTTTTCACGATCGCCCGGTTGTTGGGCGAATCGGTTGCTATCCGTACAGCCGAGTACATGGAATATAACTACATCCCTCAACACGCTACACATGAACAAACACATTAGCATTGCACTGCTGCTGATTTTACTGGCATCGTTTTCCGCTACCGGTCAGGACAGCACCAAACGTTTACCGGCACCGCATTGGGCGCGCGCACGGAAAGTAGATATCAAACATATCTCGATCGATTTGCAATTTGACTGGAAGAAGCGGCAGGCATTCGGGTCCACAGCGATCACACTTGCTCCCCTGTGGAATACCCGCGAAGTTGCGCTGGACGCAGGAAGCCTTTCGATTCAGTCAATCACGCTGAATGGTGCATCGCTTGCTTTTTCGTATGACGGAAGCGATAAAGACGATGCGTTAAAGATCACGCTCGACCGGAGTTATCAGGCCGGTGAAGAAGTCACGGTGGTGATTCGTTACCACACAAATCATATCAATGAAACCGATCCGCTCAACCTGGGCGGGAGTAATGGCAAGGGCGGTTTGCGGTTTATCTGGCCAACGCCTGCGGAGCCAAAGCGTAAAAAGCAAATCTGGTCGTTGGGAGAGCCTGAGTCGAACCGGTATTGGTTTCCCGGCTATGATTATCCGAACGACTTTCGCACAACGGATATCAAGCTCACGGTTGAAAATACGTTAACGGCAGTCGCGAGCGGTGCGTTGGTTAGTAAGAAAGTGAATGCTGACGGAACAACTACGTTTCATTACCAGTCGAACATTCCACACGCCAATCATAATACTTCTTTCATTGTTGGTGAGTTCACCAACGTAAAGCAAGCCTACCAGGCACTTGATCTCCATAATTACAGTTATACGAACGAAGTGGAAGCTACTACGGCAAGCGTGGAACGTCTACCGGATATGGTAAAGTTCTTCTCGGAATATACCGGTGTACGTTATCCCTTCCCGGCCTACGCGCAGGTATTTGTTCAGGATCAGCAATGGGGCGTTACCGGATTGGGCGTGGCAGCTCAATCCGAGAATATGGTTGATGATTATGATACCCATGCGGATTACCTGTACCTGTGGGATGGCCTGGAAGGAGAGTCGCTGGCCGCTCAGTGGACTGGAGCCTATGTAACGCCGGCAGATTGGAGTCATCAATGGCTGAACAAGGGATTGTCGCGGTACCTTTCGGGATTGTACAACATCCATAAGAATGGCGTTGACGAATTCCTGCTGTGGCAACATGCACTGGCTGATCAGGCGTTTTACATGGCCGATTGGAACGCAGGTGTATGCGAACCGGTTGTTTCTAAAAATTACTCCGGGGTGGGAGGTAATGCTCCGTATTACTATGGCGCTTCGGTATTGCGAATGCTTCACAAACAGGTTGGTGATGAAAGATGGAAGAAAATTCTTAACCTGTATTTTAGCCGGAATGCACAAAAGCCAGTAACGACAGAAGATTTCCGGAAAGCTGTTGAAGAGATTACAGGCGACCCGATGGAGTGGTTTTTTGATCAGTGGGTGTACCGTGTTGGGCACCCGGTTTTTGAAGTCGCCCGATCATATGACGCTGCAGCAAAACAGCTTGTTCTCAACGTTAAACAGGTTCAAAAACTCGACTCAGCGCAACGGTATCCGCAGGCAGAGTACTTTCAGGGAAATATTGAGATTGAAATTGATGGTGTGATCAGCACGGTTTGGTTAAACGCTCAGGCTGAAAACACCATCACGATTCCTGCCGCGCGGGAACCACGTTTTGTAAACTTCGATTATCAATCAACCTGGCTGAAGGAACTTAATATCGAGAAGACGGTCGATGAACAAATTGCTATGGCATTAAACTCTACCGATGCCATCGCCAAGCGATCGGCCATGATAGAACTCGCTGCTCGTGCGAAAAATGAAACAACACCCGCAACCGATAAAACAAAAATTGTCAATACGCTTCGCACAATAATTCAAAGCAACGCGTATTGGCGTTTACGGATGAGCGCCCTCGGATTGTTGAGGGGTATTTTAGCGACCTCGACACCGGCTAAACTGGATGCGGGTACCACTAAAATGTTGCTGAACATCATTGCCAACGACAAGGCATGGGTTAAGGCAACTGCAATTGCTTTCCTGGGCGCAACAAACGACCCTCAATACGCTGATGTTTATGTCAAAGCCATGGCCGATAAAAGTGATCGCGTGGTAGCCAATGCAGCTTTAGCGTTAGGAAGTTCAAAAAGTCCAAAAGCGTTTAATGCGCTTGCTAAACTGGTAAGCCGGCCCTCCTGGAAAAATCAAAGCCTGATGAGTTCATTAAACGGACTACAACAACTTGGAGATCCGCGGGCGTACGACATTGCTTACAAAGCCCTTGCCGACCTGAACGAACCGCGATGGAATTTACCGCAAGCCAGCACGGGCATCTGGGACTACCGCATTATAGCTGCACAAACCATCGCTGGCCTCGGTCGTAGTGCAGATGCGTATCCGCTGATTGTAGATCGGCTGAAAAAGTCGCTCGTGGAAGACGATCTCAATGTGATCTTTAATAACGTATTGTTAATTGAAACGCTGGCCGATCCAAAAGGGAAAGAGATTTATCCGCTGTTGCGGGAACGATTTAAAAATGATGAGTCACTCTTGAAGGTTGTTGATCAGTATGAGTCACAATTCAATCAGGCCATTGGTCAATCAAAGTAATTTTTCAGTCATTGTGGGAGAGGGTAAATAAAAAAGGAGGCTTGTAACCCTCCTTTACTTTTTTAACGCGACCGTCTTGATTGTTCGTTGGATTTGGGTGCTTTTGAACCACCACTGCTATTGCGACTTCTTTCCTGACGCATCGTAGGGGAAGAGCGCTGTTGTTGGGTGGAGCGATTAAAATTCCCATCGGATTTTCTTTCCGTCCGCTGACGCTCTGTGTGCGTTTCTCTGCGGTCCGGTTTCGTGTTCCATTCGCGAGTGGCAACTGACCGCTCGCGTGTTTCAGAATGCTGGCGATTCATCGCTGGCCGGGTGTTATGACGGTCGCTTGTGGATGCGTCATACCGTTTGCGTGGGGCATTATCGGTATCGCTGTTGGTACGGGTTCTTACCGTAGGCCGTGCGTCATCCGACCGGTAGTTACTTCTGCTTCGGTCGTGATTGTCGCTGTAGCGATCATCGCGAACATCCCTGCGGTGCGTTGAACGATAATCGGCCAGTTGCGTGCGGTGACGATTTCTCACCATCACCGATGTGCTGCGATAAGGCCTGTAAATCCGATCGGCATATACTACGCGATGCGTGTGGCAACGGGCATAGTACGGGCGGTACGGGTGCCACCATGAGTAATAATGGTGATATGAAACCGGTCTCCAGCTTATCCACCATACCGGCCGGGTGTACCAGCCCCAGGGCGAAACCCAAACCGTATAATAAGGATCGTATACATACTGCACGGCCGGCCAGGTCCATACGTTTACTACCGTAGTAGTGGTTGTCGTGCCGGCATTCACGCGAACTTCCTGCGTGGGTTCAATAATCGTTTCGGTTCCGTATACGTCTTCATCACCTGTGATTTGAAGAACAGCCTTGCCGTTGGCAAGCTTTTCCAGTTCGATTACGGCTACATCCTGAAGCTCGGTATTGGAGATCACCGATTGAATAGTAAACGTGTGTATGTTTCCATTTGTCCGATCGACTACACGCAGGTAATCCGTATAGCCATCACCGTTCAGGTCAAGGTTGTTAACCTTTGAGTCTTCCGCATTCAGCATGCGTTCAAATTCTTCGGGGGAAGATGATTTCTTAAAGAGCTCCAGCGCACCTTCAAGACTAAAGTAGTCACCCGGAACTTCCGCGTCACGTTCCTGACCCCAAACTGCCGTTCCACCTGCCATCAGGAAGGACAAGGCCAGCATTCTCAATCCAAGTGTTTTCATAGACAAAACATTTATAGTCGTATTAAAACAAAGAATGAGCCAAGAAGAAAAAGGCCATTTTCGGGTTGGAAACAGATGGTTTTAGTTCGACCGGGATCCTGGCACTAACCCGAGATGCCGGTTCCCCTGACGTTTCTAATATTTGTAAGTTTGCCGCATGAATTCGCGCGCGCTGCTTACAGTTGTATTTATTGGCTGCGTTATGCCCGGTCTGGCTGCAGATCCAATCCGCAAAGCAGATACGCTGGAGGTTCAGAAACTAATCCAAACAAGTAAACAGTACCAGTGGACAAACCCCGATCAGTCGCTGCGGTATGCCGATGAAGCCTTGCGGCTTGCCCGCGAATTGAATTACGTTAAAGGGATAGCGACCGCGAATACCTTGAAAGGCTTTTGCTTCTGGAGGTTTGGCGATAACGAGCTGGCCATCGAGTCGGCCATGACTGCGCTTGAAATCGCGCAGCAAGCAAAACTCAAACACCTGCAAGCCGAGAGTTACTACATTCTGGCGCGTGGGTACATGGATTTGGCCGAACGTATAAAAGCGCGCGAGTCGATCGAACTTGCCGAATCGATGGCGCAACAAGGTGACGACTGGGAACAGTTGTGCAGCATTTATAATTTGAAAGGTGTTATCCTTTTTATTGCGGATAAACCTGACAGTGCACTATTCTTTTACAACAAAGCGCTTGAGGTTGGCACCACGCACGGGGTCGACTCCATAAATTTCCCCCGCATCATATCAAACATCGGTGAAGTGTATGCACCGGAAAATGCAAAGCTTGCCATGTCGTATTATCAACGAGCACTCCGGCTGGCCAGAAATACTGGTAATAAAATCACGGAAGCGTCCATCACCGGCATTATCGGGATGGCGTATCTAAAAGCCAACGACCTGCGAAATTCCGAGCAAACACTTCAGTCGGCATTGGTACTGGCGCGCGAACTTGGTCTGAGACGCGTGATACGTCAGGCATACGGTGGACTGGTAGATGTGCGCCTCCGGCAGGGCAGAGGCGATGAAGCGGTTGTGTATCTGCGCAAGTATTACGCGGTGCGTGACAGTTTGCTGAATACCGCTAAAATCCGACAGATTGTTGAGCTTGAGGCGCGGCACGAACTTCAATTAAAGGAACAACGCATTCAGGTGCTCAACAGCGAGAAGCACATTCAGCTACTGTGGAAGAACATCTTGCTCGGGGCGTTGAGTTTGTTGATTCTGCTTTCCATCGCGGTCTACATGCTTCAACGGTATCGGTATCGCAAGAATCGCGAGATGCTGAACCTTGAAATCGATTACCTCACACGTCAGCACAAAGAAACCAAAGAGAAATTCCAGGCGACCCTTACTCCGGAGGCAGGACAATTGGAATCGCATGATCAAAAACTACTCAAACAAGCAATTCTCATAGTGGAAGAAAATCTCAGCGACCCGTTGTTCGGAGTGGAGAAGATGGCTTCCGAAATGAACATGAGTCGCGCGAGTTTACATCGTAAAATCAAAACCATTACCGGTTTTCCACCGAGTGAATTGATCCGAAGCATCCGCCTGCGCACTGCAGCCAGGCTTATTCTCGGTAAGGTTGACTCCGTGTCGCAGATTGCTACCCGGGTTGGCTTTAACGACTACTCGCACTTTTCGAAGTCGTTCAAGAAGCACTTTGGTGTGGCACCCACCAGCTACGAGGGACCCGGAGAGGTTCAGTAAAAGCCCGTTTCAGAATCGAAACTCATCGACTTACCTTCGGCTGGATGGTGATACGTTCCAAAACCATGTAAACATGTGTCAGGTACATGTAAATGGTTCATTTCCACCATTTTCCTTTCATCGTACGGCCTACTTTTGCCGTTGAGAATTGGTATTAAAAATCAACATTGAGACATGAGAACAGCATCATTTATCAGGCGGTTGCTCGCAGTTCTGCTGGGCATTACCGTAGTAGTAGCAATCATTTTTAAAATTCTGGCTGACGGGCTGGCATTGTAGGGAACACGTTAACATCACGAATTACAGAGACATGCAAACAACAGTAGAATCACCGAAACCAATAAATCCAAACAAAGCGCTTTGGGAGAAGGGCGACTTCACCCGGCTGGCGCAAACCATGCGCGAAAGCGGAACCGCGTTGGTCGCAACATTAGGGATTATAAAAGGAGACCGGGTATTGGACCTGGGCTGTGGCGATGGAACGACCGCCATTCCGGCAGCGCGATTAGGAGCCATTGTTCAGGGTGTTGATATCGCGGAGAATCTGGTGGCCGCAGGCAGGCAACGCGCAAATCAGGAAGGTCTGTCGAACATTACGTTCGAACAGGGTGATGCCTGCAACCTGGAAATGCTGGCGGATAAAACATTCGATAAAGTGGTAACGATTTTCGGAGCCATGTTCGCTCCGAAGCCGATGGAGGTAGCCAAAGAAATGGTTCGGGTCACCAAACCGGGCGGCCAAATTGTTATGGGAAACTGGATACCCGGTGACCCCACTCTCGTTGCGCAGATTTTAAAGATCAGTTCGATGTATACACCACCACCGCCTGAAGGATTTATCAGTCCGATGCTGTGGGGTGTTGAACAGGAAGTTCGCGACCGATTTTTGGCAGCAGGAATTTCTGCCGAGAAAATTTCTTTCCTCCGCGATACGTACACGTTTAATTTCAACGGTACGCCCGATGCGTTTGTGGCACAGTTCAAAATGTATTACGGTCCAACGATGAATGCATTTGAAGCAGCTGCGAAGAATGGAAAGGATGCCGGTTTGCAAAAGGAACTTGAAGCACTGTTTAGCAGCCAAAATAAAAGTACGGAGGTAAACCGAACGGTGATCCCGGCTACGTTTCTGCGGGTTACGGTAACGGTTTGATGACGATAATTTGTGTTAGAGTAGTGTGAATGAAAAAGGCGACCTGAAAGGGCCGCCCTTTTTCTATCCTCTCTTATTACCGCTACTTCACGTCAAACCTGTCGAGGTTCATCACCTTGGTCCAGGCCTGTACGAAATCATTCACAAATTTCTCTTTGGCGTCAGCGCTCGCGTACACTTCAGCGATTGCACGAAGTTCTGAGTTTGATCCGAACACGAGGTCGGCACGCGTAGCAGTCCACTTCGGTTGACCGGTTTTACGATCGGTTCCGGCATACAACTCCTTATCATCACCAGTGGCTTTCCACGCTGTACTCATATCCAGCAGGTTTACAAAGAAGTCGTTGGTGAGTTTGCCCGGTGTTTGGGTAAATACACCATGCTTCGAACCATCGTAGTTCGTATTCAACACCCGGAGGCCGCCAACCAGCACCGTCAATTCAGGTGCGGTAAGTGTCAACAACTGAGCTTTATCAACCAGCATTTCTTCGGTGGAAGCAGCCAGCCGCTTCTTGCGGTAGTTGCGGAAACCGTCTGCCAAGGGTTCCAGGTATCCCATGGATTCCACATCGGTTTGTTCCTGCGATGCATCCATACGACCGGCTGTGAAGGGAACCGTAACCGCATAGCCGGCATCTTTCGCTGCCTTCTCAACCGCTGCTCCACCGGCCAGCACGATCAGGTCTGCGATCGATACTTTCTTGCCATCTTTCTGAGCATTGTTAAAATCCTTCTGAATGCTCTCGAGTTTGTCGAGTACCTTCTTCAACTGGGTCGGATTATTTACTTCCCAATTCTTCTGGGGAGCCAGTCGCACGCGTGCTCCGTTGGCGCCACCACGCTTGTCTGATCCTCGGAAAGTAGAAGCAGAAGCCCATGCGGCAGATACCAACTCTGCAATTGTTAATCCTGACTCAAGCCCTTTTGTTTTGAGTGCTTTGATATCCTGATCATCAATCAGTTTGTGGTTAACAGCGGGAATTGGATCCTGCCACAGTAATTCTTCTTTTGGAACTTCCGGACCAAGATAGCGCGAACGCGGGCCCATATCGCGGTGCGTGAGTTTGAACCATGCACGTGCAAAGGCATCCGCGAATGCGTCAGGATTTTCCAGGAAGTGACGGGAGATTTTTTCATAAACCGGATCGAAGCGCAACGACAAGTCGGTCGTGAGCATGGTTGGTTTATGCTTTTTGTTTTTGTCGTAAGCATCCGGAATGAACGCATCGGCATTCTTGGCAACCCACTGGTGCGCACCGGCAGGGCTTTTCGTTAATTCCCATTCAAAGGCGAACAGGTTCTCAAAGAAGTTATTGCTCCACCGGGTAGGCGTTTTGGTCCAGGTTACTTCCAGGCCACTGGTAATGGTGTCGGCTCCTTTGCCTGACCCATAGCTGTTGGTCCAGCCAAACCCCTGCAGTTCCAACTCAGCAGCTTCAGGTTCTTTACCCACGTGCGTGGAAGGTGCCGCGCCATGTGCCTTACCGAAGGAGTGTCCTCCGGCAATTAACGCAACGGTCTCTTCATCGTTCATGGCCATGCGGCCGAATGTGTCGCGAATATCTATTGCCGCTTTAATCGGGTCGGGTGTTCCGTCCGGACCTTCCGGATTCACATAGATCAATCCCATGTGCGCTGCTGCGAGCGGTTGTTCGAGGTTGCGCGAGTGTGTTTCTCCTTTCGGACTGTCATCGGTGTTTACTACGCCATGACCGTTAACTCCGGGCGAGCCTTCTTTATAACGAAGATCACTTCCAAGCCATTTGTTTTCTGATCCCCAGTACACGTCTTCTTGTGCTTCCCACATGTCTTCACGACCACCGGCGAAACCGAAGGTTTTAAAGCCCATAGATTCGAGTGCAACGTTTCCGGCTAGAATCATCAGATCTGCCCAGGAAATTTTCTTACCATATTTTTGTTTGATTGGCCACAGGAGTCTGCGTGCCTTGTCGAGGCTCACGTTGTCGGGCCAGCTGTTGAGAGGAGCGAAGCGCTGCTGGCCACCGCCACCACCACCACGGCCATCGAATACGCGGTACGTTCCGGCACTGTGCCACGCCATCCGGATAAACAATCCACCATAATGACCAAAGTCTGCCGGCCACCAATCCTGTGAATCGGTCATCAGCGCGGTCAGATCTTTTTTCAGAGCTGCCAGGTCAAGTTTCTTGAATTCCTCCGCATAGTTAAACTTCTCTTCCATCGGGTTTGAAAGCGATGAATGCTGACGAAGGATATTGAGCTTCAATTGGTTAGGCCACCAGTCGCGGTTTCGTGTGCCGGTGCCTGCTCCCTGTTTGTGCGCTCCGGTGAAGGGACACGTTGCTTCACCATTTGTTGCATTATTTTCCATGAGTATGTATGGGTTTGTTCGGGTTAAAACTCAATACTACGCTTAAGACTTAAATAAATCAAATTGATTATATTTATGATTCAATAGATAAAATCTATGACACTAACACAACTGGAATACATCGTGGCGGTGGATACACACCGGCATTTTGCGCAGGCTGCAGAAGCGTGTTTTGTGACGCAACCTACGCTCAGCATGCAGATTCAAAAGCTGGAAGAGGAACTGGACGTAAAAATCTTCGACCGCACCAAGCAGCCGGTTATCCCGACGGAAACCGGAGCGTTGATTATTGCACAAGCGCGTGTAGCCTTGCGGGAGTCGAACCGTATCATGGAACTTGTGGAGCATCAGAGAGGCACGATGACCGGGGAATTGCGTATTGGAATTATTCCTACGCTGGCGCCTTATCTGTTGCCGCAGCTTTTCCGGGAGATGCGTGCACGGTATCCGCAACTCAACCTGATCATTCGTGAAACCATTACCGAAGAGATCATCAACGAGTTGAAGCATAATCGGCTGGATTGCGGATTGGTGGTTACACCGTTGAACGACACCGCCATAAACGAAGACGTCCTGTTTTATGAGGAGCTGTTTGTATATGTGTCACGGAAGAATGCGTTATACAACAAGCGCTACGTACTCGCAGCCGACATTAATCCCAACGAATTATGGTTGTTGGAAGAAGGGCACTGTTTCCGGTCGCAGGTACTCAACCTGTGCGAGTTGCAAAGGCGCAACGACATACAGTTCCGGTATGAAACCGGTAACATCGAAACGCTCAAGCGGATGGTCGAGAATACCGAGGGAATTACAATTTTACCGGAACTGGCCATAAAAGAGTTCAGTAAATCACAACTCAAGCTGGTGAAACGACTGCAGGCACCCAGTCCGGCCCGAGAAGTAAGTCTGGTCACGCACCGGGATCACATTAAGATGAAACACCTGGCTGTGCTGAAAGATCAAATCCTGAACATGGTGCCGAAGGCCATGCAAAAACTCCAGAATAAAAAGATTGTCGAGATTGACTAGATATGTGCCATTCAATCATAGTTGATTCATTCATGAATTAACTTTGGGAGATAGTATGGTGATGTTTCGGAATGACGCGTTAGTTCCGCAGACTTTTAACCGGGTTTGCCCGGGCAGCACGGGCTGCCTGAATACCCATGGATGCAAATGCAATCACGCACGAGATTCCGGCCGCGAGCGCAAAAATCCACCACCCGATACTAACGCGGTAGGCAAAATCATTCAACCAGTGATTCATTGTCCATAAGACCAGCGGCACCGCAATCACAAAGGCCAGCAACACAAGCATCATAAACTGTCGCGACAGCATCAGCAATACATTTTGTGAGCTGGCACCCAGTACTTTTCGGATACCGATTTCACGTGTGCGATGTTCCGCGGAGTAAGTACTGAGTCCGAAAAGCCCCAGTCCTGCAATGATTACCGCAAGCGCGGCAAACGACATAAAAATTTTCCCGGTCCGTTCCTCGGCTGCGTATAACGCTCTGAACTTATCATCCAGGAAGGTGTATGAGAACGGCACGTCACTGGTGTTGTATTTGTCCCACACTACGCGCGCATGTTCAATAAAATCACTCATGTCTGCAGAGTTGAGCTTTACCAATACAGCACCACGGTTACCACGAAGCATCATGACCAGCGGCCCGACTTTCTGACGGGGCGAAGTGTAGTTAAAGTTCTTTACCACACCAACCACATGGTATTCCGTCTGGCCCGATGTGATAATCTTCTTATCCAGCGCGGTCTCCGGTGTCCATCCGAATTCGTACGCAGCAGCTTCATTGATGACAACGGCAGCGGAGTCGGAGGGGAAGTCGCGGGAGAAATTTCTTCCGTGTGCCAATTCAATCGCAAGTGTGTTCAGATAGTCATAGTCAATGCAGAATATATCAATGTGAATTTCCGAGTTCTGTGTATCGCCCGCCCGGTCTTTGGCAAAGGCCTGTGTTCCGCGAAAACTCTTTTCGCCCGGCATGTGGCTTGACACACTCGCGTTAACCACCCGGCTGTCGCCCGCCAATTCATCGCGATAGTTTTTTTCATTTTCCCGAAGCGCACGTGTTTCGTTAATCACCAGCACCTGGTCTTTTGAGTAACCCAGGTTTTTATTCTGCATGAAGTTAAGTTGCTGGTAAACAATCAGGGTAGCTGCAATCAGGGCTGACGAAACTGCAAACTGAAACACTACGAGTCCGCTGCGCAACAAATCCTTGCGACCGGCGGTACCGGTAGCGGATCCTTTTAACACCTGAATGGTATTGAATGACGACAGCAGGAAGGAGGGATACGCTCCCGACAAGATACCAACAACCAGTGTCCCACCCACGACCCATGCAATGCTTATGGGTTGCAGGAAATAATCGAAGGTGATTGCCTTACCGGTAAGTTGATTAAACACAGGCAACAGGGTTGCTGTAAGTCCATACGCCAGCACCATGGCGCAAAGGGCCAGCATCACCGATTCGGTCAGGAATTGTGCGATCAGTTGCTGTTTGATTGAACCCATCACTTTGCGAATACCCACTTCCCGGGTGCGCCGGGTTGACGTAGCCGTGGAAAGGTTGATGAAGTTCACGCAGGCCAGCAGCAGGATAAAAACAGCCAGCGCTCCGAAGATGTAAACATAGCGTATGTCGCCACCCGGCATGAGTTCATCCGGGGCGTGCGAACCCAGGTGAATATCCTGTAACGGACGAAGGGTGAAGACAAATGTATTAACTGCCTTGTCGGCTTCTTCACGACCAACACCCATGTCGGCCTGAACTTCCGGAACGACATGCTTGCGCACGAGGTCGGGAAACTTGTTTTCAAGTGCTTTTGCATCTGCATTGTCGGCAAGCCGGACGTATGTTGCAGTGCCTACGTTGCTCCAGCTCGGCCTGCGGAATTTGGCGAAGGTTTCACCACTAACGAATGCATCAAATTGGAAATGTGACTTGTCGGGGATGCGGTCAAAGACTCCGGTAATTTTATAACCGTCTTCTCCCGCGAGCAGCACTTTGCCCATCGGATCTTCCGAACCAAAATACCTGCGGGCGAAATCGCGTGACACCACTAATTGATTGGTCTCGGTGAGAGCCATCTTCGAATTGCCACTCAGCAGCGGGATGGAGAAGAATTCGAGAAAATTTGAGTCAACAATTCCGAGGCCTTCCGTCTTCAACACAATGTCGTTATACCGGAAGTAAGGCGCAAAGCCGCGGCTTAGTCGCGTGAATGACTTCACTTCCGGATACGTTTCCGCGATGCCCGAGCCCACACCAAAATCAACGGTTGAGTACTCATCCCAGCTTCCGTTGCCCAGTACCCGAACCTCCACGCGATAGATGTCGTCTGCGTGTTCGGCATAGGTGTCGTACGTCAGCTCGGAGTGAATGTACGAACCAATCAGCAGCGCACATGCAAGACCAACCGACAGACCGAAGATGTTAATCAGGTAGAATGTTTTATTCTTGACGAGACTTCGCCAGGCGATGAGGAAGTAATTGTTTAACATATAGAATGAAGTTGATGAGGTAACAGGAGCGGAGCTCCAGAAAAAGCGTTTAAAAAGGAATCCAAGCGCATTGAAAATGTATTTGCGTTTGGCGGATTGCGGGGTTCGGATGATGTCGAGGTGGTATAGTTCGTATAAGTCGCCCCGGATCTCCTCGGCTAGTGCGGGAGGAGCGAGGCGGTCGACTAGTTTATCTACCCATCCGGGAGGATTCATCGGTTTGCTCATACCACGGCAGGCTTGATCATGGTCCAGATGTTTTCGCGGGTATCGCGAAGGTCCTCGAGTGTATTCCGACCATAGGCAGTGATGTTAAACATGCGTTTGCGTCTGCCGCCGCGCTCGGTTGATGCTCCGCCCATTTTTGATTTTACGAATCCCTTTGTTTCGAGGCGATGGAGCGCAGCATGCGTTGCGCTGATGGTGATTTCACGGTTGGCGGTTTTTTTCAACATCTCGGTGATGGAAACGCCATACGCTTCGTCTTTCAGCAGGGCTACCATTAGCAGAATGAGTTCTTCCAGTTCACCCAGATACACGCGGTTACTCATGATATTATTTCAACTTTTGTAGAACTAATATGATTGGATACGGCTGAAATACCGGAAGGTTACAGTATCACAGAACAAACTTTGTTACCCGCCGATATTTTGTAATTTGTTGTTGTGATCCTTGCCAGAAACATTGAAACCGCGTTATGGAATAAAGCGATCGAGACGCTTTTAGCCAACGGATGGACGCTGACCTTTCAGTATGATGGCATCGATGCGGGTATCGACTACAATTGTTATACCGTTGAACGGACGGGAGAGAAGATAACCTTCGAGTGGACAAACTGGGAGGAAGGTGAAATCCGGTGCGCAGCCGCCAACCTGAAGGAGATTGAAAAGCTGCTCGGGTATCAGTTTCTGACAATCGAATCGGTTAGCGATGCAGGCCCCGGAACTCCGGGAAACCGACCCTGAATTCTATCGTTGCTGACGGGCCACCAAAAATCCGGCAGCGAAAAGTGCCACCGCGCAGGCGCCAACTTTCAATGCCAGCCGATTCATATAACCTTCACTTTCCATCAGCGAGAGATCGGATGAATCTTCGGGGTTAACCAACAGAATCAGCGTATCACCTACAGGATGATTGAATTCAGTCACCGCATCGGTTGTTGTGTAACGTGTGTTATGAATGGTGTATTGCAGTGTGACCGTTTGCGTGGAGTCAGGCGGCAGCACGTTTATGGCGGTTACGATTGCATCCGTTCGGTCCCATTGAAGTTTGGCACCCAGAAACCGGAGGTAGAAGAACAAGGCGAGTGCGCCCGCAAAAACCGCTGCTGTGTAAAGAACCCGAACGATAAGTTTGTACATGGTAAGGGGGTTGGCAAAATGATATCGAATTAGCTCGTCTCGAAAATACTGAAAATCAATTTGTTATCATATGTCGGGCGAGTGACGGGTTATTTGGCGGCCAAAAGCAACACCCTAATTTTTTTCACTCCCGTTAGCGGGATTAAAAAAATCTATGAAAACCAAACTATTTACCCTTGCCCTCACCGGTCTCTTTCTTTTTTATGGTTCGCTTGCGCATGCGCAGACAAGTTCGGTTCGCAAGTACATCGAACGGTCCAATCAACAGTTCATCAAGTGGTTTAACAGCGGCAAGCCCGATTCCATTGTTCTCCAGTATCATCCGAAGGCATGCCTGGCCAGTGGCGCCTGTGGAACTGCCGCGATTCAAAATCACTATCGGTCGGAGGCCGGGACGTACGTCTTTCGTGAACTCACAACCAGCCAGGTTGACGTGACCGATACAGTCGCCATTGAATCCGGGCACTGGAGGTTAGCCCTCGCTAATGGAACTGAGTTGTCGGGCAAGTATCGCACCGAATGGCGGAAGGTGAATAAGCGGTGGTTGATTTTCCGCGAGGAGATTTTGGACTGATTGCTTGAGAGGTTTATGCAGCATACAATTCATCCCGGTCATTCACCGGGATTTTTTATTTGAAAGCAGGCACGTAAGGCATCCGATTCCGTATCTTTCGGTTATATGGCCGAACAATCCACCCCCTGTATTAACTGTGGCAACGCAGTTACAGATCAATTTTGCAGTCGATGCGGAGAAAAAGTGTTTTCGGAGCACGACAAGTCTGTCGGTCATTTCCTGCACGAAGCATTTCATTTTCTGACTCACCTTGATGGAAAATTTCTGACAAGCCTGAAAGCCGTATTCTTCAAGCCCGGCCAATTGTCACTGGAGTATTGCCAGGGAATCCGCAAAAAGTACTTCAAACCCGTGTCGCTGTTTCTGGTAGGTGTTATTATCTATCTGTTTTTTCCGCTCCTGCAGGGCCTTAACATGTCGCATGCAGAGAATTTGAATACGTTTGGGCAGTTGCGCTATGGTGTTGTACGGGAGTACGCTATCCGGAAAGCGCACGAGGAGAATATAACGCTGGAGAAACTGGGGGAGAAGTATGACGCCAAGTCGCCCAAGGTTTCCAAGATCATGTTGTTGTTATTGTTGCCCCTTACGGCAGCAGTGCTTTGGCTACTGTTCTTTCGGAAAACAAAATACCTTTTTGATCATCTTATTTTGGGTACGGAAGTTAGTGTCGTGTTTTTGTATTTGATGTTTTTGATTATACCGTTGCTCCTCAACCTCGCGGTCATGCTGTGGCATGTGATCACCGGCCGGGATTTTGGTTATGACGATTCGCTTTTATTTCCGCTTCAGGTAGTTCTGCTGTCAGGATACTGGTCTGTGGCTTTCCATCGATTTTATAAGACGGGCTGGTTCGAAGCAATCTGGAAAACAGTTGCTTTTTTTGTGCTTCATGGATTGCTCGTATACATTTTTTACCGACTGCTACTGTTCTTCGTGGTGATGATGCTTATATAGCTGATGTTGTGAAATATGCTTCCGGTTGGTACGGACCTTTTACAAACAAAAGTTGATACCTTTATCCGGATCACAAAATCACCATCATTCAAAGTCTGCCGGCTAGCTTCGAAATGATGGGCGCATTGGTTCGCATTTATGGTGACTGGGCGGTACCGCGTAATCCTACCGACTGTCTGAAAAAATTTCTTAACCACCTTCGATCCAGCGCGAAAGGTAGTGCATCACAACGGTCATGACCGTGATCCCCAGCGCTTGTGCAGAACCCGTTATGCTACCGAAGGTGAGCGGCTTGTGCATAATCGGAATCGTGCCTACAGTATATACAATGGGAGCTCCGAACCCAATGCCGAGAATAAGCGCCACCGTCAAAACCTCTGCGAAGGTGTTCAGCGCGAGCAACTGGAGCAGCATTGCCACTGCGATTGTCGTCACCAGACTTGCCAGCATGGGAACGACAAATTGAATGGGAGGATCGGTCCAGCCAATCATTCGTTTAAATCCCATAGCTTTCTCCCATTTCTTGCCAAATAGAAACGGTCTGTGCCATACGCCACAGAATATACCATATACCAGGGCACACGGCAGGACAGCTCCCCAGTGAATTTCGCTCAGAAGTTTTGTCATCGTCATCGTGTTTATTGATTTCGTCAAACCGTTTACTATCCCGTTATTTCGTTTTGCGCAGAAATACAAAGTCGCTGGTCTTCTCATCGTCTCCGAAGGAACCGAATCGCGGCAGTTGTGGCAACCGCTCGAAATACACCGAGAGCTCGGGCAGTGTAACAATCATATCTCCGCTACCATTGCTCTTCAGAGCCTCCAGCAGCTTCCCTGCAAAGGGTGAGTGCTTTCCCGGAATACCATCCGACACGTATTCTTTCCCACCTGAAGTAATATACTTGCGCGTCTTGTAGTTCCACTTTCGCACCAGCATTTGGGTGGTCGACAATTCACTTGTTGCGCCCCGGCCTTTGGCGATGACAGGATCGAGCGTTCCGCCAAAGCAAACGTCAAGCATGAGCAGAACGTGATTGCACGGCAGGTTGTTAACCACTCCGCGCAGGCGGTTGTGAGAAATGTATGACGAGCGTGCCAGGTCGTTGTTGAGTGAATTGCGGGCAACCACGTAGCCTTCTCCAAAGGTATCATCGAAGTGGCCGTGACCAGCAAAGAACACCATCAACTGATCCTGCGGAGCAAACTTCATCTCGCTGTACGAACGTATTTTTTGCCACACTTCATCCACGGTAGGGTTTTCAACCACCTCAACGTTAAAGCCATAGTTGGCCGATAATTCCTGCGCAATGGCCCGTGCATCTTCAATCGGATTTACGAGGTCTGTCCAGTGATCATATTTATCGGTTGCAAAAATGAGCGCATAGTCTTTCCGCTCGAGTGAGATGAGTTCACTGTTGTCGCGCCCGGACGCAACCTGACGTTTTTCGCGCACGATCACCCCCGATTTGGTTGTAATCTCAACCACCAAGGCGAGATAACCGGACGGCATTCGAACGGGCTGTGTAATGGTTTGTTCCTGTTTCTCCGTTAACGGTATGTTATCCTTTTCCGATAACACCGTGTTGGTTTTGCTGTCAATCAATTTAAAAGACAGCCTGGCGATCTGTTCGATACCGGTAACGGTAAACTTGGCTACGAGCCGTTCTTCCTGCGTGGCTGTTAACTCCATCGCGGGATTGATCCATTCAATCATCGGCAGGTTTTGATTTTCCTGTGTAGCACTCTTCGGGAGTACCCATTCGTTTGTCCGGGCGCTGAGTTGCTGTGCCTGAATGGATGAAACGAAGCATAGAGAACCCAACGCAAGGGCGGATAAAAATTTCAAACTGTTCATCGTATTGATTCTTAAACTGACAGATTAGTTTCTGATAATTTTTCCAGTGAATGTGACTGTGGGGTTGGTTCTATCGGATTGTTTCACCTGATAGAAGTACAAGCCGGAAGGGAGCGGCAGTCCGGATAGCGACTGACCATTCCATTCAGCCTTAAGTAATCCCTCTTCTGCGGTACGGAAATCGTGTGATGCCCGGTATACCGTTTTTCCGGTTACGTCTGTAACCTGTAGTTCGTACATAGCCGACAGGCTTTCGCCGGGTGCATACAGCAGAATGCTGACATTATCGTAAAATGGATTTGGATAGGCCGTTCCAATCCGGAGTTCGGGTTGAAGAGAACGTTCCTGATTCGAGTAGGTGATGAAGATGTTATCACCTGCGTTAACCGTATGACGATTCAGTAATTTCATGTTAATGAGGATTCCCTGCGTTGCATTGTACAGCGACAAGCTTCCCTGAATCGTTGTCACATCAGTTGAATTCCAGGAAATCACAGCCTCAGCATAGTCGCCTTTAACAGTATAGTGCCACACGTGGCGGGTTGAGTCAGGAACCCAGTTGAACGAAACTTCCGGGGAATTTTTCAAACCTTCATGAACCAACCGCATTCCGGAAAGCATCGGTGGACTTAATACATCGTATTTATCGCGGCCGTTGCGCACGTCATGCTCCTGACGCATGCCCAGTCCGGAGAGTACATTGACAGAATTGCCACCCTGAACTTTCAGCGGTAGTGCCCATACCACTTCCTCCGAGTCGTTCGCGCGTAGCGCGTTTGTACGGACTGTTTTTCCGGAACTCACGCCCTGATTTTTGAGCGACACCGGAAAATTCAATTGAAGGGCTTCGTCGGCATATACGAACCCGCCCCCGAATACCGGTAGTTGATCACCTTGTGCGAATGAAATCAACTCCTGATCATATAAGTATAGCGGACTAACCTTGTCACTTACCGAGCTGTTATTGTTCAGCACATCCTGCCAGCTGATTTGAAAAGGAAACGGGTTTCCAACCTGATTCCAACCCTGCGAAAGTTGGATGCTGGCCGGAGCGTTTGTGTGATTGCCAAAGCTCACACCGTCATTCCAGGTGAGGGTCACCGGATTTTTTGAAATGATCCAGTACGCTTGTCCCTGTGTCAGGTTCCCGGCTGCAAGACCTTCGTCAAAATCGACAAGCTTGTTATTCTTGTAATACGAGAACCGCCACTTTTTCTTGTCATAGTTCCCTAATACAGACTCCAGTGCATTGCGAAGGGAGTTATCGGGTAAGGAATAGGGAAATGAAATCATCTGGTAGTTGTTCAGTTCCTTACCGGCGCTTAACAGCGGAATCGTTACAGACTCAACCTTCCGTTTGATCGAGAGATTTTCTTTGAGCGCAACCTGGTTCACGGCATCGCGTGCTTCCAGGTAGAACTGCATGCCCAACTCATCAACCCAGTCATTTAAAATACTGATTTGGTATGTGCCGGAAGTAAGCGTGAGGGTAGTGGCTGTAAAAGCTGATGCGGTGTTCGTGCGGTGGAACATCTTAACCTGAATCGCACCGGTGCCGCCATTCACGGTAGCATGAAGTACGTTGGGTGTGCCGTCAATAAACGTGGGCTCAAAGGTTACATCACCTAACGTTAAACTTCCGCCACCTCCGGTGGCAGTTGTTGTGGCCAGCAGTTCTACCATGTCTGACCCCGAGTTTACGGCCCGCGGTGCGTTGCGTGCCTGGAGTTTTAAATAGTACGTTGTGGAAGGGGTAAGACCTGCAACAATGCTGGTGGTTTCGGGTGCTGCAATGGTTTTGGGATTGTATCCCTCCACCGGAATGGTAAAGGACGCGTCTGTGTAAACATACAAGTCGTATTCTGTGGCACCGACTGAAGCCGACCAGTTTACCTGAAATCCCGAAGAGGTAATGTTTGATTTATCAAAAAGCGTGGGTGATGCCGGAGCTGTTTTAAATGTTTTGATGTCGGAATTCACGGATGTTCCGGATGCATTGACGGCCCGCACGCGGTAGTGATAGTTTGTGTTGGGCGCAAGTGCTGTAACGTCCGCGGAAGGAGACGCGGCCTCACTGCGGTTGTTGACGAGAAACGAACCAAATGTGTTTTCGGTCGATACATCGAGTTGATAACTCGCTGCTCCGGTAACACTGCTCCATGTGGCTTTAAATGCCTGACTCCGGACTTCAACCGAATTTTGAACACCGGGTGCTGCGGGTCGGGTTATGATATTCCCGGTTACGGGAGTTGACTCACCGGAGTTATTTACGGCTGTCAACCGGTAGTAGTAGACTTTACCCGGCTCGAATATGCTGCGGGCATAGGTATCGGTGGCGTTGCTTAAGGAAAAGTTTTCATCAACCAGTTGGGTGAACGTGGCATCCGTGGCGACATCCACCAGGTATCCGTTCACTGTTCCGCTGGAAAGATTCCACGCGATCGTGATGCCCGTTGCGGAAGGTGAGGTGACCGACCGCAATACCGGAGCCGCCGGGTAGGTTAGTACCGTAATTGTCGGAGATGTATAATTTTGATTGAACGTAGGATTTCCGTTTTCTGGATCCGTGTATTGACAAGAAGAATTTACCCACACCCGAACCTGGTAGGTTGTACCGGGCGTTAACCCGGGAATTGTTGCAAGTCCGTTCGGAGGATTAATTATTTTAGTCCAACCCAATTCACTTGGCAGTTTGTATTCAATACCATTTGTATAGGTGACGTGAATATCAGGGTCTGTCTCGGAAAGGGGTATTGCTCTTTGCCAGGTTACCCGGATTTCGGTTGCCGAAAACGGGGTCGCGCTTATTAACTGTGGTGTAAATACACATTGCGCACTTAGCTGAATAGAAAGTAGAAGACTTGCAGCAACGATTGCGGCAGCGAATGACGTAATTGGTTTCATGAGTTGATTAGTTCAGATCAGGTAGTTTATCCATGGCTGGCAAGTCGCCAGAGCCCTGACCGCTTTGAGAGTTTGATAATAAAATAATAGCGAGTGAGCCCGCGCCGAGAACGGGAATTGCTTTCAGCCACAAGGGCACCTTGCGTTTGATGATAAACGGATTGGTAGTTACCACTTCGTCTTCATTCTTCGAATCGCTGATCCGGAAATAATATGTGCCCGGCCGAATATGCGTGGGAAATCTGAACGTGTGATGACCCGCGTTTCCGATATTGGTGAACGCATGTACTTTCCGGTTGTTTCTATCGTAAAGATCAAACACCAAAATATTCTGAGCAGAGCCG
This sequence comes from Cyclobacteriaceae bacterium, assembly GCA_016786495.1. Taxonomy (GTDB): domain Bacteria; phylum Bacteroidota; class Bacteroidia; order Cytophagales; family Cyclobacteriaceae; genus UBA2336. Next base: position 82,389 of record JAEUUJ010000047.1, read on the forward strand.
CCCGTCCAGCTCAAATTGTAGTCGACCTGGCGTTTAAATTTCTTGTATTGATTAATGGCCGAGGTGTTGATGAAGGGAATAAATAAGCGACCCCGGATCTCTAGCGACAATGGCTTGTTCAGCAGCGAGTCGGCTGGCACCGGAATGACGAAGCTTCTGTGAAGGCCGGTTTTTATGTCTAACCCAACATCACCCGTTGCGTTAAGCGGCTGCGTAAATCCGTCCCAGGAGGAGTACACCCGGATGATATAGGAGTTACTCGGTACCGAATCGTTCAGGTTATACGTAACGGTTATCTGCTTGTTGTTAAGTGCGATTCCTGAGATTTCTATATTCTGGCCTGCAACTTTCCCGAAGAGCAGAAGTGCGCACGAAAGGAAGATTAAAAAGTTCTTATTCATGCCGCAATGTACGTGTCACGGGCGCGCAGGGGTTTGGTAATTTCGTCTCAATTACTGTCAACGATGTTACAATTACTTAACCGGTCTGTGATTGTCATTGAAAATGTTACACATACATCCCCCCATCTGCGTGATGATGTTCAGTAACCGGGCAAAGGTGTAATGAACGATTGTCAACAGTCAACAAGCGCGAGTGCCTGCGTTTTAAAAATGAGCAGATCGTCATGACAGTTTTCGCGACCGTCAGGAAGATACCTGAATGAATAATATATCTTGAAAAGAATTAATTTGAAGTAATAACAAACCCGGAATTCAAACCGCTAACGGCCAAATTCAGCATCTCCAGGGGTAATTGTGACAAATTTTCTAGCATTGCTAAATTTTTACCGCAAAACGCGTGAGTATTTTATGGAAAAGTGGGGGATATTGAGTCTTTTCACAAACCCTTTCATGAAGATCAACGCTTACTGTTCTTCCCACAACGCTATTCGATGGAGGCATCATGAGCTGCTTATGAGCAGAAGTATTCTGATTGCCGTCTTTTCGCTATGGTTAGTTTATGTGTGCAGTGCTCAGCCTTCCGACACAGCTTTTGTTCAATCAGCACTTTCACGTGCAAGAAATGTAGGCATGCAAGTTGCAAAACCACAATGGCCAATCAATACGGGTGGGCAATATGTTGAATATACCTCGATTGAAGGCGAACACCCATACTTTGTTTCCCAATGGGTGAGCGGAACCGCGCGTTACCTGGGAACCAGCTATGGCGTGATGCTGCTGCTTGATCTGCGCGGGGACAGACTCATTATTCAGCATCCATTATATGACGTCAAGATTGAATTAAGCCCTGAAAAGGTCAGTAATTTTTCTTTCCTGGATTACCGCTTTATAAACGTCAATCGTGACTCAATAAAGAACCTTCCGGAGTCAGGTTATCATCAAGTATTAGCGGATGGTAGTGCCTTGCTACTGGTCCGTCACCAGAAATCCATCCAGCGCAGCATCGTTTCGCAAAAGGTCGTTGCAATCGTAAAAAATACGCATCTATATTATATCATTCGGACAGGAGTTGCTACACCTGTCTGGTCGAAAAAATCACTTCTTAAAGCATTGGATGATCATGGCGATTTGAAGGCAGCGTTGAAAAAGAACAAGGTAAAGTTTGGTGGTGCCAGGGAGAGCGGGTTGTCAGCTGCTGTTCGTATTTATAATCGGCTTACCAACCCGGACAACAGATGAAAAGACTTTTACTGTTAATCATTTTGGTTGCGCTTGCGTTCCCGGCCTTCAGTCAGACGCGCACCACCATTACCGGGAACTTCAAGGGACTTACCTTTTCCAAATTTGTAGAAGAGGTTGAAAAGCAAACACCGTATCGTTTTTACTACAGGCAGGCCTGGGTTGATTCACTCACCATTCAAACAGGCGATTATACGGGTGAGGTAAGCAGTTTGCTGGAAATGATCGTTGAGGGTTCGGAGTTAAAGTTTGCCATCAGTCCTGAGTACAAAATCTTCATCACAAAAGATCGGAGCATCAGCAGTTCACTTGCGGAAGGCTTCTTTGAATCCGTGCAAAACCGCCCGGTCGTAAACTTGCCTAAGGATTTTGATCTTTCGTTTTTTGATGCAACCGCTTCGGGCAACCGTGTTTCTGCCAGAAAGATTGTTACGGTCGGAATTTCGGACGGCAATACTAATCCGGTAACGATGAATGGCTACGTATTAAACAAAGCTTCGGGCGAGCCGGTTATTGGCGCCTCTATTTACGTGGAAGGGTTGTCGAACGCTGCGATGAGCGATGCATCAGGTTATTACTGGATCGTGGTTCCAAGGGGGCGTCAAACGCTACGCCTCCAGAGTGTCGGAATGAAAGCGGCATCTTTTCCGATAGTGGTAAACGGCCCCGGTAAATTTGATATGGAGATGGAGGAGTCGATCATCCCACTGCGCGAAGTGTTGGTTGTGGCTGACCGCGATGCGCGTGTAACATCAGTCCAGATGGGTGTGGAAAAGCTTGATATTAAAACGATGAAGCAAATGCCATCTGTACTGGGCGAAGTGGATGTCATGAAAATCATGCTTACGCTTCCAGGAGTACAAAGTGTTGGCGAGGGAGCATCAGGTTTGAATGTGCGCGGAGGAGCGACAAACCAAAATTTAATCTTGTACAATGACGCTCCCGTATATAATCCCAGTCACCTTTTTGGGTTTTTCTCGGTGTTCAACCCTGACGTCCTGAAAAGTGTTGAACTCTATAAAAGTGGAATCACAGCTGAGTACGGAGGCAGGCTTTCATCGGTGATGGATATTACGTCTCGTGAGGGAAATCTGAAAAAAGTGACTGTAACGGGTGGCATAAGCCCCATAACCGGAAGACTTACGGTGGAAGGTCCGATTATAAAAGACAGAACATCTTTTTTGGTGGGTGCCCGTTCAACGTATTCCGATTGGTTGCTGAGGCAACTGAAATCGCGGGAAATAAAAAACAGCAATGCTTCCTTTTACGACTTGAATTTCAACCTTAGCCATAAGATTGACGACCGCAACAACTTGTTTGTATCAGCTTACACCAGCAACGACCGGTTTACATTTAACCGCGACACGCTGTATTCGTACAGTGATCAGAATGCAGCGGTGAAATGGAAACACATTTTTACCAACAAACTTTTCGGTACGGTTACGGGCAGTTTCAGCCGTTACAAGTACAAAATTTCTTCTGAGGAGAATCCGGTGGATGCGTTCAATCTGGGTTTCCGGATTGGTCACATTAACGCTAAGGCAGATATCGATTTCTTTCCCAATACAGCACATTCCATAAAAGCTGGTTTGCAGTTCACGCACTATGGTTTGTCGCCCGGAACGCTCACCCCGAGAGGAAATGAGTCGTTAATCATTGCTGATGAGGTTCAGCGCGAGCGCGGATTGGAAACAGCTCTTTACCTCGGTGACCAATTCGACATCACACCCAGGCTTACCGTCTATGGAGGAATTCGCTATTCGGTATACCAGTTTCTAGGTCCGAGAGATGTTTTCCGGTACGCAAAGGGCGTTGAGAAATCCGAAGCAAGCATCACCGACACAACTTCATTTGATTCGGGTAAAACTATTGCCATGTATCACGGGGCAGAGCCAAGATTTTTCGTGCGCTATCTGATTGCAAGGAAAACATCGGTTAAGGTAAGCTATACACGGATGCGACAATACATCCAGATGTTGACAAACACCATTGCCGTATCTCCCACGGATACGTGGAAGCTGAGCGACCGGTATATCAAGCCTCAGGTAGCGGATCAGTATGCTGCAGGTTTCTATCAGAATACCCGCAACGGGATCGAATTTTCTCTGGAAGGGTATTACAAAGTCATGCAAAATGCACTTGACTTTAAAGATGGCGCGGTAGTAACGATGAACCATCACATTGAAACAGATGTAATCAATGCAGATGGTAAAGCATACGGGGTGGAGTTTATGGTCAAAAAAGCTGCCGGCCGGTTAAATGGATGGATTAGTTATGCGTACTCCCGATCGCTGCTTCAATCGAAATCCCGAATTTCATCCGAACAGGTTAATGACGGAAACTACTATTCGAGTAATTACGACAAGCCTCACGCCATTAATTTTATTGGTAACTACAAGTTTAGCAGGCGATTTAACTTCTCACTGAACATTGTGTACAGTACGGGTCGACCAATAACGATACCGCTGGCCAGGTACGAGCAAAATGGTCAATTGTATTTGTATTATTCCGACCGAAACGAGTACCGGATTCCGGACTACTTCCGCACCGATTTTTCTGTAAATGTTGAGGGTAACCATAAGGTTCGAAAGCTGGCGCACAGTTCGTGGACGTTTGCCGTATACAACCTTACAGGGAGAGCCAACGCGTATTCTGTTTATTTCGTACCTGAAGGCGATAGGATAAAGGCATACAAGCTTTCGATTTTTGCCAATCCGATTCCTACCATTACCTATAACTTCAAATTTTGACATTACCTAGCCGTATGTTAATTCCTTACCTAATCCGAAGATCATGTTGAACCGAAATTCTCTATCCGCGTTCATCGGCACTTACATGTTCGTGCTTTTACTCGGTGCCTGCGTGGAACCAATAAATCTTCCTGTCAATGATGCTGACGTTAATTTTCTGGCAGTTGACGCATATCTTGATGTGAGCCATGGAGAGGCAAATGTTAAATTGATGCGCGCTGTTCCGATAAACGAAGAGCGGTTGCCATTTGAAGACGATGCCTTTGTTGCTGTTGAAGATAATAGCAACAATCAGTACGTGCTGAGCAATCTGGATTCTGGAAGATACAAACTGACCGGCTTCTCACCGTCGGCCGATAGCCAGTACCGCTTGTACGTCAAAACATCGAATGGCAAAGAGTATCGTTCTGAATTTGTGACGGTGAAGTCTACTCCAGAGATTAAGGAACTCGCATGGCGGGCCCGTTCGGATGGCACGCAGATAGTATTGGACACCGAAGATGAAAAGCGGGAAACGCGTTTTTATCGCTGGAATTTTGAAGAAACCTGGGAGTATCATTCACGGTATGTTTCCTGGATAAAATTCACTGGACAGGATGTTGATACAATTCTGTTGGATATTGTTGACTCACGCGGACCTGCAGACATGATCGATAAGTGTTATAAGACGCGGTCATCTGCTCAAATTCTTACATCGTCAACGGAAGGTCTGGCTCGGGACATCGTGAATGATTTTGAAGTTACTTTTATTCCCGCGGGCGCTGAACGTCTCGGGTATCGGTATAGTATTCTTGTGAAGCAACAGGCCATCAGTAAAGAAACGTATGACTACCTTGAGAGACTTAAGAAAACGTCCCAGGATCTGGGAGGGCTGTATGCACCTCAACCATCCAAGGTTACGGGCAATTTCAAAAACGTGAACAATCCGGAGGAGACAGTACTTGGGTACTTTGATGCGGGCTATTCAACCGAGATGCGTCTTTCGATAACGACCGATGAATTACCTTCTTATCTGCAGTTTCTGGAAGAATCGCCTTTCTCGTGCAGGATCGACACTGCGACAATTGCGGAACTGCCAACGTTGTACGCCTCCGGTGCGTATACATTGCTTGAGTATTTTGCTGGCGAAGACGACACACCTATCGGATTTACATACAGTACGAACAAGTGTGCTGATTGCAGAACAAGGGGCGGAGTAGCAACCAAACCACCCTTCTGGCCATGAGGATATCAAACACACAATTTCGTTGTATCCGTACGACTATTACCGCTCTGGTTATACTTTTTGCGTGCCTGGCCAGCAACGCGCAAGTTGATTCGTTAAACGCAAAGTTTTCCGCCTATCGTGGAATCCGGTCGATCGAGAAAATTTTTGTACACATGGATCGGACTACACACGTGTGCGGTGAAACATTGTGGTTTAAGCTTTACTGTGTTAATGGAGCTACCCACAGGCCGATGGATCTTAGTAAAGTCGCATATATCGAAGTTCTTTCCGATAACGGGGAATCAGTTTTGCAAAGCAAGGTTGAGCTTGCGCAGGGAAGGGGCTGCGGTTCGGTGCAGATTCCCATATCGCTTAACACCGGCAACTATACGTTACGCGCCTACACGCAATGGATGAAGAACGAAGATCCGGAATTCTTCTTTCATCAACCAATCACCATCATTAACACATTTCGCGGCCGCGAGCCGGCGTACAAACCTGAGGATGTTGTAACCCTGGATGCGCAATTTATGCCGGAGGGAGGCAATCTTGTAGATGGGATAGAAAGCATCGTTGGATTCAGGGTTGTAAATCAGTTTGGGAAGGGGGTTAATTTCCGAGGTAGTATAATGAGCGGGAAAGGAGACACAATTCTGGTGTTTCAACCCGCGCAATTCGGCATCGGCGCGTTCCGGTTGACTCCCAAGATCTCTGAAAGTTATCGTGTCGTGATCGAAGATGGTGGTGGTAAATCTCATGCATTTCCGTTCCCAAAAGTTTTTGAATCGGGATATACATTAGCCGTTACACGCTCGGAATCCAATGTTAAAATAAAGGTGCACGCGAAGTTACCGCAATTCCGGAACGTTCATGTGTTTATTCATACGCGTAACCAAATCGTTTATAGTCGCTCAGAGGAATTGTCGAACGGAGAACTTACGCTAACTATTCCTGAGAGACATTTTGATGCCGGTGTATCTCACATCACATTATTTGACGCACAGATGAAGCCCGTGTGTGAGCGGCTGCTGTTTAAACGTGCGGAGAAGAAATTGAATATCACGGTACACGGTAGTGACGCTTCTTACCGAAATCGTCAAAAGATTACGCTGTCTTTTAATGTCGCTGATGAACTTGCCGGACCATCAGACGCGGACATGTCGCTGGCCGTTTATAAAATTGACTCGCTTGCTTTTTTCCGTCAGCCATCAATCGATGCATACCTGCTGATGAGTTCCGACCTTCAGGGTACAATTGAATCACCCGACACATACTTCGAATCGGGTGGGGAAGAAATAGTTGATCAGGTGATGCTCACGCACGGGTGGCGCAGATTTCGATGGAATGATATTCTGGGACGTGGTAAACCGCTGTCTTTTCAGCCGGAAGTTCTTGGGCTGTCGTTAACCGGAAAGGTTACTACGGCATCCGGAAGCCCGGCCTCCGCGTTGCGGCTATTCTTATCGGTGCCTTCAAAAAACAGTTTGTTTTTTACCGCCAACACATTGCCGGATGGAACCTTTAATTTCTTGCTAAAAAATGTTTATGGCGACCGGCGGATAATTCTCCAGTCCGACATGACTAGAGACAGTGTGAATGTTTATTCGTTTCAATTGACTGACCCCTTTGTGAAGGTAGCGAATAAGATTTATTCATATCCACTCGCACTCATGCCCACGCTTGAGAAGCTGCTGATTACACGAAGCATGAACATGCAGGTTGAAGACATCTTCCGAAAAGATAAGACCCCGGTTTCCAAATCGGTTATCGACAGCACTGCATTCTACGGAAAGGCTGATGAAACGTACCTGCTCGATGACTATACGCGGTTCACGGTGATGGACGAAGTGTTGCGCGAATATGTTCCGGGAGTCATCGTTAAAGTCCGGAGAAAACAATTCTTGCTGGGCGTGAGAGACATTGTCAATCACGGAACGTTTGATGACGAACCACTTCGTTTAGTCGATGGTGTGCCGTTTTTTGATACCGACAAAATCATGCAGTTCGATCCACTGAAAGTGAAGAAACTGGAGGTTGTATCAAAGGCCTTTTTTCATGGGCCAGCAGTCTTTCCGGGGATTGTAAGCTTTACAACGTACGAGGGCGACCTGGCCGGGATAGTACCCGATCCGCGTAGCCTGACGATTGACTTTGCAGGCCTTCAAGCAGAACGGGAGTTTTACCAGCCCCGCTACGATGATGAAGCTGACAGGTTGTCGCGTGAGCCTGATAGCCGAACCCTTCTTTTATGGGCGCCTGATATTAAGACTTCAAACGGCAAGGCGAGCGTTGATTTCTACTCCTCCGATGAGTCGGGCTATTTTCAAATAGAAGCCACGTGTTTAAGCGCTGCCGGAAGAATGGGAAGTTTCAGGGGAACATTTCTCGTCAAATAAGGCTATTGCACCGTACTTTTGGATTCGGTACATTGACAGCAGCGCGTTTTTGCGCCTATGAGAAAACTCGAATCCTACTTTCTGCCGCGAATCAGCGGCCTGCCGGCTGCTGCCGGGCGGACGGCCAGACTTCTTATTCGGTTCAGCCTGATATCATGCGCATTTGCGGTAGGCTATTTTTTTAACACGTATGCTACGGGCTTTATTATGGCGCGCTACACGATGGTGGTGGCTACCGTGGTGTTTATGCTCAACTTGCTCGCACTTAGACGCGGCCTTTTCAGCCTCCGGACAAGTGTTGCAGTCTTTACCTGGGGATGCTGGGCGGTTATGTTTGTGCTGTCGCTTTTCTCAGGTGGCATCAAGTCATCCATTTTGCCGTGGATCGCACTCATGCCGATTGTTTCGCTCGCGCTTTCGAGCGGCCGTGTTGCCTTTCTGTGGGGACTGGCCGGCCTGCTAACCGTAATTTTCTTTTTCAACTTCGACATCAGCGTGCATGTTCCGGCCTGGCTGATCATGGAAACCAACGATCTCCTGATCGCTTCTGTACATGTGGGCCTGCAATTCATCATTCTCGCCATTGTTTATATTTTCGAGCGGCAGCAACGCGACCTGATCGCTCAAGTGGAAGAAGGCCGCAACATCATTCAGCATCAGAACGAACAACTGCAAACAAAGAATGAATACCTCGAGTCTGAAATCTCCAAACGCACCAGTCAGTTAGTAAGTTATAATCAGCAACTCGAGCAATTTGCGTTCATGGCCTCGCATAACCTTCGCGCACCCATCGCGCGATTAATGGGCCTCGGCAACATCTTCAGCAAAAGTCATGGTGCAGCCGATGAAGAGTTCATCCGAACCCGGATGCTGGAAGCAACCCGTGAACTGGATAGCGTGGTACGCGACATGAACATAATTCTGGATGTCCAGAAGAATCGAACTACGTCATTAACCAATATTGCAGTACGCGCGGAAATCGAACATGTTTTAGCGCCATTGAAACGTGAAATCGAGGCGATTGGAGCCGACATTCGCATTGAGGCCGATGTCAATCTCACACTAACCTGCATCAAGCCTTACTTTCAGAACATTGTTTATAATCTTGTGAGCAATGCCCTGAAGTATCGCAAGCCCGATGTTCCTCCGGTAGTTACCATTCGGGCGTCAGCCACGGATAATGTTGTGTTGATCAGCATTTCAGATAACGGATTGGGTATTGATCTTGATCAGTCGGGCGATAAGATGTTTAGTTTATACAGTCGTTTTCATGAAGGCTTTGATGGCAAGGGCATCGGCCTGTATATGGTTAAAATTCAAAGCGAAGCCATGGGCGGTTCTGTTGAAGTGACGAGCAAACCCGGAGAAGGATCAGTCTTTAACGTTCGGATCAGCCGGCAACTTTAAGATTCGATCAACCTTTCGCTGAACGCAAATCTCATCCGCATGCACATGATTGAAACATTGACAGAACATATCCGTCAGTTCACTCCGGTTTCGCCCCGGCTTGAGCAACGGCTTCTCGACATTTCCGAGCCGCAGGTGCTGGCCAAAGGAATTTTCCTTCACAGTCCCGGTAAAATTTGTCAGGCCACGTACTACGTGCACTCCGGACTACTGCGCGTTTTTTACAGAAAGGGAGAGAAGGAAGTCACCGATAACTTCGCAGCCGAAGGGGAGTGGATCACATCCATTTATAGCTTTATGAGAAATGTGCCGGATAACTGTTACATCGAAACGCTGGAGCCTTGCGAACTAATTGCCCTCAACATCGAAAAACTCGAACAGTGCTTTATTGACTTTCCGGAGATGGAACGCTTCGGGCGAATACTGATCTCGAAGTATTTTATGGAACAATCCGAACGGATTATTTCGCTCCAGTTTCACGCTGCACGCGAGCGATACGCTTTTTTTTGCAAGACATCCCGCAATAAACTTCCACGCGTTCCACTCGGCATGCTGGCTTCGCATCTGGGTATGACTCAGGAAACCTTGAGCCGCGTGCGGGCCGAAAAGCCGGTTTTTTGATCTGAATCAAAATCGCTGAACGCAGTCGCGATTACCTTTGCCTCGTAAACTACCCGACCGTGCAACGAAAATTGTTTGCTTCTGCTGCCTTTGGCGCCATCGTGCTGTTCCTGATCACATATGCCGTAGTCGCTGCGTCACGACCGGGATATGACTTCCGGTATAAAGCCATTAGTGAATTAGGATCTGTTGATGTTCCCGACCGGTTGTTCTGGAACGTATTCGGATACATTGTTCCGGGATTACTGATCGCTGCCTTTTCAGTTGGATTGTATCGGCATTTTTCAACTACATCGCGCGTGTGGATACCGTCAGCCGGATTGTTCTTCAGTGGCTTGCTCATGAGTTTGTCCGGGATATTTCCAGCCGATATGGACAACCGCCAGTCGTTTACCATGCTGATGCATACCCTTGGGAGTTTCGGTAGCTTCGCAGCATTTTTGGTTGCGGCCTTTACATTCCCGAAGGTGTGGCGAATAAACGACTCGTGGAGAACACGGAGTACACCATCGCTCGTGGTAACGTGGCTGGCCATAACCTTCGGTGCGTGGCCGATGATCTTTCCGGCTATGCCAGCCGTTGGCCAGCGCGTTGTTTTCCTGTTCTATTTTGCGTGGATCGCGCTCGCGGCTGCCGGATTGTTACGCAGTGTTGCGAATAACGAGAAACAACACAGGTAAACCGTGATTGCTTAAGGTTATTCTGTTCGCAGGTTGTCAGACGGGTTTTGAAGCGCAGCTTTCCAGGTTTGTGAAAGGATCGTGATCAGTCCTGCGACCAGCAACAGGAGGAAGCACGCGAATGTTTCGAGTACGCCAAACGTCACCCGGTTCGCGAAGTTCATCAGGAATAATTTTCCTAACAGATACGCAATCGGCAAGGCAATCAATCCGGAAATGGCCAGCAGTTTGATGAAATTCCCGGAAAGGAGCGTAACCACCTGCCGGATGCTTGCACCAATAATCTTTCGGATACTCACTTCCTTGCGCCTTGTCTCAACCGTGTACACCACAAGCCCGAGAAGTCCGAGCAATGAAATGGTTACAGTCATAAAACTCAGGAATCCAAGCAACGAGATTCCCGCGCGTTGGCTGCTGTCGGCTTTCGCTTTTTCATCCAGCGAAATGTATTCAAAAGCGTGAGCGGGATTCTGCTTCTTCCATTCATACTCCAGTTCCCGGATCACGTTGTTGTCTGCCGGTTGTGCCTGCAAGGCAATGTAGTTCGTATGTCCTGCCGTTGCCGGCTGCAGAAGTAAGGGTTGTATGGGATTGCCATATCCCCGTGAATAGAAATCGGCCACCACTGCGGTGATCGTCAGCGGAATTGAATCCTGAATATAGAGCGTGGCACCCACTGCAGACGCTGCACTTTCAAATCCCAACGCCACGGTCGCGCGCTCATTTACAATAGCGGAAGCCGGGTTTTGCGAAGCGGGATTTCCTGCGAGGACGGATAGCTTGCTGATCTCAATCCATTCGGCATTACAGAAGTAACGCTCCAGGGTCAATGCTTCTTTATCTTTGCTCTGACGCGAACCCCTTACAGCATCTCCGCTTCCAAAGCTGGCAGACGTCTGGCCGGTTTTAACAACATGGGCCAGTTTACTGAATCCTGTTTCGGTGACTGCCGCATTCGTCCCTGCCGGCACAAGTACAACGTTTTGCCGGTTATATCCCGGATCGGCATGCGCGATGAAATCAAACTGCTTATAGAACGTTGCCAGAAACACCAGCACGATCAGCGAAAGCGAAAACTGAAACACCATCAGCACTTTGCGAAACGACAGGTTGCCCATTAATTTCTCACCACCAATTCCGCGTAGAATCCGTGCCGGACGAAACGCCGATAATATCCATGCGGGTAATGATCCTGCCAGCAGTCCTGCAAAAATGGCAAACCCAACAAACAACCCGAGCAACTTCAGGCTGATGCGAACCGTGGGAACCATTTCATAACTGTCGTTGAATGGTTTAAATTCAAGAATAGGCGCCAGGATCATATTTGCCAGAAGTAAGGCAAACAAGGCGATCAGTACCGACTCGGTTACATACTGCAAAAAGATTTGCCAGCGCTGGGCACCCGATAATTTCCGAATACCAACTTCTTTGCTTCGGGTAAGTGCGCGGGCTACCGAGAGGTTCGTATAGTTGAAACACGCTGCCAGCAGAATGATCAACACGATTCCGCTTTCGGCAAGCAACGATCCCAGGGAAGGCCCGCGGCCAATTTCGTTATAGATGTCGGCCGCACCGGGTGTGATGGATCCGACCGGTTGCAGTTCAAATTCAAACATCGCCTGATCCTCGGGCTTGTTGGTTTCTTTCGAAGTCCGGTTTATCTCCGATGCAACGGCTGCGAGCCGTGCCTTGACAAGATCCGGTGTTGCCTGCTCGCTTACGCGGATGTAGGTGTAGCCTTGCTCAAACGAATTCCACGACTCAAGTTTCTGCGGAAGCAATCCGGCCTGCTCCAGTGCGGGCACGGTTGCCATGGAAACAAACACATCGTAGTTGATATGCGACTTGCTGTTAGGTTTGTTGATGACACCCGCAATGGTGAACTCACCCCAGTTGCCTAATGAAATTGACTTGCCGGTTGGATCATTTGTTCCATACAATTTTTCCGCCATCGCGTAACTGAGCATAACCTGTTGCGGGCTTGCGAGGCTTGAAGGGTTTCCGTCCCGTAACGTAAACCCGAATAAGTCGAAAAACGAAGGATCAATAAACGCACCGTTGACACTGAACTCGCGCGCTGCATCTTTTGCCAGCGTATGGATGGCCGGGTACAGGCGTGTAATGGCGATCGGAGTGCTGTCGTTATTGACGGTTGATGCGAGCGGCAGGGGAGAACTTGCCATCTTCCAACTGCGCCCCTGATGATTCGTGATCGTTGATACAACGCGGTAGAGATGATCCTTGTTCGGATGAAAGTTATCGTACTCAAATGCATCCGTAATGCGGATCAGTACAATCATGCAAACCGACATACTGAGGGCCAGTCCGAAAATGTTAATGAACGAGAAGAGTTTGTTTTTGAGCAGGCTTCTCCAGGCGATCAGAATGTAGTTTTTCAGCATGGTGGTTCCAGGTTTCGGGAGTTGTTTCCAACATTCGTTCCAAGTTAAAATAGCGCCAATGATTAGCTTGAAATCGGCTTTTTCCAAAGCAACAGCCGTTCGCTATCGAACAGGTGTGACCGTAATCGGTTTACTTCTTCTGCGCGCCTGTCGTGCATCACTGATTCACTTTCGTGGAATGAAGTGTTTGAACCCGCCACCGCTTTTTATCGCGAAGCAGCACCACGGTTTCCATCCAGATCACCTCAGTCTGCCTGCCGTTGCGCGTGATAGACGAATGCAGGTTATAGGTAGTCCACGCTACATTGTTACGGATAGTGGTGCGAACAAAATCGAGCGTGTTGGTTCGCTTGAAATCCGGGACTGTATTTTTTGTAATGGCCAGATTGATCAGCGTGTCAACCGACCAGATTTTTCCATATTCATAAAACCTCACATCGGGTGTGCATAACTCCCGTACGCGGGATGCATCCCGGTTCGAAAGGGCATCGAACAGTTTAATCACCACTTGCTGCGCCTCTTGTTCATCGGTTGATTTTTGCGCCCATACAGTCATGGGTAACACTAGCGCGAGCGCTATACACAGGAAGGATTTTTTCATACGATCGGATTTGACGATGCCTCGTACAAGATAATTATTTTAAAACGATCCACGCGGGCGCGTGGTCACTCGCTTTCGGCCAGCCGCGAACATCGTTATCCACTCCGGCCTTGCGCAGCCGGGACACCAGGTGTTCACTCAGCAGGAAATGATCAAGCCGTAAACCTGCATTGCGTTCCCACGCATGAAACAAGTAATCCCAAAACGTATAAATCGTTTCATCCGGATACAGGTGCCGGTGCGCATCGGTCCAGCCTTGTTTCATCAGCCTTGAATACGCGGCCCTCGCTTCTTTGCGGAACAACGCATTGTTTACATAGCGAGAAGGCTTGTACACATCCAGTTCGGTTGGCATCACATTGAAATCACCAATCAGGGCAACCGGAACGTCATGCGCGAGCAATTTCTTTGCATGAGATGTAAGACGTTTATACCACTTCAGTTTGTACTCGAATTTATTTCCGGGATAAGGATTCCCATTCGGAGCATACAAACATGCGATTACCATCTTCCCCACGATGGCTTCGAGATACCGACTGTGATCGTCTGTCCGGTCTCCCGGTAAACTTCGCCTGAGTTCCTGAATCGGCTCCTTGCGCGAAAGGATCGCCACACCATTCCAGGATTTTTGTCCGTGCCAGACCGCCTGGTATCCGGCCTTGTTTATCTCCGCTACGGGGAACTGGCCGTTTGTTGCTTTCAGTTCCTGCAGGCATACAACATCGGGCTTGGCTTCCTTCAGCCAGCGCAGCAGTACCGGCAGCCGGCCATTGATTCCGTTGATGTTATACGTGGCAATTTTCATGTTCAAACCCCTGAGGTCAAAGATAACCGGTTGCACGTAACCGACTTCTCTCGCTGACGTAATTCACCCCATCCCGACTAAGGCGCATGCAATTCACCACAAAGCAGTGATTTATTGATCCGGATCAAGGGCTTTAGCGTGGATATTAACCCGGATCAATTTTTTATGCTCTAATCCCCCCGCACCTTTGACGCATTAAAACAAACCCTATATGAAAATGATCAGAATAATACCGTGCATCGTATTTTTTCTGTCGGCTGCGCTCTCAACCGCGTATGCCCAGACAACCCAAACGATACGCGGAAAAGTAGTGGACGAGGTAAATAAGGTCTCGCTTCCCGGTGTTTCCGTGGTTGTGCAGGATACAAACCTCGGTACGGTAACGGATACCGACGGAAACTACCGCATCGACAATGTCCCCGTAGGCCGGCAAACCGTGCAAATCACGTACGTAGGCTACGAACCGCAGCAACTGGCGAACATCATTGTTACCGCAGGTAAGGAAGTTGTACTCAACATCAATCTCATCGAAAGCGTGACTGCACTGGATGAAGTAGTGATTACGGCCGACAATAAAGCAGACAAAGCATCTACCAATAACGATTTGGCCATTGTAAGTTCACGTTCCTTTAACCTTGACGATACCAAACGCTATGCGGGTGCGCTGGGCGATCCCTCGCGGATGGCCGCAAACTTTGCCGGTGTGATTGGCGGAAACGATTCGCGCAACGACATCGTGGTACGCGGTAATTCACCTACCGGGATGCTCTGGCAACTGGAAGGACTCAACATTCCTAACCCGAATCACTTTGGTGCACTCAACAGCACGGGCGGCCCCGTCAGCATGCTTAACAACAATAACCTCGATAAGTCGGATTTCATGACAAGTGCATTCCCCGCACAGTATGGTAATGCTACGGCCGGTGTGTTTGATATCCGTCTTCGCGATGGCAACAACCAGAACACCGAGTTTGTCGGACAAGTTGGCTTTAACGGTTTTGAACTGGGGGCCGAAGGCCCGCTCTCGAAAAAGTCTGGCAGCTCATTCATTATCAACTACCGGTATTCCACATTGCAAGTATTCGATGCACTGGGTATTGAATTCGGAACAGGCGCTAATCTTCCGCTGTACCAGGACCTCAACTTCAAGTTGGTATTCCCGACTAAAAACGGCGGCAAGTTTTCATTTTTCGGATTGGGCGGTGTCAGCAGCATCGATCTGCTCGGCAGCAAGGCCGATCTGGAAGCCAACAACGATTTATATGGCGATGAAAACCAGGACGCTTACCCGCGATATAAAACCGGCATTATGGGCGCGAGTTACGAGAAACGTTTCGGGAACACATTCGCTAAATTTACAGTGGGCATGAGCGCTTCCGCGGAAACCTATTCGGCCGACTCGCTGGTGCGAAATACCGATGGCGATGTAACCGACCGGTTCCTGCAGGGCGAAGCCGATTTCCAAACACGCAAGCTTTCGTGGGTTGCCTTATTCAGAACCAAGTTCGATTCAAAGAACAGTTTGCATTACGGAATCTATGCCGATGCCATGAAGTTCGACTTGTTCAACCGGAATGTGTACGCCAACCTGGGATCAGATTCGGTTCGGATTAACATTGATGACAACGCTACGTTGCTTCAGGGGTTTGTCACGTACCGTCATCGTTTCTCAGAAAAGTTCCTGGCTCAGGCGGGTGTGCACACACAATACTATTCGCTCAATGAGCAGGCAGCCGTTGAACCGCGCGCAGGCATTCAGTATTTTCTCACTCCGCGTCAATCGATCAGCCTGGGATACGGCCTGCACAACCAGATCCAGAGCCCGTACACCAGTTATGTGCAAACCAAAGTTGGTGCCGGTGAATACATCACCACCAACGAAAAGCTCGACTTCACCACCAGCAATCATGTTGTGCTCACGTACGACTGGAACATTTCCGACCAGCTTCGCCTGAAAGCTGAAACCTACTACCAGAGTCTTTCAAACGTCCCGGTAGAACGCAACGCAAGTTCGTTCTCGGCACTGAACGTAGGCGCCAGCTTCGCACCTTCTAACATGGACAGCCTGGTGAACAATGGCACGGGAAAGAACTACGGGGTGGAACTTACGCTCGAGCGCTTCTTCAGCAAGGGATACTATTTTCTGATTACGGCATCGGTATTTGACTCCCGGTACGAGGGAAGTGATGGCGTAGAGCGAAACACCGCGTTCAACACGAAGCAGGTATTGAACGTACTGGCCGGGAAAGAATGGTGTGTAAGCCGCAGCAAAGGCGCGTTCATTTCGGCCAGCATTAAGGTCACAACAATCGGGGGTAAGTACCTGACACCGGTTAACTTCGAATTATCGCAACAGTTGGGCCGCACGGTGTACCGCGAAGACAAAGCTTACAGCGACCGTCAGGATGCGTATTTCCGCACCGACTTGAAACTCTCGTACAGACGCGAGTACAAGCGCAGCACCATGGAATTCTCGATTGATCTGCAAAACCTGACCGGCAACAAGAACGTATTCGATCAAAGCTACAACCCGCGCACCAATTCGGTTGTAACACAGTATCAGCAAGGTTTCTTCCCGGTTCCGTTTTTCCGATACACGTTCTGATGATTTTGTATATTTCCGGATGGGTGATTTTTCAGCTATCCGGAATTATGTTTCCCGCTTTGTTACGTTCACAGAAGAAGAGTGGATGGCACATGAAGTTTTGTTGGTAAAAAAGACAATCCCGAAAGG
>JAEUUJ010000068.1 GCA_016786495.1 Cyclobacteriaceae bacterium
ATAACAAATTTGGCTAACGTGGATGGGAAACCCCGGCAACCGCTTACCTGTTACCAGAGGTTTCCAAACCAACATAAACTATCCACCAATTTACGGCATCCACGCGTACCCGTGTTTCGATTTCCACAGGAAGTATTTCTCCAGCAATACTTTGGTGAAATCATAAAACACGTTCGGCAACATAATCGCAAACGTTCTGGGCCTGAAGAGGTGGTTGGAGAAGATTAATACCTCTTTTTTACCCGCGTCCATCACGCACAGGCCTGGAATCTTTCCCCATGGCTTTTTAACAAGATCGGTTCTTCCATTAACCGTGCGAACAATGTTCTCCGCTACAATTTTTCCGGTTTCGTCTGAAGGATAGCCCGTCTTCGGTGCGGAGAACGGAATGTTCTTGCATGTAAATGGCAAGTCGACCTGTACCGCAATGCCTGCGGCCCAAACATTTTTCAGTAGTTTATGGCGGTATGTATCTTCCACCGGAACATATCCTTTTTGCGTTGCATGGAGCGATGGCGAATTTTGTACAAAATCAACGCCTACAAACGGGGGCATTAATTGCGTGAGTTTACTTGTTAACACCTCTCCGTTGGTGAGAATAACCGAATCGGGCGTAACTTCTTTCACGGCTACCTGTGTGCGATAGTGAATGTTAAACATCTTCATAAACGCTTTCAGCATCGTTTCGCCCAGTGGCATGCCATCGATTCCGAAATGACCGAGGTAATCTTCCGGGGTAATCCAGTACAGGTCTACTTTCTTACGGATGCCTTGCTCGCGCAACCATTTTTCTACGTTAAACAGAAACTCATATGCAGCACCCATGCAGCCTGCATCCTGCGTGGCACCGATCACAATCGGGCCCGGATCTTTCGCAAACTCCTCCAGCGCAGTTCTCAGTTTCATGGCCCCGTTTGGCGTACCAACATAATGTGAGTATTCGGCTACCCCCGGTGCAACGTCAAACTTTACTTTGGGTCCTGTGGCTACTACCAGGTGATCGTAGGGAAAGTCGCCTTCTGAAGTTTTTACAAGTTGTGCAGCCGTGTCAACGGTCAGGGCGTCTGCATGAACAAACTCAACACCTTTTTTGGTGAGGATGTCGGCTTTGCGGAAAGAGATGTCTTTCATTTCGCGCCTCCTGAACGGAATCCAGATCAGCGAAGGAATAAACAGGAACAAGGGAGATTTATCGATCAGGATAACGCGATGTTCGTTTTTGCCTTTACGTTTAATTTCAATGGCAGCAGTCATGCCTGCAAAACTGCCACCCACTACTACGGTGGTTGTCATGGGTCGAAGATTTAACTACCAAAATGTAGCATCGTTTCAACCAGACTATCCGTGATAAAAGTCACACGCACCCAAACTTTTTTATGGTGTTGATGCCGATACACAGGTCTTCACGTGTGTCTTTACTTCGTGCTGAATGGCAGGTAAGGGGTTTAGAAGATGGTTGACAGTGTTTTAACTCGAACGCTTTTTCAAATCCGATTCCCGGATACTGATTTATTTTTTGGGAACCCACTGCGTTCTTGCGCGCGAAACACGTTTAGAAATATAATGCCGCTGGATCCCAAACCTTCTTTGGTTTTTCTCCAACTGCGATCGGATTCTTAACACTTGTTTCAGGCTTTCGATCCCGGTCGGCCTTCGCGGGAAGACTTTTGTCTTTTTTGGTTTTCGTTTTCATGACGGATTATTTTGGGTTCTTCCTATTGTTGTTCAACGGGTTGTACGCGCAGCAGTCGGTTGAGCTCACCCTCGTTCGTTAAGTCGAGGCGCAACGGAGTGATCGAAGTGAAGCCATTTTCAACGGCCCATCGGTCGGTGTCGGCTTCAGCCGGATCGAGCGGCATGATGGTAAACCAGTAATGTTTTTTGCCGCGGGGATCATTTCCCGGAATTACAATTCCATCATACTGCTGAACAGCCTGGCGTGTATACTTCATGCCCACGGGCTTCTGCGGAAAGTTCACATTCGTAAGATTTACGGTGCTGTCGGCTAGCAACAATTTCAAGGCTTCACTCACAAAAGGTTCAAGTGCCGGGAAGTCAGGCTCGGTTTCTCCCGACGGTGCGCTGAGTGCTATCGCTTTTTTTCCGAATAGTACACCCTGCTTCGCACCCGCCAGCGTTCCGGAATGCCACATCGAGTTTCCCACATTTAAGCCGATGTTCACGCCACTTAAAATTACATCCGTGTCTTTCCAAAGATGAAGTCCAAGAGCTACGCAATCTGCAGGTGTTCCGTTTACACGGATCGCCTCAATGTTGTTATCGAAATTAACCGGTGATTTTTTGTAATGCAGAGGCCGCGAAGCGGTGATCGCGTGCCCCATCGATGACTGCTCTACGTCAGGCGCTACGACACGCACAACGCCAAACGTTGACGCCACGCGCGCAAGTGATGCGATTCCCGGACTGTAAATGCCGTCATCGTTGGTGATTAGAATGTTCATAAAATAGTTGGGTGTTCAGGCTGATCATTCAGGAAAAATCATTCCAGTCAGTCTTTTTGCAGGAAGTTTTTCAACGTAACGATAACATGAAGCATATCAGGGTTTTGCATAATCCCGCAGCGGGAACATCCGATCATTCACGGGAAATTCTCAAGTCGCAACTGGAAGCAGTGGGGTTTGAGTGTAGCTATTATTCCACAAAGGAGACAGACGAGGATGAGTTCGTCTCCGACCGGGCCGACATTATGGCGGTAGTAGGCGGTGACGGAACCGTACGTAAACTTGCCGGACAAATTCTCAATCGTAAAGTTCTTAACAGAAAGCCTCCCATCGCAGTGCTTCCCTGTGGTACGGCCAATAACGTTGCGCGCACGTTAAATATCCGCGGAAGCGAAGAAGAAATCATTAGCCGCTGGATCAAGGGAACAATTCAACCGTTCGATGTCGCTGAATTAAAAGGCGTTGCCGACACTAATTTTATCATGGAGGGTGTCGGGTTCGGAGTATTCCCCAAACTCATTAAGAAAATGAAGGCGATGGAAAATGTTCCGGAAGATCCGGAGGAAGAACTGGCACTCGCGCTGAAAACCCTGCACGACATTATTCTCGATTATAAGGGCCGCGATTGTGAATTGATTATTGACGGCCAGCAGCAATTTGGGCAATACCTGATGGTGGAGATCATGAATGTTCAATCCATTGGCCCGAACCTGAACCTCGCCCCGATGGCACGTGTGGATGATGGTCTGCTGGATGTTGTACTGGTGCCGGTGGAAGAACGTGAAGCGCTGGCAAACTATGTGAAGAACCGGATGGAGAAAGGGAAAGATGAAGTCTTTTTCGGAACATCTGTGCGGGCATCATCCGTTAAGGTAAAATGGAACGGCAAGCTGCTTCATGCCGATGACCAGCTGCTTGAGCAGAAAAAACAAACCGAGGTTTCACTTTGGGCACGCAAAGGCGTGCTCGAATTTTTAGTTTGATTGATTCTCTGCCAGCAGTTCCGTGTTGATGTATTCCAGGTCGCGATCTGCGGGACCATTTAATACTTTCCCATCGGTTGAATACCGCGCCCCGTGGCACGGGCAGTCCCACGACTGTTCGGTCTGGTTCCAGGCAACGGTGCAACCCATATGCGTACAGGCAGCATGCACGGCATGGATTGAACCGAACGCATCTTTGTGAACTCCGATTTTACGACCGTCAACATCGATCACCTTTCCTTCGGTAGGGGCGATGTCCGCAAAGCCCTTGTCAGCATCCGAAGAGAAAAATTTACTAAAAACTTCTTTCAGTACGTCCGTGTTATGCTCCATGAAGTTTTTAAACCCGGCGACAGGCTTGATGCGTGAAGGGGAGAAGAGTTTGATCAACGGATTTTCCTCGTTACGCAGGATGCTTCTCAGAACGAAGGCCGAAAGTGTGCCGTACGTCATCCCGTTTCCGCCAAAACCGGTGGCCACCAGGATGCGTTCCGAATTTCCGGGAAGTACGCCAATGTACGGAAGTCCATCGGTTGAATCGTAGTACTGCGATGACCACCGGTGCGTTATTTCTTCTACGTTGAAGTGTTTACGGATGTGCGCCTCAAGCGTGTTGAACTGGGCTTCCGTGTTTATTTCTTCTCCTGTTTTATGATCTTCCCCACCCACGATGAGGTATTTGACACCGTCAATGTCCTGTGTGCGGTAGTAGTGATACGGATCATACATGTCGTACGAAAGGTGCCCGGGATACTTCTCGTCCGCGAGGGTTACCGCCATCGCATAGCTTCGCCACGAAATATACCGAAGGTGAATCAGGTTGATGCCGGGCGGAACGTGCGTGGCATAGATAAGTTGGTCGCATGAAAATGTTCGTCCCGCTGCTTCAACGTATACAACATGATCTTCGTCTTTTACACCCGTTACGCGGGTGTGTTCCATCATAACGCCTCCCAGCCGGATGAACTCTTGCGCCAGTCCTTCCAGATAACGCAATGGATGAAACTTCGCCTGGCCGTCGACACGCATGGCGTCAACAAACGGAACGGGAACCGGAATGGTGGTCGCGGCTTCCACGGGAAGATTAACCTTTCTGCACGCGTCAACGATGTCTCTGAGTTCTTGAGCCTGCTGATCATCTTGTGCATACAGGTAGGCGTGGCAATTCTCAAAGCCGCAAGAAATTTGGTATTGCTCCGTATTTTCCCGGATATGGGCGATCGCCTGGTCGGCACCTTGTGCTACTAACCGGGCATTGTCCTCTCCAAAGTTTTTAATGATCGTTGTATACGGGGTATCGAGCAACGTATTGAGGTGAGCGGTTGTACCACCGGTAGTTCCGTACCCCATATTTTCCGCTTCGAAGATCAAGCATCGTTTGCCGGATTTCTGCAGCAGTAATGCGGTCGTCATGCCTGTTATTCCTGCACCCACGATGATTACATCGGCTTTAGCCTCGGACGTAGATGCGTGAAGTTCTTTGGTAATGGCGGTTTCCTGCCATAAGCTTATCTGTAGTCCGTCCCGTAAAATCATTCGTCTATCCAATTTGGTTACTGCACCTTCAACAAAACACTGGCCAGCGATGCATGGCATGAAAATCGTAATGTGTGAAACCGTAACCCGGTCTTCAATGTCTGTTTCTGTTAAGAGAAGTTTTATGTGTAACGATTCTGTCCCGTTTGTATGAAAGTACTGATGTTTGGATGGGAATTTCCTCCTCAGATATCGGGAGGTTTGGGAACCGCTTGCTACGGGCTCACGCGTGCCCTCGTACAAGAGAACATTGACGTGTTGTTTGTTGTACCGAAATTGATGGGGAACGAACCCGACAACGGAAGCCGCCTTGTAAGCGCTTCGCATATTGGGATTCGTCAGATTATCTCAACGGATACCGCCGATCAGCATTTTACACGCTTCAAACATTTTACCCGTGAAGGTTGCTTTACAACCCTCGAAGTTCCGTCGACACTTTCTGCGTACAACATGGTACACCTGCAAGAGCCGGTGTACACGCTGGAACACTGGAACCATTCGATTACGGTAGCGGAACCCGTACAGGAAAGACAATCTTTTACAACGCATTCTGAAACAGGTAGTTTATACGACTTTAAGGGGGGCTATGGTCCGCAACTGATCGAAGAAGTTTTTCGCTATGCGCAGGTGGCCTCTGAAATCGCGATAACGGAAGAATTCGATGTGATCCATGCCCACGACTGGATGACGTACCCGGCCGCTATTGCTGCCAAACGATTAAGCGGCAAGCCGATGATCGTTCATGTACACGCAACGGAATTCGACCGTGCCGGCAAGCAAGGCAGCGAAATGGTTTATACCATTGAACGTGAAGGCCTTGACGAAGCCGACAGAATTGTAGCGGTAAGTCAGTGGACAAAACAAATCCTGATGGAGCGCTACGGCATTGCATCCGATAAAATTGAGGTGGTTCACAACGGGGTGATTGCGGAAGAACGTACATCATCCGATATCAAACAGATGCTGGGCTCGCATGTTGTAACATTTCTCGGGCGCATTACCTACCAAAAAGGGCCCGAGTACTTTGTAGAGGCTGCAGCGAAGGTTCTTACCCTCTTCCCCGAAGTCCATTTTGTGATGGCCGGCAGTGGGGATTTTCTGCCACAGATAATTGAAAAAGTTGCGCGCATGAAATTGTCATCGCGTTTCCATTTTACGGGCTTTCTTAAGCGGGATGAAATTGACCAGGTATTGGCTGCCACCAGCGTGTACGTAATGCCCTCGGTATCCGAGCCGTTCGGAATTACCCCTTTAGAGGCCGTGCAGCGTAATGTTCCCATCATTATCTCCAATCAATCGGGTGTTTCGGAAGTGATGCACCATGCCTTGAAGGTAGATTTCTGGGATACAGATGCATTGTCGCAGGCTATTTGCAGTGTGCTCCGGTACGGTAGTTTGTCGCGTGAGTTGAAACGCAACGCGGGCAAAGCAATTGATTTGATTACCTGGGAGAAAGCAGCCCAACGCCTAAATACTTTGTATTATGAACTTGCAACTAACATCCACCCAAACTAATTCCAGCCAGCGCCTGGTATTGTATTTTCAGGTACACCAGCCTGCCAGGCTTAACAAGATTAATTTTTTCTCCATCGGAAGTCATCCCGAGTATTTCGACCATGCGCTTAACGCGGAAATCGTTCAGCGTGTAGCAACCGATTGTTACCTGCCTGCAAACCGTCTGTTGCTCCAGCTGATTGAAAAGCATCCGGAGATAAAGGTTTGCTTTTCTATTTCAGGAGTAGCCCTTGCTCAGTTCGAGCACTATGTTCCGGAAGTACTCCGGAGTTTTCAGGAGTTGGCAAACACCGGCAACGTTGAATTTCTATCCGAAACCAACCACCACTCGCTGGCGTCACTGATTTCTGCCGATGAGTTTCAAATCCAGGTGTTTGAGCATGCTGAAAACATTTATCGGCATTTTGGCGTACGCCCCAGCGTATTTCGCAATACTGAACTGATTTATAGCAACACCATCGGAACGCAGGTAGCACAGATGGGTTTTAAAGGTATGATTACCGACGGCGTAGACCGGGTATTGGAAGGCCGCAGTCCATTTCAGTTATATCAACATCCGGATAACGCTGCCTTCAAACTTCTGCTTCGTAATAATAGCCTGAGCGATGACATAGCCTTCCGGTACCGGCAGGGAAATACTACGCTCTCTGCCGAACGATATGTTAACTGGCTGAACCATATACCGGATTCTGAGCCGGTGGTTATTCTCGGGATGGACTACGAAACCTTAGGCGAACATCACAAGCAAGCTACCGGCATCTTTGACTTTTTAACCAGCATGCTTACGCGCGTGGTGAACGATAAGAAATTTACCCTGTCGACACCAGCTGAAGTGATTGATCACGTTACATCCGGCCAGGCGTTAAGTATTGAGCAGCCCATCTCGTGGGCCGATGAACGCAAAGATCTTAGTGCCTGGCTCGGCAACGATATGCAGCGCGATGCCTTCGACATGGTGAAGTCGCTTGAGAATCCCGTGAAACGGACCGCTAACACTTCGTTGATTGCCGCCTGGCGTGCGTTACAAACCAGCGATCATTTCTATTACATGTGCACCAAAAAATTAAACGATGGCGATGTGCATGCATACTTCAGTCATTACCCGTCACCGTACGAAGCATTTATCAATTATATGAATGTGATGAGCGACTTTGTAATCCGTGTGAAGTCTGCATCGGCACAAGCCGATCTCACAGAAGCCGTCAAACAAAATGAATACGAGCGCCAGCATCCGCAGGTTCCGGTCTGGGCCGAGCGTCAGAGCGCTGAAATCAGACAAGAACTTTTTGTAAGCCACTAAGCATGAAAATATATCCGGGAAATCCGTATCCCCTGGGCGCAACCTGGGATAAAAAAGGTGTGAACTTTGCGCTGTACGCGGAAAATGCAACCGGTGTTGAACTTTGCTTGTTCGATGCCGAAAAAGGAAAGAAAGAAATTCATCGGATTAAGTTTACTGAGCGGTCGCACGAGATCTGGCACATTTACATTCCCGATTTGAAGCCCGGGCAACTCTACGGTTTTCGTGTGAGTGGCCCGTATGAACCACAAAATGGCCATCGCTTCAACCCCAATAAACTGTTAATTGACCCGTATGCGAAGGCAGTGGCAGGCGTGATCACTTGGGACGACTCATTGTTTGGATACGAGCTGAATCATGAAGAGAAGGATCTTAGTTTCAGTGAAACCGACAGTGCGCCGTTTGTTCCAAAATCGGTTGTGATCGATGAATCGTTCGACTGGGGAAACGATCAGTCTCCGAAAGTTGCATACCATCACACCATTATCTACGAGGCGCACGTAAAAGGGCTCACAAAACAACTCGATGGAGTTCCGGATAACATCCGGGGTACGTATGCAGGCATAGCTCATCCTAAAACAATCGGCTACCTGAAGTCGCTCGGCATTACTGCCCTGGAACTCATGCCGGTACACTACTTCGTGTCCGACAGGCATCTTATCGAAAAAGGACTTGATAACTACTGGGGCTATAACAGCATCGGTTTCTTTGCGCCCGATTCGCGGTACTCCAGTACCGGCGTGCGCGGTGAGCAGGTTCAGGAGTTTAAAGAAATGGTAAAGGCACTGCACGCAGCCGGCATCGAAGTAATTCTGGACGTAGTGTACAACCACACGGCTGAAGGAAATGAACTTGGCCCCACATTATCGTTCAAAGGAATCGACAACGCTTCGTATTACCGGTTGATGGACGACAAGCGGTATTACAACGACTACACCGGCACCGGCAATACATTAAATGCCAATCTGCCGAGCGTGCTCCGGCTCATCATGGATAGCCTGCGCTACTGGGTTGTTCAGATGCACGTAGACGGTTTCCGATTCGATCTGGCCTCTACGCTTGCGCGCGAACTGCACGAAGTGGATCGCCTCGGTTCTTTTTTCGACATCATTCATCAAGACCCCATCATCTCGCAGGTCAAGCTAATTGCCGAACCGTGGGACATCGGTGAGGGCGGCTACCAGGTTGGAAATTTTCCTCCGGGATGGGGCGAGTGGAATGGCAAGTATCGTGATTGCGTACGCGATTACTGGCGTGGTGCCGACAGCATGCTGGCGGAATTTGCCCTGCGGTTTACGGGCAGTCCGGATTTGTATGCAGGAGATAACCGCAAACCGTCTGCAAGTATCAACTTCATTACTGCCCACGATGGCTTCACGCTCAACGATCTTGTATCGTACAACGAGAAGCACAACGATGCTAACGGGGAAGACAACAAAGATGGTGAAAGCCATAACCGATCGTGGAACTGTGGAGCAGAGGGCGAAACGGATGACGCATCCATACGTGCGTTGCGTAAAAAACAAATCCGGAATTTTCTGGCTACCATGTTTTTATCGCAGGGCATCCCGATGCTTGTTGCAGGCGATGAATTTGGCCGCACGCAACACGGAAACAACAATGCATATTGCCAGGACAACGAAACCTCCTGGCTCGATTGGAAAAATAACGATCCGGAATTACTCGCGTTCACGCAACAAGTGATCGGCCTGCGCAAGGCGCATCCCGTGTTCTGTCGCAGAAAATGGTTTCAGGGTATGGCCGTTACCGGCCGCGGGCTCGAAGACATCGCCTGGTTTCTTCCGGAAGGATCTGAAATGACAGACGATCACTGGCAGCATTCATTCGCCAAGTCGATGGGCGTGTACCTCAATGGAAAAGGAATTCATACCGTTCATGCCGATGGCTCCGCTGTAATTGACGATTCATTCTACATGATCTTCAACGCACACCATGAACCACTCGACTTCAAATTGCCGCCCGCAAAGTATGGCAAGCAATGGACAATTGTTCTCAATACGGCAACGGAGGCGAACAACGGTCAAACGTTTGATCCCGAGACAAACGTAACCGCGGAGGGTCGTTCCCTGATGGTACTAAAATACGGTATGGTGACATGACAACGTTACGCGTGAACCGGAAGTCGTTGGGCGTGAATTTTTCCGCGCGCGGTGAAGCAGAAGTATTGGTGTGGGCGCCTGAAGCGAAAACGGTAAACGTGTGGCTGGTCGATAAGAAGAAACAGCTGAAGTTGATCGCGCGTGATGATGGTTACTGGAGTTGCATCACACCGGCTATTGTACTGGGCGACTCATACTACCTTGAATTAAACGGTGAACAATTTCCCGATCCGGCTTCACTTCATCAGCCGCAAGGCGTCAGCGGGCCATCAGAAGTTTTTAATCCGGGCGCATTTCACTGGACGGATCACGAGTGGATCAACCTTCCGCAACGCGACTACATTATCTATGAATTACATACCGGCACATTTAGCGCAGCCGGTACGTTTGAAGGCATCATTGAGAAGCTTCCTTACCTGAACGACCTCGGAATTACAGCCATTGAGATTATGCCGGTCGCGCAATTCTCCGGAACGCGCAATTGGGGTTATGACGGAGTTTTTCCTTTTGCCGTGCAACATTCCTATGGCGGTCCGCTCGGTTTACAAAAATTGGTTGACGCCTGTCATGCCCATGGCATTGCGGTTATCCTGGATGTAGTCTACAATCACCTCGGGCCGGAAGGAAATATACTTCCTGCGTTCGGTCCATACTTTACCGATAAATATAAAACGCCCTGGGGACAGGCGGTGAATTTTGACGATGCACACTGCGATGCGGTTCGCCGGTATTTTCTGGAAAACGCCCTCATGTGGCTCCGCGATTTTCACATCGATGCCCTGCGGCTCGATGCCGTACATGCCATCAAAGACTTTAGTCCGAAACACTGGCTGCGCGAATTGCGCGAACGCGTAGATGAACTCATGCAGGAAACTAACCGCATGCACTACCTGATGGTAGAGTGCGACCTGAACGACCGAAAATTTATTGATCCGGTTGATGCACACGGCTACGGCATGCATGCGCAATGGGTAGACGAATTTCACCATGCCTTGCGGGTAACAGCCGGTCAGCCTAAAACAGGTTACTACGAAGACTTTAACGGGTTGCTTCATCTCGCCAAGTCATGGCAGGATGGATACGTCTATACCGGACAGTATTCACCGCACCGCAGCAAAACATTTGGAACAGACACTGCGATGATTGAGCCATTTCGGTTTGTGGTGTTTTCACAAAATCACGATCACGTGGGCAACCGCATGCTGGGCGAACGCACTTCCGTGCTTGTGAATTTTGAGATGCAGAAGGTTTTGGCCGCTGCGGTACTTACGAGCTCGTTTTTACCACTGCTGTTCATGGGCGAAGAGTACGGAGAAACAAATCCGTTTCTGTATTTCGTAAGTCATGAAGGCAAGGAACTGGCGGAAGCAGTACGGGAGGGAAGGAAGCGCGAGTTTAAGGCATTTCATATCGAAGGGGAATTTCCCGATCCGCAACGTGAAGAAACCTTCCGGCAGTCGAAGCTTGGGTGGAGTATCCTCAGGAAAGAAGAACATGCAACACTGTTCCGGTATTACCAGCAGTTGATCGCGCTGCGAAAAAAGCTGAACGCCATCGGGCGTGCCGACCGCGAAAACCTGAAACTGGATGTGTTCGAATCGCAACAGGTTATGCTGGTGCATCGCTGGCATGCCGAAGAGCATGTTCTGTGTGTGTTCAATTTTTCAAATCAACTGCAAACAGTCTCATCCGCACTTCTGGATAAGCCCTGGAAACTCGTGCTCAATTCGGCCGCATCGGAGTGGTGTGGTGTTAACGATCTCGATTTTAATCAAACAAACCGGCTCGTGCTCGCTCCGGAATCCTTTTTACTATTAACGCATGTATAATCCTGTTTCAACCTATCGCATTCAATTCAACAAAGAGTTCACGCTTCGTAACCTGAGCGAGCAGATACCCTATATAAAACAACTCGGTGTTAAAACCATTTATGCGTCACCGGTCTTTAAAGCCGTGCCCGGAAGCATGCATGGCTACGATGTAACCGACCCCCATGAAATCAATCCCGAAATCGGAACGGCTGACGAACTGCGCAAACTGATTCTCGACTTGCAGCAGGAGGGTATCGGCTGGATTCAGGACATCGTTCCGAATCACATGGCATTTCATCATACTAATCTGTGGCTGATGGATGTGCTGGAAAAGGGAAGTCTTTCGCTGTATGCCGGTGTGTTCGATACACCCGCGTCAACAGATTTCTTCCGCGACCAGTTGATGGTTCCTTTTTTGGCCGACTCGCTGGAGAAGATTGTTTTGCAGGGTGAGTTGAAACTTGTTTCAGTTGAAGATGGATTGTGCTTTCAGTATGCCGATCAGTTTTACCCGATCAACACGCGTTCGTATGAAACCGTGCTGAGCACGGAAGAAGCGCGTTCGATGGATAGCGTGCGGCAGTTTTTGGTGCAACTCGATGACGTGCATTCGGTCACCGATCCGGTCCAATACGCCCTTCGGGCGCATGAGTTAAAGATGCAGTTCAAAACGCTGATGAACGAACTGGAAACCCGCAGCTATATTGAAAAGAATCTTACGGCCATCAATGCGAATCCGGAAACGCTGCTGGCAATTGCCGACGAGCAGGCGTATCGGCTATGCAGCTGGACGGAAACGGTGAATACAATCAACTACCGCAGATTTTTCACCGTGAACGCCCTGATCTGCCTGAACATGCAGTCGGATAAGGTATTTAACCTGTACCATAAACTGATCAGACAATTTGTGGATGAAGGTTTGTTCAAAGGTATTCGGGTGGATCACATCGATGGATTGTACGATCCGGAAACGTATTTAAAAAGACTGCGCGCGTTATGTGGCGACAACACCTACATCGTAGTCGAGAAAATATTGGAGCCGGGCGAAAAATTAAAACCCTGGCCCATCCAGGGTGCAACGGGGTATGAGTTCCTTGCTCGGGTAAACAACCTGATCACGCACGAACGCGCGGAAAATAAATTCTCCCGTTTTTACAAAACACTCACCCGCGATCACAAACCAGTCGGACAAAAGATCACCGAAAAGAAATCAATGATCCTGCACGGCCACATGGGTGGTGAACTTCAAAACCTGTATGCATTTCTGCGCGACAAAAATCTGATTGTGCATGAGATTCCTGCGGACCAGGTGAAAGGCGCTATTGCCGAATTTCTGGTGCAATGTCCGGTGTACAAACTCTATGGAAATTCATTTCCCCTGCCGGAGGAAGAGCGTGATGCGGTAAAGGCCATCCTGAAAAAATGCCGGAATGAAAAACCGGAACTCAGCGATGCGCTTGGGCTGCTGGAAGATATTTTTATCAACCGGCCGCAGCAGGGTGACGAAGAATTTAACCGAAGCGCGCGTGAGTTTTATATGCGCTGCATGCAATTCAGCGGACCGCTCATGGCGAAAGGAGTGGAGGATACACTCTTGTATACGTACAACAGGTTTCTGGCTCACAATGAGGTGGGCGATTCACCGGATTTCTTTGGATTGGATGCCGATGAGTTTCATGAATCGATGCGCGATCGTCAGGCAAACTGGCCACTCGCGATGAATGCCACCGCAACACACGATACCAAACGCGGGGAAGATGCGCGGATGCGACTGAATGTGCTCACCGATCTTTCGGAAGAATGGATTGCGCTCGTTACGCAATGGATGGAATGGAACCAGGTCTACAAAAAGAATGGCGCCCCCGACCTCAACGATGAATATTTCATCTATCAGACACTCATCGGATCATATCCAGCGTCCCCGTCAAACCGGGCAGAGTCGAAGGCCGATTTTATAAACCGCCTTCATGAATACTTCACAAAAGCCTTCCGCGAAGCAAAACGCTATTCCGACTGGGCCGACCCGGATCAGCAGTATGAAAACGCAGTGAACAGTTTCGTTACGGAAATTCTAAAGCCCGAACACAAATTCCTGGAAAGCTTCGAAAACTTCCAGCAGAAGGTTTCCGGCTTCGGCATCATCAACTCACTCACACAGGTTGCATTAAAATTCACCTGCCCCGGTGTGCCCGATACGTATCAGGGCACAACCAATTGGGACTTAACCTTGGTTGACCCCGACAACCGCAGGCAAGTGAACTACGAAGAAAGCAGCCAGTGGCTGAACTTCGTAAGCAAAGCACTGTCAACCCCTGCGCTGGTGCGCGAACTGTGGGACAACCGTGCCGACAGCCGCATCAAGCTCTGGCTGATGCATAAACTGTTCAGGATTCGTTCGGCATGCAAAAATGCTTTTCGTGACGGCCAATATATTCCTCTGGAGGTTAAAGGTAAATACCGCAACCACTGCCTTGCGTTTGCACGGGTGTACAAAGGAACCTGGATCATCACCGTTGTTCCGCTCAACCTTGCCCGAATACAGAACCTGAACGAATCCTTTCAACCCGTTTGGGAAGATACCCGGATCATGGTGCCGCCACATGCTCCACTCAACTACAGCAACCTGCTGATCGGAAAAAAAGGAAAACATGCCGGTGAACTTTTACTGAGCGAATTGCTCAGCGAGTTCTTCATCGCAATCGTCCGGCTGGAAGACACACAAAAGTCGCGGAAAGCGGGTGTATTGATGTCGATCGCTTCATTGCCTTCAGCGTTTGGTATCGGTGACATGGGCCCGGAAGCACGCGCGTTTGCCGACTTCCTGTTCGAAAGCAATCAAAGCATCTGGCAATTGCTGCCGCTGAACATCACCACGGCCGACTCAGCGTATTCGCCCTATAGTTCGTACTCCAGCATGGCCGGCAACCCGTTGCTGATTAGTCCGGAGGAATTGGTTTCCATGGGCTTGCTTGTAGAACCCGCGATAGAGAAGTACGAATTGTGGAATAACGGCAAAATCAAATACCGCAAAGCAGAAGCCTTGCGTGAAATATTGTTGAACCAGGCCTGGCAGAATTTCAATGCGGGCGAATTTGTTTCCCTTCAGCAAAAGTTCGAAACGTTTAAACAGGCAGAAGCCTATTGGCTCGACGACTTTGCGCTGTTCGAGTACTTCCGCATCAAACATAAAGGTGCTCCGTGGTACGAATGGCCAGAGGAAATCCGCGATCGGAAAAACTGGGGTGCGCGTTCTTCGGATGTGGATGGCGGCAACCAGGATGTCATGTTGAGCGTGTCGAAACATGATAATCCTGACGTGAGCGGGGAGGGTAATCCTTCTGTCATGTTGAGCCTGTCGAAACATGTTAATCCTGACTTGAGCGGGGAGAGTAATCCTTCTGTCATGTTGAGCCTGTCGAAACATGAAACCCCAAACCCCCTCGAAAAAATTAAATGGATTCAATTCATCTTCTTCGAGCAGTGGGCCGGCCTGCGCAAGTATTGCAACGATCGCAACATCACGCTGCTGGGCGACATTCCGTTTTACGTAAGCCATAATTCGGCTGATGTGTGGGCGAACCGCGAAATGTTCGCACTCGATGAAGCCGGAAAGCTGCAAGGCATTGCCGGAGTTCCGCCCGATTACTTCAACAGCAATGGCCAGTTATGGGGCATGCCCGTATTTCGCTGGCAGGTGCTAAAACAAACCGGCTATGCGTGGTGGCTGAAACGACTCAGGAAAAATCTTGAGTTGTTCGATGAAGTGCGGCTCGATCATTTCCGGGCGTTTGTCGACTATTGGGAAGTTTCCGCAACAGAAACCACAGCCCGCAACGGAACCTGGCAACCCGGCCCCGGTAGAGATTTCTTTGAAGCTGTTAAAAAAGAATTTGGATCGTTACCCTTCGTGGCCGAAGACCTGGGCGAAATCAACCCGGAAGTATTTACGCTGCGCGATGAATTGAACCTGCCCGGCATGAAGATTCTGCAGTTCGCCTTTGATGAGGATATGACCGAGTCGATTTACGCAGCCCATAACTTTACCGAAAACTTTATTGTGTACACCGGCACACACGATAACAACACCACACGCGGCTGGTATCGGAAAGACATTTCAACCCATCACCGCAAACGCCTGGCGTCATTCTTCCCGGCGAAAGTGACCGAGAAAAACATCAGCGAACTGTTAATTCGTTTGGGCTACGGCTCCGTTGCACGAATTGTCATCATCCCGATGCAGGACCTGCTTAACCTGAATGAGAAAGCGCGCATGAACATTCCATCCACCAATCAAAACAACTGGCTGTGGCAGATGAAGGCTCGTGTTCCAAAATCAATATCCGATCAATTGATTACGTTTTCGCGTCTTTATAACCGGTAGCCGGCATTCGTTAATCGTTAATAGTTAATCGTTCGTTTTGCATCACCAATAACGATTAACGGATAACCATTAACTGCTAACGAACTACGAATCCAAAATCGCCTTAATCCCCGTTAACGGAATAATCACCCACTCCGGCCGGTTGTTCAGTTCGTAGTTTAATTCGTAGATCGCTTTCTCCAGCAGGAAAGTCGTCATCAGAATGTGGAGTTCTTCCTCCGTGCGCGGAATAAACGGAGTGCCTTGCACGTTCTGTTTGTATGCCGTCATAAACACGTGGCTGATGTGATGATACCACGCCTCCATCACCGGTATCAGTTTCGGGTAATCTTCCGGGCGAATCTGGTTGTCGAGAAACAAGCTCGCATACGCGGCATAATGGAACGAGCGGATCATACCCGCCACATCGCGCAGGGGCGAGCGTTTCAGCCTGCGTTCGGTATAACTTCTCGCAGGTTCACCTTCAAAGTCAGTAATGAAGAAATCTTTACCGGTAAACAACACCTGGCCGAGATGGTAGTCGCCATGGATGCGGATCTTCACCACATCAATTTTGTTGCGGTAAATTTCTTTTAAGCGCTCCAGGATCTCGGGCTGACGCGCTAATATTTCTTCCGCCAGCGGCCGTACGCCCGGTGGCAGTTTTTCAAGATTCTCCGATTGATTCTGGAATGCACTTCGCACCAGCGACTTTAAGCCCGAGAATAACGACCGCTGGTAGTGCAGCGAATACGGTTCGGGTGTAAATGCAGGTATGTCGGCCCGGCCGGCAAGTGCCTTGTGAAGTTCAGCCGTACGGATTCCCAGCAACCTGATTTGTTCGGTGAGCGGGCCGGAGAAAATTTCATGCAACAGCGGATTCACCACCCCATCATAACTGCTCTCACGGTACGTCAGCAAATCATCCGGCAACGTGAGAATGTCGGGGCTTGCGAGAATTTTCTCCGTTAGTTCATCAAGCCGGTCCAGCACGTAACTCCAGCCATCGCCACTGTTAGGCACCATCTTTTGCATCAGGCCGAGCGTAATTGTGTCGTGGTTCGATTTCCACTGAAACGTTCCCACAAAGGCAGGCATGTGGTCATACGGACTGTCGTCCGTCAAAAAAGCCGAGATCTCCGCATCCGAGTTAATCGCATAATCCAGTTTGCGGAAAAGTTTCAGAAAAAACGTGCTGCCATACGCAACCGATGTATTGCTTTGTTCGGCCGACATCACCCGCGGCTTGATCTTCTCGCTTCCCGCTTCATATTCGCGAAGCAATTCTTTTCCGCTAAACTCAATGCGGTCGCCAGAGGCAATAAGCAACGGTTCATTCGTTTTCATATGCTCCATAATCGCACATTGAAAAGGCTGGCCGTAAATGGCGTCATACAAAAATCCTTCTTCTGCGCCCACCCGAATTCGGGCAATCATCGCCTGCGGAAAATTCTCGCGAATGCGCGTTGCTTCCTCGTCTTTCGTAAAGGCTACCGGCAGTTGGTATAATTCCGGTAAGCCGTTCTGGTAGTTCACTTCCATAAACAGAATTGTTACCTCCGAAACATCCGTAGGGATCGACCCGTGCTTTACAATCTTTAACGTTTCCAGCATCCGGCTCTTGCCGCCAAACCATCTTCGTCCTGCCAGGTACTGCGGAAGAATAATGTTTTCAAGTTGTACACAATTTGGCCGGTTCAGCAGCGCACTCCAGTCCTCAATAACCAGTTCCGGTAACTCATCCGTATGGTTTTCCTGCGCGTTGCTTTCCAGCAGAAACCACTGGCAATCGTGCGCCCCGAGCGATAAGAAGTATGCTTGATCTTCACGGATCATCGGAAACTTGTTTTTGCTGAATACTTCCACCAGCGTTTGTCCGCCAAATTTTTCAAGCTCAAGCATGGCGGGTTGTGCGTACCGCGAAAGGTTCGCCACCACCAGCATCGTCTGATCTTCATACGTGCGCGTAAAGGCAAACACCTTCGAGTTCTTGCATGCGATAAACTTGATGTCGCCACGGGCGAACGCCTTGTACTGCTTGCGTTTCGCGATCATGCGCTTCATCCACCATAGCAACGATGACGGGTTGCGGTTTTGCAACTCCACGTTCAGCGATTCATAATGATAGTCGATATCCTGGATTACCGGCAGGTACAAGCGCTGCGGATTCGCATCCGAGAAACCTGCGTTCCGGCCCGATTCCCACTGCATAGGCGTGCGCACGCCATCCCGGTCGCCCAGGTAAAAGTTATCGCCCATGCCAATCTCATCGCCATAGTATATAAAAGGAGTGCCGGGCAACGAAAACAGCAGGTAGTTGAGCAATTCAATCTTCTTCCGGTTGTTCCCCATCAGCGGGGCCAGCCGGTGGCGGATGCCCAGGTTAATGCGTGCCTTCGGATCCTTCACATAAACCCGGTACATGTAATCCCGTTCTTCGTCCGTTACCATCTCAAGCGTTAGCTCATCGTGGTTGCGCAGAAAAATTCCCCACTGGCAGTTCTCCGGTATCTCCGGAGTTTGATCGAAGATGTCGATAATCGGGTAGCGGTCCTCCATCTGCAACGCCATATACATGCGCGGCATCAGCGGAAAATGATAATTCATCTGGCACTCATCGCCCTGGCCGAAGTAGGCAGCCGAATCCTCCGGCCACATGTTCGCTTCCGCCAGCAACAGCGTACCCGGGTAATGTGTGTCAACATGCTTGCGAAGCTTCTTCAAAAAGGCGTGCGTTTCCGGCAGGTTCTCACCGTTCGTTCCTTCACGTTCAAACAGGTAAGGCACGGCATCCAGGCGAAACCCGTCAACACCCATCGAACACCAGTAGTCCAGTATTTTAAAAACTTCCTCCTGCACCTTCGGGTTATCGTAGTTCAGGTCGGGCTGGTGCGAGAAGAAGCGGTGCCAGTAATATTGTTTGGCCACGGGGTCCCACGTCCAGTTCGAAGTTTCATAATCCTGGAAAATGATACGCACATCCGGGTAGCGCGAGGGGTCGTCGGTCCACACGTAATAATTTCGTTCGTCCGAATCCTTAGGCGCCCTGCGGGCGCGCTGAAACCACGGGTGTTTATCGCTTGTGTGGTTAAGTACAAGTTCGGTGATTACTTTCAGTCCGCGGGCGTGTGCCTGCGTAAGCAGTTCCTTCAAGTCGTCCAGTTCACCGTACGCAGGGTTAATCGTGTAGTAGTCGGCAATATCATAGCCGTCATCTTTTAAGGGCGAGGGGTAGAAGGGCAGCAGCCAGATGGCCGTTACGCCAAGTTCCTGCAGGTAATCGAGTTTGCTCAGCAACCCTTTAAAGTCGCCCATGCCATCCTGGTCGCTGTCGGCAAAAGCTTTAATGTGCAGTTCGTAGATAATGGCATCTTTATACCATAATAGGTTTCCTTCGCGCGCGGGTAAAGTCATGGGTATTCCAGCAGTTAACTGCACAAGCGCATAACACAATTGTGCCGGGTTAACGACACCGG
>JAEUUJ010000007.1 GCA_016786495.1 Cyclobacteriaceae bacterium
GTTATCCGAATTGCCTCTAACAAGAATTACGCTGGAGGCGCTGGGTCCGTGCTGAACGATGTTCGGGATCGGCAGGCCCAGGATCGCACGAACGTGCAATGCAAATTCCGATAAGTCTTGCGAGATCATCGTAACCATACCCGTGTCGTGGGGCCGTGGTGACAATTCGCTGAAGTAAACCGTATCGCCCTTCACAAAAAACTCAACGCCAAAAATGCCGTGGCCGCCCAACGCATCTACTACGCTGGCTGCTATTTGTTGCGCATGTTTTAGTGCTTTCTCCGACATGGGATGCGGCTGCCATGATTCCTGGTAGTCGCCATGTTCCTGGCGATGACCGATGGGCTCACAAAATGAAATGCCGTTTTTATGACGGATGGTGAGCAAGGTAATCTCGTAATCGAAGTCGATAAACCCTTCAATGATCACCCGGCCGCCACCGCTGCGACCGCCTTCCTGAGCGTACTGCCACGCGTAGTCAATATCCTTCTCCGACTTCACAACACTTTGACCTTTACCGGACGAACTCATGATCGGCTTCACCACGCAAGGCATTCCGATTGCTTGGATAGCTGCATCAAATTCGGTTTTGGTTCCGGCAAATTTGTATGGAGATGTTTGGAGTTTTAATGTTTCCGCGGCAAGCGTGCGAATACCTTCGCGATTCATCGTTAACCGTGTTGCATTGGCTGATGGGATTACGCGAAATCCCTCGCGCTCAAGTTCAACCAGCGTATCCGTTGCAATGGCTTCAACCTCCGGAATGATGTAATCGGGTCTTTCTTTCTCAATCAAGGCTCGCAGCGCTTTCCCGTCAAGCATGGAAATGGCGTACGACCGGTGTGCAACCTGCATGGCGGGCGCATGATCGTAACGGTCAACCGCAATTACCTCTACGCCATACCGCTGGAATTCAATAACAACTTCTTTTCCCAGCTCGCCCGAACCGAGCATCATGACTTTTATGGCGGATGATTTGAGCGGGGTACCGATTTTGATTTCCTGGGACATACGGGAGGTTTTGGCCCCGAAGATTGCAAGAAAGCAGCGGTCTTAAAAACAAAAGCCAGACTTTAAACCGGGCTTAACAATATAACGTGTTCGCGATTAAGGTTGCTCTTCGTTTGCAATGTCCTGCAGGATGGCAACAAGCTCGCGGGGCTGACTGAAAAATGGTGAGTGGCTGGTGTTCATTTTATACACTTTCCGGCAAGGAGTTTCTGTATACATTTTTTGCTGGATGAATGGCGTAACGGCCCGGTCTTCCGTGCACTCAATGTAGTAGCGGGGAACGCGCCCGAAATTTTCATCCGACACGTTCAAAGGCGTCACGCCCGTACCAAACGGTTCCGGTCCAAGCAAAACTTTCGCAAGCTCAACAATGTCTTCCGGGCAGTCGTGGTAAAGGCCTTCCCGGTAAATTTCAGCGCGCAGCGTTGTGCTGTTTGTTTCCGGATGGAAGTCGACATACGGTTTAAGCACGCCTTGTGTGTCTTGCATGGAGTATTCACGTTGGGTTTTTCCGTGCGGAACAAGGTAGGCAGCGAGGTAAACCAGTTTTTCAATCCGGTGATGGCGGTATTCAGCGGCCTGCGAAATCATGATCCCGTTTTTGCTGTGACCCACCAGAATAACCGGACCTTCGATCTGATCGATCAGTGAGCAAATCGAGTTGACAGCTACGTCAAGGGTTACGTTGTTAACCGGGGTTTTGTCGCGTCCCATGCCGGGCAAGTCAATAGCGTAAACCCGATGCCCGCGTTGTTCCAGCAGAGGCTTTACTTTGTGCCAGTTCCAGGCACTGTGCCAGGAACCATGCACGAGAATGAAGGTTTTGGTTTCCATACAATTCGGTGTGTTTCTGAAGCAAACTTAGGATAGGCCTGCAGGCACTGAAACCTGATTCTTGCTGAGTTATCGGCAGGCGGGTGATTCGAGGGGTTGACCAAGAGGCTGGGGGTTTTTGATTGATACGGCTTCGTAAACCTGCGATTCAGTGATCAAAATCACTTGCTGCAGTGATGTTCGCTACGATATTAGTCTTGCGGTTCGCCTAAATTTCATTAACATGTGAGTATGTTTTTTGGACGCGTTATGAGATATAAAATTCTGTTTTTGATCCTGCTGCTTGCAGGTTCGTGCAAGCGCGAGCGGGAAAGCACCCACCCCCAACTGGAGGCTATTTCGGAGTCGGTTTACGCATCGGGGATTGTCAAGAGCCGGAATCAATATCAGGTGTTCGCAACCGTAAACGGGGTAATCAGCGATGTCCGTGTCTCGGAGGGGTCACTTGTGCGCAAAGGAGATGTGCTGATGACTATTCGAAATGAGTCTTCGCAGCTTAATGTGGAGAACGCGAAGCTGGCGGCTGCACGCTCCGATCTCAAGGCCAACAGCGACAAGTTAAAGGAGGCTCGTGTATCGATCGATTTAGCGCGCGCAAAACTGAACGATGACTCGCTGCTCATGGTGCGTCAACGAAACCTGCGTTCGCAGGGCGTGGGTGCGCAGGTTGAGCTTGAGCAGCGTGAGTTGGCGTATAAGAACTCGGCTACC
>JAEUUJ010000014.1 GCA_016786495.1 Cyclobacteriaceae bacterium
GCGTTTCCTGTCTAATACACTCCAGAGAATTGTTCCGATTGCGGCCATCGCTGCCATAGCGAAGTAAAGCAAATAAACATAGGTTCTGTCGTTATGCTGGGCGTCATACGGTGATATGATGGTGTAGGAAATCTGAAACAGGTGCTTGCCTAACCACGCCACGATCCCATCCAATGCCTGCGCAAGGTTTCCCTCATAGTAGAAGAACGAGAAAACCGGATTAACCGACCAGTCGAGCAGAATGATAAACAGCATGAAGAAAATAAACGCGAAACGAAATGCTATTCGTTTGTACAGATTCCAGGGTGAAAGTTGTGCTGACAGATCTTCCATAGTTTCAACGGTTACCGATTCGTATGTTTCTGCC
The DNA here is from genome assembly GCA_016786495.1 of Cyclobacteriaceae bacterium. Lineage (GTDB taxonomy): Bacteria > Bacteroidota > Bacteroidia > Cytophagales > Cyclobacteriaceae > UBA2336. Next base: position 368 of record JAEUUJ010000014.1, read on the forward strand.
AAATGTGTTGTTAGCGGTTCGGCTTTCTTTTCTGTCAGTCACCCAATCTAAATTGAGGTTCCAAAATTCCTTTGTCGCCATATATTTCATTAACGTCAATTTCAAATGGTTCATCTAAGGTTGCTTCGTAGTCTGTTGTCGAGTTACGAAAACCTAAAATCTTTGCACTTATGATTTTATTAAACCTTTTTACTACTCGAACTTTTGTCTCCGGGCAATAAATCCCTGGTCTAAATTCGTCTCGGATTCCATATTTTAGGACAAATTCTTTCAGTTCCTTTGAGTCTGTGGTAGTTTCAAAAATGTGGTCAGGTGTAATTGCAAAAGTTATTTTATAATCTTGTTTATCGTTGTCAATGTAATACCAACAATTAAATTCGTTTGTGTGTGGTTTTCTTACAAATGACAGAAGTCCGATTGCAGCAATTCCTATAATCAACAAGGTTGGAAATTTTAAGCTAAATGGCTTTTCTTTTATGTCTTGACGAGCCTTGTAAGTAAGTGTCAAAATAATAGTTGATAATAAAATTGGAATCATTACAATAACCCATCTGCCTAAATTTTGGCTATCGTAAAGTGTCAAAAAGCCAGCGTGTTCAAAATACCTCAGCAACCAACCACTGCAAACAAAAAACATTACTGTCAAGCCGGCAGTCCTTTTTGCGAGTAAGGCTATAAATCCTATCAGTGTCGAAAAAGTCAATATGGCAGTGTAAGTCCCAATTCCCCAATAGAGTATTGAACTGAAGAAAATCAAAAATCCAAAGAGGAATAGAATAAAAGTCAATATAGGAATAAAGTATTTTGTCATTGTTGTCGTCTTTTAAGCTGACTGCTGACGTTTGGCTATAAGCAGTGGCGGGTCTTGGAAGCGCTTCACTTTCCCACGAAACAAAACGTTGAACGAAGATAGAAACTTATAGCATACACGTCACCCAATCATTGCGCAAACATTGTGTTGGCAAACGTTTATTCTACTCGAATCGTCATCATGTCACTCTCAATGCAATCCTCCGAAATCACTTTGTACATCACTAACTTCTCTTTTTTAAACGGCTGAACGTTGAATTCTAGTTCCTTCTTGTCAGTCACTTCTAAGTGAATCAATTCATCAAACATAGTTGAGAATACGACATAGTAGAATCCTTTGTATTCAGCCTTGTTCTCCCATTTCAACGCTACTCTGTCGGTCTTAGCAACAATGGTATTGTCCTTACGCTTATGGTTAGAATTAAAATATTGATTTACGTCCAGGCACTGTATCCCCGCTTTTCGACAATTCAATAGTGCACGATTTTTTAGAATGGCATAAATGCTGTCATCCACTATAAACTCACGTCTTTGTCGTTGTCCGCGAATCACTGAATCCATCTCATAAATACCCGACTCAAGAGAGAATGTCCACCTACCATATTTAACAATCAGATGTCCTTTGTCGTTGACCTTCACTTTGCGATGTAAATTGATTCTGTCCCCTTCTTTTATTTTTGGTCCCTTTAGGTAGGTCGCCTTTTCACCACCCCATGCAACTACGTCCTGTGCGGTTGATTCAAAACATGGGATTATGAATAGTATCAGCAGAATATGTCTCATGAATAAATGTGCGCTAACGTTTTGATATAGGACGCAATGTGTCCTATATCCCTCTATCGTCTCCTCAAGATAACTCCTTCCTGATCCGGCTGCAAGCCTGAAGATCACAACAAAAAGTCAACCTGTGTCAACCCTGCTTTTTAAGCCTGATTTTATTTCCATAAAACCACCTAGAAATCATCCCTTCTCTTATTTTTGCACGCTATTTTAGTTTTTATGGAAGAGAATCTCGCGCGCTGGACCGATCAAATCGCCAAAGAATTTGCACAGCCCCTCAAGTACGTTAATGCCGTAGCCGAATTGCTGGCCGAAGGCGCCACCATTCCGTTTATCTCGCGCTACCGCAAGGAGATGACGGGCAGCATGGATGAGGTGATGATTGCGAACGTCCGCGACCGCATCGAACAACTGCGCGAACTCGACAAACGCAGGGAAGCGATCATCAGCTCGGTTGAAAAACAGGGTAAGCTTACGCCTGAACTGATGTCGGCCATTGTGGCGGCACAAACGCTGGCGGAACTCGAAGATATTTACCTGCCCTATAAACCGAAACGCAAAACGCGCGCGAGTGTGGCCAAAGAACGTGGCCTGGAACCGCTTGCACAGAAACTGTTCGGCCAGGAAAAATTTGACGTGGACGCATTTGCTGCTTCGTTCATCGATGCAGGCAAAGATGTGGCCGATGCACAGGCTGCATTGGATGGCGCCCGCGACATTATTGCCGAATGGGTAAGTGAGAATCCGGATACGCGCAAAAACGTGCGCGAACTGTTCTGGAAGGAAGGCGTAGTGACCTCGAAGGTGATGAAGGGAAAAGAAGCGGAAGGCCAGAAGTTTAAAGACTACTTCGAATGGAATGAACCGATTGCCAAAACGCCTTCGCACCGGTTGCTTGCCATGCGCAGGGGTGAGAAGGAAGGTATTCTCGCGCTCGACATTTTCCCGCCTGAAGAAGAAGCGATTGCGAAAATGGAGCGTCAGTATGTGAAGCACGACAACGCTGCCGCGGAACAGGTGAAGCTGGCCATCAAAGATTCGTATAAGCGGTTGCTGCGGCCGTCACTCGAAACCGAAGTGCGCATGGAGTCGAAAATGAAGGCAGACGAAGAAGCGATTAAAGTGTTTGCTTCAAACCTGAAGGAGCTGCTGCTGGCGGCACCGCTCGGACAAAAAACTGTGCTCGCGCTTGATCCGGGTTTCCGGAGCGGGTGTAAGGTTGTGTGCCTCGACCGGCAGGGAAAACTACTGCACCATGATGTTATTTATCCGCATGAGCCGCAGCGTCAGGCAACACAAGCTGCAGCGTTGATTAAGTCGCTGTGCGAAAAGTATGAGATTGAAGCGATTGCGATCGGAAACGGAACGGCAAGCCGCGAAACGGAAACGTTCGTGAAGGCTATCGGGCTGTCGAACAAAATAATAATCGTGATGGTGAATGAAAGCGGAGCTTCGGTGTACTCCGCATCGGAAGTGGCGCGCGATGAGTTCCCCGACAAGGATGTAACCGTGCGGGGTGCTGTGTCGATCGGAAGACGTCTTGTTGATCCGCTTGCGGAACTGGTGAAGATTGATGCCAAGTCGATTGGTGTAGGTCAATACCAGCACGATGTGGAACAAACCAAACTGAAGCAGGGCCTGGATGACGTGGTGGTGAGCTGTGTGAACTCGGTGGGCGTTGAAGTGAACACGGCCAGCAAGGAGCTCCTCTCCTACGTGTCGGGATTGAGTCCGGCACTGGCCAAGAACATCGTTGAGTATCGTAATCAAAACGGACCGTTTAAAGATCGCGAGTCGCTGAAGAAAGTAGCGCGCCTGGGTGAAAAGGTGTTTGAACAGGCGGCGGGGTTTTTACGCATCCGCGAAGCGAAGAATCCGCTTGACGCAAGTGCGGTTCACCCGGAGAGCTACCGGATTGTTGAACAGATGGCGAAAGACTTAAGCTGTTCGGTAAAAGACCTGATGACGAGCGCGGAGCTTCGCAAGCAACTCGATTTAACGAAGTATGTAACGGATAAAGTGGGTTTGCCAACGCTGACGGATATTTTATCGGAGCTTGAGAAGCCGGGCCGCGACCCGCGGAAGGTGTTTGAATTTTTCAGCTTCACGGAAGGTGTTAACACGATTGAGGATTTGAAGATCGGCATGAAGATGCCCGGCATTGTTACGAACGTGACCAACTTCGGAGCGTTTGTGGATATTGGTGTTCACCAGGACGGGCTTGTGCACATCAGCCACCTGAGCGACAAGTTTATCAAGGACCCGAAAGAGGCGGTAACAGTAGCGCAGAAAGTAACCGTAACGGTTGTGGAAGTTGACGTTCCGCGGAAGCGCATTGGACTGTCGATGAAGAGTAACCCGTTTGCGGATCAGGCCCCACCGGCTGAGAAGAAGTCGGCCCCGAAAGGCAAGCCGAATGCGAAAGGCGGTAATGCGGGTAAACGTGATACAAAGCAGTTTAAGCCGAAGGAGAAGGAAATGAGCATGGAGGAAAAACTGGCGTTGCTAAAGGAGAAGTTTAAGCGGTGAAACATTTTCTCCCCAAAATTTTTGTATAAATTTAGTCGCGCCTTTTACATCTTTGTTATGCGAAAAATATTGGTTTACATTTCATTGATTCCTGTTTCATTTCTTACGCTGACATGTAGTGAAGACGAATCCGGAACAGTTCCAAAATTAACGACACTCCCAATCACCAATATTTCCTTAGAAACTGCTGAGAGTGGCGGGAACATAACATCCGATGGAGGATCGGAAATTACTGCTCGCGGGGTTTGTTGGAGTACAACCGATAATCCAACCATTGGTGATGATAAAAGTTCGGATGGCATTGGATCAGGGGAATTTACAAGTAACCTGATTCTGGTTTCCGGGACAACGTACTACGCGCGCGCGTACGCCACTAATAAATCCGGAACAGGATATGGCAACGTACTTTCATTTACCACCCCAAGCTTTAGTATTACGACTGAATCTGCCTTTGTACTTTCTCGAACCGAAGCAGTAGTAGAAGGCAGCGTACTTGGTACTGGATTTACGGAACGCGGAATTTGTTGGAGCTTGACTGATAATCCGACTACTGCCGACAACAAAAAAACAAGCAACTCCGAAAATGGAAGTTTTACAATTACGCTTACAGAGCTATTTGCCAGTACCAAATATTTCGCCCGCGCATATGCCATTAATGAGGCCGGAACAAATTATGGCGAGTCAATTTCTTTCAACACAAAAAATCAATTTAAAGGTGTTTATGAAATTACAGATGGAGAAGTTGTTATTAATACGGCAACAGGCATTGACCCCATATTGAGCGGGAACTATAACGAAGGACTTGAAATGCAGTTGGGCGAAATTAGTAATACCACTGTGAGCATTCTACCTCAATACCGCGATGGATCATCTATCGGTGGAACCGGAGACTTTAGATTAACAATAAATAAATCCGTTGTGTTATCTGATGGATCCCATCCCGTTACCATTAGCTCTGTTTCAAACGCAACCCTCATTAACTCATCTGAGGAAAATAAGTTTTTCCCAGGTCTACCGGGTACTTCTGGCGCTTCTGAGCAACAAGAGTTTCTATTAAATTTCGAATGGATGAGCGCAACGAACCCCTCCTACAAACGTACAGTTAAGAACCTACGAATAAAAAGTATCGATCTCGAATAGCTACAGAAAAAAGGAAAACTGGCGTTGCTGAAGGAGAAGTTTAACCGACAACGTGTATCTTCCCTGTATTTCTCTTCGTTGCAGCGATCGTAACCGGCTGTGGCGATTCAGACGATTTTGAGGCTCAAACCAACACTGTTGTATGGGATGGCAGCACGGCTGAAGTGAGCGGCCGCATCCTCAATACAGGTGGGAATAAAATTGATGAGTTTGGCGTGTGTTACGGTCTGTCAAATGAAGAGGACCCCGCAATTAAATCGGCTCAGACATTATTCTACAACGAGCTGAAGACGCAGAAATTCAGTATTACGATTCCAGACCTTCAGCCCGAAACGGTGTACTACGTGCGGGCGTATGCGGTTAGTAGCAATCAGAAGGTGGCGTACGGAAAAACGCTTGAGGTGAGGACGTATTACGTGCGATGAGGGTGCGAAACGTCGTTGCGAGGCATACGCTTGGCTTCGGTTGATGAGATTGCTTCGGTCGGATAAGGGCCGACTAGTGATTACTCCGGGTACCTCCCTCGCAATGACGTGGGGCTTCGAATGGGGGGATTCTTCGGTCGTGCCGACCTTCAGAATGACAGCAAGACAAAGTGCCGACCTCCTGCCTGATCGGCAGGCAAGCGCAATGACGAGATTGCTTCGGTCGGATAAGGGCCGACCAGTGATTACTCCGGGTACCTCCCTCGCAATGACGTGGGGCTTCGAACAAGCGGATCCTTCGGTCTTGCGACCTCAGGATGACAGCAAGACAAAGTGCCGACCTCCTGCCTAGTCGGCAGGCAAGCGCAATGACGAGATTGCTTCGGTCGGATAAGGGCCGACCAGTGATTACTCCGGGTACCTCCCTCGCAATGACGTGGGGCTTCGAATGGGGGGATCCTTCGGTCTTGCGACCTCAGGATGACAGCAAGACAAAAGTGGCAACCTACTGCCGGACGGCAGGCAAGCGCAATGACGGCAAGAGATTGCTTCGGTCGTGGGAGACCTGATTATCGAATCTTTCGAGTTACTCCCTCGCAATGACGGGGGCGTACTCAGTTGAGTTTGAAGACCTGTACTTCATACGGAGGCAACTCCAATGCGAACCGGTTGTTATCAAGCTTACGGGTTTCTCTGTTTAGCAAGCTCCCCGCGGATTTGCATTTGCGACTGCCATCCAGCTTGATATTCACCCGTTCCGGAATGCCCGACAGGCTAACGACCACCAAAACGGTTTCGTTGCTGGTGTACCGGATAAAGCTGAAGAAATCGTCCTGATCGTTCTCAACACCCCGATACTCACCGTTCGCCAATGCCTCGCTCGATTTCTTCAATGCGATCATCTTCTTGTAGTGATTGTACAGCGAGCGCGGATCGTTCTTTTGTTCTTCCAGGGAGATCCGGTCGTTTGGTTTTACGGTAGTACTATCCCACCACGGGCCTGTGTTCTTGTACCAGAACGTCATGCCGGGGCCATCGGCTTTTGCATACCACTCGAATGCCTCCCGTACGGGGATATCGTTTCCGTCGGTTGCGCCTTTCATCTGCTTGCCCTTCATGCCTAACTCCTGACCGTAATAGATCAATGGAACCCCGCCCAACAACAGGTTTAACGTAGCGGCAGCCTTGAGTTTCTCCGTGGTCATGCCTGCAACGGAGGCTATCCTGCGCGTATCGTGATTTTCGATGAACACAATCTGTTCTTTACCGGCCGGATTTTTTGTAAGCGTGCTATCGGCTGCTTTTATCAGTTCTTTTTTATCCAGTCGCTCGATGGCCCAACTCAGGTAAAAGGCAAACACACGATCGACTTCGGCATCCCTGAAGTACTCGCGACCAAGTGAAAACCAGTTGGCCTGCTCGGCAATGATTTTGATTTCGGGATTGGTTTTCTTTAAGTCCTTGACGACTGGAGTCCAGAAGGTGCTGAACAGGTCCGAAACTTTCTTGAAGTTATCGAGGTCGTCCATCATGTGGTCGAAGCGGAAGCCGTCTACCCCATCGTCAAACTTGCCGTCTTTATTTGGATCCAGCCAGAAGTTCAACACATCGAAGGTGTACTGCCGAACGTCCGGGTTGTTCATGTTCACGACTGCAATCTTATGTTTAGACCCGTCATACAGTGTGAATTCGGGAACGTTGTAAAAGAAGAACGGCTTTTGGTTCAGGCTGTCGAGGTAGTACACATATGTGCTGTATTTCGACTTCGGATTATTGAACGAGTCTTTATACCAGTCATGATCCTGCGTTACGTATTGCATTTCTACATCCTGGTAGATTTTCATGTTCCGCTTGTGGACTTCCTTCACCAGGCTCAGGTATTCCGTCATGGTTCCGTATTCGGGATCGATCTTTTCGAAATCAATCGCGAAGTAGTTGTGATAGAAACCGGAGTAATATAAGGGTGTCAGCAAAATGGATGTGACGCCAAGGTCCTGCAGGTAATCGAGTTTTTGTTCCATTCCTTTCAGGTCGCCATGACCATCGCCATTGCTGTCGAAAAAGCTGCGCTGGAACACGTGGTAGATTACTTCCTGGGCTTGGGATTCCAGGGCGGTGATCAGACAGAAGAGAAGGAGAAGTTTTTTCATAAGGGGTTAGGTTATTGAGGTTTTGAACAGGGGATCCTTCGGTCGTGCCGCCCTCAGGATGACGGCGTTGAAAATAGATTGCTTCGCTCCTGCCTGGTCGGCAGGCAAGCGCAATGACGGAACGGAAGAGATCGCTTCGGAACAGGGGATCCTTCGGCCGTGCCGCCCTCAGGATGACGGTCCTGAAAATAGATTGCTTCGCGTTGCTCCTGCCTGGCCGGCAGGCAAGCGCAATGACGAGATTGCTTCGGTCGCTTGTTCCAAGCTCTCTCGCAATGACGGAAGGTTCCCTCGGAATGACGGTATGGAAAAAGATCATCATTTGCCGGAAGGTTTAAAAGTCACCTGGCGTAAGATTGTTTGGCCCATCGGCACCAGTTTCACAGGCTCGGTGATCTTTGTTTCGGGATTATAGAGCGAAGTGGTAAACGTAAGTGTACTGGCATCGATCGCCACCGGGTTGCGCGTGTATTCGTACACTACCAGTTTCTTCGGTGCATACTTCAGGTTATAAAATCCGGGAACGGGCCACGACTTGGTTTCCTCTTCCACTCCTTCGATGGGTATCGACAGCACAAGCGCGCCCCACGTAAAGTACTTCTCCCCGTTGATGTCATCGCGCACCTGAACATTGGTATCAAAGCTCACGTCCACGGTTTCCGTGCCGCTCCACGTTTTATCGATGACGATAAATCCGTCGGACACCGTATGTTCTGCGGAAACCTTAACGCTTGTTGCCCACTCCGGCTTGCGGATTCTTAACTGGACTGCTGCACTAGCCGTAACCACAAAACGGAACGTGTTTTCAAACGGGTAATTCGTTTGCTCTTCTACAACAATCTTATTACCCCCAATCGTGGTCTCCACACGACTGGGCCCGAGCAGTGACGCCACCAGGGCGTGGTCATTTTTCATCCACATGTACTGCACATAATACGGAGCTATTCTTCCGGCCATCGGCACACAACACACGGCTGCCTCCTGATGCACGGGCGAATACGAATACCGCGTTTGATTTTTATCGGAGGTATCGCCATTCAATCCGCCCGTCATGTAATACGAGTTGTCGGACTTCAGGTAGGCTACACAACTTTCTGACGGATGACGTGCGCCCTGCGCTGCGTTCAGGAATATCTTCTCGGCTTTATCCGCGAATGTGCGATCACCCGTTTTTCGCACCAATTCCGCGTAGCTGTGCATGAGCTCGTGCATGGAGCAATATTCATAGCCGCGTTTCGTGGCATCCGCTTTTCTTCCTCCAATCCATTCATCGCCTACTCCGGCACCGGAGGCTGTTGTTTCCAACGCAATCTTTTCCAGAAAGTGATCGAGCGCATGCTTCAACTCCGGGTTCCCGGAAGCATAATACGCTGCCGTAACACTGCGCAAGTGTTCGTACACATGAACTCCGTGGGTACTCAACAACAAGGTGTCATTAACAAGCTTTTTGTATTGTGCAGATTCATTCAACTCCTGTTCGGAAAAATCTTGATACAGAAACAGACAATAATCGCGGTAAGCAGGCTTTCCGGTTATCCGGTAAAGCGCCTCAAACACATCCGTGATCGCCAAACCATGCGAGGTTCCACCTACATTGGGTTGCTTCGAGTAAAACGGATGGGATGTTCCCGCAGAATAGTTATCCATCACGTTTTGTATCGCACGTTCGATTGCTGACAATACTTTCTGATCGTTTGAATATTCATACCACGCCAGAAGTCCCCGCAGCAAGGTTGCTTTTGCCCAGAGTTCCCCGTTCTCGTTGTCGAACTTGTAGCGAAGGTCTTTGTCGTAAATTCCGAGGTAGCCGTCCTCATCCTGCGTAGCGAGGATGTAATCGACATACAATTTTAGTTTTGCGAGATGCTCCTGATCCTGTAACAGGATCGCGCTGCGGATGTAGCCATCACGCCAGTTGCTTTGGGTTTCGCTGTTCCACCATAAGAACTGCACCTGCCAGTCGCCTGCTTCACCCAGCGCCCCTACATCTTTGCTTTTTACTTTTTCCGACAAACGATTTTCGCCATAGATTTTGTCTTCCATGGTAAGTTTTGGCACCAACGTATCTAACCGTCCGACAAATCCATCGAGGTTCTCACGAATTTGCTTTTTGATCCATCCTTCCGGTTTTACTTCTGCCAGGGTTACCGGTTGATAGACTTCCTGCAGCGGTTCGATCTTATCGAAGGGAGGTTGAACATTGTCCGGCTGACTACACGCAAACGTGATCACACAAAACAAACCTGACAAGACACGCGTAGTAGTTTTCATGTGGGAGCAATTAAGACTTTAGCTTCATCGACAACATATTCTTCATCTGTATATTCACCTGCCATTGATCGGCCAACGGCTTTTGTGAATATGGCATGACAGGCATGTACGGGACCGGTCCGAACTCGGGCGTGATCGTCATAAACGGCATTTCCTTTTGCTCCTCACCCGACAGAATTTCTTTCCACCAACCAATAAAGGTGTCGACATGATTCTTCCATTCCGGTGCGAACGGATCATTTACCTGCGGTGAATGTTCGAATCCGACCCGCGCATGGATATGCCGAACGCGGGGGAACACGAGTTTCAATATTTCATGCTGATCGTGCAGCAACGTTTCCGACACGGCACACCAGTGTGAAAAGTCGGCCGTTAATTTCAGGTTTGGGTACTTCTGCAGGTACGGCAACAACGAAGCGGAATGAAAGGTAAATCTTCCGCGATGCGTTTCATGAAAAACCGGAATGCCGGATTGGCGCGCAACATCTTCCGCTATCGCAATAGCCCGGCAATTATCTTCAAACGAAAAATAATCTTTACCAGTATGGCTGTTGATGAAGTCAGGCTTCAGGCTGGCCAGGTATTCGAGCCGCGACCGCATCCGCGTGAGATAAGCATCCACCGATTCATCAGCAGGGCCTAAAACCTGTTGCGCAATGAATAGAAAGTCGGGTTTGGCCAACCGAACACTGGCGAGTGCCGACTGAAATTCATCCACAAATATTTTATCCTCAGGCGGGTTGATCTCCACACCATCGAATCCTTCCGAGATTACGCGCGCGAGAAACACAGTTGGGGTTGTTCCCTCCTGTCCCCAAAAGGAACATGCGAACCGGACGTTCATCAGTACAATACCGGGTTAATGGGTGAATTAATCACTTCACCAACAATTGCTCCCGGGCACCAGGTGTTCCAGTCGTTAATCTGATTTTTATTTTCCGGCTGCTTCAATCGCATGTCGCGGTCCATGTAAATTACCGTCATGACTTTCCGCATTTTGTCGGTGGTGTTTGCACCTGCGCGATGGAACACCCAGCCGGAATGAAAGCTCACTTCCCCGATATCGAATGCTTCAATAACATGTTTAAAGTCGGTTACCCGCAAACGCTGCTGGATCAGGGTCTCGCTTTCGTCTCCAATTTCAAGTTCGCGGCCCTCAACAATCTGGTGACTGCCGGCACTGAATTCGAGCGGACCCATCTCAAGCGGAGTAGCCTGCAACGGAATCCACGCGGTAACGGTTTTATCGGTTTGTAATGGCCAGTAGTATTGATCGGCATGCCACGGAGTAATTCCGCCACCACCTTCTTTGAATAAGGCCTGATCGTGATACAATCGAACACCATCAACCTGCATCAGGCCGGCCGCAATTTTCGCCAGTCGTTTACTGAATACAAATTGTTTGACCTCTTCATCTTCGCGCCACAAGTTGAAAAGTTGAAGAAACGCTTTTCCGTAGGTATCGCGTTCATCCACTTTCGTTTTCACGGTATTCATTTTAGCCACCCGGTCGGAAATGGCTTTATTGAAATACTCAATTGTTTCCGGATTAAATACCTGCCGGAGTTTGATGAATCGGTTCTTCTGGTAGAAGTCGATTTGTTCGGGCGAAAGCTCAAAAGGTTTATCGAGCCATTCGCGGACAGAAAGGGGTATCGCCATACGAATTAGTTAGTGTTCAAAAGTACACGATCGGACGCCCGGCTGTTTACACAAAAAAGTCAATTAATAGCACTATATTGACACTGTTACGCTACAGGCAGTTCTCTACAGGCTAAAATTGTACTAATGAAGGCTCAATTTGAAGACATCGCGAGCAAGAAAGGTGCTGAGTCATTCCTGGCGTACGCGTTTAACGTGCCATATTTTGAGTTCAAATGGCACTATCATCCCGAATACGAGCTTACGCTGATCACACAAGGCGAGGGCAAACGCCTCGTGGGCGATTCGTACGAGAGTTACACATCGGGTGATCTGGTGTTGTTGGGATCGGAATTGCCGCACACCTGGACGAGTGAGCCCCTTCAAGACAAAACGGTATCCGCTGTAGTGGTTCAATTCCCGCACGACTTGATCAACAGATTTTCCGGATTGGTAGAATTTAAGTCCATCGAAGCGCTGCTGGCTGCATCGGGGCGAGGGCTGTTCTTTCCTGATGCAGAATCTGTTCGGGCCGAACTCGAATTACTTCCGGCACGTCGGGGTGTTGAAAAGATCACGTCACTGATCAACATTCTTCAACACCTGAGCGCCCACCGGCACCAGAAGCTTTCGTCAGCCTCCTTTCATCCCGTTAAGGGAGAGGAGACAGAAAGCCGGGTGAACAAAGTTTGCCAGTACATTCAGAAGCATTCCGATGAGCCGCTCAGTCTGGATCAGGCGGCCGCACTGATTCATTTATCGCGCAGCGCGTTCAGTAAGTTCTTCAAACGTGCCACCGGGAAAACCTTTTCAGACTATGTAAATGACATTCGTATCGGGAAAGCCTGCCGCCTGCTTACGGAAAGTGATAAGGCCATTAATGAAATAGCGTATGCCACTGGGTTCGACAGCCTGACGTATTTTAACCGGGTATTCCTTAAGAAGAAAGGTGTTACACCACGACAATTTCGTACCGGACTTCGTTAGGTGAGATTAATCTTTACAACCCCAACTCGATAATGAAATAACAAAAGGGGTATTCATAACAAATAACAAAGGGACGCAATGCTTCGACAAGCTCAGCATGTTGCGTCCCTACATTTTTTTCGGATTAATCTTTACAACTCCAACTCAATCGTCTGTCCAACGTCAAAGGCCGTGTCACCGGGTTTCGGTTTATCAACCTTAGGCTTCACGATTACTTTTTCACTTTTTTCTTTTTGGACTGGTTTTTCCTGCTTTGGCTTTTCCGCTCCGAAGAGGTCTTGCTGCTCGGCTTTGACTTTTGGCTTTGGACGGGCTGCTTTTTGGACTTGTCCCTTTGGCTTTTCCGGCTCCGCGAAGAGGGCTGCTTGTCCTTCCTCGCTGACCGGAGGTTGCTGCTCTTTTTTTTTTGACGACTGAGAACCCTTTCCGGTTTCGGTCGCCTCGATGAGCTCATTGTCATCATCTCCTTCTTCAAGCCCGGTTTCTTCCGGTTCTTGGGTGAGTTTAACACCCGTAACCTTGTGCTGACTGAGCCTGTTTCCAAGTGCCTTCCACCCTTTCACATCAATGATATCTTCCAGGTTAACGACTTCCTTCACCTTCTCCTTGCTTGCACCCTTTACCAGGTCTATCTCAACTTCCGGTGTATCGGATGTAGTTACCACCACGAGGCGCGAACCAATGCTTTCAGAAATGAATCCGAATTCCTTATCGGCTGTGCTGGTCTCAATCAGGAACCGTTTCACCATGTACTGTTTCGTTTCGCCATCAATGTACACGGCCGAAATCGGCTTCTTCGGATTAAACTTCTCAACCAGCAGGGTCTTTTCAGGATCGAAACGGGTGGTTAGATCGTACCCGGAAATCCGGTACGAACCGTTGCGCATAAACGTGATCAACTGATCATCTCCGTCAAATTTGCCAACATAGATACCCCGCTTGTCTTTATTCAGTCGTCCTCCGTCAGCATCATACCACAAGTCGAGTTTGCTGAGCGTAGAGGTCCCGGCCTGCAGGAAATCCACCTTACGTATTGGATACTTTGTAAGTGTGTTACCCCTTGATCCTCTTCCTTTTATCTCAAGCTCAGAGAAGTCGAACTCGAATACTTTCTTACGGGCCGTGCTCGATTGCGACAGCTTCACCTCCACCACTTCCGCTTCACCGTTTGGATTGCCCGAAACGTAGTGAATCATTGAATTTGGATGACCCTGTGTGAGATCGTATTCCTTATCCCGGATCACACCCGGCATCGCAAAACGCTTCACAAAGCCTTTGCCACTCTTGCCATCGGAATAAATCACGTTGTAGACCATCCGGTCGTCACCCTTCTTCCACACCCCGATGTAGAGGATGTCTTTGCCCATGAACACCTTCTCCTTGATTTTGGAGATAAATGCCTTTCCGTCTCTGCGGATGGCGATAATGTCGTCCAGGTCGGAGCAGTCGCAGATGTATTCATCACGCTTCAGGCCATAGCCTGCGAAACCGTCTTTGCGGTTCACATACAGTTTCTGGTTGATGGCGATAACCTCCGTAGCCGTAACCGACTGGAAGCTCTTGATTTCGGTTTTGCGTTCGCGACCCTTGCCGTATTTATCGAGCAAGCCCTGATAATACGAAATTGCATACTCAGTAAGATGCTTAAGGTGATGAAGGGTGTCCTTGAGTTCTTTTTCAAGATCGCGCATGAGTTCGTCAGCCTTGAACGAGTCGTAGCGCGAAATACGTTTGATTTTGATCTCCGTCAGGCGGATGATATCGTCACGGGTAATCTCGCGATAAAACTTCTTCTTATGCGGCTTAAGGCCTTTGTCGATTGTAGTAATTACCTCCTCCCAGCTTTCAGCTTCTTCAATGTCGCGGTAGATGCGATTCTCAATAAAAATTTTCTCGAGCGAAGAGAACAAAATCTTCTCCATTAACTCGGCCTTTCTGATTTCAAGCTCCTGCTTGAGCAGTTGAACCGTTTGTTCGGTATTGCATCGCAGAATCTCACCTACGGGTAAGAACTGCGGTTTCTCTTCAACGATTACGCAGGAGTTCGGGGAGATACTGATCTCGCAGTCGGTAAAGGCATAGAGTGCGTCCAGCGCAATTTCGGGCGACTGGCCCGGCTGCAGGTGAATTTGAATCTCTACGTCTTTGGCGGTGTTGTCGACCACCTGTTTCACCTTGATCTGCCCTTTCTCGCTCGCCTTTACGATCGATTCCATCAACGATGTTGTGGTGGTTGAGAACGGGATCTCACGAATCGTGAGCATCTTCTTATCGGTGATGTCGATCTTGGCTCTTACCTTGATTTTACCTCCACGCAAGCCCTGATTGTATTCCGAGAAATCGGCAATACCACCCGTTGGGAAATCAGGATAGATCTTTGGTTTCTTACCTTTCAACACATCGATCGATGCCTTGATGAGTTCATTAAAGTTGTGCGGAAGAATTTTCGTGGAAAGACCTACCGCAATACCTTCTACCCCCTGCGCCAGCAACAGCGGGAATTTTACCGGCAGTGTAACGGGCTCTTTCTTCCGGCCATCGTACGACAGCTGCCATTCGGTAGTTTGCGCGTTGTATGCAACATCCAGTGCAAATTTCGAAAGCCGCGCCTCAATATAACGAGGAGCAGCAGCACTGTCGCCTGTACGCACATCACCCCAGTTACCCTGGGTTTCTATTAAAAGATCTTTCTGACCAATGTTAACGATCGCTTCCCCGATGGATGCATCACCATGCGGGTGATACTGCATCGTATTTCCGATAACGTTGGCCACTTTGTTGAACCGGCCGTCATCCATCTCTTTCAGCGAGTGCATGATCCTGCGTTGTACGGGCTTAAACCCGTCTTCAATACGCGGAACAGCACGTTCGAGGATTACATAGGATGCGTATTCGAGGAACCAGTTTTCATACAGACCGTCAATGGCTACGCTGTGAACCACATCGCCATTTTCATTCTTCTGCCTCTTAACCGGTCTTTCTACTTTCTTCTTACTCATTTTTGTTGCTGGTATTCAGTATCGGTTGTTATTATCTATTTCTCAATATCTGCATGACGTACCTCGGTAGTCAAAATCTCATTGTTATCATGAGCGTGCGGTTGTTGACCCTCACCAATCCCCCTTTGAAGGGGGCCAGGGGGATGGATTCTCTCAAACTCATCGATAAACCCCTCAATTACCTTTAACACCTCACCTATCCGTTCTTTCACATCCAGGTCGTCAAACCTCAAAAACGACAGCCCAATGCCCTCCAATTCTTTTTGTCGTTTCATATCCCGTTCGTATGCGCCTTCGAACGTATGGGTAATTCCGTCCACCTCAATAACTAAGTTCAATTTCTTACAATAGAAATCGGCTATGTAGTTGAGAAGAGGCTTTTGCCTGTTAAACTTATATCCTCTCAACTTCCCCGCTTTCAATTCATTCCACAACAATACCTCTGCGTATGTCGAATGATTACGCAACTCACGCGAAAACGTCTTCAGGTTCTTGTTGTACGGAAGCGGACTCATTTTTCTAATCCCCCTTCATCCCCCTTTTCAAAAAAGGGGGACATGCGGAGTTACAATCTGTTTGCAGTTAAAACCATCAAGCGTTTTTTTCAAAAACTCCGTACTAAGGTTCTTCCACAACTGCCAGCTCTCCGGCTTTCGCTTCAACCTTGTCAGTTTCTATTTTGAGATTTTCGATAATAAACTCCTGGCGATCAGGGGTGTTTTTACCCATGTAAAACTCAAGCAGCTTCGCCACCTGGCCTTCCTTGCCCAGTATAACGGGCTGAAGGCGAATGTTCTCACCAATGAACTCTCCGAATTCCTCCGGAGAAATTTCTCCCAATCCTTTGAATCGTGTGATCTCAGGTTTGGTACCCAGCTTTGCAATGGCTTTTACGCGCTCATCATCGCTGTAGCAGTAAATAGTCTCCTTCTTGTTCCGGACGCGGAACAGCGGTGTTTCCAAAATGAACACATGGCCCGCCTTCACCAATTCCGGAAAGAATTGTAAAAAGAACGTCATCAACAGCAACCGAATGTGCATACCGTCAACATCGGCATCGGTAGCAATAATCACTTTGTTGTAGCGCAATCCCTCAATGCCGTCCTCAATGTTCAGCGCATGCTGCAGCAAGTTGAACTCCTCGTTTTCGTACACGACCTTTTTGGTGAGCTGAAAACAGTTTAACGGCTTACCGCGCAAACTAAATACCGCCTGTGTTTCTACATCGCGTGATTTGGTGATGGATCCGGAAGCTGAATCACCCTCTGTTATAAAGATCACCGACTCTGCACCCTTCTCTCCTTTTGCATCATCGAAATGGAAACGGCAATCCCGCAACTTGCGGTTGTGCAGGTTGGCTTTCTTCGCCCGATCGTTCGCCAGCTTCTTAATGCCGGCAATCTCCTTGCGCTCGCGCTCCGACTGCAGGATACGCTTTAACAATGCATCGGCTGTGGTCGGATTTTTATGCAAATAAATTTCAAGCTCTTTCGCTACGAAATCTCCTACATAGCTACGCACCGAAATACCATCGGGCGCCATATTGGTTGACCCCAGCTTGGTTTTGGTTTGCGATTCGAATACCGGCTCCTGAATCCGCACGGCAATAGCCGCCAGGATACTCGCCCGGATGTCGGACGCATCAAAATCCTTCTTATAAAAATCACGAACACCTTTTACAACGCCTTCGCGGAAAGCCGCGAGGTGTGTTCCGCCCTGGGTGGTGTTCTGACCGTTCACAAATGAATAGTACTCTTCGCCATACTGCCCGCCATGAGTCAGGGCCACTTCGATGTCATCGCCTTTGAAATGGATGATCGGATACCGAAGATCCTCCTCATTACTTTTCTGCTTTAACAGATCGAGCAGTCCGTCTTTCGAAAAGAACTTCTGGCCATTATAGTTGATTGTTAAACCGGCATTCAGAAACGCGTAATTCCACATCAAATCATCCAGGTACTCCGGAATGAAATGGTAGTTCTTGAACATGGTCTCGTCCGGCTCAAATTCAACGAGTGTTCCGTTACGTTCGCTGCTCTTGGTTTGTTTGGCATCGTTGGTAAGCTTGCCGCGTTTGAATTCTGCCAGCTTGGTCTGGCCATCGCGGAACGCCTGAACCTTGAAGTAGTTCGACAGCGCATTCACCGCCTTGGTACCTACCCCGTTCAAACCGACTGATTTCTGAAAGGCGCCTGAATCGTACTTGGCTCCGGTGTTAATCTTCGATACCACATCTACCACTTTACCCAGCGGAATGCCGCGGCCGTAGTCGCGCACTACCACTTTCTGATCGGTGATTTTGATATCGATGGTTTTACCGTACCCCATCATGTGCTCATCGATACAGTTATCGACCACCTCTTTTACCAGCACATAAATTCCATCGTCTTTTGACGAGCCGTCGCCCAGCTTTCCGATATACATCCCGGGCCGGAGGCGGATGTGTTCGCGCCAGTCGAGGGATTTAATACTGGATTCGTCATACTGATTGGAAGCCGGAGCCTTCTCTGCTTTCGCCATCGTTAATTAAGGATTGTAAGAGTTAAAACAGTTAAAAAAATAGAGTCGCACTACAGTCTAAAAAATGTTCATAGGTAAGACCCGGATAGTCATGCTGGCCGTCCGGGTCTTGGAAAAATTCAAATCGCTTCGAAGTAAGCCATTTTTTAAAGGTGCTTCAAGGTTTAGGGGCATTTCTTTAATTACAAAAATATCTGAAGTAGATAGGGTTAATTATCTGACTAACAATTGATAACATGATCTTTTCTACATGAATTATTTAGCAAAAATCCTTCTGCCAATTGCGTAAAGCGGCCATGCAACGGCCCACGCGCATACGAGGATTACACTTCCATAGATAATGGGCCCGATTCTGTCGAAATCAAAAACCTCTGCACTGTTATAGAGCCCGATGAAACTGAAGGCGACCACGAAGAAGATGTTCAGGGTGATTACTAATCCGTGCAGCCACGCCCGGAAACCTTCGTCAGGCGTGAGCGATTTGGAAAACAGGTAAACCAATACATTCAGGATGGCGATGAACGCGAGGGCCGCGTAAAACAGGGCATCCTTGTTCATGACATAGGCTGTAGCTCCCCCCTCTTCCGCAACGCTTACCTGCTCCGGCAACCCGGCATACACATACATGAGATTGGCAAAAACTCCCAGCAGGGAAAGAAACCATACCGCCCTGAAAACTTTTAAGATCATATACTAACTTTACCCCTGCCTACCGGCAAGGCAGGTGCAAATAAACAATAAACCACGTGAAGTTTAACCCCATCGTTCTCTCAATCCCGATCTTTTTTCTGCTCATGGGAGTTGAAATCCTGATCGAGCGCTGGTCGCACCAAAAGCTTTACCGATTGAATGATTCTGTGGCCAATCTGAGTTGCGGAATAACACAGCAGATTTCCGGTCTCTTTCTGCGTGTGCTGGCGATTGGCGTGTATGTTTTTGTATACGATCATTTTGCACTGTTTACACTACCCGTAAACTGGATATACTGGGTCAGTCTGTTTCTGTTAGCGGATATGGCCTACTATTGGGCTCACCGGATGAGCCACGAGATCAATCTGTTTTGGGGCGGTCACGTAGTGCATCATCAAAGTGAAGAATACAACCTCTCCGTAGCGCTGCGTCAGAGTTCCTTTCAGGTTGTCTGGACATTTGCCTTCAGTCTGCCGCTGGCCATCATCGGGTTCGACCCGATCCACTTTACCCTGGTTTCAGCATACATTACCTTATACCAGTTCTGGATTCACACCGAACTCATCAACAAAATGGGTTGGTTCGAATACATCTTCAATACACCATCCCACCACCGGGTGCACCACGGCCGCAATCCAAAATACATCGATAAGAATCATGCAGGCACGCTGATTATCTGGGACAAGATGTTCGGAACGTTTCAACCGGAAGAGGAGCGCCCAACCTACGGCATCACGAAACCCATCAATAGCTGGAATGCCGTGTGGGCTAATTTCAGTCATTATGCCGACATGAGCCACGATCTGAAGCGCATTCCGAAGTGGTCAGATAAAATCAAATACCTTTTCAAAAAACCGGGTTGGCTTCCCGAATACCTGGGCGGCTATCGCGCAGCACCGGACGTGGACAAATCCACCTACAAAAAGTATGACACCCGCTCAACCTTGTCATTAAACCTGTACGTATCCTTCCAGTACCTTCTTTGCCTGGCAGGGACTTCGATCTTTCTGTTCAGTCAGAAGCTGCCGGACGGAACCGATCGCTTCACCATCTGGGAGAATCTCTTTCTGGCGTCATTAATCGCCTGGGTGGTGATGAACTGCGGGGTGTTATTTGAAAACAAAAGCTGGGTAAACGCTTCCGAATGGCTTCGGATTATCATTTTCCCGGTACTCCTTATTCTTGAAACCAATTTGTACGGATTTTCACCCTGGCTGTATGCGCTGGCTGTGGTTTACTTCGTGATATCAGCCGTTTGGTTTGCGGCCATCCATAAACAGCAACAGCATGTTCAACAAACTTTATAGAAGATTCAGTTTCGCAGGTACGATTCTGCTGATGGTACTTTTTTCGGGATGTGGCCGGGATCTGCCTACGCTTAATTCCTTTGATACAGAGGCCTGGAAGAGCGACCGAAACGCGTGTGGAACCTATCGGGCAACCGCGGCAACATCGCTGGCGTCTCAAAAGGAAAAACTGCTGGCGCTAAAAGAAATGCAGATCGTGGAACTCCTGGGTCGCCCCGACCGGAACGAGCTTTACAGAAGGAATCAGAAGTTCTATTATTACTACCTGAAGCCCTCCCCCGACTGTCCTGCGTACGATGCTGCAAACAGCACCCGGCTGGCTATCCGCTTTAATGCTATGGGACTGGCAAAAGAAGTGCTGATTGAATAATTACCAGTAAAGAATATTCAACCTGAATAAAACAAAAAAGGATAGCCCATTGAGCTATCCTTTTCTAAGATCTTTGGAAAATCCTTATTCTTTATTCTTAAGTTCCTGAACCTCTGCTCTGATAACCTGAGCCAGGTTTTTCAGTTCCTGCATGCCTTTTCTCAGACGAGTTCCTGCTGCGCTGTTAGCTTTAGTATAGAACTTTTCAGCATCACCTTCCAGTGAAGAGATGAGATTTTTGAGGTCTTGAAATTTTTGCATTTTCCTAAAAGTTTAAAATTGTTAATTGTTTCTGTACGCCAATTTAAATAAAAACCTTAGAAATCAACTCAGAAACCCATTTTTTTTACCCTTTTGTCACCGAAACGAGCTCTTCCTTGAGGTAAAAACCGCTGTCGAGCTTCGATTTTAGCGCAGAAAACGCGTTTAGCGTCCGTTCAACGTCTTCCAGCGTGTGGGCGGCCGTAGGGATAATTCTGAACATAATTACGTCTTTCGGCACCACCGGATAGATCACCACCGAGCAGAAAATGCCGTAATTCTCCCGTAAATCCATCGCCATATTGGCTGCCTCGCCTACCCCGCCCTTGAATAAAACAGGGGTTGGAGGAGTCTGTGTTTCGTTGATCGCGAAGCCTCTTTCTTTCAGACCCGACTTAATCGCCTTCATGATCATCTGCAAGTTGGTGCGCAATTCAGGATGCTTTTTCAGCAACTCCAAACGCTTCAAACCACCGATCACCAATGGCATCGGCAATGACTTCGCATAAATCTGCGAACGCATGGTATAGCGTAAGAATTTCAGGATGTTTTTGTCGCCGGCTACGAACGCACCAATGCTAGCCATTGATTTTGCAAACGTTGAGAAGTACAAGTCAACCTGATCCTGTACACCCAGTTCTTCGCCAACACCCGCTCCGGTTGGTCCCATCGTTCCAAAACCGTGCGCATCATCCACGAACAAGCGGAAGTTATATTTCTTCTTCAATGCAACCACGCCTTTGAGGTCGCCCATGTTGCCCGACATTCCGAAAACGCCTTCGGTAATCACCAGGATGCCGCCACCTGTCTCGTTTGCAAGTTTGGTCGCGCGCTCGAGTTGCTTCTCGAGACTGTCCATATCGTTGTGGGCATACACAAAACGCTTACCCATGTGCAAGCGAACCCCGTCGATGATACATGCATGCGATTCCGCATCGTACACAATCACATCTTTGCGGTTCACAATGGCATCAATGATTGAGATAACACCCTGATAGCCGAAGTTCAGCAGCATGGCATCCTCTTTCTTAACGAAAGAAGCCAATTCTTTTTCAAGCTGAATGTGGTATTTGGAGTTACCGGACATCATGCGGGCACCCATCGGGTAACCCAGTCCGAATTCCGCTGCCGCATCCGCGTCCGCCTTGCGGACTTCCGGGTGGTTCGCGAGACCCAGGTAGTTATTTAAGCTCCAGTTCAGCACCTTTTTGCCGTTAAAAATCATGTGCGGACCGATTTCGCCTTCCAGTTTGGGGAAGAAGAAATAGTCATCCGGCAGGTGTGAATATTTGGCCAGCGGGCCGGCCTCCATCTTAAGCTTCTCGAATAAGTCTACCATGGGTAAAATTGATTAAAGTCTGTTGTAAAATTTGCTGCAAAAATAACCAAAAAAAGCGAGTTTCAAGAGGTGGATTTGGCGCGGAAAACACACGCATTTCACCGACCGGTTTTGGCGTGTTCCTTTCCTGAACCGGATATTCCGGGAAACCGGAAATTTCCGAATTTGCAATCGCCGTGCAACCGTTTTAATTGATTAGCATTGCACTTTTACCCGGTCCCTATGCCACAAATCAACAAGATACTGGTCGCCAATCGCGGTGAAATCGCGTTGCGTGTGATGCGCAGCGCAAAAGAAATGGGAATTAAAACCGTAGCCGTTTACAGCGAGGCCGACCGCCAGGCGTTGCATGTGCGATTTGCCGATGAGGCGGTTTTCATCGGGGCACCGGCATCATCAGAATCTTACCTCCGGATCGACAAGATTATTGACGCGGCCCGTAAAACCGGGGCGCAGGCGATCCACCCGGGCTATGGCTTTTTATCTGAGAACGAAGATTTCGCACAAGCCATCGAGGATGCAGGAATGATCTTCATCGGCCCGTCAGCCAAATCAATTGAGGTCATGGGAAGCAAGCTGGCAGCAAAAGAAGCGGTAGCGAAGTTCAATGTGCCCCTGGTTCCCGGTACTTCGGAACCCATTGATGACATCAACAAGGCAAAAAAAATTGCAAGGGATATCGGCTATCCAATCCTGATCAAGGCAAGTGCAGGGGGTGGCGGCAAAGGAATGCGCATCGTGGAAAATGAAGGTGAATTCCAGGAACAAATGGAACGCGCGGTAAGCGAAGCGACTTCGGCATTCGGTGATGGTTCGGTATTCATTGAAAAATACGTTACCAAACCACGACATATTGAGTTTCAAATTTTTGGCGATAAGCACGGAAACGTAATTCATTTCTTTGAACGCGAATGCTCCATTCAGCGCAGGCATCAGAAAGTTGTGGAAGAAGCACCCTCTTCTGTCTTAACACCTGAAATCCGCAAGCGCATGGGGGAAGCGGCCATCAACGTGGCTAAGTCATGCGGATACTATGGTGCCGGAACGGTTGAGTTTATCCTCGATGAAAATCTGAATTTCTATTTCCTGGAGATGAATACCCGCCTGCAGGTTGAACATCCGGTAACGGAAATGATCACCGGAATTGACCTCGTGAAACTTCAGATTAAAGTGGCGCAGGGCGAAAAGATTCCTTTCAAACAGGAAGACCTCAAAATTCACGGACATGCCGTGGAAGTACGGGTGTACGCAGAGGACCCTTCCAACAACTTCCTTCCGGACATCGGAACGTTGCAAACGTATAAGCGTCCACAGGGCAATGGTATTCGCGTGGATGACGGCTTTGAACAGGGAATGGAGATTCCGTTCTACTACGATCCGATGATTGCCAAATTGATTTGCCATGCGGAAACGCGTGAAATGGCAATCGAAAAAACAATCCGCGCGATCCATGAGTATGAAATCACCGGACTGGAAACTACCCTGGGCTTCTGCAACTTTGTGATGCATCACGAAGCTTTTCGCACAGGAAAGTTCGATACCGGATTTGTTGGCAAGTATTTCACCCCCGCGGTATTGGCCGGGAAACCGGATGCGGACGAAGAAAAGATTGCAGCCGCACTCAGTGCCCATATCCTGGCAACGTCAACCCGTACAAGTACTACAGCCCATGTCGTTGAGGCTCCGGTAAGCAAATGGAAAAAGAATAGAATATAATTCCGATTCAGAATTTCGAATAATGCTCCAGCCCGTTCGTAATTCTAAATTCGCAATTCGAAAATTGAAAAATGCCTGAAATTAAACCCCTTCGCGCCTGGCGCTACAACCGGAATCTTTCAACCGCGATTGACGACCTAACCTCTCCCCTGTTTGATGTTGTGTCGGAAAAGCAACGCAAGGCACTGTATCAAAATGCATACAACAGCATTCACCTTTCTGTGCCTCAGGGTCCCGATGCCGCGAATCACGCACAGGCATTACTCGATCAATGGAAGGCGACCGGAGTACTCGAGCAGGACAAACTCCCCGCCATTTACGTGTACTACCAGTATTTTACACTGTATGGGTCTGCCAAAGAGTTATGCCGCAAAGGCTTTGTGTGCAACATCCGTGTACACGCGTGGGAAGATGATGTAATTCTGCGTCATGAGAACACGATCCCTAAATCCGTTAACGATCGAATCGAACTACTCAAGAAAACGGAGTTGAATGTGAGTCCGACCCATGGGTTATATACCGATGCTTCGTTTGAACTGGAGAAGTATATGGATGAAGCCATTCAGAGTCCGATTTATGAAGCAGAAGATTATCAGGGTGTGCGGGATGTGCTCGCGGTCATTCACGATGCCGGCATCATTGAAAAATTTATCAAAGTTCTGTCCGACAAGCAGGTAATCCTCGCGGATGGTCACCACCGGTATGAAGGTTCGCTGATTCATATGGAGCAGCAGCGCAAAGCAAACCCCAACCATACCGGCAAAGAAGGCTACAACTTTCATCTGATGTACCTGACGAATACGGAGGCTGGTGATTTGCGTATCCTCCCTACCCACCGGTTAATTAAAGATCTGCCCGATTTCGATGAAGAACAAATCATGAAGAAACTGGAGCAGGATTTTACCATCAAGCCGGTGGAAGATGCCGACACGTTGAACGAAATCATTGCCGGCAAACCATGGGCCTTTGGGTTAATGTTTAACGATAACGCTTACAAACTCCGGCTGAAGCCGGAAGCCCTCGCTACCATGACGTGGAATTTCCCGGACGTTGTGAAGAAACTCGACCTGACCGTGATGCACTACTTTATCATTGAGAGGGCGTTGGGTATTCCGGGAAAAGACCAGCGCAAATCGGAAAATATTTTCTTTGACCGCAGTTTCTCCGATTGCCTGAAACGGGTTCTCCAGCGCGAGGCCCAACTCGCGATCATCACCAACGAGGTATCGATTGATGATGTGAAAAATGTTTGTCACAGCGGTGCCACGATGCCGCAGAAATCCACGTATTTTTACCCGAAGGTTATTTGTGGATTTCTGTTTGCCTCAATCAAAGAAGATGAATTTTACACGCCCGCTTATTCTTGGATCTAGTTCTCCCCGCAGACAATTTTTAATGCGGGAAGCGGGATTCAATTTTTCCGTTGAAAAACCTGACGTGGATGAGGCTTTTCCGCACGACCTTCCGGTTGAACAGGTAGCTAAATATCTTGCGGTTAAAAAAGCCGAATTCTTCCGCAACAACCTTCAGGATCAAGTGGTGGTGACGGCCGATACTGTCGTGATCATCAACAATTATATTCTTAATAAGCCGCAGGATCGCAACGAGGCGGTCAGCATGCTGAATGTACTCAACGGAAAGACACATCTTGTGATGACCGGAGTGTGTATTCTTTCTGCAGAAAAAGAAGACAGTTTTGACGATACCACAGAAGTGACCTTTAAAACGCTTTCGCAGACCGAAATTGAGTTCTACGTAGATAATTACAAGCCGTTCGACAAAGCGGGTGCGTATGGCGCACAAGACTGGATTGGCATGGTTGCTATTGAAAAAATTAACGGGTCGTACTTTAATGTGATGGGATTGCCGATTCACAAAGTATACCAGCATCTAACCGGCTGGTCATGAAGAAAATCTGGCAATTTCTTAAGCAGCACATCGCGGAAGATTTTAATGTGGCATACTACGGCTTCGTTGCGGTGTTCCTGACCTGCTGCATTTACTACAATTACCGGGTTGATTTCGAAGACAGTTTTCTCGACTATCAGGAAGGGTTCACCAAGTTCCTGTACTATTTCCTGACCAACGTATTCGCGTACGTCACTCCCCTCCTTGCCTATGCCTTGATCTCAAAAAACCGGTCGTTTCTTTTCTCGCCTGAATTCTGGGTTAAAAGTCTGGTGGCGCTCGCATTCCTGAGTTTCGACCGCTGCTCTTTTTTCATTGACGACCTCGCAAGTGAACTGTTCCATCCCAGAATGTATCGCTGGGTTTCGAAGATCTTCAATAACCTGTTGGGCATCTTTACCATGATGATTCCCTTCCTGATCCTGTATCGGATTTACGATCGTGAAGAAAAACATCTGTACGGTTTGGCTCCGAAGAAATTTGACGTGAAGCCATACTTTACCATGCTGGCGATTATGTTACCGCTGATCGTTGCTGCTTCCTTCCTGCCGAGCTTCCTGCATCAATATCCGATGTATGAGTCGTCACGGGCTCACTTGCAAATGCACGTGCCGGAATGGGCAACTGTCGCGGGCTATGAGATTGCCTATGCCCTTAATTTTGTTTCGATTGAGTTCTTCTTTCGCGGATTTCTGGTAATCGGGATGATTTCCGTGCTCGGCCGGAGAGCCATTGTACCGATGGCGTGCGTGTACTGCTTCCTCCACTTTGGCAAACCGATGGGCGAAGCCATCAGCTCGATATTTGGCGGATACATTCTAGGGGTTGTAGCCTACGAAACCCGGGGCATCTGGGGCGGGGTGATTGTTCACGTGGGGATTGCCTGGATGATGGAGCTCGCAGCGTTTGTGCAGAAAATCTTTCAGGATAACACGTAACGATTACGTCAGCGTGTTCGCAGAAGCCACGAGCCTGCCCGACCGGATCCTACTTCTTAAACGTTTCTTTATAGTACTGAATGCTCCGCTCGATAATCGGGTATGCCTGCGCGGCTCCCAGAAACTCATCAACAACCACCTTCTTGTTCTCCAGCGTTTTATAGTTTTCGAAGAAGTGCTTTAGTTCAATGCGGAAGAATTCCGGCAGTTCGCTCACATCGCGGATATGGCTTACACTGGCATCCTGCTCGGCCACGGCAATGATTTTATCGTCAGCCTCGCCCCGGTCGATCATGCGCATTACACCAATCACTTTTGACGGAATCAGGCAGCGCGGCACCACGGAAACCTGTGTTAGCACCACAATGTCGAGCGGGTCTTTGTCCTCGCCCAGCGTTTGGGGAATAAATCCGTAATTCAGCGGATAATACATGGAGGCGTAAATAACGCGGTCAAGCTTGATTAACCCACTTTCCTTGTCGATCTCGTATTTGGCACGGGAGCCTTTCGGGATTTCAATAATCGCGTTCACGCGTTGCGGGACCTGATCGCCAATCCGGACTTCATGCCAGGGGTGCTGTACCATGTTTAAAAGTTTATTGTTAAAATTATTAATAAAAAGACCAGTCTCCAATTTCCCGCCAAACGGCTATCTTCGTACCATCAGTATGCGGCCCTTTCTCAAACGACTCGACATTCGGAACAAGAACAGCAAGCTGTTGTACTACATCAAGGTTCTGGCGTGGCAATTAATTCCTTCATCCACCTTCAGGGCCAAACTTCCCGAAAAACTAAAAGCACTTAAAAATCTTAGTAACTCCGCAAGGCTCCGGGTTCCCGCGCGAGTCCATTATTACAACAAGCTTTCAGCCGATAAAACGCTTTCTTCTTCCGCAATCCCGATTGGCAAATTAAAACTTCCGAAGCGTCAAAAGGCCTACTATTTCGACACACAGGAGTATACCCGGTATTTCGATCCGTCTTTGCGCGCAAATTTCTTGTTTGGGGATATTACCAAAGTCCCGGATGAACCAACCATAGTGAAGAGCCGGCCGATTCATGGTAACAACGAGAACTCAATTCTCCTCAACCTCGACAAGCTTCGCCATTTCAATTTCATCAAAGACGAAATTCATTTCGAAGACAAAAAAAACATGCTGGTTGGCCGGGGCGTGGTGAAGCGCGAGCATCGCATCCGGTTCTTTGAGATGTATTTCAATCACCCAATGTGCAACCTCGGTCAGATCAATCGAAATAAGAATCCGCAATGGATTCGCGAGTTTCTCACCATCCAAGAACACCTGAAATACAAGTTCATTCTTTGCCTGGAGGGAAACGATGTAGCCACCAACTTAAAGTGGGTGATGTCATCCAATTCGCTGGCGGTGATGCCCAGGCCAAAATTCGAAACGTGGTTTATGGAGGGCACGCTGGTCGGCAATAAGCATTACGTTGAAATTAAGGACGACTATTCCGATCTGGAGGAACGGCTTACGTATTACATCAATAATCCGCAAGAGGCCATTAAAATTCTTCGGGAAGCACACCGTTACGTGGAAGACTTTCAAAATACGGAAGAGGAAGACCTGACCTCACTGCTGGTACTTGATACGTACTTCAGTAAAACCGGTCAAAAAGCACCGCTCAATCTTGAATCATTGATTCCTCCACCCGATCGGTCGTCTTACTAAACAGAAAAAGCCCTTCCGAGCGTATCGAAAGGGCTCTTGTATTGTTGCGCGGATATTAGTCTTTCTTCTCCGCAGGCTTTTCTTCCTTCTTCTTGTCTTTCTCAACCTCTCCGCGGATACGTTCTCCGTCTTTCAGTCGCTTCGACACCACCAGGAACGGCCCGGTCACAACCTGTGAACTGTCGCTCAATCCCGAAAGGATTTCAATGTTGTCGTAGTCACTGATACCAGTTTTAACCTCAATCATTTTTGCTTTGCCGCCTTCGTTCACAAAAACAACTACTTTATCCTTCTTCTTCTCGGCCGGCTTTTGCTGACCGTTGCTGCTTTGTTGATTGTTATTGTTGTCTGGAGGACCTTTCTGCTCATTGTCCGACTTTTTCTCATCCTCCGGGTTACGCGTAGTTACGGCCGACAAAGGAACCGACATCACATTCGTTTTGCGGTTCGTAAGAATTTCCACGCTGGCGGTCATACCCGGACGGAACGGATAGCGGTTGCCTTTTGCAACAAGGTCTTTGTACGAATCATTGAGGATCAGAATCCGAACCTCAAATTCAGTAATCGCATCCGCTGACGTTTTGTCTTTTGCCGTGTTCGCAATATTGGTAACAACACCTTTAAATTGCTTTCCTTCGTTGGCATACGCATCAACATCAATCATCGTAGTGTCGTTCAGGTGCACGCGAACAATATCGTTTTCATTCACATTTACCCGTACTTCCATTTTACTCAGATCGGCAATGCGAAGCATTTCGGTACCCTGCATTTGCGCAGTTCCCAACACACGCTCACCTTTTTTCACACTCAGCTTGGAAACAATGCCGTGCATCGGTGCGGCCACGCTGGTCAACCGCACATTTTCACGCGCTTCGCGTACGGTTGCCTCGCTGCTTCGTACAACGTATTTTGATGCCTCCAGCGACTGCTTAGCTGACTTGTAGTCGTTCTCTGCAATCGATTTGTTTTGCTGCGCAAGTTGCCAATCGGCTTCGGAGATAACCTTTTGATCATGAAGCGATTCCTGGCGCTTGTATTCCTGCATGGCACGTGTAAGTGATGCATCTGCGCGCGAAAGCGCTGCTTCAGCCGACACCACGTTTGCCTTCTGCTGATTCAACGATGCCTCCGCACGATCCAACTGCGATAACCAGGTATCAGGGCGGATCTTTACCAGCATCTGATTCTTTCCAACAGAGTCACCCTCCTCAATCAACAACTCGCGAATTTCACCCGACACCTCCGGAGCAATCTTTACTTCAATCACCGGCTGCACAGTACCGGAAGCGCTCACCTTTTCCACAATGGTCGTGCGCTTAACTTTTGCCAGCTCTACTTCCAGTTCCTGGGGTTTCCCGATCCAGCCCTGCGATTTTCCGACGATGACGAGCAGGAGCAGAATTCCCAAAACTCCGATAAGCCAGTAAATGAATTTGTTCGATTTGCGTTTTTGCGTTGTTGCCATTGAAATCTTTAGTTGATAAGTTATTAGTATTCGAGTGATTTTCCCTGATAGAAATCAAGCACCTTCTTCTTAAAGATGAAGTCGTACTTCGCCCTGGCCAGATCAGTTTGAGCCTGAAAAAGACTGTTTTGAGAAACCTGAACCTCAAATGAGTTTGCAGATCCCGCTTGGAGGCGCTGGTCCATCATGCGGTAAGCCTCTTCCCTCGCCTTTACTTGGCGAAGCGAGGCATTATATGTTTTTGAAGATGAGAGCGCGTCGTTATAGGCAGTTTCAACACTTTGACGCAATGTTTGCTCTGTTTCCTGAGCGGTAATCTGAGCAAGACGATGCTGAATGGAAGACCGTCTTATCGATGCCCGGGTTGCGTATCCATTGAAGATTGGTATAGACAAATTTACTCCTAGCGTCTTATAGATATTGTCTTGAAATTGATCAATTGCGCCATAATCACGAAATTCTCCCCCTCGGTTAAGCGTATAAATGCCCTGAGAAAGATCTTGATTTAGGTACGCTACTGGCTCAGCATCGGGTGCAAAGAAGAACGTTCCATCAGGGTAGAACCTGACGTTTTGCGCGCTTGAGTAATTCGTATTAATTGCGCCGTTCAATGTAATTCTTGGAAATAAACTCCCTCTGGCCGCCTTCAACGCAAAGCGTGTGCTTTGAATCCGAAGTTGAGCTGCTTTCACTTCCGGCATTGACTGTCTCGCGATGGAAAAAATTTCATCACGAGATTGATCGATTACCAAGTCCTCAGGTTCCAGTTGTGGCACTTCGGCATCAAATGCTTCAGAGGCGGGAATGCGCAAAGCCTGCTTTAAACGAAGAATAGAAAGTGCTAACGCGTTTTCCTGCTGTACAAGTGTAACTTCATTAGATGCAACCTGAGCGTCCAAATTAAGCTGCTCAGATAAGGGCAAAGACCCTGCTTCCACCTGTTTTCTTGCACGCTCCAATTGCTGTTGGCTTGATGCCAGTTGAAATCGAGCATTTTGGACTAATTCCTTGTTAAAGACAACGTTAATAAAAAGTGCGGCCACATTCAGGATAAGATCATTCTTCGCTTTTAATAAATCCTGCTCGCTCGCACCTAACGAAGAACGAGTTTGATTAACCGTATTATGCTGACGAAGACCATTAAAAAGCAACCATGATGCATTAGCTGATAGATTCGATGAGTTAATCTGCTGAGCAGCAAAGCTGTTTGTTACCGGATCAAGGCCACGACCCCAACTTGAACCATAAGAAGCCGCACCATTAATGCTCGGCAACCTGGAGAGACGTGCTTGATCAAAGTCAACCTCAGCACTACCAACACCGAGTTCACTCCGCTCAACCGTGAGGTTGTTAGCCAGTGCATAGTCGATGCACTCTTTCAGGTTCCACTTCTTGATCGATGGCGGTGTTTGCCTTTCTTGCTTCAATGTATCAATCTGAGCAAAAGAGCTTACGCTAAAAAATGCAGCTAAAAAAACAAGGACGATTCTTTTCATTTCGTGTTAACGGTCAATATCCGGGATATAAATAACTTCCTTAACCCAACTTAGACTCCGAACGTAGGCCAATGTTACAGGTTTCACTCCGGAGTCCATTTCTATCACTAAACATGCTAAATCGTTCTTTCCTTTCCGGGAAACCGACATGGTAGCGATGTTGCAGTCGTCATGCGCAAGCACATTGGCGAGAAACGCAACGCTTCCTTTCACGTCATCGGCAAAGATGATCAGCGTATGCAGACTGGCCGAAAAGTCGGCCTTAAAGCCGTTTACCTCGGCAATATTGATAACTCCGCCACCTTTGCTCTCGCCCAAAACCTCGATTTTCTTGTCGCCAAGCGCCAGATTCAACCGAATGGTGTTCGGATGCAACGCGGAAGCATTTCCGATCGACTTAAAGGTGTAGTGAAGATTATTCTCCTTCGCCAATTCCAGCGCATCCTTGATGCGTTTGTCATCGGTTCGGTAGTCAAGCAAGCCCGCGATAATGGCGCGGTCGCTTCCGTGACCTTCGTATGTTCTGGCGAACGAATTATAAAAAATGATCTCAGCCTGTTCAGGGATTCCGCCAAGCAGTTTCAGTGCCGTGCGGGCGATGCGAACCACACCTGCCGTATGAGAGCTTGACGGGCCAATCATAACGGGGCCAATCATATCAAAAACGCTGCTTTTTTCTGGCATCCTGGATTCGGGTTAAACATTTGTCGTTAAAAAGGCCTATTTGTTACAAAGCCAACGCGAGATTTGCTACTAAAAGGCGTGCAATATCTCTATTTTTAGGTAAAAAATCGGTCTATGCTTCGGGTAATTTTGACATGTATCATACTGGTAAACAGTGGATTACTTTCAGCGCAACAGCGACTCAAGATCGATACAGCCGACCTTACGTATACCTCACCGTTTGAACGAAAAGCTTTCGCGGATTATGCCCGTAAGCAGCCCGATTACTTTGCGTTGTTCCTGGCGATCGACTCCACCGTGACCGATGAGCAATACACCTCCTGGAAGGGCGTATTCGACCGCAACATTCAGACCTTATCGGCAAGCGTTGACGACAAGAAGAAGAATGATAAGAAAGCGCGCTTTCTGTACGAAAGTGTACACAAGAACTTCCTCTCGAAGTATGAAGAGGTAAGCTACTTCAATCAAATCTTCCGGAACGGTGTTTACAATTGCGTTACGGCAACAGCTCTTTACAGCCTGGTGTTCGACCAGTTCTCTATTCCCTATGCCATCCAGGAAAGACCCACCCACGTGTACCTGGTTGCGTTTCCGGCTGCCGAGCGCATCCAAATTGAAACCACCACTCCGATCGGAGGCTATCGGGTGTACGATCAGGCATTCAAGCAACAGTTCGTTAAAAAAATGACGGACTACAAAATGATCAGTGCAGCCGAATACCAGTCGCAACCGGTTGACGCGTTGTTCGACAAGTACTTCTTTAACAACGAAGTGATCAATATCACGCAATTGGCCGGCATTCAGTATTATAACTCGGCACTCACCTACATGGACGCGGGTGAAAAAGAGAAGGCTTTGCAGCAATTTGAAAAATACTACTTCCTCTACCCCGATGAAAAATCGCGGTTTCTGATGTTCGCCCTCACAGTGGATATCTTTAATCGTCTTGCCTATGGCGACAAAAAGAAATCACAGTATCTGATTAAGCTGTGCAAGTTCAAGCGCGAAGGCATTACCACCGATATGATTACCGGAGAGTTTTACCGCATCACACAACAGGTGTTCAAGCAGGATGGTGATCACGAACGATACGAAAAAATCTACCAACAACTGATGGAGGTTACGGCAAACACTGACATCCCGGAACAGCTTACCTACATTTACAATTATGAGATCGGGCATACCGCCTATAACCAGGAACGGTACACCGAAGCTGCAACCTACTTTGAGAAAGCACTTACGGCAAAACCGAATAGTGTCGACATGAGCCGCATGTTTATCGCGAACCTGGAAATGATGCGCAAGAACGCGCGCGACCGGGCTTCGTTTATCACACAGGCAAAAGCTTACGGAGAAAAATATCCGACACTAAAAAAGGACAATAACTTCTTTGAACTGGTGAGCAGCACCATGCTGGAAGCGTTCGGCAGCGGGTATGAAAAATCCAATCCTGCTGAAGGAGAAAAATACCGGCTGATGTTTGAGGACTGGCTGGCCAAAAATCCTGACGCATCGATTGTTGATATCGATTTCGAAATCGGGCAAGCGTATTCGGCCGCGTGCGTCTACTATTTCAGGCGCAATCAAAAAGCGAAAGCAAAATCGTTTATCGACAGGGGCCTGGAACTCTCCCCCAATAACTACACACTTCGCTCGCGCAGGGAGATGCTCAATTGATTATTCGAATTTGCGTTCAACAGCTACGTTCATGGATTTCTGAATCACCAGAACGTTGCCCGCGATGGTTTCCACCTTCGCTACAATGTTGATTGTTTCCATAACAAACTGCCCCGGACTGAGCGCGTAGGCATACATGCCTTTGTTCTTACCATCCGCATAAATGGTTTCGAGCCCTTTATGCAGGCAACCATCTTTTAAACGCCCTTTATAATACGTGACTTTATGCACCCGTTCGGAGAGTGACACGTGCAGGTAGTAATATCCCTCGGAAAGAGTCTTGTTCTCCGGGGTAATCACGATCTCCGGGTAATGCGGGCGCGGCTCTCCGCTCAGGATGTATTCTTTTAGTCCGGTACACTCCTCCCCGTTTTTATAACGCATCTCGGCTTTGAGCTTTCCGTCTTTATGGTACTTCTTCAGCGTACCGGTGATCTGACCGCTGTCGTAGTAGGTTTCAGAATACAGGATCCCGTTTTGAAAATACTGTTTGGTTAGCCCGTGGCGTTTGTCGTTTGCCCATTCTGTTTCGAGGTAAAGCTTTCCGTTGGGATGGTAAATCTTAGACAGGCCGTGAAGCTTACCGTCTTTGTAAGATAGCTCCTTGTGCAAACTGCCATCATCACGATACACGCTGATGATACCATTCTTGATGGCACTTTCAGGTTCCTTCTTTTTTGGCGAGCTGCAGGCAATCAACACGATTACCAGCCAACATACATATCTCATACAGCTATCGGAGCCTTGATGGTTGGATGTGCCTGATAGTTGAGGATTTCGAAATCTTCGTATTGATATTCGAAGATCGAAGCCGGCTTGCGTTTGATGTTAAGTGTCGGCAGCGGATACGGCTCGCGCGAGAGCTGAAGCCTCGCCTGTTCCAGATGATTGGTATATAAATGAACATCACCACCCGTCCACACAAAATCGCCTGGTTCGAGGTCGCATTGTTGTGCAAACATGTGGGTTAACAGCGCATACGATGCAATGTTGAACGGGACCCCTAAGAAGTAGTCGGCACTGCGCTGATACAGTTGGCACGACAGTTTTCCATCTGCAACATAAAACTGGAACATCGCATGGCACGGAGGCAACGCCATCTTATCCACTTCCGCGGGATTCCAGGCGGAAACTATATGCCTGCGTGAATCCGGTTTTTGTTTGATCTGGTTCAATACGTTTGTGATCTGATCGATCGTTTGACCATTGGGTGTTGGCCAACTTCGCCATTGGTGTCCGTACACCGGACCGAGGTCACCGTTTTCGTCAGCCCACTCATCCCAAATCGTTACGCCATTATCGTGCAGGTATTTAATATTTGTGTCGCCCTTCAGGAACCAGAGTAACTCGATAAAAATCGAACGCGTGTGGAGTTTTTTAGTCGTGACGAGCGGAAACCCGGCTGATAAATCGAACCGGAGCTGCCGGCCGAAAACGGAGAGCGTTCCCGTGCCGGTGCGATCTGTTTTGGATGTTCCTGTTTCCAGAATGTCCTTCATCAGGTCGAGGTACTGCTTCATGACGAAAAGTTTAATCACAAAGAAAACAAAAAAGCCCGGCTTTAGTGCCGGGCCCCTGTCAAATGAAGGTCAAATTTTTTATCTCCGCGAACCCACGTTCCGGATGTTGCCATTAACCGTTAGCGTAATGGACGCATCGCAATCGCCACTGCCATAGTCAATTATAATTTCCTTGCCGCTGTCGACTTCAACAAACTTTTTAGTACCTGAAATGGCCATCGGGCATCCCCTTTTGTACACCAACGGCTTGGTGATGAAAACCCGATAATGAACTCCGTTCCGGTTAACACCCTCCGCTGCCTGATCGGCATCCGGGCATTGCGTCACGGTAACCAGGTCGTCAGTCGGATCCAGCAATGCACCCCGCTCCCAGGTGTTGCTGAAACAATGCTCGCGCGTAACAATCCCTCCATCCCACGATACCGATCCATCGGTGAGTTCGATCTGAAACTTGGGGGCACCTACCGTGCTCGTCGACAGGTTTGTGAGCGTGCGTACGCCATTGAGCGTTACGTTGTTGATTTGATAATTCTCGAATGAAATCGAGATAACAGAACCGGGACGGAACTTACGTCCACGGAAGTGTACTTTTATTTTGCCTTTACGGATGTTTCCGCGGACATCTTCACAGCCATTTCCAAAGTCGATGGTGATATCACCGACCGGCACAGAAGGAACTTCAACATTTATTGAAATGGCGGTACAAAAACGATCATCATCCACTTGCAGTTCGCGCGCTCCGGATGTGATCCGGCCTCCCGCACCTTCCGTTTCTTCGCTTTCCGCTACCGCTACACCGGCCATATCATCGGCATCGGCATAGTACGCATCCACGTTCGATTCCTCCACCGCGTAGCGCGCTTCCCGGGAAAACTGAGGTTCATCATCTGAACACGAAAAGGCGAATCCGAGACTCAGTACTGCCGCTACCGACACCATTTGAATTAAAAAAGACCGGTTTCTCATCATGTTTTGGCTTTTTAGCGCAATTTTTTGTTTGTTTTGGCGATTAGACCCGTTAAGGGGATCAAGGTTTAATCAATAGCCAGTTAAAAATGCAGATTCTTTCAAGTTCTTTTGGTGTCCTTTTGATCGTTGGTTTTTGCCTTTCGGCAGAAGCCCAAAGTTCTGTAAAAATAGCAAAACTCAAGTACGGTGGTGGTGGCGACTGGTACGCCAATAAAACCGCCTTGCCGAACCTGATCAAGTTCTGCAATGCCGAACTGAATACCTCACTCGCAGCGGATGAAGACGTGGTGGAAGTGGGAAGTAAGGAATTGTATCTGTACCCCTACGTGTATATGACGGGCCATGGTAACGTAGTATTCAGCGAAAGCGATGCTGCGAATTTGCGCAATTACCTGATCGGGGGCGGCTTTTTACATGTTGATGACAATTACGGCCTTGACAAATTTATTCGCATCGAATTAAAAAAAGTTTTCCCGGAACTGGAGCTGGTTGAACTCCCCTTCGACCATCCGGTGTATCACCAGAAATTTAACTTTATAAAAGGCCTTCCGAAGATTCACGAACATGATGGTAAACCTGCCCAGGGTTTTGGGTTGATCTATGAAGGACGTTTGGTAGTTTTTTACTCATATGAATGTGACCTGGGCAATGGTTGGGAAGATATGCGGGTACACAATACACCGGAAGCGAAGCACCAGCAAGCCTTGCAAATGGGCGCGAACCTGATTTCGTATTGCTTCACTACATCGAAGTGAGGCAAATAAAAAACCCCGGGAGTGCCGGGGTTTTAGTTGAAATTATTGAAATAGTTTACCTAGCCTCTACCTTCACGTTATCTACTCGATTGGTTCCTCCAGTAGCGATCCCACTACCTGTGTGAACAAGCCTGAAGACAAGTGTTGATTGATTATTCAATGCTGTTACTGAACTCAAATCGTAACTGAAGGAAGTAGTTGTGATTGCAGCGCCAGAGGCCCACGTTGCCTGAATAACCGTGTAATCCGCATGCTTTGTAAAATTGGTGCCATCGGTCGAATAGTACAATGCGAAGGCCGAAGGACCGCTGCCACTGCGAGTTTGATCCCAACTTATCTTGAGGTCCGCCATTCCGGTGGAATTGGTTGCAAACTGATAGTAATCATTGGTATCCCAAAAATTTGAACTAAATGATTCGGCGCTTCCATTGCCAGCGGGATTGCTGTATACTGTTGAAGCCGACAAATGGACCCCTGAAGCTATTGACGCAACTGCCAGGGTTCCTGACTCCGCTTGTAAATTAGCACTTACCGCTCCTGTTGAGTTTGGAAGCGAGGTTTCGAAAGTCCACAATGCGAGCGTCTGCAACGGACTGGCTCCAACCCCTGTTCCGCTCACATTAACAACAACACTCGCAGCACCTAATGACTTATGCGCAATCGTGCCATTTTGTGCTCCACCATTGGCTGGTATAAATTTGACATATACCGTTGTGGCCAAATTGGCGCTAGCAGCAGGGATTGTAACAGAAGATTCATAGGTTCCGCCTTGTGTTAGCGAAACTTTAAACCCGGCGGACGCAGTCACGATGATATCGCCTATCAAACTTGTTCCCTGCACAACGTAAGACTGATCAGCTGATTCAGCACCCGTATTCACCGAGCCGAAATCTGCTAATGCTCCCGTTATACCTATCGTTCCGGAAGGGTTATTCGTAAACACGTCATTTGCAAACACGATCGGGATAATCTGCGCTGCCCCGCTATTTTCTCCGGCAAGGCCGGTGATCGTTCCAAAGCCGTAAGGCATAACCGATGCCGCGTGAGGAGCCGTCGTTTCCGTTCTCACGTTTGTGGTGGTGGTTCCATTAGAAACCGCACGTGTGCCTGACATAGTCGCAGTTCCGTTCGCGTCAACAAATGCGACATCGCTGATGCTAACCAGTTTACCTTCGAACGCATTTGAATTAAGTTGTGCTACGGTAATGACCTCGGGTGTTGGCAGAGCCGCACCCTTGCTGTTCACTACCACATTGGCATTAGGAACATTCTGAATCTGAAGCAAGCCACTGAATTCAAAATACTGTCCGCCATTCAACTGGATGGTTACATCATCGCCCCGTTCAACAGTGTTGTTGTTGGCTGCAGCCAGGCGCACCACGATTCCGCCTGTGTTATCCTGCACCCAAATGTTGTTGGTATTCACTTGCGGATTGCTTGAAGTTACTACACCACGGATGCGCAACGAACTGGTAATGTTCGTGGTTGTTCCCGGGAACGCAGCCCGTACATCAGCGATCGTAGCAATCGCATCGTCTTCCTCGATGGTTACTTCGTAGCTTGTGCCGGTGGTACCCAGTGTTACCACACCGGTAGATTCAGTCAATGTGAAGGTTAGCTCACGATTAGCAGTTACCTC
Organism: Cyclobacteriaceae bacterium; assembly: GCA_016786495.1. GTDB lineage: Bacteria > Bacteroidota > Bacteroidia > Cytophagales > Cyclobacteriaceae > UBA2336. Next base: position 39,045 of record JAEUUJ010000014.1, read on the forward strand.
CGTATCGTTTACCGGAATAACTTTGAAGCTGGAGCTTCCAGTGGATGTAGCAATGTTCAGTGTAATTTTTCCACTTACCGCTGCCGGATCGGTGGTAAAATCTTCGCCATAGGTGCCGCCTGTGAACGAAATCACAGCTGTTCCTGTACCATTCGTTGCAGGTGTCAATGTCACCGGCACGGTTATTCCGGTAGCATTATCTTCCGATGTTGATGCTGTCGTGCCGTCAAATGCTGCAACAGAAGGAGTTTCATTATCCGTAATCGACAGGGTGTGTGACGTAATGGTTGTGCCCAGTTCAACGGCACCGGTTGCCTCTTCAAATGTAAAGTTGATCGTTCGTGTAGCATTAACAGATCCATCGTCAACCGGCTTCACTTTGAAGTGAACCGTGGTCTCTCCTACTGCCACCGGAACTTCGAGCAGACCCGATGCAACGGCAGGCTCGGTAATGAAGTTAGTCGTGTACGTTGCGTTCGCTGACTCAAATGCAACAACCACAGAACCTGTTCCCGGAGCCGGGCTTGTCAGGTTGATGGTAACATCGATACCATCGGTAAGGTTTTCCGCAGTACTGCTGGATGCTACAGCAAAGTTTGCACGGGTCGGGCCCTCATCATCGTTAATGGTGATCAGGTCGGAATCCGTTGCTCCGATCTCAAATCCACTGCTGACATCCGCAATCGTGAAGGTTACTGTTTTGTCCTCTTGAAGAAGCGCGTTGTTTACAGGCGTAAACGTGAACTGCGTAGAGGTTTGGCCTTTTGAAACCTCCAGCTCAAGGGTGCCCGAACTTCCGTTTGGGTTGGTCAGGTAGTGGGTTGTATAATCCGTTTCAGCACCTTCCGTGGCTGTTACCGTAATGGTACCATCGCGGCCGGCTGCTTTGTCAAAATTCAGCAACACGGTTATCGAACTTCCGCTTTCAGAAACAGACTGTTGAGCGGTCGAAAATTGTACGGTTGCAACGGCTACCGGATTCTCATCGTCCTTACACGATGATATCAGTACCAGCACAAATAAAACAATGCTGGCGGCAATTTTGCTCATTAAACCAAAGATGTGATTCTGCTTTATCATAAGTGGTTGTTTACTATACTGGTTATTCTACTTTAAAGGTCAGGTTGTCGATGTCCCACGATGAAGACGAAGAACTTAATCCGCCCGTGTATACAAAGGCGAGGTAAACCGAGTTGCCGGATATGTTGGTAAAAGTTCCGGTAACGGTAGTCCAAACCTGTGATGCGACTGCGGGGAATTGACTGTCAAGCGTTGGCAAACTAGTCCATGTTGCGGTAAGCGGATTGCCCGAACCGGCATAGTTGTTCGACCACTTCATATTAATCACACCGGGACCCGAGAACTGTGAGAAGGTTGAGAAGGTGATCGTTACGGTAGCCCCTGAAGGAACATTCACAGGATTCATGATCAGCCAGGCCCGGTCTTCACCAGCCGAACCGCCAAACGCACTGGCGCGCGGTGCGCGCGAAGGCCCAACACCAAAGGCGCGACATCCCCAGCCGCGATCTGTTTTCGATCCCGGTTCAAAGGCTTCCACAAAACCCGTGGGTGTCGAGAAGTCGGTGGTACATCCGTTAAAGTCATGAAAAATTGTTACCGGCTGGAACCCTGTGATCGATAACGTATAGGAAAGGGTTGCTGCCTGACCCGGATTGAGTTTGTTACCCGATACTTCAATAATTTGAAAGTTAATGTTACGCAGGTCATCGGTGCTGGCCGCCGGAATCACCCAGAACGATGGCTGTTCATCCTCCGGATCGATGGTTACCGTAATGATCCCGTCAACGGGTTCCGGATCGGTCGTGAAGTCTGCACCGTAGGTTAGACCGTCAATATTGTTTACCTGAATTTTCACCGTTACAGGCTCGGTGATTTCTACGTTCGAATAGAACCCGATGCGAATGCCTGTGGAGTTAGTCTCCAGCACGCTTCCCGAACTGGCTGTAAAACCCAGCGAAGGTTTCACCGAAAAGCTGCTTTCATCGCCATCGCATCCGAGCGTAAAGGCGGCCAAACCAGCAAGTACAATAGAATATATCCGCTTCATAACTTAGTTTCCTTTAATCGAGAAATCATCAATTCTCCAACTGGAAGAAGAACTGGTTGTTCCGCCTGCATGGTGTATGGCGATATAAACCGGTTCATCGCCTATGCCCTCCAGCAACTGCGCCACACCTGTCCACTCCTGTGAACCTGCTGCAGGTAACCCGCTGTTAATGTCAGTGAGTTCAGTCCAGGTTACGCCATCAGCTTCCGGACTTCCGGTTCCGGGATAGTTGGTACTGTACAAAAACTTAATTCCACCACTTCCGGTAAAGCGCGAATAAACCTGCGCGCTGATGTACAGGTTATTGTATTGTGTGCCATCGATCGGGTTTGTCGTAACCAGGTAGGTGTTCGATCCGGTGGTACCGCCCTTATTAAATGCATTCGCTTCACGGCACGAGTTCGAAGAAACTTCATCCGGATATCCAAAACCTGAACAGCCCCATGTACTTACACCTGACGCAATACGTTCGGTAAAATTTGTACCGGGACATGTGCTGAAATTGTCGAAGAAGAATGCAGCAGTATTGTCAGTAACCTTCATCGAGAAATGCTTCTGCCCGATTGATTTGATTTCGTTATCGGTTTCTTCAATCGTGAATGTATACTGATAGTCGGTTGGAATGAAAATACCGTCATTTTTGGGCGTAAAGGCGAACGAAGCTTCAACCTCGCCGCGCGGAATGGTTACGGTGATAATACCCGGCTCAAGCTGCGGCGGAAATGTTGTATACGAATTCCCGTAACCGGCTCCGTTGCCAGCAATCCGAATGTTAACCCGTGAATCTTCCGCCAGCACGCGCGAAGTCCGAAGCACAACGGTCAGCGGAAGTCCGGCTGCATTTTCTTCAGGCTCCGCACCTGTGGCATTCAGGGACGGATAAAACGTGATGGTTGCCGGTTCGTAGTCTTCTTCACACGAAAGAAGAAATGCAAACGCGAACAACGATGCGATACTATATAGTTTAAGCGTACGACTCATGATCTTAGTTAAAATAAACGGTGGCAGAAATCGAGAAATTGATTGGGAAGCCATAAGCCTCCTGAACACCAAACGCTTCGTCTGATCTGCGGATGAACGTGTCGTTTAACAGGTTGTGAATGTTGAATCCTAACCTCGACCGGATGTCACTGATGTCGAAATAATATCCGCCATAAATGTCAACAATGACGTAATCGGGCAACTTTCTAACCTGCTTGAAACCAGGTTGAATGCGATCGGCCGGCTCGAACGATTCATACAAATCACCAAAGTAGTTTACACGAATACCTACGTACGTATCTTTTATCCGTTTGTAGTGAACTCCCAGGAAGGCAGTGGTCTGCGCTGTGTTTCCAACTTTCAAGCCTTTCGTATACACACCCTGCTCCTGCACTTCGCCCGCCACGGTATCGCGGGTTATCGCGTTGCTTGTCCAGCGCCAGTCGCCTTTAGTGAAAGCACCGGTGATTTCGATTCCCTGGAAAGGCTCGTAGCGGAAGTCAAGCTCTACTCCTTTGTGCACCGCAGCAAGACCGCTCAGCGCCTGCCGTTGCAGCGTTTGCGGATCAACAAACGCTTCGTTTGCAAGAATGCGATCTTTCCATTGTGTGTAGTATACATTCAGATTGGCGCGGAACCTGGAACTGCGGTATGAGTATCCCGCTTCCGCAGAATAGATACTTTCGTTCTTAAGGTTTTCCAGGAACTGATTGCCGTACCGGGAATCGACAAACACATTGCGCATGTAGGGAGCGCGCTTGAACGTTCCGCCATTGACGAACACGTTGTGACGACCCGTGATGCGATAGTTTACCCCGGCCTTTACATTGTAATTGTTGAATACGCGTTTATCGGAACTTCCAAGGGAGTTGTTGATAAAATCAGAATCACCGCTCCAGAAGTTACCCACACGCCACATCTGAATGCGTGAGTAGTTGGCTGAACCAAATATGTCGAACTGCCCGATGGTTTTCTCGACTTGCGCAAAGGCCGATCCCCAGCGAACATTGCCATCGTAGTTATACCGGATCTTGTCGCCCTTTAACGCTACGCGGTTTGGCGTTAACAGGTTATTGTCGGTACCGGAGAACTGATCAACCCAGAAGTCGCCACCCAGCAAATGATGTACTTTCGCATAGTGCGTAGCCGTATAGTCGCGCAAGTCGACACCGGCAACAATGGATGTGGATGGATCAATCTGATAGTTCAGGTTCGAGATTACTCCATACCAGTTGTGGTTGTTGTAACGCGCTTCGATGATGCGTGTGGATTGTGATCCGGTAAGAGAAGTTCCGTATGCACCGTACGGATTCTGAATGGTCTGAACGTTCGCGATGTTCGCAGCTTTATACGCGTCAAAATCCTGATAACCTTCCTTGGTTTGGATTTCAGATGCTCCTGCTCGTGCAGTTCCGTACGCCCGCGCGATGGATACATAGGCTGACGTAGTGAGCGTCATCCGGTCGTTGATATCCCAAAGCGACATGAGTGTTGCCTGCGGCTTGTGAGAATAGTTTTGAGATACTGACGTAAGCTGACCGTTGTAATACCCCATGGCCGAGTTATGCAGGTAGTTGTCGTACTTCTCATAATTTTCGGTGTTCGTATTGTATGCGCGACCGCGATCGGCAGGCGCCCCGAAAATGGTAAAGAGCAGCGTATGATTGTCTGCCACTTTTTTAGATGCGGTTAAAAAGTATGACCAGGCGTCCACGTAGGTACCTTCCCGGATACCCGAGTTTGCGCCCGAGAAGTAGCCATTATTTTTATTGAAAATATTTGTACCCGTGGTGCGGGATCCCTGAAACGTAAATGCCCAGCCGTTCTTAAGCTGGCCACTGTTTAACGTTAGCCGATATCGGTTGGCAAATGAGCCATTCCCAAACGTCACATCAGCATTGCCGCCCCGTTTGCGTTCCGATGGTGTGGTAACAATGTTAACCGTTCCGCCCACGGAGTTCACTGCCAGTTTGGATGCTCCGAGTCCGCGCTGTACCTGCATGTTGCGAGTGATCTCGCTCAGGCCGGCAAAGTTTGCCCAGTACATGATACCGTTTTCCATATCGTTGGTGGGAACACCGTTGATCATGAAAAGAACTTCTTCTTGTCCAAACCCGCGAATGTTCATGTAAGCATCGCCGTATGATCCATCGCCCTGCGTGGCATAAATGCCGGGTGTTGAGTTGAGAATTTCAGGCAGGGCCATGCCACCAAGCTGCTCATCAATTTCAATCTGACTGATATTGGAAACTGCTACAGGTGTTTTCCGGTCTTCAACGATGTTTGCAAAAACTTCAATTTCCTGGAGGCCGATGGCTGTTGACCGAAGTTCGATTTGCCCGAGCGCAACCGTTTGGCCCTCAACCACGGTTACTTCGCGGGTAATTTCTTCATAGCTGACATACTTAATCCGGATGGTTTTCTTTCCGACCGGAACATTTTTAAGCGTAAACGCTCCGTTCAAATCGGTGATTTCTCCGAGGTTGGTTCCGTCAACAAGCACGGTTACCCCAATCAGGGCTTCTTTGGTTTCAGGATCAGCGATGGTTCCGGTGATGGTACCGGTTTGTGCGAAAATGAGGGAGGTGCAAAAGAGTAATGAGATACAAACTAGAATTCGCATCAAGGCTTAGAGTTTTAGTGGCTGTTTCAGGCAGGCGCAAATATAGAATTCACGTATGCCCTGTTTCAGGTTGCGATATTAACAAATCTTTATCTTTGACGCCACCGGATTCAGAAAAATGAAAAGGAAAACTAATTTTGCGCCCGTGAAAAACACCTTGATCGTTCTCCTTTTTCTTTTACTCGACTTCACTTTCTCCATTGCCCAGCAAAATACCAAGCCCTCGCAGGCTATTGTAGGTTTTTACAACCTTGAAAACCTGTTCGACACGATCAATGATCCGAAAACCATTGACGAAGAATACCTTCCGGAAGGTGCCAATAACTGGACAGACGAACGGTACGCGATCAAACTCGCCAACATGTCGAAAGTGATTGCTTCCTTCTATCCGGATATTTTAGGCGTAAGCGAAATTGAGAACAGAAAAGTACTCGAGGATCTCGTAGCCCATCCAAACATAGCTTCAAAACGTTACCAGATTATACATTTCGACATGACTGACGACCGTGGGGTGGATGTTGCCCTGCTGTATCGGGCTTCAGTTTTTAAGCCTTTCAGCATCAAAAAGTTAGTCATCAAAAATCCCGAAGAACCCAATTTCAAAACCCGTGACATTTTATGGGTGAAAGGACTTTGCCTGGGTGATACCCTGCATGTAGCCGTGAATCACTGGCCTTCACGCAGGGGCGGAAAAGAAGACATGCGGTTAATTGCTGCGGCCGTTCTTCGCAAGGCTGTAGATTCCGTACTGGCGATCAATCCGAAAGCCAACATTGTGATGCTCGGTGATTTTAATGACGACCCGAATAACCGAAGTATCAAAAAGATTCTGCTGGCGGGGGATGACGCACAAAAAAAGCATACGCTCGTAAACACGGCTGAACCTACTTTCAAAAAAGGATATGGTACACTGTCGTTCAACGGTGCGTGGAATTTGTTCGACCAGATTATCATTTCGAAAGCACTGAATGATCAGTCCGGTATCGATTACTCACCGGAAAGTTTCACCGTGTACGTGCAGCGCTGGATGCTCGTGGAGAGCGGAAAGTACAAAGGAACTCCCAGCCGGACCTTCAGTAGCGGAGTTTTCAATCCGGAAGGGTACAGCGATCACTTACCCGTATTTATTTTACTCAAAAAGTATTAAGCTTATCACATGAAAAAAGTATTCGCCTTGTTGTTCATTACGGTATTGATCTCGTGTCAGGAAGAAATCACGCCCATTGTGAAGTTGAATGAAGATCCGACAGAAAATCCGGGCGAAGATCCCGATGAAGAACCTGCAAGCTGTGAACTCCCTGCCGTTACCATGGTGGCCGGGAAATATGCCAATTGCATTCCGCTGCTTAGCAATTCAACCTTCGACATTGTCACATGGAACATTGAACAGTTCCCCAAAACCGGTAACACGATTTCTTTGCTGGCGGAAATTATCCCAACCCTGAATGCCGACATCATTGCGGTTCAGGAGATCGGCAGCACGACCAACTTTACGTCACTGGTGGCTGCGTTGCCGGGTTGGAGCGGTGTGGTATCGGGCGGCTCACTAAAAACAGGCTACTTGTATAAGACCGCGGAGGTGTCTGTATCTGCCGCAACCTATCCCCTCTCCGATGCAAGCGCATTTCCGCGTCAGCCGATGTTCATTACGGCTACTCACACCAATGGCATGGAAGTCACGCTGATCAACCTGCATTTAAAATGCTGTGATGATGGAAACAGCATCGACCGCAGACGAAGCGCTTCCGAACAACTGAAGGCTTATATTGATGCAAACCTCAGCAATAAAGCTGTGGTGATGCTTGGAGACTATAACGAAGACATTACCCAACCGGAGGGCAACAACGTGTTTGAAAATTTTGTGTCAGACGAAGCCAACTACGAGTTTGCCGATATGACCATCGCAGAATGCAGCTCTGCTTACTGGAGCTATCCAAGCTGGCCAAGTCAGCTCGATCATATGCTCATCACCAACGAGCTTTTCGGAAAAGTGAAAGATATCCGGGTGTTGCGGTTGAATGAGTGTGACGGGGCGTATTACAGCACGATTTCCGACCACCGGCCGGTTTTAATGCAGCTCCAATAAAAATTTCAAGCGGAAAATTTCTTCCGCTTTTATTTTGATCCTATTAACTAAAGATTTAGTTTTAAAACGTAATCATTAGTTAAGGTCGATGAAAAAAGCTGTCTTTTCACTGATTTTGAGCATGTTAACACTATGCGTGAGTGCTCAGATAACCCTGGAGGTGAGAGCCGATGTCGCGGTTGACAGCATATTTTTTTCCAACATCACGCAGGACAAGGAGTACCAATTCATCCCCTACTCCCCTTACCGCTACATTAAAATGAACGGTCCGATCAACGACCTCTATAACATTACATTTTACGGCAGCACGGGCAAGCGCATGAATCAGCTTTGGCTGAACGGAACTAACGTCACGATAAAGGGAACGTTCACCGGAAGGAAACTGGAGGTTGATACTGTGATCGGATCAGACCTCTATTATAAATCACTTGACTTTCGCAACCGTTACGATCAACTGAAAGAAAGTAAAGCCGACTCTTTGGCCATTAATACATTCCTGCTGAACGAAATCAAAGAAAACATTGGCAATGTGTTTTCGGTTGAGATCGGGCAGACGTTTTTCTATCGTAACATGAGCCGCAAACCTGAACTCACAAAGCTCTACACGCTGCTGCTCCATCAGGACGTGGGCATTCGCAACCATTTATTCAGTCCGTACCGGAAAATTGAGAACATTCTTTCCCGCGATAAAATCGACTTTTCAACGTTCCAATTTTATACACCCGAGGGTAAACTGGAGGAATTAACCCTTTCACCGGAAAAGAAATATTTGATTGACATGTGGTTTGTCGGTTGCGCTCCATGCATCGAACAGCACAAGGAAATCTTAAAGAAGCTGGAAATGCTAAAGCATGATAACATCGAAGTTATCGGAATCTCGGTGGATCAGCAGCAGCAGCAATGGGCAGATTTTTTAACGGCCAAAAAATACCCGTGGAAAAACCTGCGTGAGGTAGACGACTACACGAAAAAACTAAGAACCGATATGCTGATCGACAGCTACCCCACGTATTTCCTGCTTGACGGCAGTGGCAAAATCTCCTATCGGGCCAACGCATTTACTGAAATCCTCAAATACCTTCAACCGGAAACCGCACCATGAAAGAACTAACCAAAGCTGAAGATCAAATCATGCAAGTGTTATGGAAGCTTGAAAAAGCTTTCGTGAAAGACATCATTGAAGAATTACCCAAGCCGAAGCCGGCTTACAACACGGTGTCTACGATTATCCGGATTTTAGAAACAAAAGGGTTTGTTGATCACACCGCCTACGGAAAAACACATGAATACTTTCCGTTGATCTCGAAAGAGCAGTACACCAAGTTTTACCTGAACTCCATGCTCAAGGGATATTTCAACAATTCGTTTGAAAACCTTGTGTCGTTCTTCGCCAAGGAAAACGATATGGACCTGAAAGACATTGAAAAATTGTTGAAGGAGGCTAAAACCAAAAAGCCATGAACGCATATCTGAACTATCTTCTCGAAGCCAGCATCGGATTGTGCTTGTTTCTCGTGGTGTACCAGCTGTTGCTTAGAAAAGAGACGAACTTCCGGTTCAACCGGATATTTCTGCTGATTGGTCTTGGCGCCTCGGTGCTCTTTCCGCTTATCAAACTGCCCGCGTCCAACTCCCCTGTCCCGTCACTTAACCTGTCGGTTCAACCCGCTGCTACAGAAGCAGACCTGATTTATTCGCAGCAAGTGATTCCGCAAAACACCTGGACAACCTGGGAAGTTTTAACCGTGATTTATACTATCGGACTGGCGTTGTTCTTTCTGGTATTTGCCGTTCGACTGGGCAGGATGATCATCGCCCTGCGGGCATCAGCCAAATACAACCTTCAAAACCATCACATAGTTGAATTAAGCAACACAAGCAGTTCGTTTTCATTTTTCAACTACATTTTTATCGGCAGTACGCCTCCCCTGACAGAAAGCGAGAAACAGCAAATCATTGAACATGAAAGAATTCATGCAAAGCTTTTTCACTCGGTTGATATTGTGTTGTTGAACATACTCGGAATTGTCTTCTGGTTTAATCCGGTGATCCGGGTTTACAAAAAAATATTTGTTCAGCTTCATGAGTTCGAGGCAGATGCGCGCGCAGTCGAAATCCATGATGTGAACGAGTACTGCAGCCTGCTGGCAAGGGTTGCTTTACATTCGGCCAATTACCGACTGGCCAATCACTTTAGTAATTCATTAACCGTTAAACGAATTGAAATGATGCGAGCAATCAAACAAAAGATAAGAAGCTGGAAGATGATCGCAGTAGCGGCATTTGTTCCGATGTTGTTTTTCGCGATTTCATGCCAGGATCAGGTAAGCGATATCGTCTACACCGAAAAAGATGGACGTGTGCCTGTTGCGATTGAATATTCTCCTGAGCCAATTGAACAACGCATTGACGCTCTAAATAAAGCGAACCCTGACCGAAACTACGTGGCAGTTGACATAACCGAATATTTCCGCGCCACCGAGCAAATTTTCGATGATCATCTCGCGTTCAGACGTGATATCAAAAAGTATAACCTGCCAGAGATTGTTGAGATGCGTTTTGAATATGTTGATGATCCAAAATCTCCTGAAAGATACCGAAGCTACGCGGTAATCGATCTTAATCAACGAAGTGTAAATCCAGCGTCTGTCAGAACAAAACAGGTGCCGCTTCCCAATAGTGTCAGGGAAATCGCATCGGGCTTGAAAGCAAAGTTCCCAAAACGCCACTATAAAATCTTTGGGCCATCTGAAGATGCACCAGAAGTTAAAGATACCGACCCCCGAACCGGCATTACACCAATCGTATTTCAAGGTATTATCTGGGGATCCGTATCGCATGAAACAGTGCGGGCGAAAGACAAAAAAGGAGATAACGTTTACTACTTGATCCTTGAAATAGTTCGCGGAAAAAAGCTTGCCCCGGAGGAGATCGAAGAAATTAATAAGAAAAACCCTGGCAATCCAATTATCTAATTTCAATTCAATGAACGCGTATCTGAATTATCTTCTTGAGGCAAGCATCGGATTGTGTCTGTTTCTGGTGGTGTATCAGCTGTTGCTTAGAAAAGAGACGAGCTTCCGGTTTAACCGGATATTTCTACTGATTGGTCTTGGCGCATCGGTGCTCTTTCCACTTATCAAACTACCGGCATCCAACTCCCCTGTCCCGTCTCTTAACCTGTCGGTTCAACCTGCAGTTACGGAAGCGGACCTGGTTTACGTGAAGGAAATTCTTCCGCAACAAACCTGGACTACCTGGGAAATCGTAACCGTGATTTATACTGTCGGACTGGCGTTGTTCTTTCTGGTATTTGCCATTCGGTTAGTCAGGATACTCATGACCTTACGCAACTCGGTTACGTATGAATTCCAAAATCACCGCATCGTAGCGTTGGAAAATACGAGCAGTCCGTTTTCATTCTTCCACTACATTTTTATCGGAAACACGCCCCCGCTAACGGAGCATGAAAAACAGCAGATCATTGAACACGAACGCATTCACGCAAAGCTTCTGCATTCGTTCGACATCGTTTTGCTGAATCTGTTGGGGATTATCTTCTGGTTTAATCCGGTGATCCGGGTTTACAAAAAAATATTTGTTCAGCTTCATGAGTTCGAGGCAGATGCGCGCGCTGTCGAAACCCATGATGTGAATGAGTACTGCAGCCTGCTGGCAAGGGTTGCTTTACATTCGGCCGACTACCGGCTGGCCAATCACTTTAGTAATTCCTTAACCGTTAAACGAATTGAAATGATGCGAACAATTAAACAAAAAATAAGAAGCTGGAAGATGATCGCGGTCGCGGCATTTGTTCCTGTGCTGTTCTTCGTGGTGTCTTGCCAGGATCAGGTTGAAACAACAGCCGCTGTGGCGGATGCCAGCTATCCGAAAAGTGTGCAGCAGGCAATTGACCGGCTGAAAGCTACCAACCCCAATGCTGATTTTATTGTGGTACCTCCGTCCGGGCCCAACCTCAAAGACTTCGAAGGCAAGCATGCCAATCACATCAGCGTGATCGATGGTGAATACGTTTTTGAAGCTGTCTCCATGTTGATGATCAAAGCGGGCGAAGATGCCAACGGAAATCCGCAGAACTATATGATTCTGGATTACAGCTCCGAGCGATCAACGCGACTTCCTACGGAAGATGAGTGGAAGAGAGCCAGTGAAGTTTGGGAAGAAAAGCTTGACAATTCTATCGATGGCGAACCGATTTTCATAGCCGTTGAGCAACAAGCCTCTCCTAAAGAAGGAATCAACGCATTTACGAATAGCATTAAGCAAAAAGTACGTTATCCGGCAGAAGCAAAACGTTTGGGCTTGCACGGGAAAGTATTCGTTAAGTTCGTGATCAAAAAGGATGGAACTGCAACAGACTTTGAGATCGTAAAAGGTATTTCAAAAGAACTTGATCTGGAAGCCTTGCGCGTCCTTCAGGCGGAAATAAAGGGATGGAATCCTGCCAAACAAAATGGCAAACTAGTCCACTCACAATTTGTTATGCCGATACAATTTGGTGACTAGACGGACACCAAAAGCAATGGCTCTCTTACCGAGGGCTATTGCTTTTTACTAAACACTTCTCCCAGCTTTTTATCCAGTTCTCCTTCCCGCAGATTCTTGGCAATGATCTTTCCCTCCGGATCGAGCAACAGGGAGAATGGAATGAAACTAATGTTGTACGTTGCTGCAGCTTCCGATTGAAAATACTTCAGGTCAGACACGTGTGTCCAGGTTAAGCCGTCTTCCGCAATGGCTTGTACCCAATCGGCCTTCGTGCGATCAAGCGACACGCCATACACCGTAAAGCCTTTATCCTTGTACTTGTTGTACGCGGCAACAACATTCGGATTTTCTCTGCGGCACGGTCCGCACCACTTGGCCCAAAAATCCACGAGCACGTATTTTCCCCGCAGGGAAGAAAGTTTAACGACTTGTCCGTCCGGATTCGGTAAGGCGATCTCGGGAGCAAGCTGCCCGATGGCAAGCGCTTTCTCTTTATCGACCATGGCGACAAACTCCTTCGCATGCGAAGAGTTTGGCAATTCCTTTTTCAGCTTCTCGGCATAGAGAATATACACATCCATGTATTTCTCTTTGCTCAGCATCTGTCCTCCCTGAAGAATATTGATACCGCCCAGCGAGGCCGGAGCGCTTTTCAAAAGTGCGGCAATCTGGTCGGTTGCTGTTACCGTCATCTGCTGATACTGTGTCTGCAGCGCAACCATCTTCGCCTGATCGTTGGCGGTTCGGGCCGCATCAAACTGTCGGCTAAGTTCCAGAAACTCCGGTGTGGTTTGCAGCGACTGCAAATACCCCTGCGCCTTTTTTACAAGGTCGATGTCGGGCGAGCCTTTTACTTCCGAGAAGCCCGTGCGGTTGTTGCCGTCAACATTTACCTCCAGGTTATTCTTATCCAGAATGATGTCAACCGACTGCTGATTGTAGAAATTCAGGCGATAGTAGCCAGGCTCGTTTACCGTAACTTTCTTTGAAAATGAATAGTTGCCCTTCAGCGTAATCGTGTCCTGCCACCCCTGACCATTGTTTTTCAATTCGGTAATGGTGATGGTTCCAACCTGAGGGAATCCGACTTTTCCGCTTACGGTTACTACCTTCCCAGCCGGCTTTGATTGTTGCTGACCGTTGGATGAGCATCCGCTGAACAATAGAATCACGGACAATAAAAAGACTGCTGTAGTTCTCATACTTCTTTTAGCGTGTTGAGTAATAAATCTTTGGTTGTTTTCGGATCGGCTTTTCCCTGGCTCCGCTTCATCACTTCACCCATAAACATGCCAATCAAAGCGCCCTTTCCCTTTTTAAATTGCTTCACTTCCTCGGGAAATGCCGCGATTACTTCCTCAATAATAGGCAAAATTGAATTCTGGTTGCTTTCCTGTGCCAGGCCGAGCTGATCCACGAGGTTGCGCACCGGAACTTCCGGATGTTGAAGCATTTCCGGAAACAAACGTTGCGAAGCTCCTGTAAAGTTCAGGGTACCCGAATCAATTAATTCGATTACGTCAGCCAGGTTTTTCGGAATCACCGGAAATTGATCTGCGTTCTTTTGACTTTCGTTTAGCCACGATTTAACGGGACCCATCATCCAGTTGGCGGCCGCTTTATAATTCTTCGTATGCCCGCAAAGTGCATCCATATACAACGCAATGTCCTTCGAATCGGTAAGCACCGTGGCGTCATACTCCGAAAGTTTGTACTGCGAAACAAACTTGTTGAAAAGCTCGTGCGGCAGCGCAGGCATCGTTGCTTTGATCTGGTTAAGCCATTCATCTGACACAACCACCGGACTTAAATCAGGATCCGGGAAATACCGATAGTCATTCAACTCCTCTTTTTCGCGCATGCCGAACGTTTTGTTTTTATCGGCATCGTACGTGCGCGTTTCGGATGCAATGACCTCTCCTTTTTCTGCCAGCTCCATCTGCCGTTCAATTTCAACGTTAATCGCCCGCTGCACGTTGCGGATCGAGTTCATGTTTTTGATCTCCACTTTTTTTCCGAACACGGTCGCGTCCTTTAACATGATCGACACGTTCGCGTCACATCGCAACGAACCTTCTTCCATATTGCCATCACAGATGTCGAGGTAGCGCACTAACTTTCTCACCTCCGTAACAAACGCAGCAGCCTCCTCTGCTGTGCTCATGTTCGGTTCGGTAACAATTTCAATCAGCGCAACTCCTGCCCGGTTCAGGTCAATGAAGGTATCCGGCCCTTCCGTGTGAATTGATTTGCCGGCATCTTCTTCGAGGTGAATGCGATTGAGTTTCACATCCCGAACGCCATCCTTGGTTTTGATGGTAACTGATCCGCCCCGGCAAACAGGCGTACGATCTTGCGTGATCTGGTAGCCTTTCGGCAGATCGGGATAGAAGTAATTCTTGCGATCGAAAATATTGTTGCGCGAAATTTCGGAACCACAGGCCAACCCCATTTTGATAGCCAGTTCGAACGCGCGTCTGTTGAGTTTGGGCAACGTACCGGGATGCGCCAGTGTAATTACACCAACCTGTGTATTGGGCGCAGCCCCGAATGAAGAAGGTTCTGCACTGAAAATTTTACTGGACGTTAGCAACTGCGCATGAACCTCAAGCCCGATAACAACCCTGTACTTTTGTCTGATCTCCTCCTTCATCGGCAGCGTGACGCCTTTGCGGCTAGTTGAGAAGTTCAGCCGGAATGAATTGCGAAAGCATCGGCTTCTGTGAATCGTCATCGATGGTAATAAACTTCCATGACTTCTGATCAGCCGAAGAGGCGATCACCGGTTTCGTGGCCTTTATCTGAAAGAACTGAGTCTGTTCATCGTACGATACGTTGTTCGCCCCAAATTTCGCATCAAAGCTTTCCTTCATTTTCTGCGTGGTCGCCTGAATTTCCGCTGGCGTTTTATCAGGAGTGAACAGCCCCGTAAATTTCATCTTAATCACATTGAAGCTTTTAAACTTCACGTAGTAGGTCTCACCAATCTTCTTGACATCGCTGAACTCAGAAACTTCCGGCATGCTAACTTCAAGTGCTATGGCAGGGTTGTTGAGCGTTTGATTCATAACCTCCAGCAACTGTTCTTTCGGTGCGATGTCAAAGATGCCCGGATTCAGGTAATCAAATGCCTTTTCGAAATTCTTCTCCGAGAGAAGTTTGCTATAGGCATTGTAGTCTTCTGTGATTTTCTTAGCGTCCTGACCGTTTGCATTCGCTACAATCACAACCAAAAACATCCAAACAATCTTTTTCATTTTATCGTGGTTTAAATTTTTAAGAAGTCTACAAATCTTTCAGTAATCAAATCAATTGTTTGGCTTTTACCAGCACGCTATCGAGTCCATTAAGATTCTTACCGCCCGCGGTTGCAAAAAACGGCTGACCGCCTCCGCCACCGTCAATCTCTTTCGCCAACTCTTTTACCATATTGCCTGCGTGGTATTTGTTGGACTTCATCAACTCCTCCCCGATCATTACCGATACCTGAGGCTTACCATCTACATCCGCGGCAAGCACCAGCAACAAATCGCTGAACTGGTTGCGCAACGCATAGGCTATATTCTTTAATGCATCACCGTTGGGTACTGAAATCTTCTCCACAATAAGTGAATAGCCATTATTCTTCACCGCTTTGGCGGCCAGCTGATCTTTGATCTGGTTAGCTTTCTCCTGGTTAACCGCTTCGAGCTTTTTCTCTAACTGGTTCTTTTCTTCAATCAGATTCCGGGTAGCGGTTAACAGGTCTTTCGGATTCTTCAACAGGTCTTTAATCTGCTCGAGCAGCTTTTGATTATCGTTTACAAACTTTTCAGCTTCATCGGCTGTGATAGCTTCAATTCTGCGAACGCCTGCGGCAACCGAGCTTTCCGAAATGATTTTGAATAAGCCGATCTGACCGGTTGCAGGCACGTGGGTTCCTCCGCACAGTTCCACGGAGAACTTAGGGTCGAATGTGATCACGCGTACGAAATCGCCATATTTTTCACCGAAAAGGGCCATCGCGCCAAGCTTCTTCGCTTCTTCAATCGGTACGTTACGCTTTTCATCGAGCAGGATGTTTTCGCGGATTTTACGATTCACAATGTCTTCAACGTTCTGAAGCTCCTCGCCTGTCATCGCTGCAAAGTGCGAGAAGTCGAAGCGAAGAATTTTATCGTTGACCAAAGATCCTTTCTGCTCAACATGCTTTCCCAACACCTGGCGTAACGCCGCATGCAGCAAGTGCGTAGCCGAGTGATTATCCATACTCAGTTCACGCTTGCTCCGGTCGACAACTGCGTTGAACGTTGCATTCAAATTTTCCGGTAACGCATCCGAGAAGTGAACGATCAGTTCGTTTTCCTTCCGGGTGTCGGTGATGTAAATCTTTTCGTTTGCGCTTTCAATGAATCCTGTGTCGCCTACTTGACCACCGCTTTCGGCATAGAAAGGAGTTCTGTCAAATACAAGTTGAAAGAGTTCTTTATTCTTTTGCTTGAGCTTACGATACTTAACAACCTTCACTTCCGATTCAAGGTTATCGTACCCGATAAACTCCGTCTTCACATCTTTACCAACAGCAACCCAATCGCCTGTCTCCTTCGTGGCGTCTGCTTTCGACCGGTTCTTCTGTTTTTCCATCTCGGTCTTAAATCCTGCTTCGTCAACTGTAAAGCCACGTTCGCGCGCAATGAGCGATGTAAGATCCAGCGGAAAGCCGAATGTATCATATAGCTCGAAAGCCTGCTCTCCGGAAATAGCTTGCAGCCCTTCGATGCGTTTGAGTCCGCGTTCGAGTGTTCTCAGGAATGACACCTCTTCTTCGAAGATTACTTTGCCGACATAATCTTTCTGGGCTTCCAGTTCAGTAAAAACGTTTTTAAGCTGATGGGCCAATACCGGCACAAGCTTATACATGAACGGCTCTTTGAAATTCAGGAAGGTAAAGCCATACCGAACCGCACGTCTTAAAATTCTGCGGATTACATATCCCGCGCCCGTGTTGGAGGGAAGTTGTCCGTCACAAATCGCAAACGACACGGCCCTGATGTGATCGGCCATTACGCGTAACGCGATATCGGTCTTCTCATCCTGCTTGTACTTGACTCCGGCTGCCCCGGCAATAAAATTGATCAGCGGAGAAAATACATCCGTATCGTAGTTGGAGGTTTTCTTCTGAATGGCCATGCACAGGCGTTCGAAACCCATACCGGTATCGACATGCTGTGCCGGTAATTTTTCGAGCGAACCATCGGCTTTGCGGTTGAATTCCATGAACACGAGGTTCCAGATTTCGACCACCTGCGGATGATCGCTGTTGACCAACTCACGGCCCGATTTCTTTTTGATCTCATCATCCGGGCGCAAGTCGATATGAATCTCCGAACACGGTCCGCACGGACCCGTATCACCCATCTCCCAAAAGTTATCCTTCTTGTTTCCGTGAAGGATATGATCTTCCGAGGTATAGGCTTTCCAGAGTTGCTTCGCCTCCTCATCTACCGGAAGGTTATCACCTTTGTCACCACCAAAGACTGTAACGTACAATTTCTCTTTCGGAAGTTTATATACTTCGGTCAGCAGTTCCCACGCCCACGCGATTGCATCTTTCTTGAAGTAATCGCCAAAGCTCCAGTTGCCGAGCATCTCGAACATGGTGTGGTGGTATGTGTCGATACCTACTTCTTCGAGGTCGTTATGCTTACCGCTTACGCGGAGACATTTTTGTGTATCCGCGATACGATTTGTTTTTGGTGTTGCGTTCCCGAGGAAGTAGTCCTTGAATTGAACCATCCCGGAATTCGTGAATAGCAGCGTAGGATCGTTCTTCAGCACGAGCGGGGCCGAGGGCACAATCTGGTGTCCTTTCTTCTCAAAAAACTCTAAAAACAACCTCCGTATCTCAGCCGATTCCATCGATCTCGCAACTTTATATTTTTCCTGATTTTTACTATCTTTACCCTTCGTTCAATAGTGGTAGCTATCGAACAGGGATGAACGGGCAAAAATAACTGTCCAAGGGGTGAGATTTCGCAGATTTCGCAGATTTTTTTAAACCTAGCATGGGCCTATCGAAGTACTACTACAATCCTGAAACGTGTCGCTACGAACCTAAGAGAACTGCGTATGGCAGTCTGATTGGCTATACCATCCTGTTCGGTGCGTCAACCTTCGTGATCTTCGCAGGCATCCTGTTTCTTCACAGCAAACTATTTCTTACCGAGCGCGCCAAGCAACTGAAGAAGGAAATTCATGCCCTCGAGAAATATCATGCTTCACTCGGAACAGAGTTGGAAAGTCTGGAAAGCCAGATTTCCGATCTCGAGAAAAAGGATGCTGCCCTGTATGAAAAACTATTTGAATCACCGCTTGAAAAGCAGGTAAAAGCTGTTTCACCGCGGGCTGACCTGCTTCTTGCTGATGCATCAACTTTTCAGGAAGAACTTGGCAACCTGGCCAGCAAGGCTTCCCTGATTAAACGAACTGCCGAAAGTCATAATGCAGAAATTGCCAGCTACGCGATCCGTGAACACGATAAGGTGTTCCTGCTTTCGGTTCCGTCTATTCAACCGCTAAAAATTTCAGAAGACACCAAGCTCGTATCCGGTTTTGGTATGCGCATCAACCCCTTTCACAAAGGCAATTATCAGCACCCGGGTGTTGACTTTACCGCTGCGCGCGGAACAGAAGTATTGGCAACGGCTAATGGTCGCGTGATCCGGGCCGTGAGCGGCTCATCGCTTCAGGCGGGATACGGAAATTATGTAGATATCGAGCACAGCAACGGATTAACCACCCGCTACGCCCACCTCGACAACGTAACCGTACGGGTCGGGCAAAGTGTGAAGAAAGGATTTGCCATCGGCACCGTAGGGATGAGTGGCGGTTCGGTAGCTCCGCACGTGCATTACGAGATTATCCGCAATGATAAGCAGGTAGATCCGCTGCCGTACATGCTTGAGGGGTTGACCAGCGATCAACACACCGAATTGCAGAAGCTTGGTGCTAAAATGAATCAATCGCTCGACTAAGCGTGAGAAAAAGAACGTTCATATATAACCCGCAAACCTGCCAGTACGAACCCGTATTCATCTCGGGCAATCAGTTCATGCGCAGAATGGGTATCTTTTTCGCCAGCTCGTTTGTTGTTGCGCTTGCCCTCTTCGTGTGGTACATCAATAACTACACAACCATTGGAGAGCAATACCTCGAGGATGAGAACATTACGCTTCGTGCCGAATGGAAACAGCTCGAGGAACACATTGCACACGCCAATCATAAGCTTACCGAGCTGATCAATCAGGATGATCATAATTACCGGGTAATTCTTGACCTTCAGCCACTTAGCGCGAATGAACGCTATGCCGGTACGGGGGGTGCAAAGCCTCCGTATTTCGATGAAGTTCAGCCATACGATTTTATGGCCGGAACCTTCAAACGGTTCGAAAAGCTGAAGCACCAACTGGATGTTGAGCAGCAGTCGTATGAAGAATTAAGCAAAACAGCCGACCGCAAACTGGCCATGTGGGCATCACGTCCTGCGATTCAACCGATCGATAACAAAGACCTCACGAGGCTTCACACCATTTTCGGCATGCGCTTCCATCCCCTGCTCGGCTATGTTCGTCCGCACAAGGGACTAGACTTCACAGCCCCGCACGGTACGCCTGTGTATGCGACCGGTGATGGCCGGGTGGATAACTCGTACTATTCTTCCAGTTTCGGCAATGTTATTTATCTGAACCATGGCTTCGGCTTCGAAACCCGGTATGCACACTTGTCGAAGTACATCGTACAGCCGGGCGACAAAGTGAAGCGTGGCCAGATTATCGGCTATGTGGGTAATACCGGTACGTCAGTATCCGATCACCTGCACTACGAGGTGCTTTTCCAGGGTGAGCATATTAATCCGATCAACTTCTTCCAGCGCGACCTCAGCAACCAGGAATACGAGAAGCTGATCGTACAGGGCGAGAAAGAAATCATATCGCTGGATTAGGTTTTCGACATGCCTGCCATGCTTCGACAACATCAGGCTGACAATCCAACGCACATCGCATTTCAACTGAACAAGTGAGGCATCTTCCGGTAAAAGGCCAAATAACGGAAGTCATCGGTATGTACTGAATCGCACACTTTGCTATTTTTGCAACATACTAATCACTACATGCGCAATCTCATTGCCCTTGCATTTTGCTTTATCTCTATTGTTTCCTATTCACAATCAGTTTCAAAAAAAGACACCATCACCGTAATCGGTGTGGGCGACATCATGATGGGAAGCAACTACCCTTCGCCTGTGTTACCGCCTAACGATGGCGAATTTCTGATGAAGGAAGTTCAACACATTCTGCGCAATGCAGATGTTACGTTTGGCAACCTGGAGGGAACGCTTCTGAATGAAGGTGGCAACGTTAAGACCTGTAAGGATCCGAAGATTTGCTATGCATTTCGCAGTCCGGAAAAGTATGCCCAGAACCTCGTGAATGCCGGATTTGATGTGATGAGCATCGCCAACAACCACGCAGGTGACTTTGGCGACACCGGCCGTAAAAGCACGATCAAAACCCTCGAGGCCGCGGGGCTTTATCATACCGGGCAGCTGCCCAGACGTTACGTGATCTTTGAGAAAGAAGGTGTCAAATACGGAGTTGCGGCTTTCTCGCCCAACAGCAACTGCATCAGCGTAAATCACATTCAGGAGGCGAAGGCCATCGTGCGGGAACTCGACTCACTGACAGACATTGTGATTGTTTCTTTTCATGGAGGGGCTGAAGGTGGTCAGTATCAGAATGTTCCGCGCAAGCATGAAATCTTCCATGGCGAAGACCGGGGCGATGTGTACAAATTTGCGCACACGTTAATCGATGCCGGAGCCGACATTATTTTCGGCCATGGGCCGCACGTAACCCGGGCCGTAGAGGTTTACAAGAACCGGTTTATTGCCTACAGCCTGGGCAATTTCTGCACCTATGGCGGCATCAACGTGGCAGGCATTAATGGCTGGGCGCCCATCATCAAAGTGTACACCAACCGGAAGGGCGATTTCATCAAAGCGAGGATAACTCCGACCTATCAAATCGCCCGGGATCGGGTTAAAATAGACACCGCTAACCGCGTGATTACCAAGATTCAAGAGCTCACAAAAAAAGATTTCCCTGAAGTGCCGGTGCGCATTGATGATAATGGATTAATTACTTACCTTGCTCGACAAGATGGCTTATAAGGAAAAAGAAATCGAAAAACTCTACTACTCCATTGGAGAAGTAGCCGAACAGTTCAACGTAGCTCCTTCCTTGATCCGTTTCTGGGAATCGGAATTTGATCTCATCAAGCCAAAAAAGAATCGCAAGGGCAACCGCCAGTTCACCAAGGAAGACATCGACAACGTAAGAACGATTTACCACCTGGTAAAAGAAAAGGGCTTCACGTTGCAGGGTGCGAAGGAAATGCTCCGCAATTCCGACAACTCGGTAAAGGACAAAATCGAGTTGATCGATTCGTTGAAAAACGTCCGCAGGTTCCTCGTTGAGCTGCGCGACAAAATAAACTAACCGGTTTTTTTACGATTTAACACCTCGCTCAGGTTGACCACGTCAACCCTGACAATTTCTGTCGCACTTTTTATGCCGACTTTCGGTGCAGCGTGTATTTGAATACCTTCATCGCTGAATTGTTCATCGTTAACCGGACTAATTGCTTTGGATCAAAATCGGCTCTCCCTCCTCGCCTTGCATTTTATTGATGGTGTTGGTGATTACGTTGTCAAGCAGGTAATCAGCTACACCGGCTCAGCAGAAAAAGTATTTAAAACTCCGAAGGGAAAACTGATGCAGATTCCCGGAGTTGGTGAAGTAACCGCGGACGCAATCTTAAACGGGAAACCCTTCGCCCGGGCGGAACAGGAACTTCGCAAGGCCGAAAAGGATTCGGTTGAACTTGTTTTTTATATGGATAAAAAATATCCATCGCGACTAAAGAACATACCAGACGCACCTTCCATTCTTTACCTGAAAGGAAATATCGATTTCGAAAATCCGCGATCGGTTGCCATCGTAGGAACACGGCAGGCTACTGCCTACGGTAAAGAACGTGTGGAGGAACTTGTACGCGACCTTGCACCGCATCAGCCACTGATTATCAGTGGGCTTGCCTACGGAATCGACATTCACGCGCACAAGCAGGCAGTTAAATTCGGACTTTCAACTGTTGGTGTGATGGGCAGCGGCATGGACCGGATTTATCCCGCGGCACATAAAGACACGGCCCGGAAGATGTTTGAACACGGAGGGCTGGTAACTGAAAACACGTTCGGCACAAAACCCGATGCCCATAATTTCCCGCAACGGAACCGGATCATAGCCGGTCTCTGTGATGCATTGCTGGTGATTGAGGCGGCCGAAAAAGGCGGAGCGCTGATCACCGCAGAGATCGCGAACAGTTATAACAAAGACGTTTTTGCGTGCCCCGGAAGTGTAGGCGAAACCTATTCAGCCGGATGCAACAACCTGATCAAATCCAATAAAGCTCATTTATTAACATCGGTGAAAGACATCGAATACATTATGGGTTGGGATGCGGCTAAACCTCAAAAGAAAAAGGTTACCGTCTCGCTGGAAGGATACGATGAGCATGAGCAAACGGTGTTGAAAGTGATGCTCGACAAAAAAGCGAACGTGCTGATCGATGAGCTAAGCTGGAAATCAAACCTTCCCGTGAGTCAGCTTGCGTCTGTTTTACTGGGACTTGAGTTTAAGGGAGTTGTGAAGTCGATGCCGGGGAAACAATATTCGCTGGCGGGATAGATTGGGGATTAGGGATTGGGGATTGGGGATTGGGGATTGGGGATTGGAGATTGGAGATTGGAGATTGGAGAATGCAACGACAGAATGCTCATGCCCGATTAATGCTTCGGGAAAATTTCATCGGCTATTGCCATGGCTTTCGCAAACTCTTCCGCGTTAATTCCGGCAGAGACCTTTTTTTCATCGAGGTACGACAGGATGGTTTCGGTAGCGAGGTTTCCAACCAGGTCATCCTTCGCCATCGGGCAACCGCCAAAACCTTTTATCGCTCCATCAAAACGATTACACCCAGCTTCGTAAGCGGCCCTGATTTTTTCAACAGCCGTTTGTGGCGTAGAATGTAAATGGGCACCTAACTCAACATCCCTGAATTTGCCGGATAGTTTTTCAAACAGGTACTTGATCTGCTCAGGAGTAGAGACTCCGATGGTATCGGCCAGTGAAATGATCTTCACCCCCAGCGTGTTCAGGATGTCCACGAACTGCTCGACCAGTGTTATACTGTATGGATCGTTGTATGGGTTACCGAAGCCCATGCTAATGTACACCACCTGCTGCTTGCCACTTGATTCGCAGATGGTTTGAATATCAGAGAGCGTGTTTAACGCTTCGGTTATGGATTTGTTGGTGTTGCGTTGCTGGAACGTTTCAGAAATCGACAGTGGAAAGCCGAGGTAAGTTATTTGTTGAAATTGCGCTGCTTCCTCCGCGCCACGCGTATTGGCCACAATCGCCAGTAACTTTGATTTTGTGGCAGAAATGTCCAATCCAGCAAGAACTTCCTTCGTATCGCGCATTTGCGGGATTGCCTTGGCGGAAACAAAACTCCCGAAATCGATTGTATCAAAGTCGACTTTCAGTAACTGGTTGATGTACCGAATCTTATCATCGGTAACAATAAATTTATCAATGCCTTGCATGGCATCACGGGGGCATTCAATAATTTTCATACCTGTTAAATACGGTAAACATCAGTAAAAGAAAAATAGTTACGATGATCGTTTGTATACGCAACTTGTCTGCAAAAACGATCATTTATCACTTTTTGCAAGGATATAGCCTCAATTATTATTCCCCCTATGCCGCTAACCCCACATTCAGGACCACTAGGAAGACGAGGCGCTGCGCATTTGCTGAGAAGGGCGACTTACGGGCCGACCATTCAGCAGATCAAAGCCTTTTCGGGCTTAACCGCAGCGCAAGCTATTCAACAATTGTATCACCAGGCTATTCCGGATGCACCGCCCCCGGTTGATCCCGACACAAACGAACCCTGGGTAATCACGGGCGTCACCGACCCCGAGAAAATGGAGTTCCAATACCAGGAATACTTCAAGCGCTGGTTTATCGGACAAATGATGAGTACGGGCGTTCCCGCGGGCCAGTCGCTCGCATACTCCGCGCGCGAAAAAATTGTATTCTTTATTCACACAGTTCTTACTGCCATTGCTGAAAAAATCGGCAGCAGCCGCGCGATGTATTACCAGAATCAACTGTTCCGCCTGTATGCGCTTGACGGTGTGACGTCTCCGGTGGTGCCGGCTGCCAAACTCAACTTCAAAGAACTTACAAAAAAAATCAGCGTGGATAATGCCATGCTAAACCTGCTGGACGGGACTATCAACATCCGCGGAGGTAATGAAAACTACGGACGTGAACTGCTGGAACTGTATTCCATCGGTCGCGGGCTTGAAGGTTCAGATCTATCCGTTAACGATCCCGGGGATTACTTCTACTATACGGAACAGGATGTTCAGGCTGCAGCCAAAGTATTCTCTGGTTTTCAGTTCGATGACCAATTTGCAGTAATTGACCCGGACACCTTGCTGCCCCGCGGGAAAGTGAGAGGGTCGGTCACCAATGCATCGGCACACGACAACAGCTCCAAACAATTCAGCAATCGCTTTGGCAATGCCGTGATCGCACCGGATCCCCTCCTGCTGAACGGAACTAACGCCACCGAAGAAAGTGCGCTGGACGAAATCAGCCGGCTGATCGACCTGGTTTATCAGCAGGACGAAACAGCGTTTCACATCTGCCGGAAGATTTACCGGTTCTTCCTGTATCACGAAATCACTGAAACGATCAATACCAACATCATCCAGGAGATGGCCAATACGTTTCGGGCCAACAACTTCAGGATTCAGCCGGTGATTGAGGAACTGCTTTCGAGCCAGCATTTCTACAACAACAATACAACTCCGTATGCCGATGATGCCTTCGGAGGAATCATCAAGTCGCCACTCGATTTGATGATTGGAACCTACCGGTTCTTCGGCATCCAGGTTCCTGCTCTTGCTACCGATGCTGCCGGGTTTTACGAGCGAACCGGCATGGTAATCGAACGCGTGAAAACCATGGGGATGGATTTCTATCAACCCTTTGACGTGGCGGGCTATGATGCGTACCATCAATACCCGATCTATCACCGCAGTTGGATTACCGTAAACAACCTGACCAACCGGTATAACTTCATTTTCGAATTCCTTCCGGACCTTGAGTTGTATCAATTTATCCGTGACAATATTGACTTCGCGGAAGCCTCTGACGCCCGCCGGCTCGTGATTGATCTTGCTTCATTTGTGTTGCCGCAAGTAAATAACCTCACGTTCGACACTTCGGTGGATGAATCGCAACAGGCCACGGTTACATCGGAAAGGCTGCTTTACTTCCTGAACAAGTTTCTCGACATCTTCGACCCTGATCCGGAAGCCGCCTGGACCGACCGCTATACCAACCAGCAGGGAATCAACACCATGGAAGGTCAGTTGCACAACTTATTCAATGCCATGCTTCAATCACCTGAATACCAACTCCAGTAACCATGAAGAGAAGAAGTTTTTTAAAGAAACTGCCGTTTGCCATGAGCGCTCCATTTGCGCTGGCCGGAATTCCCATGAAGGTGATGGGCGAAACCATGCTGTCGAAATTGATTCGCTCGGCGGATAGTGCCAATGACAAAGTGCTGATCATTCTGCAACTGCACGGAGGTAACGATGGCTTGAATATGCTGATCCCGGTTGAACAATATGACTTGTACTACAGCCGCAGACCGAATATTGCCATCCCGGCCAAAAACAGTTTGCGCAAATACATACCGCTCGATACTACGTTGCCGTTTGAGCAACAAGTTGGTCTTCACCCCGACATGCAGGCAATAAAAGGACTGTATGACACCGGGCGCGCAGCATTTGTGCAGGGAGTATCATACGAGAAAAACAACGGCTCTCACTTCCGGGGCCGTGATATTCAGTTTATGGGTGGTGGCGCTGACGACTATTTCCAATCGGGATGGGTGGGCAGGTACCTGAATCAGGTTTATACTCCGCTCGTGTATCCGCAAAACTTCCCCAACCCCGAGATGCTTGATCCGCTTGGGATTGAAATGGGAAATGACACATCGCTGATTTTTCATCAACAGGGAAACATTCCGACATCCATTTCATTGCCTGACAATCTGGAAGCGTTTTCGAATCTGGTGAACGAACTCCCCGGCTTTGAAGAAGGCGTTGCCGATCCGCGCGGTATTCCGCCTGAAGCCGTGGAAAACTCCGCATACTGGAAAGAGATGAACTGGATTCTGGGTCTTGAACAAAAAACGGACGACTACGCGCAACGTTTGTATGAAGTTTGGGTAGCCGGTGGCGAATCATCAGTAGCATACCCGGAAACATATCCCCTGAACGCTCCCGGCGGCAGTAAACGAAATCCATTGTCAGACCAGTTTCAATTGGTCGCGCGGCTGCTGGCTGGTGGTTGTAAAACAAAGGTGTTCATGGTTCGCATAGGCGGATTTGACACGCATGCCGACCAAACCACCAACTACGATCCCACCATGGGCGTTCACGCAGCGCTGATGTATCACATCTCGGCAACGATGAAAGCATTTCAGGATGATCTTAAAGCACGCGGGCTGGAAGACCGGGTGCTGACCGTTACTACTTCGGAATTCGGGCGCAGGATCAACTCCAATGCGAGTTACGGAACTGACCATGGAACCGGTGGGCCGATCATGATCTTTGGAAAAGGCGTTAAGGCGGGTGTATCTGGAACGCCACAGGATCTCACCAACACGCAGATCACAAATATTGAGATGCAGTTCGATTACCGTGAAGTGTACGCGAATTTGCTTCATCACTGGATGGGTGCAAGCGCAGCAGAAGTAAACGATGTTTTTTATGGCGATTACCTCTCCGGAGACCTTGGGGCCCTGGCGACAACCGTCATCACGGGCACAGACGATGAGTTTGTTAAAAAGCGCTATGTGCTCGAACAGAATCATCCGAACCCAGCCAAAGATGCAACCACAATCGGATTCAGGATTAATGATACGCTGCAAGTGATGATCGACCTGATGGATAGCCGCGGCAGCAAAATCAAAACGGTTACAAACCAGGTATACGAACCCGGTTATCATTCCATTCCGGTTTCCTTATCCGGATTGGAGCCCGGCATGTATCTCTACCAGATGAAAGCCGGATCATTTAAAGATGTTAAAAAACTAATGGTGACCAAATAAGTTCTATGCGCAAACTAACCCCACTGGTATTGTGCCTGATCGTGTGCTCGCTCACGGCATACAGTCAGAATACCAAGAAACGAAAAACTTCATTCAACGCGCGCAACAGCGCCAACAGCGACTTCCTCGACAAACAGTGGTGGCTCGGCTTTAAAGCGGGCGTCAATTTCTCAAAAGCTGCAGTCGATAAGTCGTACGGGGTGTACTCACCCTCCAACTATGAAGCATCGGTCATCGATAAAAAGTACGATGACTGGTCGGGCGTGGGTGCGCATGCAACGGTCGAGGTTACGTTCACGCTCCGTCAGTTTTCATTGAGCTTTCAGCCAACCTATCGTAATTCGAAATTTTCCTATGCCAATCATTACGAATGGAACGATGCAGGTGAGCCGCAACTCATTCTTGACTACAAACAGGAACAGAAAGTCGACTGGGCAGAACTTCCGCTTCTGTTAAAGTATGATATCACGCAGACGAAACTGCGTCCGTACGTGCAGGTTGGAGCTTACTATGCTTTTTTGATCAACGCCAACAAGTCGGTGCAAACCACTGGCATTGACTACGCCTCCGGCAGCGAAAACAAGTTTACAGAACCCGATATTATTGTCGGGGCTTCCGACTTATTTGCCCGAAAGCACTGGGGCCTAGTATTCGGAGCCGGTGTTAACTACCATGTGGGTAATATCCGGTTAAACCTGGATGTGATGTATCGCAAAGGCATGAGTTTAGTGAATTCAACCGAGAACCGGTTTGGCGACCCGCGCCTTTCCGGAACCGGTGATGTGATGGACGATGTAAAACTTAACAACATTGCCGTCTCGCTGGGATGCCTCTTCCCGTTACGTTTCCTGTCCAGTGGTTTTCAATCAATCGACCGTCCTTAAGTTATGCTGAAGCGAATTATACTTTTCATTCCGGTGATCGTTCTGAGCGCATGTTTGGAAGAATCGTCCGAAAAACTTGATAAAAAAGCGTTCACCCGCATTTACGACAACCGGGAGTTCTACTCCAGTTTTTATGCGATCGATATGAAGGAAACTGCCGATGGCGGCTACCTGATTTTGGGTGGAAAAACCGAAGTACTGAAAGAAGGTGGTGAGTCACAAAATGTAAACACTCCCCTGGGTGTTTACCTGTTGAAGACCGATGAACTCGGAAACATCGTTAATGAATTAGAACTGGACGAAGCCTTCTCCTACCCGATTGGAAAGCTGAACCAGATTGGCGACAGCTTTTATTTCTTCTGCATGGATGCAGGAAAAAATGCCGTGCTTGTCAATGTCGATCAAACGGCCACAGTTTCTGACACCGTAGGACTGAGTTCACCAATTACCCTGCCGCTGGCATCCTCTGTTGTTGATGTTACATCTACGCCAGGTTCGGGCTCACTTTTGTTGCTGGGGTACGACAATGGCACGCAGGAATCCGTAGTTGCAAAAGTCTCCACTGCCGGAACCGTTTCAGACGAAAGACGCTTTTACACAGGCGCGGAAAGTCCGATTGATAATCTGGTGATCCGCCATGCCAACCGCGAAGGCACGCAATTTCCGTTTGCGGTAGGCCAGGCTTCTGCCAATACCTACTTCTTCAACGGATTTATTGACTACACCTTCTCACTTGTTTTCACGGGTCTGAGCGAGGATGAAGACGTAGACGGCATTGTAAACGGTCAGCAGGAAAATGCGGGTTTCAGTAACGTGCTGCCGATTTCAGGTCAAACTTTTGCCATTTCCACCTACAACTTCGGGTTCAATTTTCTTAAGCCGAATGCAACGCTGAACATGACAGGAACAACTTCTGTTACGGATATCCAGTCGACCGCATTTTCATTTCCTGAACTGGAATCAAACGCACGGGTAAAAGCAATTCGCGCTGTAGTAAACGAAAAAAATGTGATCCTCTTTGGAAGCAACACCAAGTCGGGCCAGATCGGCTTGTATATGTATGATGAAGCCACCGGAGAGTTCCTGTCGAGCAAATACCTGGGATATTCAAACCCGTTTGAAATCGCTGCACTGGTTCAGACAACGGACGGTGATTTTGCCGTGGCGGGTACCACCTACATCGCGGGAAGGTTGCCACGGTTTTGCCTGATCAAAGTTCCGAAGGATGAGATTAAAAACTAACCGGGCGTGAGTTCGTAAATATTTCTCATTTTTGTCCCTGTATCAGACATACGCATGATCAGGATTCAGGAACACGTTGACTTACTCCCTTACAATACTTTCCGGATAGCCGCGAAGGCACGGTATTTCATTTCCGTGAACACGCTTGCGGAATTGCGCGAACTGATCAATCATCCCGTGTATCAGCAGCACAAGCATTTAATCATTGGCGGTGGCAGCAATATGCTCCTGACAGGCGACTACGATGGCCTGGTGATCAAAAATGATCTGCGCGGAATTGAAACAGCTTTCGAGGATGATGCAACGATCACGTTAAAGGCCGGTGCCGGTGAACCCTGGCATTCGTTTGTGATGTTCTGCGTGACGAATAATTATGGCGGAGTCGAGAACTTATCGCTTATCCCCGGTACCATCGGTGCAGCACCGATGCAAAACATCGGAGCATACGGTGTGGAAGTAAAAGATCTTATCAAAACAGTTGAAGCAGTCGATACATCTTCCGGTGAGTTACGGGTGTTCACCAATGCGGAATGTGCGTTTGGTTATCGCGAAAGTGTGTTCAAGCGGAAGCTTAAAGGAAAATATTTTATTTCAAGTGTTACTTTAACTCTTACCAAAAAAAATCATGTGTTGAATACATCGTACGGTGCGATTCAACAGACACTTGATCAACAACACACAGTGCCTTCGGTTAAATCAATCAGTGATGCGGTAATTGCCATCCGTCAACAAAAGTTACCGGATCCAAACGTTGCCGGCAATGCAGGAAGCTTCTTCAAAAATCCAACGATCGAACAAACACAGTACGAATCCTTAAAAAAATTGTATCCCGAAATACCCGGCTATAATTCTGATAATCAACAAGTTAAAGTTCCAGCAGGCTGGCTGATTGAACAGTGCGGATGGAAGGGCAAACGAATCGGTGATGTGGGTGTTCATCCGCATCAGGCGCTTGTGTTGGTGAACTATGGAAAGGGTTCCGGTGAAAACATTCAAACACTTGCACAGGATATTCTTACATCGGTGAAAGAAAAATTTGCGATTGATCTTCAGCCGGAAGTAAACATCATTTGATGTTCATGCTGTGTTGTAAGCATGCGATACGCTTATAACATGAACGCACTACATTCAAAAAAAAACTTTAAAAACTTTTGCGTATTAATTTTTTATTATAACTTTTCAACAGTTTTAACTTAAAATTTCAACGCTATGGCAAAGAAAGCGAAGAAAGCAGCCAAGAAAAAGGCAACTAAAAAGAAGGCTGCTAAGAAAAAGAAGTAATTAGGTTTTACCTAAGAGACTTTGCGAAGGGAAGTAAATCAGA
>JAEUUJ010000046.1 GCA_016786495.1 Cyclobacteriaceae bacterium
TACATCACCAAAGAATGCAGTCGCGAAGAGATTGCCTTGGCTATCCGGTCCACCGCGCGCGGAGAGAAGTTCTTCTGTCACAAAATCCTGGATGTGATTTTAACGCCCGATGCTGCGCCACAGCCTGCACTGCTTACCCACCGCGAGCTTGAGATTCTAGGGCTGCTGGCGAAGGGATATTCCACGCAACGCGCTGCAGACGAATTGAACCTGAGTCCGCACACCATTCATACCCACCGCAAGAGCATCATCAAAAAGCTATCTATCAAATCTCCAACCGAGTTTGTACTCCACGCCATCGACTTTGGGTTGATTGTGATTAATCGCTAACGACTGTTCTTTTGAAACGTCATGCTGAGGTCTGAAGCACAGCGAAGGGCCGAAGCATCCCCCGTACAGTAGAACAGTCTCTTTATCTATCGCCGCCCTCGCAATCGCCGGATACTCTGATGCATATACGTAACTCAGAACTTTCTTTGTGACGCTTGAGACGTGTTAGGGCCGAAGCATCCCCTGTATGGTAAACAATCTTGTTTATAGGGAGATTCTCATCTTTTGAATTCGCCCGCAAGCTTCGGGCGGCTCTGACAGATTGCGGTATCGAGTGCAGTCTTTCCCTGTGGAGGATTTGAACATCTAGTTTACACTACTTTTTATTATTTAACTAAGCCATTGCGCGGGTGAAATATCCTAAAGCCCTTTCAACAAATCTCAGCGCGCAGTCATTTATTTTTAGTTATGGAACGCGGTGGTACGGTTTATATCATGACGAATAAATACCACACTGTATTTTACGTTGGCGTAACTTCTGAACTTATTTATCGCGTGGTCCAGCATCGTGACAAGCTATATCCGAAAAGCTTTACCGCCAGATATAACGTCTCAAAGCTCGTATATTTTGAGCACCACGACTCGATAGCAGGTGCTATTGCACGTGAAAAATTTCTGAAAGGAAAAAGACGCGCCTATAAAGTGAGTTTGATTGAGTCGATGAACCCGGAGTGGAACGACCTTGGCGATGACGTGTTGCAATGGTAGTGGTTCTGATCGAAGGGGACCCAATCACCTTCGTTGCTTCGAAGGGGAGATTCTTCGCTTCCCTCGCCTTCGCCGAGGAAGCTCAGAATGACGGTGTAGAACTGACAGCCCCTCCGAATGACGGTATAAACCGACCTCCCCTCCAAAGGGTATGTTGCACCGGGCAAATTTCCGCTTCAACAGGTTATTGAAATCAGTTAACAGCACTTCTACCTTTGTTTAGAAAATTTCTAAATAAGATTAAGGATAGTTGTGAAAAGGAGCGTGGGTATTTTTCTGTTTGCGTTGACGGGATTGAACGCAGCATTCGCGCAGCAGCGCATCATCACTGCGGGCAGCGCCATCACCGAAACGGTTTGTGCATTAGGCGATTGCGACAAGATCGTGGCTTCAGACAAAACAAGTCTTTATCCGGAATCCATTCAACGTCTCCCGTCTATCGGGTATCGCAACAGCATCAGTGCCGAAGGGATCATCAGCCTCAGGCCTACGTTAATTATTGCTGAGCAAGACTACGTAAAGGAAGAAGTACTTGCGCAGTTGTCGGCCTCCGGTATTAAACTCCTCATCATCAACCGTACGTACACGATTGAAGAAACAAAGAAACTGATTACACAGATAGCCGCAGCATTGAATCGTCACGCTGAAGGCACCAAAGTCATTGCACGGATTGATGCCGATCTGGCGGAAGCCAAAGTGTTGCTTAAAAAAGCGTCATCCACTCCGAAAGTATTGTGTGTGTACAATCGCGGTAGCGCGAACGTGAGCCTCGCGGGGAAAGAAACATTCGGTGCGATTCTGTCATACACAGGTGCCCAACAGGTTTTTGGCGATGTTTCCGGATTCAAGCCGCTGAACGCCGAAGCATTGATCGCAGCCAATCCGGATTTCCTCGTGACAACTTCATCCGGATTCGAAAGTATCGGTGGTGCGGATGGTTTTCTGAAGCTTGCGGGTGTCTCGCAAACCCCAGCCGGCAAAAAACGACAAATCGTTGCGATCGACAGCTTGATGCTCACGAATTTTGGACCGCGCGTGGGCCAGGCCATTAAAGAATTAGTGATGCTGCTTCATCCTGAACTCGCCACACGCAAATGAATATCTCGCTGACGATGCGTGATACCCGCCAGGGTGTAATCATCACGGCACTTACTGTGCTTTTGGTGGTTACTGCACTTGTTTCACTTACCACGGGTGCCGTGTCTATTCCGGTGTCTGATGTCTTTGTAATTCTGCTTCGTAAAACCGGTCTGATCACCAACGTCTCAGTCGACAGTACCCATGAACTTATATTAACCACGATTCGGTTGCCGCGCATT
This sequence comes from Cyclobacteriaceae bacterium, assembly GCA_016786495.1. Taxonomy (GTDB): domain Bacteria; phylum Bacteroidota; class Bacteroidia; order Cytophagales; family Cyclobacteriaceae; genus UBA2336. The sequence continues at coordinate 2,358 of JAEUUJ010000046.1, forward strand.
TTCATGACGCTCCCGGTAGGTGCTGCACTTGGCGTGAGCGGTGCTGCGTTGCAGGGTCTGTTTCGTAATCCGTTGGTGGAACCGGGTTTGATCGGGGTTTCAGGAGGTTCGGCAGCAGGAGTAGTGTTGATGATTGTTTTTGGTGGCGCGTTATTCGGTTCAACGGATACACTGTTCTATCATGCGCTGATTCCAGTGGTTGCTTTTGCAGGAGGGGCTCTCGCAACTTTCATTGTATTGGGATTAGGCAAACAATCGGGCAAGACAAATATTGCCGTGCTTGTGCTGACAGGAGTCGCAGTAAACGCATTGGCGGGATCCATCATCGGCTTGTCAGTTTTTTATGCCGATGAAAATCAGCTTCGCACATTCACCTTCTGGACCCTGGGCGACCTCGGTGGAGCTACAGCGGGCAAGCTTATCGTTGCCGCACCATTGCTGATCGGGTCGGTGGCCGTTCTTCTCTTTCAGTCACGTGCACTCAACGCCATTGCCTTGGGCGAGGCGGAGGCTTACCACATGGGCGTGAATGTTGAACGCACCAAGCACATCATTGTGTTTTTCAGTGCGCTGGCGGTTGGCGTAAGTGTTTCCCTGGCAGGCATCATCGGTTTTATCGGGTTGGTGATTCCTCACCTCGTCCGCGTGCTTTTTCATTCCGATCACCGGCTGGTATTGCCTGCGTCTGTGCTGGGCGGAGCTTGGCTGTTACTGGTTGCGGATATCATTGCCCGTACATTGGTGGCCCCGGCTGAATTGCCCATTGGTGTCATGACAAGCCTTATTGGGGCACCTTTCTTTATTGCATTGCTGATGAAAGCCAAACTTAATAATCAGATTTGATGTACGAGGCTTCCAACATATCGTTCCGCGTACGCGACCGGGTTATCCTTGACGACATCAACCTGACGATTCAGCCGGGACAATTCACTGCCGTTGTCGGACCTAACGGTGCGGGAAAGAGTACGTTGTTGAAGTCGCTGGCGTACGAGAACACGGATTTTAGTGGCGGGATAAAAATCAATGGAACATCAATCAGGTCGTATAGTCCAAAATCATTGTCGCTGGTTCGTGCAGTGCTTCCACAAAGTACAACCGTGCCGTTTGCGTTTAGCGCAGTGCAGATCGTTCAGCTTGGCCGCTATGCACATCGTTCAACGGATTCCGCAAACCGGGCGATCGTAGCGGAAGTAATGGAACTGACGCAAACAACTTCTTTTAAAAATCAGGAGTACAGCACCTTGTCGGGCGGAGAAAAGCAACGGGTTCAAATGGCCCGTGTATTGGCGCAGGTTTGGGAGGAAACGGTTTACCCCAGGTACATTTTGCTGGACGAGCCTACCTCAAACATGGACATCGCGCAGCAACAGCAAATGTTCGCGCTCGCGAAAACCATCTGCGAACGAAACATCGGTGTGATGGCTATTGTGCACGATCTCAACCAGGCCGTTCAGTTTGCTGATCAGCTTTACTTCTTGCGTGATGGAAAAATCACAGCAGCGGGTGAAGCCAGACGCGTATTTACAAAATCAAACATTGAAGAAACTTTTTGTTGCCGGGTAAATGTCTATCACGATCCCTGCAATAATTGTCCGTATATCATCCCGGAACGCGCAGACGCAGTTCCGTCATTCAACAACAACTTTTTGAACATTAAAACATCATCGTTATGAGTACAGTAGCCGAATCAACATCAACCCTCCGTGAAGCGTGGAAAACATTGCAGTCAGAAAAGCCGGGATTAAGAATCCGCGAGTGTGCGCAAGAACTTGGCGTGAGCGAAGCGGAACTACTGGCCACAACGGTGGGTGAGTATACCACACGACTGGAAGGAGACTGGACACAACTGGTAAGCCGGTTGCCGGAGCTTGGTCGGGTGATGTCGCTTACGCGGAACGATGGCTGTGTGCTGGAACACAAGGGGCCGTTTCAAAAGATTGAGATCATGGGTTCTGGCGCACGCGCGATGGCGACCGTTATTGGGCCTATTGAGCTGCGTGTATTTTTTGGCGGTTGGAAATTCGGCTTCGCGGTAAAGCAACAAACTCCCCGTGGTTTACAGCAAAGCATCCAGATTTTTGATCAGGCGGGAACGGCCGTGATGAAAGTGTTCCTGCAGGAAGAGCAGGGCAACAAAAAAGGCAGTAACCAGGAGGCATTCGACAAGCTTGTGGCGGATTTCACAGCGGTGGATCAGTCGAGCGTAATGAATGTAGAAACCATCAGCGAGCCGCCCACCAAAGCGATAGCAGAAGTAGATGCCCAGGCGCTCACATCCGATTGGGCGAACATGAAAGACACACACGATTTCTTTGGTATGCTGCGCAAGCATAACGTAAACCGGCTCGATGCGCTACACCTGGCGAAAGCGTATGCGTGGCAGATAAACAAAGATGCGTTAAAGACCGTCCTGGAGACTGCTGCGACTACTAAACTGCCGATTATGATTTTTGCCGGTAACCGCGGCAACATCCAGATTCATCAGGGTAAAGTGCAAACAATCCGCGTGATGGATAACTGGCTGAATGTACTGGATCCTGATTTCAACATGCACTTACGGGAAGATATGATTGACACGCTTTGGGTTGTTAAAAAGCCAACGACCGATGGCGTGGTAACGAGCATTGAGGCGTTTGATTCCCGTAAGAACATGATTGCTCAGTTCTTCGGGTTGCGTAAGCCCGGTATTCCGGAGTTGCGCGACTGGGCGCTGTTGGTTGAGGGCCTGCAAAAGGTGTAGGCTGAAACCGTAAGCGGAACTTCCTGAGGTTTACGAAAACTAATGCCCTGACTGCATCAAATACTTCTTCGGAGTAATCCCGAATTTCTTGCGAAACGCAGCGATGTAATGACTCGGGTTTGTATATCCGATTTGTGTGGCAACTTCGTTCACTTTGTACTTGCCTGTATCAAGCTGAAGGCGTGAGTAATCAAGCTTGTGGTCGAGCAGATACCCAAATACCGTGTTGCCATAAATTTCTTTAAAGCCTACTTTTAACTGAAACTCATTCAAACCTGCAATGCGGGCAAGTTCTTTCAAGCCCGGAGGATTATCCATGTGTTTCAGGATATGTTCTTTCGCATGCTTGATCTTGCGAACGGTTTCTTCGTTGTTCAGAAAGGGGCAGCTTTCGGTATTGGCCTTCTTTTCTGAGAAGTATAAACTCAGGAGTTCAAAAATCTTTCCCTGGATGTAAAGCGCCCGGGCGTTTTCGCTCAATTGAATATTGAACAACTGGGTGAGCGTAATCATGAGGGGAGAAGGGATGTCACGCTCGTCATAAAACTTGTAATTCGCGTTCTCCGCCTTCAGGAAATGCAACGGTTCGTGTGTGAACAGTTTGTGCAAGCTCTCCAGTGGAATAAACAGAAATACCATTCGGGCTCCGGGCGACAGGCGAAGGGTGAACGGCAGGTCGCTTTCCGGATTGTACATGAAATAGTTGCGCTGTTTCTGGATTTCACGGGTATAATGCGGGCTGAATTCAAAACGCGCGCTTCCGTCAAGACAAAAATAGAAGTGAATGTTCTTCCGGTTGATCTCACTCGTTACCGCTTGCGTTTCATCCGACTCATTGTTCACAATAACCAGCTTCGTTCCGTTCTGATCGAAGATCACCTGCTCTAACCTTTCAAGGGTATTTTCAACTACCACGTTCATATGACTTCATGTTTACCTGATGCAAAAGTATCAAAAAAATACTTCTAAAATACCCATATTTTGAAGTTTTTAGGGGTAAAATACCTAAAAGTGTACTATTTGAAAGCACTGTTATTAATGATCCATGGTCGGGTATTTTTGAAATCAGGCGTGCTGTAATGTTGCATCGGTTTTAAGAGGCGAGTACGCTGCGATGAAAGGTCTACCGGTTTTAATTGTTTGGCTGATGGGAGTATCAGCCTTTGCACAAGTCAGGATTAGTGTTGTGGATCACAAACAAAAGCTCGAAGGAGCATCCGTGGTGGTCCAGTCAGGAGAAACATCAAACACGTTTATTACGAACGAAGCCGGAGTTGTCGAAATTCCTTCAACCGGGTTCCCGATAACTGTCACGGGTTCGTATGTTGGTTATTCCAGTCAGGCATTGACGATTTCATCGGCAGGGGATTTCTCCCTTGAGTTGACTCCGCTCACGGCACAGCTTGATGAAGTGGTTGTTACCGGGCAGTTTGAACCGCAATCGGTAAGCCGATCGGTGGTGAAAGTGAAAACCATCTCGGCTGAAACCATTCGGGCCAAAGGTGCAACCCGACTGCAGGACGTACTGAATACAGAACTGAACGTTCGTTTTTCGATGGACCCTGCCTTGGGCGTATCTACCATGTCGATGCAAGGGCTTTCCGGACAAAACGTAAAAGTACTGATTGATGGCATTCCGGTAATCGGCCGGCAAGGGACTTCCAACGCGGTTGACCTCAATCAGCTTAACCTGAATTCGATTGACCGGATTGAAATTATTGAAGGTCCGATGTCAACAATCTATGGTGCCGATGCCTTGGCGGGCGTGATCAACATTATTACCCGGAAGCCCGAGAAAGAGAAGTTGACGGGTTCGGTCAGGCTGCATGAGGAGAACATTGGAAACGAATACAGCTTTTTCAAAGAAGGCATTCACCAGGAAAGCGTGAATCTTGGCTATCGCGGAAAATCATTTTATACCTTAGCAGACTTTGGTCATAATTATTCCGGAGGCTGGCAGGGCGATTCAACAGGCCGTGAGAAGCAATGGCACCCGAAACGGCAATGGATCGGGAGCGGAGTGGTGGGCGTTCAACGTGAGAGCTGGAATATGTCTTACCGGCTCGATTACCTGAATGAAGATTTGTATGACCCGGCACATTTTTCGGGTAATGAGGCGATCGACCGCCACTATAAAACAAACCGCTTCATGCATCAGTTGCAGGGTGGCGTTACCATTAACGACAAACTCAGTTACAATGGCGCTGTGGCGTATACCGATTATAGCCGTGAAACACAAGCCATCGTGGTTAACAAAACAACGGGAGAGGAGACACTCGCGCTAAGCGGTCAGGAGCTTACGGAATACACGGGGATTACGATCCGCGGAACGTTGCAATACAAAATCAACAGTAAGCTTTCCGTTCAACCCGGCTATGATATCAACCTGGAGTCAGGGTCCGGTGGCCGGCTGCTGGCAGGAACAAACAGCATTCAGGATTTCGCAGGTTTTCTTTCTGCCGAGATCAGGCCGATCAAGTCGGTTGTCATTCGCCCGGGACTGCGCGTAGTTCATAACTCCGTTTACCAGGCACCACCGGTATTACCTTCACTCAATGTTAAGTTCGACCTGTCTTCGCGACATGACCTTCGCTTGTCGTACGGCCGGGGCTTCCGTGCGCCATCCATCCGTGAATTGTATTTCTATTTCTTCGACAGCAACCACCAGGTGGAAGGAAATCCGGATCTCGAGGCGGAACTCTCGCACAGCTTCAGCGCAAACTGGAACTGGCGTGTGCTCTCAACTGAAAAGCTGACTTACACAACCACGCTTGGTGGATTTTACAACACGGTGGATAATATGATAACGAATGCATTGCGTCCCAATTCTACGGTGTACTCATACTTCAACATGGACACCTATAAGACGGAAGGTGTTACATTTAACAACAACCTGTCTGTTAGCCGGTTAAAGGTGACAGCTGGTTTTGCGTACACAGGTCGCTATAATCAGTTGCGGTTAGAGGATAGCAGCTTGCCGGAATTCATGTGGTCGCCTGAAGCGAACGCATCAATCGCGTATGAATTTGCCAAACTTGGCCTCACGGCGAATGTTTATTACAAGTACACCGGCAAGACACCATTCTATCAGCAGAACTTTTCCACTACCCCTGCTACCATCGATCAGGCCGAAATAGAGGATTATCATTGGGCTGACGTAAGTCTGCAAAAAACATTTCTCAAACGCCTGAACGTAGTTGTGGGCGTACATAACCTGTTCGACCTGACGCGGGTTCAGTCGACCGGCATTTCAGCAGGCGGACATGGCAGCAACGGAAACTCGCTCGCATCCGGCCGCTCATGGTATACAACACTTGTCGTGAATCTCTAATTACTAATCATAAAACACATGTATCATACATCCATCAAATTTTTAGCAATTCTGTTTCTAGCAGTCGTTACCCTTTCTTCCTGTGAAGACGATCCCAAACTCCCGGATAACCAGCTTCAGTTCGAATCTAGCGTAGCCGGAATTTCAAGTGAAGACGAGTCGCTTACGCTGAACATGACCTTGTCGCGTGCCGCATCATCGGACGTGGTTGTTACACTTTCGGTAAACGGTGGTGCGTTGGTTTATGGAACGGATTTTACAACCACTCCTGCAGCCGTAAGCAACCTGATTACCGTAACCATACCAGCCGGTGAAACCACAGCAGCAATCGCGTTGAACAAAATTGCAGGTGTAGGCTTCAGCGGAGATGAAATTGTTGTTTTTGAGGTGGTATCGATTGATGGCACTCCGGTACCGGGCGAGAATTCGAAAGTCTCTGTGACGTTTTCGGAAATCACCGTTACTTCGGCAGCCATGAGCATTCGGGGAGGCGGACCGACATTTCCGAACCGTGTATTTATTGATTTGAGTGCGAATCGTCAGACGGCTGTAAACCGCACCGATTGGGATTTTGGTTTCTACACTGCGGAAGGGGAATTTAAAGTTATCCTGAACTCCGGACTTTCTATGCTCGCAAAACCATTAGACAAAACCGATCTGACCACGGTCACTGCAGCGGATACCGTTGGACTGGGAGCCTCGTTTACCACGGATGCATTTTCGGTTGATAACATCGGCTACATTGATGATCCTTCCGGAAACCTGAGCAACCTGGCGATTAACGATGTTTCCGCAGCGGCTTCTGAAAACAACGTGTACATCGTAAACCGCGGAAAAGATGCGGCCGGAAATCAGCGCAGCTGGAAAAAGATTCGTGTACTCCGCAATGGCGATAACTACACCATTCAATATGCGGACATTGCAGCGACAACTTTTCAGACGCTGGAGATCACACGCGATAATTCATATGTGTTTAATTACGTAAGCCTGGATGCAAACAGCGCTGTTCAACCGGAACCTGAAAAAGGTAAATGGGACATCGCGTACACCACGTTTATGAATCAAACCAACCTCGGTGAAGGATTAATTCCATACATGTTCAATGACTTTATCATTCAGAATCGTGCAGGTGTTCAAACCATCCAGTTGCTCGTGGCAAATGCAGGTGAGTACGCTGACTTCGATGCTGCTGATTTGGCGGGCGTGGTTTTCAGTTCAACACAAACAACCATCGGCTCAGGCTGGAGAAGCGGGGGCGGACCATCCACACCGCCATCGTTGCGTACCGACAGGTTCTATCTCGTGAAGGACGCTGACGGAAATATTTATAAGATGAAATTCACTGCATTGACAACCGATGGAGAGCGCGGCAGGCCGGCCATTGAGTATGCGCTGGTGAGTGCAGGATCCTAAGCGCTGCGAAATCAGGAGGTTCACGTTAACCTCCTGATTTTCATTTGTTTCCGATGAAATTGTTTTGATTTGTATCTTCGCACAGCTCTAAATCAACAAACGATGAAATTAACGCAGATATACCTTGTTCTTTTTCTCCTCACGGCAGCGGTTTGTGTAAATGCGCAGCCTCCAAAAACACCGGCAACACCCGGAACAACCTTTGGCCAAGCCGTAACAGCCGACAACGCCACCGCAGTCGCTGAACTTCCCAACCTGATGGCCGACCAGCAGCAGGTTGATGTAAAAGTTACCGGTAGAGTATTGGATGTTTGTCCGAAGAAAGGTTGCTGGATGACACTCGAACTTCCGGATAAGTCAACGGTGCTTGTAAAGTTCAAGGATTACGGATTTTTTGTTCCGCTGGAACTGATAGGAAAAACGGTGGTACTGGAAGGGCAGGCCAAGAAGATTGAAACTTCCGTGGCTGAGCTGAAGCACTATGCAGAAGATGCGAAGAAATCAAAAGAAGAAATTGACGCGATCAAAGAACCTAAAAAAGAAATCCGCCTTACAGCCAACGGAGTTCTGGTAGTAAAATAATGAAGAGCATTAGAAACCTTAGAATTATCGGGATACTCGAAGGAGTATCCTTTCTTGTGTTGGGAGCCGCCATGGTGGTTAAGTACGGGTATGGCATTCCGGAGGCTGTGAAGTATCCGGGCTGGGCACACGGATTGTTGTTTGTGCTGTACATCGTTGCTGTTCCGCTGGCGCAAAAAGCGATGAACTGGAATTTTAAATGGCTGGTGATCGCCTGGGCGGCAAGTGTGATCCCGCTGGGCACCTTCTTCCTGGATAAGTATTTGGTGAAACGTGAAAAGGAGTTGCTCGCTGAGCAACCAGTTTAACTAATTTAAAGACCTTTTGAAAAAGCCACCGTAATGGGTGGTTTTTTTTGGGCCGAATATGTCGGGAGTTACCTGCAAAAAAAAAGAGGCCCGAAAGCCTCTTTCATTATTGGGTACTGATGTAAGAATATTACTTCTTCTTTTTAGCAGCCTTCTTAACCACCTTCTTTGCTGCCTTTTTAGCCTTCACAACTTTCTTCGCTGCCTTCTTAACCACTTTCCTAGCGGCCTTTTTAGGTGCTTTCTTCGCTGACTTTTTGGTCAACGCCTTCTTAATCTTCTTCGCCACAGCCTTGATCTTTTTACCAAGTGTCTTTCTGGCAGGTGCTTTTGCCGGCTTCGAAAGTTCTTTAGCCATCAGGTTCAATGCTGAACCGGCTTTGAACCACTCGATCTGACCTGCATTGTAGGTATGGTTAACCTTGATGGTGTCGCTGGTGCCGTTCTTGTGATGCAGCACAAGCGTCAGCTGCTTTTCAGGAGCAAACGATGTCAGGTCTACAATATCAATTGTGTCATCCTCCTGAAAGCGATCGTAGTCTCCTTCATTGGCGAACGTTAACCCGAGCATACCCTGCTTTTTCAGGTTGGTCTCGTGAATACGGGCAAATGATTTTACCAGGATTACCCGGATACCCAGGTGCCGTGGCTGCATCGCTGCGTGTTCGCGTGACGATCCTTCTCCGTAGTTATGGTCACCCACAACAATCGTTGGGATACCTGCGGCTTTGTACGCGCGCTGCGTGGCCGGCACCGGACCGTATTCTCCGGTCAGTTGGTTCTTAACGCTGTCAGTCTTTTCATTAAAATAATTCAATGCACCGGTCAGCGTGTTATTCGCGATGTTATCCAAGTGTCCGCGGAAGCGTAACCAGGGACCTGCCATTGAAATGTGGTCTGTCGTACATTTTCCTTTGGCTTTGATCAACAGTTTCATACCCGTCAGGTTCTTGCCGTCCCATGGTGCGAACGGAGCAAGTGCCTGAAGGCGGTTTGAGTCAGGCTTAATCTTCACCGAAACCTTGCTGCCGTCTTTGGCAGGAGCGAGATAGCCCGCATCTTTTACAGCAAACCCTTTTGGCGGAAGCTCAACGCCTTTCGGCTCATCAAGCTTCACGGCCTGTCCGTCTTCGTTGATCAGCGTATCTTTCAACGGGTTGAACGTCAGGTCGCCTGCGATTGCAAAGGCTGTGGTGATTTCCGGCGAGGCCACGAACGCATGCGTGTTCGGGTTACCGTCATTACGCTTCGCAAAGTTCCGGTTGAAGGATGTGATGATGGAGTTTGCACGGTTCGGATCATTAGTATGACGCGACCACTGACCGATACACGGTCCGCAGGCATTTGCCAGCACAACGCCACCCATTTTATCAAACACGCCCAGGAAGCCGTCACGTTCTACTGTGTACCGAACTTGTTCAGAACCCGGTGTAATGGTAAACTCTGCCTTTGCTTTCAGTTTCTTATCAACGGCTTGTTTCGCGAGGGAAGCAGAACGTGAAATGTCTTCGTATGATGAGTTGGTACACGATCCGATCAAGCCAACTTCGAGGCGCTGAGGCCAGTTGTTCTTTTTAACTTCCTCGGCAAACTGTGAGATTGGAATCGCACGGTCGGGTGTGAACGGCCCGTTCACGTGTGGCTCAAGTGTTGAAAGATCAATTTCAATCACCTGATCGAAGTACTTTTCAGGATTTGCATACACTTCCGGATCGCCCTTCAGGTGTTCTTTTACTTTATCGGCCAAATCGGCAACTTCCTTACGGCCTGTTCCGCGCAGATACAGCGCCATCTTTTCATCGTAGCCAAAAGTTGATGTTGTTGCACCGATTTCAGCACCCATGTTACAGATGGTTCCTTTACCGGTACACGACAATGAGTCAGCACCCGGCCCGAAGTATTCAACGATAGCTCCGGTTCCGCCTTTTACAGTCAGGATTCCGGCAACTTTCAGGATAACGTCTTTTGAAGAAGTCCAGCCGCTCAGTTTACCAGTGAGTTTAACACCGATAAGCTTGGGCCACTTCAGTTCCCATGGCATACCCGCCATAACATCTACCGCATCGGCACCGCCCACGCCAATGGCAACCATACCAATACCTCCTGCATTTACGGTGTGTGAATCGGTACCGATCATCATACCACCCGGGAAGCCATAGTTTTCAATTACTACCTGGTGAATGATACCTGCGCCCGGTTTCCAGAAACCGATACCATATTTGTTAGACACAGACTCCAGGAAGCTAAACACTTCACCGCTGGCTGTGATGGAATCCGCGAGGTCTTTCTTGGCACCGTCTTTCGCCAGGATCAGGTGATCGCAATGCACGGTTGAGGGAACCTGCACTTTCGGCATTCCGGCCGACATAAATTGAAGCAACGCCATTTGCGCGGTTGCATCCTGCATCGCCACACGGTCAGGCGAGAAGTTTACGTACGACTTTCCGCGGCCGAAATTTTCTATCGGCTGGTCTTTATGCAGGTGTGAATAGAGTATTTTTTCGGATAAGGTGAGTGGTTTTCCGACCACCTTACGGGCTTGTGCAATTTTTGCCGGCAGGTTCTTATACACTGCCTTAATCATGTCTAAATCAAAGATCATATGGCGGGTTACGTTTTACGGTTCTAAACTAACAATTTATTTACTTTTTTGGGAATTCAGGCCGTTTTAAACGATTATAAATACAAAGCCCCCCTGGTGATCAGGAGGGCTTTGCAGGCAAGGATGCTGAAAATCATCCCGTTACTTGGCATTGATGTAGTTTAGAAACTCCGTCTTCACATTCTGATCCTTGAATTTTCCGGAGAAGTATGCCGTACCGGTTTTGCTGTTGGTGTCGCTTACCCCGCGCGAAGCTACGCACATGTGGTTCGCGTCAACCACAACTCCGATGTCCTCTGTTTGCAGGATGCGTGAAAGTTCCTGGCCGATTTGCATGGTCAGGCGTTCCTGAACCTGCGGCCGCTTGGAGAAATACTGAACGATGCGGTTGATCTTCGACAGCCCGATTACTTTACCGGAAGAGATGTAGGCTACATGAGCTTTACCGTAAATGGGTACGAAGTGATGCTCGCAATGTGAGTAAAAGGTGATATCCTTTTCCACCAGCATCTGATCGTACTTGTATTTGTTTTCAAACAGCTTGGCGTTTGGCCGGTTCTTTGGATTAAGTCCGCTGAACACTTCCTTCACGTACATTTTCGCCACGCGATGAGGCGTTCCGCTCAGGCTGTCATCGGTTAAATCAAGACCAAGAACGTTCATGATCTCACGGAAGTGACCTTCAATCTTCTTTACCTTTTCGTCATCCGTCATGTCGAATGCGTCAGGGCGCAGGGGAGTGTCGGCTGATCCCCCTGAGTGATCATCATCCAAATCTGGATTAAGCGGACGGATATTCAACGAAATTTCTTTCGGTTTCATACAATACAACTTTTAGGTCAAGTGATGGATCAATCTTATCCCGCAAAATCTTCCAGATCACCATCACAATGTTTTCGGCAGTGGGATTGAGGTCTTTGAAATATTCTGTATCGAGATTTAAATTTTTGTGGTCGAATTTTTTCGTTACGTGCTCTTTGATCAGGTCGCTAAGCACTTTCATATCATATACGTAGCCGGTATGCGGATCGGTTTCCCCAACCAGGCTGACAATTACTTCATAATTATGGCCATGGAAATTCGGATAACTGCACTTGCCAAAAACTTCCAGATTCTTGTCGTCCGACCAGGCCGGGTTAAAAAGCCTGTGAGCCGCGTTGAAATGCTCTTTCCTCGATACTTTTACCTTCATTCAGTAAAAATAACAGGGATTAGCCGAAAAGGTTCAAAATAAAAGGTTGAAAAGGGAAAAACTTACCGTCTGAGCGACAGGTAGCCGTTGTATGTTTTGCTGCTGGTTTCGATCTGATAATAATAGGTACCCGTTGGAAGGTCTTTACCGCTGTTGTTTTTGCCTTCAAACCTTCGCGTGTCGTTATCGTAGCGTGAAACCTCAAACACTTTGTCGCCCCACCGGTTAAGAATAGTGACTTTATTATCCGCAGGAAGTCCTTCAATCCGGAGATAGTCGTTTTTGTCGTCTTGTAAACCCGGTGAAATCGCATTGTAAACCACCAGGCCAGGCTCACCTGTAATGTCCAGGGAGATCACGGATACCACGGATACGATGGTGTTGGTGAAGTCGATATCGCGAACGCTAAACGTTACAATTTTATCCTGCGGAATACCCCGTGCGCCCGCGAGCGCAGCGCTTACATCGCCTGTCGCTACATAGGTTACCGACCGAAGGATCGTTTCGTATTCTACGAGGGTTGCTTTGCCGGTAATCGTTAGTTCACCGTCTTCAAAACTTCCGGTTACTCCTGCGCTGGGGGTAAAACTAAGTTCTTCATTGCCCGCAACATAATTGCTGATTGTCACAGTTGCCCGAACGATCGGGTCTCCATCGGCATCGTTTATGTTTAGATCCGGATCCAGTACAACGGGCGTATTGTACCCAACACTGACAATGCTTTTGGTGACTTCTGTAACCGGGGCAATATTTTGGTTTTCAAAGAATGCAACGGTTCCGGCTTCAATTCCGCCGACATGGCTATCTCCGTAGCCAACGAACAGATCAAGATCTCCGTCTTCATCAATGTCCGCCATGTTAAAGAAGCTGTATTTCGATACGAAATCGGTAATGGGAGACGGAGTAATTTCACTAAAGGTTCCGTCACCCCCGTTATCAAACATTCTTAATTCGGTATGGTAACCTGAATAGGCCGAACTTTCGCTAACGATCAGGTCGAGGTCTCCGTCATGGTCAATATCGACTGCGGATAACTTGGTGTTATAATCAAACGTGAAGCCTTCAAAAGGCTCAGGCGCAGTTGCGGATGTAAATACCGGATTTTGGCTGTCACCGGTATTATTGAAAAACTCGATCTCGTACGATGAGAGATTGAATACCAGTGCATCCAGGTCGCCATCCTCATCAACATCAATGAATGCCAGCGTGGGCCGGGTAACACCCGTTAACGTTAAGGGAGATGCAGTGGGAACAAACTCGCCATTGTCCATTTCAAAGAATGAAACGCCATACCCATTCGTAACAAACAAGTCGTTGTCGCCATCGGCATCAATATCAACGAATGTGGGAAGTGTGGTATCTGTTACTTCCAGATCCGTCAGCGGATCATCGGAGTCCTGCACCAGGAAGCCGTCCAAATTTTTATAAACCGTTAACCGAAAATTATACTTGCCTCCTAATACGGCATCGATGTCTCCGTCATTGTCTACATCGGTAAACGTTGGGGTGGCTTGTTCGGTAACATCCACACCCCCGAAAGGTGTCAGGTTCAGGCCACTGCGAATTTCAAAAACGAAATTGCCCGTGTTTTCCAGATACGAAATTGGCGCGTTGTTCTCGGCAGTCGAATAGTTGTATCCGGTGCCCACGAGTAAGTCAAGATCGCCATCGTTATCGAGATCGGCCAGGTTAGCCCATGCATTGCCCGACAGATACGTGCCGTGTAACGGATTTCCGGTACGGGTTACCGGATCCCAGTTTCCATATTGTGGTACAAACAACTCGCCGTTGTTCAGAAATGCTTCAATATTTCCGTTCTGTGAACCAGCCAGTACATCCAGGTCATTATCGCCATCCAGGTCAACGAACGCCAGACTTCGCCTTGAACCATAGTTCAGATCGCCAAGTATGGAGGTACTACCCGAAGTGAAGGTCCCTGCGTCATTGTAAAAAATCTGAACTGCTGGCGCATAATTGTACTTCGCATCAGTCATGTAACTGCTGCCCACAATCAGGTCGAGGTCTGAATCGTTGTCGATATCGGCAAAGGTTGGCAGCGCTGGTCCGCGACTTCCATAAGCCGTAGTTGAACCATAAATGCCGTCAAACGGATTTGAACTTCCCGATTGTTCTACAAACTGAGGTGTTGAATTGGTGCCCGTGTTTCTGAAAAAATACGTGTATCCGGTTAAGGTTCCTGCGAGCAGATCAAAATCTCCATCGGAATCCACATCCATAAAGGCAGGGGACACGATGTCTGTAAGGTCGATAAAGCCTAGTGGATTGTTATCTTCTTCTTCAACGAGTCTGCGGACAACATCCTTGCCTCCTACATTCCTGAAGAAGTGTATGTTACCATACTTGTCTCCCACAAAAACGTCAAGGTCACCATCGTGGTCGATGTCAACCGTGGTGGGCTTTGGTATGGCGATTCGTGCCGGTGGCGGCAGCGGATTTTTTGCGTCTTCCCGTGAAAACGGTCCGGCAGTGTTTTGTGCTTCTGCCGGAGCAGATGCCATGGCCAGCGCGATAGCAGCCCCGATTCCACTTAACCGCAGTTGGGTTTGAAGCGATTTCAGGCGCTCCCACAACCGGTTAAGCCGGTTAACCAGCGTGTGCTGTTTACGCTTTGAAAAAGTGTAAAAACGTCCCGAATGCCGGGCTTTCTCCAAACGCTTTTTCAGCTTCAGGTATTTGCCGGAAGCAGACGTGTAAAGGGTTCTAAGCAGGGACGCGTTATGGTTCATCAATATTCGGGGTATATAAATGTAGATTAAATGTGTATTTTTTCCAAGTCGTAACGCGGGCATGATCAATTTTCAAAACGTTTATCAGCAAATTCCCGAAGGCATTTCTGCCGGTTTGAGGTCTCTTTGGCTGGCCGAAGGTGCCCTCACCGATGAGGATGCCGTTCTGAGACGGCTTCAGGAAGTGGTGTACGTGGCTACGGATGATGCGGGTAACGTTGGGGCTGTGTCCACCGCAGTGAAGAAAAAAGTGACTGCTCTCAATGGAAATTTTTTGTACGAGTTCAGATGCTACCTAGGCGAAGAACATCGCATTGCCGGGTTGGATGTAAAGCTATCGCGACTAACATTTGATTTTCTCGAACAACTGGCGTCACGCGATGCCGACAAACCGGTTGGAATCTTTACCGTGCTGGCGAATGACTTACTGAAAGAACTTCCGGTATGGAGACGGGCGGTGTGGCCCGAAATTGATATGCATTTTATCGGATATAATAAAAACGGTGACCCGATCCGGGTACATTACTTTAAAGGCGCACGAATCTAGGATTGCTGAAGAATGGACTTACAAAAGGCAGACAGGGTAGGGTTCTCCCAAAAAACGATCGGACTGATGGAGATGTTGAGCCGGTCTTCCAACTCATCCAGCAGTTGCATGGCATGGATGGAATTAAGGCGGAGATCTTCAAAGTTTGCGTTGATGCTGATGGATTCCGGTTCAACGCCCATCATCAGGGCGAGTTCTTCGCGACAAAAATTGATCAATTGTTCTTCCGAAAATTTTTCCGCCATATGAGTCAGCGCAGGGAAGGTACGAAACCTGAATTGGTTTTTGAAAATCTTTGGAAAAAGAATGACCCTGCGTGGCATGCCAGGGTTCAACAACTCTGGAGGAAGAATTTCCCGGCCATGCCCGAGCAAATCCTGTCCGAACGAATCCATCAGGTCGTATTTGCCGTCACCAACGAAACAGGAGAGGTGGTTGCTGTTTCTACAGCCTACCGAACCTATATTGAGCAACTCAAAAATTTCTTGTACGGCTTTCGCTGTTTTGTCGATCCGGCATATCGTGTGCCGGGACTTACTACTAAAATACTGGTGCGTACACGCGACTGGCTGGAGGAGATTCATACAACCGATGGAGCTGAGAACGAACGTTGCATCGGAGTAATCACAATGGTTGAAAACGAGCGCCTGATGAAACATCGTACCGAAGCTGTGTGGCGCGGTTCGGGGATGGTGTACATCGGCAATACCCCGCAGGGCAAACATTTGCGCGTGTACTACTTCAAGAAAGCACTTATCTGAGTTTCACCGGCAACTCCATGAGGCACCGGATTGCCAGGTTGTTGTTCCATTGCGGAACCGCATTGAGCAATTCAATTGTCTTGTAGCGTTCGAGCAACGAACGGATCATCATCTCAGTTTGAATGCGAGCCAACCAATCGCCCAGACAATAATGCGCGCCACCTCCAAAGCCGAGGTGTTTGTTTGGTTCGCGATCCGGGATAAACGCATCCGCATTTTCAAACACTTCAGGATCCCGGTTTGCAGAGCCCAGGCAGATAGTAAGCGTATCACCCTGTCGGATAGTTTTTCCGCTTACTTCACAGTCCTTTCCGGCAATGCGCCCTACAATTTGTACCGGTGCATCGTAGCGGATAAGCTCCTCGATAGCCGTAGCGATTTTACCGGGATGATTGCGGAGGTCGTTCAGCGTATCCTCATGCGAAATAAGATTATAAAGTCCGGTACTCATCAAGCTCACGGATGTCTCTTCACCGGCGATGAACAACAAAATACAGGTTGATACGAGTTCATCACCATCGAGTACATTTTCCTGTTTGTTTAAGGCAATCAGCTTGCTGATAATACCATCATCCGGATGCTGTTGCTTGTGTTCAATAACTTTTTTGAAGTAGCTGATAAAGTTTCCGGCTGCTTCATTTACGCGCATGATGTCTTTGAAAGAAATGTACAGGTCGAGGGCCTTGATCATGACAGTTCCTTGTTCTTTCAGATACACGTAATCCGATTCAGGCAGACCCAGAATTTTACCGATTGTCATGGCCGGTAAAGGTTTCCCAAGATCATTAACCAAATCAAGTGAGTCCGGTCGGGTCGAGAGCAGCGTATCAAGATTCTGTTGAATGATAGCCGACACTTCGCGTGAATTCCAAACCTGATGAATAAACTTGCGGATTCGCGTGTGGTGCGGAGGATTCAGAAAAAGAATGAATCCCTTCATCGCAGCTTCGATGTTGGTGAAGTTGAGGTCTTTGTACTTGAAATAACCAATCCCTTTTTTAAGCCACTCAAACCGGTTTCCAACTAGAAAATCACTGTTTCTCAGTATGTTACGCGTGTCTTCATACCGGGTAATGATCCATTCACCCGTCTGTGAGAAGTGAACGGGGTCTTCCTCGCGCAGGCGTTTGTACATCGCATACGGATTGGCAATGTGCGCGCGGTCAAACGGTTTCCACAAATGATCAGCCGCCATGGGGAATTACATTTTCGAGCAGAAAGTCAGCGTACGTATCGATGGAGGGATAATCGAAGAAGAACATGGGGTTTAGTTCAAGCTTCAGCTTCTTTTCCAGTTTGTCCATCAGAAAAATACAACTTACCGAATCAAGCCCCAGGTTAAAGAATGTATCGGTGTCGGAAATCTCGTGCAGGGCGATTCCGGTTTCGTCCGCGATTATCGTTTTCAGCAGGGTGATCAGTTCAGGCCTTGTCATGAGAAGGTAGTTGACCCCAGAACGTTTTTTCAGGTGTTGAAAGCGCGGTGCGGAAATCGGGCTTCTCGTGATTGAGAATACCGGGTCGCTGCATATCCGGCAGCACTTTCACATCATAGATTTCTTCAACGGAATTTTCATACTTGATAAATCCGGCAATGCTTGCTGTGGGCAGGTGCATCACAACAATTCCGCAAAACACCGAACGTTTGGCAATCGGTAAATCCGCGAATGCGGTGCTGGTTTGCCGGAGTTTCGATAAACCGATAAAAACATAATCGCCTATCCGATCCATACCCCGGGCAAAGCCATCAAGTTGCTTGAGAACGGTATAGGTTTTTGCCGCTACATTTACCTCTGCCAGTTGGCCGCTGCCCGACAACAACACAAGTAGTCGTCCATCGTACAAACGGGGCGAATGAGGCATCGGCAGGTTATCGGCAACCACTTCATGCGTAGCGACATCAATGATGCAGCCACCGGTTGCCTTGGTGGCGCGCCAGCCTTGAACGGTGTCGGTCTTGCCAAGTACAGTTACGTATCGCGGAGTTCCGTTTTCCATCGCTACACCGTTCAGGTGACAGCGGTCTTCCGCATTGATAGTCGAGATGAACTGAGGTTTCCAGAAAGGGGTGAAGCTGTACGCATCATCGAGGTAGGCCAGGCAAGAAAATCTTGTATTTACCGCGAGCAATCCCTTGGGAGTCCAGTGTAAATCGTGAATGTCCGATTCGCCTGTGTAGTGAACCGTGCGCGGGATAAACATCCCGTCATACACACCCGGTTGTTTAGGGTACGTTCGTGCCAGTTCGGCATTGTTGGCCAGCACCACAACTTCATTGATCGTGGCTAACGCCATTTTGTTTCCTGCCAGCGCCATCCCCATGGGCTTGGCAAACTGCCGTGGCAATTGAATGAGGTGATCGCGGTCTTTCGGACTAATAAAAATCACTTTCCCGGCCTGATACGTGGTGATGGCCAGTGAGCAATTCAGCTTTTGCAGCAACTCCGGTATTTGAGGAGAGTAGGTAGAGGAAAAAGGTGCTAAGGCATCCATGAACCGGGGTTAGGCAGCTAAAAATAAAGGAAGGAACTATATAAATCTAACTTAAGTTTGTAAAATCGTGGTTTAAACCCGATACCGTGACGTTCGAGGAAATCAAAAGTCGTCTTAACAGCTACAAGGAAGCGGGCAAGCTGATGTTCACCAGCTCGTCATTTCAGTCGCACAGTCTGGTGATGCTTCACATCATCAGCCGGGTGGATAACACGATTCCGGTTTACTTTATCAATACCGGGTATCATTTCCCGGAAACAATTCAATTCCGCGATCACGTTACCGAAGCTTTTAAGCTGAATACAATTGACCTCAAGCCCGAAGTACCGAAGCACATGCAAATGGACTCGGAGGGAAGGTTGCTTTTTACATCCGATCCGGATCACTGTTGCTATTTAAACAAAACGCAACCGATGGACGGCATCCTGCGCTCGTTTGATGTTTGGATTAACGGAGTGCGGGCCGATCAAAGTGCAGTTCGTGCGGCCATGAAGGTTGAACAGCCGGCACCGTATAACACGGTCAGGTTTCATCCCATGCTTGACTGGAATTCCAAAATGATCTGGCAATATCAGAAGGAGTTTAATTTGCCCAAGCATCCGCTTGAAGAGAAAGGCTATGTAAGCATTGGCTGTGAACCGTGTACCCGCAGGCTCGATCCCGGCATGCAGGAGCGCGAAGCACGCTGGTATGGCCTTAAGAAAGTAGAGTGCGGACTTCATACCGAACTGGTGACGAAATAACATGAACATTTTAATTACAGGAGGAGCCGGCTATATCGGCACCGGGCTGGTCGCCAAGCTGGCGGCCGATGATGCGGTTAAGAAAATCGTACTCTACGATAACCTGAGCAGGCCGAACTACGGAGTATTTCTGGGTGGCCGTAGACCAGGTGCAGAAAAGATCCGGTTTTATAAGGGCGAATTGCTCGACTCCCGGCACCTGAAAATGGTGCTGAAAGATATTGATGTGGTGTACCACCTGGCTGCCAAAGTGACCACACCCTTTGCCAACGCAGACGCGCACTTGTATGAACAGGTGAATCATTGGGGGACGGCAGAACTGGTTTACGCAGTTGAAGAAAGCAATGTGAGGAAGTTTATATATGCCAGTAGCTCAGGTGTTTATGGCGATTCAAACGAAGCCGTAGATGAGTTGTCTTTACCCGCTCCGAAGTCGTTTTATGCGATTTCAAAGCTTCGGGGCGAGGAGCATGTGAAGCGTTTGATGAACAAGCGGGACACGTACATTTTCAGGTGCGGCAACGTGTATGGCTACAACCGCGGCATGCGGTTCGATGCGGTGATCAACAAGTTCGTGTTTGAAGCCAACTTTCAGAAACGGATCACCGTGCACGGGAATGGCAATCAGTCGCGGGCGTTCATTCATATTGATTCGGTGGCAACAGCCCTGGCAAACGTATTAAAGTCTGACCTGAAGGGAGGAGTTTATAATCTGGTGGAGCGGAACATCAAGGTGATCGACATTGTTGACGAGCTTAAGCAGTTGATTCCCGACATGGAGTTCATCTTTATCAATCAGCACCTTACGTTGCATGAACTCAACGTGAAGCCGAACGAAACCGTAAATCAAAAACTTAATCTAGGAGAGTTAAAGCCTCTGCAAGAGGAACTCCGGGAGTTTATTAATCGCTTCAGTTTTTAGAAGCTGTTCACGCGCTGGATGTCGTGGAAATCAAAGACGGCTACGTTCAGGCCAAGCGTAACCTCATGCGAGGTGAAGTTCGATCCCACCGAACTGCCGGTCGGCAACTCAAATGCATACGCGAACCGGAACGACTGGCCAAACTTTGCCTGGGCGAGAAATCCATACGTGTTAAAGTTGCGGGTAAACGCACCCACTCCGTAGCGTTCGTCAATGTTCAATACAGCATTCACATCGACCGACAGGGGATTGCCCTGAACATACTTTAGTAATGTGGCGGGTTTCAGGCGGAGGCGTTCGTTGATGAAGATGATGTACGATGCCATTCCATAGAAATGTTGCGTGTAGACATCGCCCTCCACTGAGCCGCTCGCTCCCTGATAAGTTCCTTTTGTTTTCAGCATCCGCGGCACGGATAAGCCCAAAAACAGATTGTCGTTGGTTAGGATAATTCCCGCACCAAACACCGGCTTGGTGGAGTTCATATTTTTGAGGAAGTACGTGTCGTTCTCATCACGGATGTTCAGCTCCGAGTTGTCGCCCCGGTAGTTCACCACTCCGGCCTGCAAGCCGAAAGAAATGAACGTTCGGTCCATCTGGATTTTGTAACTGTACGTTCCCATAGCCATCGTGTTCTTGTACTCGCCAATCTGGTCGCTCACGAGAATCAGTCCGGCACCCATTTTATTATCGAATAAACTGGTGTGAACCGTAGCGTTGAAGGTGGTTGGGCTGCCGTCAAATCCTGCCCATTGTTTACGGAAACTTACGGAAGCATTTAATTCTTTATTCAAACCGGTGTAGGCCGGATTTATCACCAGGGGATTATTCAAATATTGTGCATACAGCGGGTCGATTTGACCTTGCGCAGGAACAAATGCTGACGTTGCTAGGAGAAGTACGCAAAGGAATTGGTAAAATCTTCTCATGTGGGGTTTACATGCTTTGAACGATGTAGGAAAAATAGCGATTAGGTTTTAATTTTCCTATCCTTGAAGGTTTGACGAATACCCCGAATGCATACGATTGAAGTCATTTTACTCCTGCTGGCCGTTGTTACAATCCTTGCAGAAGTAGCGAATAAAATTAAGGTTCCGCACCCCATTCTGCTTGTGCTGGTCGGGATCATTATTGGTTTGATTCCCTGGTTGCCTGATTTTGCGCTCAGCCCGGAAATTGTTTTCCTGATATTTCTTCCGCCCGTTTTATACGCTGCCGCCTGGTATACGTCATGGCCTGATTTCAAAGCAGCCCGGAGGCCGATTGGTCTGTTGGCCATCGGATGTGTGATCTTCACAACCTGCATTGTGGCCTGGGTGACGCACACCTTTATTCCGGGATTTGGCTGGGCAGAAGCGTTCGTGTTAGGTGCGATCATTTCACCGCCTGATGCCGTGGCCGCAACGGCCGCTACCAAAGGTGGGGGTGCCCAGGAGGGTAATCACAATTCTTGAAGGCGAGAGCCTTGTGAATGATGCGACTGGTTTGATTGCTTATAAATACGCGGTAGGGGCTGTGATGCTGGGCAGCTTTGTGCTGTGGCAGGCAGGACTGCAGTTTCTCTGGGTGGCAATTGCAGGAATTGGCGTTGGATTAATTATCGGTCAGATTTTTCTGTGGGTGCATAAGATCACGCCCAACAACCCAACAACCGATACCACGCTAACCTTTATTGCACCCTACGTATCATACCTGCTCGCGGAAGAATTTCATCTCTCGGGCGTTCTCGCCGTTGTTACGTCAGGATTGTTTCTCGCGTGGCATTCATCAGAGGTATTTTCCCAGCAAACCCGGTTGCAGGCTTACGGTACCTGGAACACGGTGCTGTTCATTCTCAATGGAATCATCTTCATCCTGATCGGCCTTCAACTGCCCGTTATCCTCCGGAACATCAATGACATCCCGTTCTCAACGCTGTTGTTGTACGGTGCCATCGTGAGTGCTACGGTAATTGTTGTGCGGATTATATGGGTGTTTCCGGGAACCTATCTTCCCCGAATCAGCAAGAAGATAAGAACGGCCGAGCCCAAACCCGACTTGCGGCTCGTGTCGGTTGTGGCATGGTCAGGAATGCGGGGCATCGTGTCGCTGGCGGCTGCACTCGCGCTTCCGCTGATGATTAACGACACAACGCCATTCCCGAACCGAAACATGATCATCTTCCTGACGTTTTGCGTGATCTTCTCCACGCTCGTGGTTCAGGGATTAACCTTGCCGGGATTAATTAAGATGCTTCGCATTAAAACCGATGGAAAGGAAGAGGAAGAGGAGCACGAAGCACGCATCCGGATTACATCGGCTGTGATCGAACATATCGAAGAGAACTATGCGTTGCTGAGCGATGAACTTCTCAACCAGATCAAAACAAAATACGAGATTCGAATTCAACGGCTCAGGCGCGATGTGGATAACCAGCGGCTGAATGAAGATCAATACAAAGAGTTGCTCGAAATTCGCCAGGCGTTGCTAAACAAAGAGCGGGCTTTTATTATCGAAATGCGGAACAAAGGCTCACTCAACCTGGAAATACTCAGACGTCTTGAAAACGAGCTCGACCTGGAAGAAACCAGACTTATCCTTGAACGGGAGGCAAAATAAAAAAGTCCCGCTTGAAGGCGGGACTCATGCTCTGGCGTTAAATCAATTAACAATATTCGTCAAACACTTCTACAAGGTGCTGGCCAATCATCTGGGCATTTCTGCCTTCGATGTGGTGGCGCTCCACAAAGTGCACCAGTTCTCCGTCTTTAAACAACGCAATGGCGGGAGATGATGGTGGATAGGGTAATGTAAATTCGCGTGCTTTGGCAACAGCTTCCTTGTCGACACCTGCAAAAACAGTTGTCAGTTGATCGGGCTTTTTAGGGCTGTTTTGCAAGGCCCATTTAATGCCCGGGCGGGCTGCACCAGCTGCGCATCCGCAAACGGAATTAATTACGACCAGCGTGGTTCCTTTCTGATCTTTCAGCGTGGCCTCAACCTCCGCTGCGGTTTTCAGCTCCTGGAACCCTGCAGTTGTCAAATCCGTGCGCATAGGCGCTACTAATTGTTCGGGATACATATTTTTATGTGTTAGTTATCAGTTTTCAGTTACAGGTATTAAACAAAATTACATAAATCCTAGTTCCAGCCGGGCCGCTTCGCTCATCATCTCCTGGCTGTAAGGTGGGTCAAAGGTAATCTCGACTTTTACATCGTTCACACCTTCTATAGCCTTTATTTTTTGCTCTACTTCACCCGGAATTGTTTCTGCCGAAGGGCAGGAAGGGGATGTAAGTGTCATCAAGACAAACACATTGTTCACCGGATAAACGCTGATTTCGTAAATCAGTCCCAGTTCATAAATATCTACCGGAATTTCAGGGTCGTATACCGTTTTTATCGCTGCCAATACCTTGTCCTTCAGGTCGGTTATGGATGAGGCACCGGTGGTTTGCTGTTCGGGATGTGTAGCTTGTTCGCTCATGATTTTACTTCCTGCTGGGTTTTAAACGCGAGCGCATAGATTTTCATTTGCTTAATCATGGCTGCAAAACCATTGGAACGCTGGGTTCCGATAAAGCGTTCCATTCCAATCTGCTGCATAAAGTTCAGTTCCGCACGAAGGATTTCATCGGGCTGCTGACCATTAAAGATTCTGACAAGCAGGCTAACGAGTCCTTTCGTAATCGCGGTATTGCTGTCGGCCGAAAAGAATACCCGGTCGCTGTCAAGCCTGGCCGTCAGCCATACTTTCGATTGGCATCCCTTCACCACATTATCTTCTGTTTTGTCGGCTTCATTCATGGCAGGTAACTTTTGACCAAGTTCCATGATATAGAAGACAGTCATTTCCATGTCGCCATCGAGCAATGAAAACTCCTGGATGATTTCCTGCTGAATATCGGTGATGGATTTACTCACTTCAAGAATTTGATAATCCGGTCAAGTCCTTCGATGAATTGATCGACTTCCTGCTTCGTATTGTATACGCTAAAGGAAGCGCGCACGGTTCCTTCAACGCCCAGGCGTGCCATTAACGGTTCGGTGCAATGATGTCCGGTGCGGACCGCGATACCCCGGGCGTCCAGCATCTGGCCGATGTCGAACGGATGGATGCCGTCAATCGAGAAGGAGAGTACCCCGACTTTTTCTTTGGCTTCCCCGATTACGCGAACATGCGGCAGGGTTTTTATTCTCTCGGTTGCATACGCCAGCAGCTCATGCTCGTGTGCGGCAATGGCATCTTTACCGATGGTATTGATAAACTCGATGGCTGTTCCGAAGGCAATGACATCGGCAATGTTGGGCGTGCCCGCTTCGAATTTGTAAGGAAGATCGTTGTAGGTAGTCTTTTCGAACGAAACGCTTTTAATCATTTCTCCGCCACCCTGATACGGAGGCATCAATTCGAGCAGATTTTTTTTGCCGTATAAAATTCCGGTTCCGGTAGGCCCAAACATCTTGTGCGAGGAAAGGCAGTAGAAGTCGCAGTTCAACGCTCTGACGTCAATGGGCAAATGCGCTCCCGCCTGTGCACCGTCAATCAGCACAACCGCATGGTTTGCATGCGCGAGGCCAATGATTTGTTTAATCGGATTGATCGTTCCCAAACTGTTCGAAGCATGGTTAACGGCAACGAGCTTCGTCCGGTCCGTTAACAACGATTTGAAATGATCGATATCAAGCTCGCCACGGTCACTTACCTGAATCACTTTCAGAACCGCCTTGCGTTCTTCGCAAACGATCTGCCACGGCACAATGTTCGAGTGATGTTCAAGTCCGGAAATGATAATCTCGTCACCTTCCCGGATAAAGGCTTTTCCGTATGAAGCAGCTACCAGGTTTATGGCCTCGGTCACACCCCTTACAA
Source organism: Cyclobacteriaceae bacterium (assembly GCA_016786495.1). Classification (GTDB taxonomy): domain Bacteria; phylum Bacteroidota; class Bacteroidia; order Cytophagales; family Cyclobacteriaceae; genus UBA2336. The sequence continues at coordinate 27,591 of JAEUUJ010000046.1, forward strand.
AAACAATTTCCTGCTCGGAAGCTGCGTTGATAAATTCCTTTGCCAAATTACGGGTTTGCTCATAGGCTTTCGTTGCCTTTTCCGCAAGGGTATGAATGCCGCGATGAATGTTCGCGTTGTAATTACTGTAATAGTCGACCAGCGCGTTGATCACCACCTGAGGTTTTTGATTGGTGGCTGCGTTGTCGAAATACACGAGGTCGCGTCCGTTCACTTTCTGGTGAAGTACCGGAAATTGTTTCCGGATATTCTCAACATCAAGTGAAGTTTTAACCGCCACGCTCATCTTAGAAGTTTTTATGGAGACGCTCGCTGATCAGTGAATCAACGTAGTGCTTTACGGTCTCGTTAGAAATGGTGTTCAGTGTTTCAGCCGTGAAGGCATAGAGCATCATGGCCTGTGCAGTGGACTTATCGATCCCCCGGCTTTGCAAATAGAACATTGCCTCTTCATCAAGCTGTCCGATGGTACATCCATGCGAACACTTCACATCATCGGCCCAGATCTCAAGCTGAGGCTTGGTGTTGATGGCTGCGTTGGAAGACAACGCTATGTTGCGATTCGATTGAAACGCGTTTGTTTTCTGCGCATTCGGACGAACAAAGATTTTACCGTTGAAAACGCCTTTTGAATTCCCGTCCAGCACGCCTTTGTACATTTCGTTGCTGAAGGAGTTCGGTTTTTGATGATCTACTACCGTATGATTGTCGCCCAGGGTATTACCGGTGAGCATGTACAGTCCGTTGAAATGGGATTCGCATTTCTCACCCGCGATGGTAATCGCAAAGTTGTTACGGATAATCTGTCCGTTTAACGTAAGTGTAAAGGTATCCACCCGGCTTGAATCCGCCTGGCGGATGTTGGTATTGATTACCTGGTATGCCTTACCGCTGTCGTTCTGAATTTTGCAGTATTCCAGTGCGGCATTTTCCTTTATTTCGATTTCTTCGGTAAATGTATGCAATGAAGCCTGCTCGCCTGTAGTGTCGAACTTTTCAACGATGCTCAATTTGCTTCCCGCTTCAATGATTGCCAGCAAGCGCGTGTGTGCAACTACCTGCGCGTTGGCTGCATCGCTGATGTGAAGCAGCAGCAGAGGTTTTTCAACCACGGTGTTGGCTGGTACATGAACGAGTAGCCCATCCTGCCAAAACGCTGTATTTAATGCCGCAAAGGAGTCTGTTTCGGGGCTTACAAGTTTATTGAAATACGAATCAACGAGTTCGCGGTCTTTGTCAAACGCTTCCCGTAACGACTTGACGTTGATTTCGTTTTCCGGACTGATAATTTTTGAAAGCGACTGTGAGAACTTTCCGTTTACAAAAACCAGAACGTTCGCGTCAAGCCCTTCGATCAAAAAGGGATCGATGGAAGTGATTTCCGTTGGCGTGTTCTGAGTTTTCCATGTAAAAACATTTTCAACCGCCCGTGTGATGGGGGTGAAGCGGTACTCTTCGTTTTTACCGGCGGGTAAGCCTTTGCTTTCAAGAATCCGGATTGCCTGTTGACGGCTTGCCGTGGCTTCCGGAAACTCAGCAGCCGAAAAGCTCCCGATAATCTCGCTTAAACTTTTGCTTGTTATGGCTGTGCTCATCTTATGCTACCGCTACTTCGTCTTTAATCCAGTCGTAACCTTTTGCTTCGAGTTCAAGCGCAAGTTCCTTACCGCCCGACTTCACAATCTTTCCTTTGTAGAGTACATGAACAAAATCCGGAACAATGTATTCGAGCAGGCGCTGATAATGTGTTACCACGATGGTTGAGTTGTTGCTGCTGCGCAGTTTGTTTACGCCTCCGGCCACAATTTTTAACGCGTCAATGTCGAGCCCTGAATCAGTTTCGTCCAGGATAGACAACTTCGGCTCAAGCATCGCCATCTGGAAGATTTCGTTACGTTTCTTCTCGCCACCGGAGAAACCTTCGTTTAAGGAGCGGTTTAACAGCGACTGGTCGATCTCCACGAGTTTCATTTTCTCTTTCATCAACCCGAGGAATGAAACCGCATCCAGTGTTTCCTGTCCGCGGTATTTCCGGATCTGGTTAACAGCAGTCTTCATGAAGTTGATTGTGCTCACGCCCGGAATCTCAACCGGATATTGGAATGCCAGAAAAACGCCTTCCCGCGCACGGTCTTCCGGAGAAAATTCCAACAAATCCTTACCGTTGTACACCACTTCGCCACCGGTTACTTCGAATTCCTCGCGACCCGCTAACACCGAAGCAAGCGTGCTCTTCCCGGAACCGTTCGGTCCCATGATCGCATGAACTTCTCCCGGCTTAACTTCGAGGTTGATTCCGTTCAGAATTTGTTTGTCGCCAATTTTGGCTTGTAGGTTTTTAATGCTGAGCATTATGAATTTCAAATTTAGAATTTAGTCTTCTTCAGGTTAACCAACACTTCCTTCGAGTGTCAGTGCGAGTAATTTTTGAGCTTCCACAGCGAACTCCATCGGAAGCTGGTTCAGAACTTCTTTGGCATAACCGTTTACAATCAACGCTACGGCCGACTCTTCATCAATCCCGCGCTGCTGACAGTAGAAGATTTGATCTTCACCTATTTTTGAGGTTGTTGCTTCGTGTTCGACTTTCGAAGAGCTGTTTTCCACATCAATGTAGGGGAAGGTGTGTGCACCACACTGATCGCCCATTAATAAGGAATCGCACTGTGAAAAGTTACGCGAGCCTTCTGCGCGTTTCATGATATGCACCTGGCCGCGATAGCTGTTCTGTGACTTACCCGCTGAAATACCTTTCGATACGATCCGTGACTTCGTGTTCTTGCCGATGTGGATCATTTTCGTTCCGGTATCTGCCTGTTGCATGTTGTTAGTTACCGCAACCGAATAAAATTCACCGGACGAATTATCGCCTTTCAATACACAGGATGGATACTTCCACGTAATGGCGGAGCCGGTTTCAACCTGCGTCCATGATACTTTTGAGTTATCGCCCGCGCACAACGCGCGCTTGGTTACGAAGTTGTAGATACCGCCTTTGCCTTCCTTATCGCCCGGGTACCAGTTTTGTACCGTTGAATATTTCACATGCGAATCTTTCATCGCGTAAATCTCAACCACGGCTGCGTGCAGTTGGTTTTCATCCCGCATCGGGGCTGTACAGCCTTCGAGGTAGCTTACGTACGAACCTTCTTCGGCTACGATCAGGGTTCTTTCGAACTGGCCTGTGTTGGCAGCGTTAATCCGGAAATACGTTGATAATTCCATTGGGCAGCGAACGCCCTTCGGAATGTAGCAGAATGAACCATCGCTGAAAACAGCTGAGTTCAACGCTGCGAAATAGTTATCGCTCATGGGCACTACCGAGCCCAGGTACTTTTTAATCAGTTCAGGGTGTTCACGAACCGCTTCGCTGAACGAACAGAAGATGATTCCAAGTTCTCCCAGCTTTTCTTTAAAGGTAGTGGCTACCGAAACACTGTCGATAACAGCGTCAACAGCAACTCCCGTCAAACGTTTTTGTTCGGTTAACGAAATCCCAAGTTTTTCGAATGTCTTGATCAATTCGGGATCAACATCTTCCAGATTTTTGGGCTTGGCGCTCTGTTTCGGAGCGGAGTAGTAGATGATATCCTGATAGTTGATGGCAGGGTAGGTTACGTTTGGCCATTTCGGCTCGGTCATCTTCGACCAGAGACGGAACGCTTTCAGGCGCCACTCCAGCATCCACTCCGGTTCGTTTTTCCGTTCGGAGATGAACTTCACGATGTCTTCGTTCAGCCCTTTTGGGGCAGAATCAGTCTCAAGCGCAACGTTCCAGCCGTGCTCGTATTCTCGGGAGGTAAGTTCTTCCAGCAGTTGGTTGTCTTTGCTCATTGCGCCTTCTTTAGACTAATTTCAAATAACCCGTAAATATAACAGAAACCGGGCGAAATGGTTCTTTTTAGGCACAACTTTCCCGTCAGGAGAGGTTCAGGTTCCGGTCGAGGCTCTCCTCCAGGGAGATCATGGTCTCTGTTCGCTCGATCCCGTCTACCTGCTGCATCTTGTCGTGGAGCACTTCTTTCAGGTGATTGGTGTCCCGGCAGTGGATTTTGACAAACATTGAGTAGTTGCCAGTGGTGTAGTGGATACTGGTTATTTCCTGAATTTCCTTGAGTTTGGCCACGACCTTGTCGTATAAGGCGCTCTTTTCCAGGAAGATACCAATGAAGGCGGTGATGTCGTAGCCTAAACGGGCGTAATTGAGCTTCAACGTGGTCTTTTCCACAATTCCGGCTTCCTCCAGCTTGCTCATCCGGACGTGCACGGTTCCCTGTGAAACATTCACCCTACGGGCGACCTCAGTATAGGGCTTTTTGGCGTCATCCCGCAAAATCTCCAGGATTTTCAGGTCGGTATTATCGATTTCATAATTTTTGGCCATCTGAAAGCTGATTTTTTGAGCATTTTGGTAAATATACACTTGAAAATTAAAAAGTATTCAAATTTAATGTCTATTACTTGAAATATATACCAGTCATGCGTTTACTTTGTTGAAGTAATTACAATGTAAGGTGTTGAAACTGGCAGACAAGCCCTCCTGTCTCGGGGGTGGAGAGTCAAGGATAAACGCAGGATAAGCCCCCGACTTGTCGGGGACTGGGGTTGACCACCGCAGTTGTCCTGTAGCTAACTTCTCCGTGAAGGTTCGAAGCCTTCCCTTACAGCAGTTTAGGTTAGTAAGTTATGAAAGTGGAAAGTCACCCGAATCGGGTGACTTTTTGTTTTTAGCGCAATCTGTAATGAACAATCGTTTGTTATATTCACACCGCAAGACTTTTAATACTCTGTGTGATGGCAAACTTCCCCTGGCTTAAGAATTATCCTAAAGGCACTCCGGCTGAAATCAAACTCTATGAATATGAGTCGGTTGCTGACTTGTTCGAGAAAAGCTGCGCGAAGTTCAGCGAACGGGAAGCGTTCGAAAACATGGGCGCCACCATGACGTACGGAGAAGTTGATCGCCTGTCGAGAGACTTCGCTGCGTATCTCCAAAGCATTGGATTGAAGAAAGGCGACCGCATTGCCATTCAGATGCCGAACCTGCTCCAGTTTCCGGTAGCGTTTTTTGGCGCGCTTCGGGCAGGACTTACCGTGGTGAATACAAATCCGCTCTACACGCCGCGGGAAATGGAACATCAGTTTAAAGACAGTGGCGCCAAAGCAATTGTAATCGTAGAAAACTTCGCTAACAGTCTGGAGAAGATTGTCAAGCACACCTCCATCGAGCACATCATTGTTACCCGGATTGGTGACATGATCCCCGGTGTGAAAGGATGGATTACCAATTTCGTGGTGAAAAACATCAAGAAGATGGTACCTGCCTATCACCTCGATAATATCATTTGGTTTAACGATACGCTGAAGAAAGGTGCTGCCCTGAAATTTAATAAACCGGCTATCGCGCTGGAAGACAATGCCGTGTTACAATACACGGGAGGAACCACCGGCATCGCAAAAGGAGCGCAGTTGTCGCACGCGAACATCGTTGCGCATAATTCGATGATTACCGAGTGGTTTAAACCGTATCTGAATCAACGCGTGTCTCAGGAAGTGATCATCACCGCCATCCCGATGTATCACATCTTTGCCCTCACGGTGAACGGTGTGCTCATGTTCAGCGTAGGCGCAAAGAGTATATTGATTACAAACCCGCGCGACATCCCCGGCTTCTGCAAAGAGTTAAAGAAACACAAGTTCACGATCATTACGGGTGTAAATACATTGTTCAATGGTTTAATGAACAACGCTGAATTCGCAAAGCTCGACTTCACACATCTGAAAGGTGCAGTAGGGGGCGGCATGGCAGTTCAGGATATTGTTGCAAAAAAATGGGAGCAGGTAACAGGCAAACCGCTGGTAGAAGGTTACGGCCTGAGCGAAACATCACCCGTACTGTGCTGCAATCCGCTTGACGGAACACATCACCTCGGTGCTATCGGGTTACCGATGCCAAGTACGGAAGTGGCTATTTTCGATGATGCGGGCAATCAGTTGCCGCAAGGCGAACGCGGAGAAATCTGTGCGCGGGGCCCTCAGGTGATGAAGGGGTATTGGGAGAAAGATAACGAAGGCGTGTTCTTCCCGGGCGGTTGGTTCAAAACCGGGGATATCGGGATGATGGATGCCGATGGCTTCTTTAAGATTGTGGATCGCAAGAAAGATATGATCAAGGTTTCCGGCTTCAACGTATTCCCGAATGAAATCGAGAATGTTGCGGCAGGTTATCCGAAGGTGCTTGAAGTGGCTGCCATCGGTGTTCCGGATGAGAAGTCTGGCGAGGCGATCAAACTGTTTGTGACCAAACGCGATGAGTCGTTAACCGAGGATGAATTGAAAAAATACCTCCACGAGAATCTCACGAATTACAAAGTACCTAAATACGTAGTTTTCCGAACGGAATTGCCGAAAACTAATGTGGGAAAAATCCTCAGGCGTGCTTTGAAAGAAGAGGAGGCGAAGTGATCTTTGCGGACCATTTCAAAACCAACTAAACATGCGTTTTTTAAGTGCCGTTTTGCTGATCGTTCTCGTTCACGCAGCGGCTTCTGCACAAATGAAATCCGGTGCCGATTCATTGCTGTATGTCAATGAAAAGCACCTGAAAAATATCAAACAACTCACGTTTGGCGGTGACAACGCCGAAGCGTACTGGAGCTTTAACAGCAAGATGTTAACCTTTCAGTCGAACAATAAAGCGTGGGGTAACAACTGCGATCAGATCTACTACCTCGATGTAAAGAAATCTGATCTTCGCAAAAAGCAGCCGCAACGAATCAGCAACGGTGATGGCCGGACAACATGTTCGTTCTTCATGCCGGGCGACAAGACAATTCTTTTTGCATCGACTCACCTTGGCGGAAAGGAATGTCCGAAAGATCCTGAACGCGCTCCCGGTGGAAAGTACCTGTGGCCGATCTATGATACATACGATATCTTCATTGCCGACCGGAAAGGAAACATCCGGAAACAACTCACGAGCACCCCGGGTTATGATGCAGAGGCGACTGTTTCACCAAAAGGTGACAAGATTGTATTCACCTCTACACGCAATGGCGACCTTGACTTATACATCATGGATATTGATGGATCGAATGTAAAACAGATCACGCATGAAATCGGTTATGATGGCGGTGCATTCTTTTCACCGGATGGAAAGAAGATTGTATTCCGCGCTTCGCGCTTTTCTACCGATGAAGAAAAGAAAGAGTACATGGAGTATCTGAAACAAGGACTCGTTGCACCAACCAAGATGGAAATCTTTACCTGCAATGTGGACGGATCAGATTTAAAACAGATTACCCGGTTAGGCAAAGCCAACTGGGCACCTTTTTATACACCGGATGGCAAGAAGATCATTTTCTCGTCCAACCATCACGGACAGCGTGGGTATCAGTTCAACTTGTTTATGGTGAATGAAGACGGATCCGGCCTGGAGCAAATCACATACGATGGCGTGTTCGATTCGTTCCCGATGTTTTCACCGGATGGAAAGAAGCTTGTGTTTTCATCCAACCGTAACAACAAAGGCACCCGCGATACCAACTTGTTCGTTGCCGAGTGGGTTGACTGAGAATTCTTGTGAATGTTTATCGAAAGCCCCGGTTGATTCGGGGCTTTTTTATTGGTTGACGTGTATATTTGTTAGTCGACAAACAATCTCCTCGTTATGATCAGAAAGCACGTTTTTAAATGGGTTATCGTATCGGTTGTGATGGCCGGCTTTGTTGGATGTACCGGAACCCCCGAAAAGAAGACGCTTTCGGTTGAGCAGAAGATCGATTCGTTGCTGACGGAAATGACGCTGGAAGAGAAGGTCACGATGATTCATGCCAACGCATCGTTTACTACCGGTGCAGTGCCGCGCCTGGGCATTCCGGAATGGACGATGTCTGACGGGCCGCATGGCGTTCGGAAAGAGCATGGCCGCGGCTGGGTGGGTAGTGAAAGCCCGGAGTACTTTGCCACCTATCTGCCGGTAGGTGTATCGCTTGCTTCAACATGGAATCCCGAACTCGGCTACACGTTTGGCCAGGTGCTCGGTGAAGAGGCACGGTATCGGGGTAAGGATGTGATTCTGGGACCGGGAATCAATATTTTAAGAACCCCGCTTAACGGCAGAAACTTTGAATACATGAGCGAAGACCCGTACCTGATATCAAAGATGGTGGTTGGGTATATCAAGGGGGTGCAGGATCAAAACGTTGCTGCATGTGTTAAACATTATCTCGCGAACAATCAGGAAACAGATCGTAACACGGTAAGTGTTGAAATGAGCGAGCGCACGCTTCGAGAGATTTACCTGCCTGGGTTTGCTGCTGCTGTGAAAGATGGCGGAGTCTACACACTGATGGGTGCATACAATAAATTCCGTGGCCAGTATTGTACGCATCACGAATACCTGATCAACAAAGTTTTGAAAGACGAGCTGGGCTTTGAGGGAGCCGTGATCAGCGATTGGGGTGCCGTGCACAATACGCTCGAGGCGTTAAAATTTGGGACAGACGTAGAAATGGGAACCGATCTTTCGCAGGGGGATAAGAAAGATTACACAAAGTTTTTCATGGGGGATACGGTGATCAGTCTGGTTAAGTCGGGCACCATCAGTGAGTCGTTGATTAACGATAAAGTAAGGAGAATCCTTCGCGTCATGTACAAAACGAACGTGATTGGAGGAGAAAAACGAATGGAAGGTTCGTTTAACACTCCGGAGCATCAGGCGGCAGCCTTGAAAATTGCTGAAGAGGCTATCGTATTGTTAAAAAATGAAGGGAATCTGTTGCCGCTGAATAAGTCGATGTTGAAAAATGTTGCCGTGATCGGAGCAAATGCAAGCCGTAAGCAGGGCGGAGGAGGCGGAAGCTCGCAGGTAAACGCAAAGTATGAGATTACCCCGCTTCAGGGAATCGAAAAAGTGTTGTTTGAAAATGTAGAGGTTACGTATGCGGAAGGATATGAAGTAACGCGGAACGCAAAAATAAATACCGATAAAATCAAAGAAGCGGCCGAAGCTGCAAAGAATGCTGACGCATCTATTCTGGTGTGTGGTTGGGTTCATGGGTACACCGACTTATGGAATGATAACGCCTACGATGCAGAAAGTGTGGATAAGCCGAATATGTTTTTGCCATTCGGACAGGATGAATTGATCAACGCAGTACTGAAGGTAAATCCGAATACGATCATTGTGATCATGGGAGGCGGCCCGGTTGACATGACCCGGTGGGAAAGTAAAGCAAAAGCAATTGTGTTCGCGGGCTATCCGGGCATGGAAGGTGGAACCGCGATCGCAAGAGTCATCTTTGGTGATGTGAATCCGTCTGGTAAGCTAACGATGACTTTTCCGAAAAGATTGGAAGACAGTCCCGCGCACGCGATCGGAGAGTATCCCGGAAAGGATAATGTTGTGTATTACAACGAAGGCATCATGGTGGGCTATCGGTATTTCGACACGAAGAAGGTTGAGCCGCAGTTCCCGTTTGGTCATGGACTGTCGTACACGACTTTTTTGTATGAAAATCTTCAGCTTACAAAAGGCGACAATCAATCGGTAATCGCTACGGTCACGGTTCGCAACACCGGCAGCCGCCCCGGGGCCGAAGTGATGCAGCTCTACGTAAAAGATGTTGAGAGTTCGGTTGAGCGCCCGGATAAAGAACTCAAAGGCTTTCAGAAGGTGTTTCTTCAGCCGGGTGAAAGTAAGGACATCATCCTCACCCTTTCGGTGGATGCGTTTCGGTTTTTTGACGAAAAGAAGATGGAGTGGGTGCTGGAGCCCGGCAAGTTTCAGGTCATGGCAGGGAGTTCTTCGCGCGATATCCGGCTCACCAAAGAAATTGAATTGTAGTTAGTGAACGCTGCGTTCAATCAACTGCGTCCGGTAGTTGTTGAAAATCACCGACTTTGAAATGAAGCCTGCGTAGGTGCCGTTCGATACAACGGGTAGATTCCAGGCATGCGTTTCGTCAAACTTTTGCATTACGCTTTCCATCGATTCATTTACGGAAACCACTGCCTGCGGTCGCTGCATCAGTTCTTTAATCAGAACTTTGTCGTAAAGTTCCTGGTGAAACATAATCTCGCGGATTGAGTCGAGTTGAATGATTCCGACAAGTTTCTGCTCGTCTGTTATTACCGGATAAATGTTCCGGTGCGATTTTTCGATGATGGCAATCAATTCCCGCAATCGAGCTTTTTCATTCACCGGTTGGAAGTCTTTTTCCAGAATACCTTCAAGCGTGATGTACGACAGGATTTTCTTATCGCGGTCATGCGTAATCAACTCGCCTTTCTTCGCCAGTTTCTTCGTGTCGATCGAATCCGGGTCGAAGATTTTAACCAGTACGTAGGCAACCGACGAAACAATCATTAACGGGATCATCAACCCGTAGCCGCCTGTAATCTCAGCGATCAAAAATATCGCAGTTAGCGGAGCATGCATAACCCCTGTCATCACTCCGGCCATCGCGACAAGCGTAAAATTGCTTTCCGGTAGTTTGGCAAGGCCTGTCATGTTTACGGCACGCGCGAACACAAATCCCGAGAAGGCGCCAATCATGAGGGAAGGAGCGAAGTTGCCTCCGTTTCCACCGCCACTCAGGGTGGCCGCAGTGGCAATGGCTTTTACAAAAACCATCGCGCCAATGAACAGTAAAATATACCAGTCGTTCGTGAGCAAATCTTTGAAGGCACTGTTGACCAGCAGGTTTTGTGTGTTCGATTCAGAAAGTGAGATGATGCTGGAATACCCTTCACCAAAAAGCGGTGGGAACAAAAAGATTAGCCCCATCAGCAGCAGTCCGCCGGCAATCGCTTTCACGTATGGCCGTTTAATCGCATCGAACGCACCATCAATCTTCATGAAGGTTCGTGAGTGATAAATAGAAATAAAGCCCGCAAACAGTCCCAGCAGAATGTAGAAATGCGTGTTGCCGAAGTTGAATGCTTCCTGTGTTGTGAACGACATCAGAATACCCTGCTTCAAAACCACCTTTGAGCACAGGGTACCGATGGCTGCAGCAATAATCAGCGGAATAAAGGCAGTGGCGCTGATGTCAATCAGTAAAACCTCAATGGCGAACAGCACTCCGGCAATGGGAGCGTTAAATGCGGCCGCGATACCGGCAGCTGCTCCGCACGATAGCAACAACGTTCGATTCTTGTAGTTAAGGTGATAAGTTCTGGAAAAGTTGGAGCCAATACCGGCTCCCGTAACGGCAATGGGCGCCTCCAATCCGGACGATCCGCCAAAGCCGATTGTAATCCCGCTGGTAATCACGTGTGCGAACATGTGAACGGGCGCCAACAAGCTCGACTTGCGCGAAATAGAGTACAGGACAAACGCAGTTCCTTTTTCGAGCTTACCCTTGTGGAACCGGTTAACGTACGTTACCACCAGCAGTAACCCAATCAGGGGGAAGAAGGGATATAAGTAGTATTCGGAGATGAAGGTTGTGTTATCGGTAAGCGACTTATCAATGTAGTGCACGAACGATTTCAAAATCACCGCTGCCAGGCCGGCCGTGAAGCCGATCATCGCGCTTGACAGAATCAGAAACTGTCGTTCACTTAGCCGCTTTTGTGTCCAGTTGAGAAAGAACGTATGCCACCGTACCCAAACCTTCATGCGGCCAAACTTAGGCCGATAAACCTAAAATGCCAAAAATTGGTTATAGTAACGGTTACTTTTACAACCTGTTGCGATTATATCCGTAAGGTTTTGACAGGACCCTTAAATTCAATTATTTAGCTTCATGAAGCAGCATTTGGAGAAAGACGAATTCCGCAAGCTTACCACTCAGGAAAAAGCGCTTCGTATCAACCTTCGATCAGATATTTACGGCTCGTTTGCCGAAATCGGGGCGGGTCAGGAAGTTGCCGCCAATTTTTTCAAGGCGGGCGGGGCCTCCGGCACCATTGCGAAAACCATTTCGGCTTACGACATGAAGTTCAGCGATGCGATTTACGGGTATTGCGACCGGTATGTATGTGAAGCCCGGCTCGAGAAAATGCTCGACCATGAGTATGAATTGCTAAGCGAGCGCCTCCCGCATCGCATTGATAATACACGCTTTTTTGCTTTTGCTGATACGGTGGAGGTGCTGAACTTCGACCGGTCGAACCAGGCCCATGGATGGATCGGGCTTCGCTTTCAGCTTAATCCTCACTCTCAACCGAACGATTGCGTTATTCACGTGAAGATGCACGACAACGATCCGTTGCAGCAGCAGGTGGCGCTTGGCGTGGTGGGTGTGAACATGATTTACGCGTGTTCGTTTCTTTCCGACCCTGAAGAGATCCTGATGTCGCTGGTCGATGGATTGTCGGGCAGACGTATTGAAGTCGATATGTTCCGGCTTTCCGGTCCCGATTTCCGTCATGTGGATAACCGCCTGATGGCATTGAAGCTGGTTAAAAACGGACTTACCAAAGCAGCGATGTTCGGACCTGACGGACAGGTAATGCTTCCTTCTGATGAATTGTATAAGAAGAACGTACTGGTGTTGCGCGGCCGTTTTCGTCCGGTAACACATGTGAATGTAGATATGCTGCTGGCTTCCCGCAGACACTTCAGAAGAGAAGCTGACGTTGACCGGTCGAACATTGTGGTGCTCACCGAGCTTACGCTGAATGACCTGAGTGCTGACGGTAACATCGATGAGAAAGACTTCCTGCACCGCGTGAACATCATTTGCTCACTTGGACAAACGGTAATGATCTCAAATTACTTTGAGTACTACCGCCTGGTGGAGTACTTGTCTAAAATCACGAAAGGGAAGAAGATCGGTATCATCATGGGTATCTTCGCCCTGCAGAAAGTATTTGACGAGAGCACGTATTCCAACATCCGCGGTGGAATTCTCGAGTGCTTTGCTTCGCTCTTCGGTTCAAACGTGAAACTCTACATCTATCCGGCCAGCCGGAATGCGCCTCCGGAGTTGTTTACACTGAAAGATTTTGAAGCTGAGCTTCCCGCTAATTTGAAGAGCCTTTTCCGGTATCTGATGGAAAACAACAAGCTGGAAGATATCAACGATGCGAATATCCAGAACCTTCACATCATTTCCGACAATGTGCTGGCGATGATCCGCAAAGGTGAAGCCGGCTGGGAGAAATTTGTTCCGCATAAGGTTGAAGATGCTATCAAAGAACTTGGTTTGTTCGATTATCCCGCGAAAAAAGAGGCAGTCGAAGTTAGCACTGCTTCACCAATCGGAAAATAATCAGCCCCGCATCCGGGCGAAATAGGCTTTTGCCTCCGCCATAACTCTTGGAGCCAGGGCAAAAGTAGAAAGCATGGTAGGGATCGCCATCAACGCGAACGCAATGTCAATAATGTTGAGTACAAAATTCATGGATGCAAGCGCACCCATCATGATCGCCAGCAGGTAAAAGTAGTCGTACCATTTACTCCGCTCAACACCAACAAGGTAGGCGAGGGCCTTTCTGCCGTAGTAGCTGTACGAGAACAAGGCGCTGATGGCGAAGATAAACGTGCAAAGCAGCAAAATATAATCTCCGGCAAAAGGCAATGCCGCCTTATATGCCAGTGAGGTGAGGGTAACTCCGTTGGCCTGATGATTTGTCCAAACCCCGGTAACGAGGATGGCGAATGCCGTAAGCGAGCAGGAGATGATCGTGTCGATCACCGGACTAAGCATGGAAACGAGTCCTTCCCGAACCGGTTCGTTGCTCTTGGCTGCGCTCATGGCCATCGGAGCTGTGCCGATGCCAGCTTCATTGGAAAATGTGGCTCTTCGCACACCAAGCATGATAATGCCTCCGGTTATTCCGCCTAAAAACGGATCGCCCCGAAAATGTTCTGGAGCGAAAGCATCGGTGAAAACCAATCCGAAATAATACGGAACCTGATCAGCATAAATGATCAGAATATACACCACGGATACGAAATGCAATACAATCATCAAGGGAACCAGACTTCCGGCCCAGGCGCCAATGCGCTTGATCCCACCGACGATTACAATCGTGCAAATGATGCAGATGACAAGACCGATGATAAATTTTGTAGCACTGACGGAGATGCTTCCTACTTGAATAAACTTTTCGTCAAAACCGTTTGGCTTCAGTCCGATATCAACAAGTGCCTGCGTTAACTGGTTGGCTTGAAAGATAGGAAGCGCCCCAACCATACAGCAGAGGCAGAACAAAACCGCCAGCGGTTGCCAGCCTTTTCCCAATGCTTCGCGGATCACATACATGGGTCCGCCCTGTAACTGGCCTTCGGAATCCTTTCCCCGGTACATGCTGGCGAGGGTGCTGGAAAAGAAATTGGTTGACATACCCACCAATGATGTCACCCACATCCAGAACAACGCACCGGGACCACCCATGGCGATGGCAGCGGCAACTCCGGCCAGGTTTCCCATGCCGACCGTGGATGCCAACGCAGTGGATAATGCTTTGTATGAACTGATTTGTCCCGGAGCATCCGGGTCATCATACTTTCCACGCAACACATTCAGCGCGTGAAGGAAATACCGGTATTGAACAAATCGGGAATAAATCAGGAAGAATACACCGCCACCGATGATCAGAAACAGAATGGGCCACCAGACAAACCGGGCAAGCGAAGAAACAAATTCACTGAAGTCGTGCACCTAAGATCTATTCAGGTACGTAAGATAGTTTTTTATTTGACACCGCCATCCAGTTACACAATTGCCACAACACGCGGGCACCTACACTGGCATCCCAATCGGTTGAGCCCGGTGCAACTTCGCATAAGTCGAAGCCGATGATCTTTTTATTTGCGAGCACAAGTTTTCGCAGCAGATAAGCTATTTGCGGAAACGAAAGACCTCCGGGGACGGGCGTTCCGGTTGAGGGAGATAACGATGGATCAAGGCCATCAATGTCAAAACTGATATAAACCAGATCGGGCAGAGGCTTAATGATCTCTTCGCAGATTTCATCCCATGTGTTGCCCTGATATCCCCATGCTTTCAGATCATCATCAAAAAAAGTTACCACACGACCCATCGAACGTTGAATGACTTCCATTTCTTCCTGACAGAGGTCGCGGATACCGACTTGAACCAGGCGCCCCACGGCAGGAATTTTCAAGGCATTGTACATGATCGAGGCATGTGAGTACGTGAAGCCTTCGTATGCTTTCCGCAGATCGGCATGCGCATCAATCTGCAACACGCCAAAACGATCGTACCGTTCTGATAGTGCACGCAAAAAACCGAGCGGTGTACTGTGGTCGCCTCCCAACACGCCAACGAGTTTGCCTTCTTTCAGCCAGCGCTGCGTAGTTGACTTAACATAGATGTTGAGGTTTTCGCACGCTTCGTTAATGCTGGTGAGTAATGGATCGGTTACATCCACGGGTTTATCTGACTCCACGGCACGAATGTGTTGCGCGGCATGCGTACGAAGCTTTTTGCTCTCCTCGTGAATGTTGTTCGCGATGGGCAACATGCTCGTGCCCAGTTTCCATGCATCCGGAATGTCTTTTTGAAACAAGTCTACCTGCGATGATGCATTGAGAATCGCCTGTGGTCCGTTTGCAGTTCCGGCACGGTAGGATACGGTTACTTCCCAGGGAACAGGAACAAGTACCAGTTCTGCACTATCCGGTGAAAACGGAAGCCCGAATAAATTACCGGCTATGCCGGGACCGTTTGGATCAAATGAATGGATGAAATCTTCTTTCGTCAAAACTCAAAGCGTTTCAGGCGTAATCAGGTGAATGAACTTTCCGGTTCCTTCTCCAATTTTCTGCCAAAGTAAAATATCGAATTGAATAACCACCAGCCCTCCGGGCGGAAGGTCACCAATTTCAGCTTTTGTGAGGTATTCTGCGAGGTATGAAATGGTTGGATTATGTCCCACACACAAAACACGATTCAACGAGTCTTCCAACTGGGTAATTTCTTGCAGAAAAGTGCGAACGGATGCGTCATAAAGTTCGTCATTGAGCCGCATAATTTCCGGCATCAGCTTCATTGTGTCGAGTAACAGCCCTGCCGTGGATTTTGCGCGAACTGCGGTGCTGGAGATGATCGCGTCAGGATTTATTTTTTCGTTGTAAAGCCAGGCCCCGATTTTAATGGAATCGCGCAATCCCTGAACCGTCAACTCACGGTCTTTATCGGTCTGACCCGGTTGTTTATCAGCGCTTTGTGCGTGTCGCATTAAATAAAGAAAACGCTCCATAGAAGATGAGAAAGTGGTTGTGTTAATAACGTCAACAATCACTCAATATTAATGTACCGAATTTGATTTTTTAAAAATTTACAGATATTTGAAACTTTTGACAGTGTTCACATGGCAAAAAACCTAGTAATTGTTGAATCTCCCGCGAAAGCGAAGACGATAGAAGGCTACCTCGGAAAAGATTTCAAGGTATCATCGAGTATGGGTCACATCCGTGATTTGCCCAAAGGCGGTGATGCAATTGATGTTGAAAATAACTACGAGCCAACCTACGAAGTTAGTCCCGATAAAAAGGACATCATTGCAAAGCTCAAGCAGCTGGCCGAAGATGCCGAGATGGTTTACCTCGCAAGCGATGAAGACCGTGAGGGAGAAGCGATTTCATGGCACCTGAAAGAAGTGCTTGATCTCAGCGACAAGAAAACCCGCAGAATTGTTTTTACAGAAATCACCAAAAAGGCTATTCTCAATGCGCTCGAAAGTCCGCGCGGTATTGATGTTGACCTGGTAAATGCACAGCAGGCCCGCAGGGTACTTGACCGGCTCGTGGGCTATGAACTTTCTCCAATATTATGGAAGAAAATTAAGACAGGTCTTTCTGCCGGCCGGGTACAATCCGTAGCCGTGCGCCTGATCGTTGACCGCGAGCGGGCAATCAATGAATTCCAGAGCAAATCATCCTTCAAGGTAAAAGCGTTGTTTATCCTGGAAGGCAAAAAGCATTTGATTGCCGAGCTTCCGAAGAAGTTTGAATCCGAGGAAGAAGCGATGAAATTCCTGGAGGCTTGCAAAGGAGCGACCTACACCGTTAAGAGCCTTGAGAAAAAGCCTTCGAAGAGAACTCCGTCTGCTCCGTTTACTACATCAACTCTGCAGCAGGAAGCCAGTTTGAAGTTGGGATATTCCGTTATCCGGACGATGACCGTGGCACAGAAGTTATACGAAGCTGGTAAGATATCCTACATGCGTACCGACTCGGTGAACCTTTCGGAAGATGCGATTAAGGCAGCAACCGATCAGATCGCCAGGAACTATGGTCCGCAGTACGTGCATGAGAGACGATTCCAGACAAAATCATCCGGAGCACAGGAAGCACACGAAGCCATTCGGCCTACTGATTTTTCGGTTACGAGTGTTGGCGCTGATGAAGGCCAGCAGCGTTTGTACGACCTGATCTGGAAACGGGCCATCGCATCACAAATGGCGAATGCCGAGATTGAAAAGACCGTGGCTACGATCGGGATTTCAACCACTCCGGAAACGTTAACAGCATCCGGTGAAGTAATCACATTCGATGGATTTTTGAAGGTATACATGGAATCGTCTGACGAAGAGGATGACGAGGATGCAAAGAATATGCTTCCGCCCATCACCGTTGGACAGGTGCTTAACCTGGGCGATATGAAAGCCCGTCAGGAATTCTCCCGGCCTCCGTCACGCTATACGGAAGCGAGCTTGGTAAAAAAGTTGGAAGAACTGGGTATTGGTCGTCCGTCTACCTACGCGCCAACCATCACAACGATTCAGAAGCGTGAATACGTGGTGAAAGAAGTTCGCGAGGGTAAAGAGCGTAATTACAAAGTGCTTACGCTGAAAGAGGATAACATTTCGCAGGAACTGTTAACGGAAATTACAGGCGCAGAGAAGAACAAACTCTTCCCGACCAACACCGCAATGGTGGTGAACGACTTCCTCGTGGAACATTTTCCTGACATTACCGATTTCTCGTTCACATCGGAAATCGAGCAGGAGTTTGATGAGATCGCCACGGGTAAGTTGGAGTGGAAGAAAATGATCGACAACTTCTACCGTCCGTTCCATAAGAAAGTATTGGTGACGGAAAAGGTTGAACGTTCGGCCGCCGGCAAGAACCGCGAGTTGGGCGTTGATCCGAAAACGGGTAAGAATGTTTACGTAAAGCTGGGCAAGTTCGGGGCATATGTTCAGGTAGGAGAGAACCCTGACGACAACGGTGGTGAGAAGCCAAAGTTTGCAAGCCTTCGTCCGGGGCAGTTTATTGAGAACATTACGTTGGAGGATGCGCTTGAATTGATGAAGCTTCCGCGACAAATGGGTGACTTCGAAGAGAAGCCGGTGGTGGTAGCCATCGGTCGTTTTGGTCCGTACGTGTCGCACGACAAGAAGTTTGTTTCCATTCCAAAGGAATTTGATCCGTACACGATCAGTTACGAGAAAGCGGTTGAACTGATTCAGAATAAGCGTATTGCAGATGCTAATCGCACGATAAAATTGTTTGCGGAAAATCCTGATATCCAGGTTCTTAATGGTCGATTCGGTCCGTATATCAAAGCCGGAACGAAGAACGTGAAGATTCCGAAGGACAAAGATCCGAAAGAATTAACGCTCGAAGAATGTGTGGAGCTTGCTGCAAATGCACCTGAACGCAAAGGAAGATTCGGAAGATTCGCGGCTAAGAAAACGGAAGCACCTGCACCGCCAAAGGAGAAAAAAGCTCCGGCTAAAAAGACAGCGGTGAAAAAGGTTGCAGCCAAGAAAACTCCGGCCAAGAAAACGGCAGCAAAAAAGAAAAAGGCAGAGTAACTTCATCAACCTGAATGAAGAAAAAACTTGTTGTACTTACCGGTGCCGGTATCAGTGCCGAAAGTGGGTTGGCTACTTTCCGTGACTCAGGAGGATTGTGGGAAGGGCACCGCGTGGAAGATGTAGCAACACCGGAAGCATGGGAACGTAATCCTGCTCAAGTTCTTGAATTCTATAATCAACGCAGAAAGAAGGCTCTCGAAGTCAAGCCCAACCGCGGGCATGAAGTGCTGAAAGAACTGGAAGAATATTTCGATGTAACTGTAATCACGCAAAATGTAGACGATCTGCACGAGCGTGCCGGATCAACGCATGTGGTTCATCTTCACGGCAGCTTGTTCGAGTCGCGCAGTACGCTTGACGAAGATCTCGTGTATAAAATCCCGGGCTGGGAACTGAAAATGGGTGACGTTTGTGAACGGGGCTCACAGCTTCGTCCGAACATTGTGTGGTTTGGAGAAATGGTGCCGATGATCGAAGTAGCGGCACGCATTGCATCGGATGCGGATGTTTTCCTGGTGGTGGGAACTTCGCTGGTGGTGTATCCGGCAGCGGGACTCATCCACTATGTGAGGCGTGAAGTTCCGAAGTTTGTCGTTGATCCGAACCTGCCGGATGTTGGCGCGATGCCGTACACAACGATGATTGCCGAAAAAGCAGGCATCGGAATGGAAATCGTAAAACAAAAACTTGCGGAATTGATATGATGCTCGCAGTTGATATCGGAAATACAGACATAACCCTCGGTCTTTACAGGGAAGGCAGGTGGGCACACATCTGGCGCGTTTCTTCTGCGCTGAATCACCCCGAGCTCTATTACGGAATCAAGCTTCGTGAATTCTTTTTCGAGGCAGGTTTGAATACCGGAGGTGTTACTAAAATTGTCATCAGCAGCGTGGTGCCCGATCTGACGGATCGTATCATCAACGTTGTTACTACGTTATTCGAACGGCATCCTGTGGTGCTCGGGCCTGACGTGTATGCTAAACTTCCCATTCAGGTTTTAAACCCGTACGAGATCGGATCGGACCTCGTCTCAAACGCCTTGGCTGCTTACACGCGATTCAAATCCAATTGCATTGTTGTGGATTTCGGCACAGCACTTACGTTTACAACCCTGGATGCCAAAGGAAAAATCATCGGGGTTGCGATCGCGCCCGGTTTGAAAACGGCTATCCGTTCCCTCTCACAAAACACGGCCAAGCTGTTCGATGTTCCGCTGGAGTTGCCGGACTCTGTGTTAGGAAAAAATACAGTCCACGCGATTCAGGCTGGCATTTTGATCGGTTACGAAGGACTGGTAACGTCTATGCTCGCCAGGATCAAAGCTGAGCTAAATGACCCCGCGTGTGTGGCGATTGCGACAGGCGGATTGTCATCGATCATTACCACCCTTCAGGATCAGTTTACCGAGGTCGACAGACACCTTACCCTTGATGGCCTGCTGATCACGGGCGAGCTTGCGCTTTAGTCCGGGTTACTTTTGGCGTGGAAATTGAATCATTTCAGTGAAAAGCGCTTTTTTGTTACTTTGCAAGTGCCTTGACCCAAAAAACCATGCCTACATCACGGTCTTTACTTCTTTTTATCATTTTTTTAATTGCGGCATTCATTCCTGCAGCCGGTCAAAAAGTTAAGTACAAAGATATTTTCGCACTGCTCAACACGAAGCAGTACGAGCAGGCGGAGCCGTTTCTGAAAGCGTACCTGAAAGAAAATACCGACAACTCGAACGCCTACCTGTATATGGGTACGATCTATCAGGACAAGGTTGCCAATATTGATATTCTTATTCAAACCGACCGGGCCATCCAGCAGATGGATTCAGCCATTTTGTATTACGACAAAACCCTGAAGTTGCTTACGGAAAAGGAGCTTCGTAAGAGCAAAGAATATTACGAAAGCTACAACCGCAGAGATTTTAGTACCGGTGACTTTGGCGTGAAGCTTGACTACGTCAGATTTGATCTTGAAAAACGGATCGCTGGGCTGAAGGAGCAGATCGACAAGATCAAGGCGGTGAAATACTACTTCACAGCATCGGAGAATCTGTACAAAAAATCACAGGACCTGTTTCTCACCATTCAGGAAGCTTATCCCGGCTACCGTGAACTCTATTTGCGTAGCGATGAAAATACGATTAAGAACCTTACAACGCTGTCGCACCGGTTTGACTCGTGCACGAAAGCGTTTGATAACTACAAAACGAGCCTGAGCAATTACGGCAAGAATAAATACAACCAGCGCTGGGACCTCCGCGACATTGCCAACTTTAAAAGTGATGGTAAGGAAATGGCGGATTTCTACAAAAATGAAATCGTGATCTGGAACTATAAGGCCTTTGCCGATGAGTCGCTGGCCATCATCGAAAAAGATGTCATGCCCGTTCAGCAAAATCTTGTCAAATTCGACATGGAGATTAACAAGCTGAAGGCAAAACTGGAGTCAGATTCCGTTTCTGTACGGAGCGATCTCGCCCGACTCACGCAGGGCATGCTGGGTGAGCAACTGAAGAAGTTTGATCCTTCACCCATGCCGATTGACGTGTTTTCGTTAAAGATTGCTGACCTCGAATACAAATCGGTATTGATCGAAAATAAGAAAGCACACGCAACCGATGATTTGAATGTACGGCTGCAGGCTGTTAAAGATGAGCTTCGACAGTTGAATCATGCCGACAGCGCTGCGCAAAAGCTTTCTGCCCGAAACCTGGATGAAGACATTATCAACTATCAGCAGTTTGTAACCAATACGTTCACGAAAGGTGACATCCTGAAAAGTTATGTGCATTCCGTGGGCGAACATATTGCGAAGGAGAAAGCACGCAAAACAGCCGAACTTGCCTTCCGCACAGAAGCTATGAACTGGCTCATCAACGGCTCTGATTCTATTCCGTTGTTCACCGATCACGTAAAGCCCAATAATAAATTTCACCCGCTTGTTGTGACAGCCGACAAGTTCACCACCGGAATCATGTTTGCGGACTCGGTGTCCGGAACCGGCTATTTTTATTCGATCACTCCCTCGCATAAGCCTGATATCAAAGTCATGTTCCCGATTGACAAGGTGAACATGCGCGAGAAAACTCTTTCGAGCACGTTGGCATATGCTATCTCTGATCCCAACGCACAAATTTTCTTTTCGCTGATCTGTATGAACCGCAAAGACAAAGCAGGCAAGTACCCGGTAACGGTGGCGAAGATTTATCGCTCTGACGGCTTGTCGTGGAGCAACAATTTCGCGCTGGATTTTACACCTTCGGAGATGACTTTCATTCCGGATACAGGCGAGCTGATCGTCAAAGGCGATAGTGGTCTTAGCGCCCGCATCGATAAGAACGGCAAGCTGATGGCTACCAATTAGTGGAAGAACAGATAGCCTGCGAATATTCCGGCAATAATTCCAAAAAGATCCGCAATTAAAGCGCCTTGCACCGCGTAGCGCGTCTTGCGGATGTTCACCGAGCCGAAATACAAGGCCATGATGTAGAAGGTAGTTTCCGCAGCACCGCGGAATATTGCCGACATATTGCCGACAAATGAGTCGACTCCGAACTGCTTTGCAATATCCGCCATCATTCCCCGCGCTCCGCCTCCGCTCATGGGCTTCATAAAGGCAACGGGCAGGGCATCTACAAAATCTGTGTTCACACCTATCGCGGTTAGAATCCATCGTACACCTTCGGTCATGTAATCGAGCGTTCCCGATGCCCGGAACATGGCGATCGCAACCATAATTCCAACCAGGAAGGGGATGATCTTAATGGCCGTTTCAAAGCCTTCTTTGGCGCCTTCAATGAACGTTTCCATAACCGGAATTTTCTTCGACATGCCCATGGCGATGAACGTAACAATAATCCCGATGATTAAGATGCCGGCCAGCAGATTTGATTGAACCTGCAAGCTTTCCTGCGAAAGCCCCGTGGCATACCAGACTCCAAGTCCGAGAATCCCAATCATTCCCAACAAGTAAGCAAGAAGCACCGGGTCGAATAAATTGATTTTCTGGCGCACGGAAACATAAATCAAACCTGCCAGGGTTGCACATGAATGAGCGATCAGGATCGGGATGAAGATGCTGGTTGGATTCGCGGAGCCCATGGTAACACGGTCTGCAATAATGGCGATGGGGATTATAGTTAAGCCGGAAGCATTGAGAACCAGAAACATGATCTGCGCGTTCGATGCAGTGTCTTTCACAGGATTGATTTCCTGCAGTTCTTTCATGGCTTTTAAGCCGAGCGGTGTGGCTGCGTTGTCAAGACCGAGAATGTTGGCACTGAAGTTCATGATGATCGCTCCGTTCGCAGGATGATCCTTGGGAACGTCTGGGAAAAGTCTCGAAAAAAAAGGGCCGAATAGTCGGGCGATAACCGCGACCATGCCCCCGCGTTCTCCGATTTTCATTAAGCCCAGCCACATGGTCATCACACCGGTTAGTCCAAGCGAGAGTTCGGCTGCTGTTCTTGCCGAAGCAAAGGTGGCTTCCATCATGCTGGGAAACACGGTGGTATCCTGAAAGAACACCAGCTTAATCAGCGCAACGACAAACGCAACGAGGAAGAATCCGATCCAGATATAATTCAGCATGCTAAAAGTTAATCAAGTTGAGGGTATGGCACGCAACCACACCAGCCGTTTCGGTGCGGAGCCGCGAAGGGCCAAGGGCTACTTTTTTGAAGTCAGTTTGTAGCGCGAGGTCAAGTTCGGCAGGAGAGAAGTCACCCTCGGGCCCGATGAGAACCGTATAGTGGTCGTTGCGTGCAGCAACCTTCGACAGTTCATCGGGATTGTTCTGATCAACGAAAGCAATGTACTTCCTGCCTGAAGCTGAATTTTTGATAAAGTCCGGTAACTGCCTGACTGAGTTGATTTTAGGAACACTAAACTTGAGCGACTGTTTCATGGCGCTGATCGCGATTTTTTCGATGCGTTCAGTCTTGATGGAAACGCGTTCGGAGTTGTTGCATTCCACAAAGGAGATTTCATCGACGCCGATTTCCACCGCTTTCTCCACAAACCATTCAATCCGGTCGGCATTCTTGGTAGGGGCTATCGCGATGTGAATCCGGAAAGGCTTCGCCTTTTCCTGTTCGGTCGATTCAATGACAAACGTGCAGCGCTCTGATTTTGGATCGGTGATCCTGCACCCGTATAAGTTCCCCTTTCCATCTGTGACGTGAATCATGTCGCCTGCTTTCTTCCGAAGAACCCGCGTGGCATGCCGCGATTCCTCGGCATCCAGGTGCAGGGTTCCCGTTGACAGGTCGGGTTGATAGAAAAGATTTTTCACTACTTGTATTCCGCGTAAAGCCTGTCCATAAGTGCGATGTACTCTTTCATGGCATCTTCCTTCGACTTGCCTTTGCGATCAGCCCAGGCATCGTACTTGGCGATTGCTTTAAAATCGAAGCCGCCCGGTCTGTCGCCTGTTACATCACCCTCTGATGCCTGCTTGAATAAAGCGTACAAATCGAGCAGTTCTTCATTGCTCGGACGTTTGGTGAGTTCTTTCGAGCGCGCTACAGCGCTTTCAAATTGTTGTTGCAGTTCCATGTGTCAATAATAAAAAGAAAGGCTGAAAGTAAACCTTCAGCCTTCGTAAATTTTGGTATCAGCCTGTCTCAATGATTCAGTGCAAAAAGCCACTGGCCGAATGCATATCCTGCTTTCGCGATGATAACGATTCCCCACACGATAGCGATCGGAATCATAATTTTCAGCAACAGCTCGTTTCTTTTTGTTTTCATACCTTAAGCTTTGCGCGACGCGATGGGCGTGTACGGCTTCAGTTTGGCACCGGTGTAAATCTGGCGTGGACGGCCGATCGGTTCGTTGTTGGCGCGCAACTCTCTCCACTGGGCGATCCAGCCCGGAAGACGGCCCATGGCAAACATAACCGTGAACATATCAACCGGAATGCCTAACGCACGGTAAATGATACCGGAGTAGAAGTCTACGTTCGGGTAAAGCTTGCGCTCCACGAAATACGGATCTTTGAGTGCAATTTCTTCCAGTTTCTGGGCGATTTCCAGTACCGGGTCGTTAATGCCGAGTTTACCGAGAACATCATCGGCAGCTTTCTTGATGATTTTCGCGCGCGGGTCGAAGTTCTTGTATACGCGGTGTCCGAAGCCCATCAGACGGAACGGATCATTTTTATCTTTCGCTTTTGCAATCCACTTGTCGATGTTACCGCCATCGTTCTTAATGGCCTCCAGCATCACAATTACTTCCTGGTTTGCACCGCCGTGGAGCGGTCCCCACAAGGCGTTAATACCGGCCGAGATGGATGAATAGATGCTTGCTTTGGATGAGCCCACAATGCGAACGGTTGACGTTGAGCAGTTCTGCTCATGGTCGGCATGAAGGATCAATAACTTGTCCAGTGCATCTGCGATAACCGTATCAACCACATAATCTTCTGCAGGCAACGCGAACATCATCTTCATGAAGCGCGAGCAGTAGTCGAGTTTGTTATCCGGGTAGTTCACCGGATGGCCAACATTATTCTTATACGACCATGCTGCGAAGGTTGGCATTTTCGCCATCGAGCGAACAATGCTCAGGTAAACCCCGTCAGCCGGACGGTTAGGATTTAATGATTCAGGATAGAACGCTGTTTGTGCGCAGAACAGGGAAGAAAGTACGCCCATCGGGTGCGCAGAAGATGGAAACCCATCGAGGATTTTCTTCACATCTTCGTGAACCAGTGTATGGGTAGTAATGTCGTGCGTGAACTTCTGGAGTTGTTCCTGGGTAGGAAGTTCACCGAAGATCAGCAGGTACGATACTTCCAGAAACGTAGACTTTTCCGCAAGTTCTTCAATGGCGTAGCCGCGATACCGCAGAATGCCGGTTTCTCCGTCCAGGAAGGTGATGGCACTCTTGGTAGAGCCGGTATTCTTATACCCGATATCCATTGTGATATAGCCGGTTTGCTCGCGGAGATCACTGATATCAATCGCCATTTCGTTTTCGGAGCCTTCAATGACAGGCAGCGTGTACGACTTGCCCTCAATTATTAATTCTACGGTCTTCGCCATGTTAAATAGTACAGTTTAGATGCTTTTAAAGATAGTGGGTTGAGGGTGAGAAAAAAAAGCCCCCGCGGGGATTAATTCCCGCCTAAAATCATCGGAAGACCATCTTTTCCGGATCCTACCACAATCACTTTCGAGTTAGGTGATTTAGCCAGTTCCAGGGTGGCTTCTATACCTCTCATTTTCAACAGTTTGTCGGTTAAGCTGTTGTTGATGATGTTGTTAGCCCGGCTTTCCCCTTCGGCTGCGATGCGCTTACGCTCTGCTTCGCTTTTTTCTTTGTCGAGGCGATATTGATAGGCAAGCGCTTCCTGCTCTTGCTGAAGCTTGTTTTGGATGGAGGTACGGATTTGATCCGGAAGAATAATGGAACGGATCAGAACCGCTTTGGCTTCCACGAAGTTTGCGTTTAGAATTTTTTCTGTTTCGGATTTTACCATGTTCTCGACCTCTGCACGCTTGGTCGAATATATTTCTTCGGCCGTATAGCGGGCCAGCACCTGACGGGTCATCGACCGGACTTCGGGGATAACCAACCGGTTGGCGTAGTCTGTTCTAAATTTCTCGTACAGATATCCTATTTTATCCGTAAAGGGAGTGTAGCGGACAGTTACGTCGACATGAATCTGAAGGCCGCTCTTGTCGTTGATGTCCATCTGTTCATCGGCCGTAACTTCTGATACATCAAATACGATCAGGTCGTTCCACGGAGCTTTGGTATGGAAGCCAGGTTGAAGGATGGTTTCTTTGTCAAGTCCATCACCGAACTTGTAAAAGATCACGGCCCGTTCGGTTGCTTCGAGCGTGAAGAACAAGCTGGAAGAAATTCCAATCAGGACGAAAAAGGCGATAACGCCCACGATGATAAAAGGCACAATTCTGCGGTTATTCATAGAGGTTCAGGTATTTACGTTTTAAGGTTGTCTTCTGGTTTGGGCAGTCCAAGCAATTTACCAATAATCAGCACAGTAAAAAGCGTACTCCACACGGCTTCAATGACACTAATGTTACGGATAATCTTGGCTGCCTGCGGCTGGCCGGTCTCCACGCCTCCGATAACACAAAAGCTGTAGTTCACGCATTCTGAGTAGGTGGGGAAGCCAAGTTCGAGCCCGGGGTTCAGACTTCCGGGTTTAATGGTACAAATCAGGTCGTACAGGCTTCCGAAGGAAATTCCAACCATCAGAAACACGGCCGCAGCGCCCCACAGTTTGTCGGGGGTGAAATAGTCGTCCATGAATATGTCGCGGATCGCGAATGTTATAATAGTGATCTCGATCGGGAATAACGAACCGTGAATGATCAGCAACACCGTACGCCTGTCCATCTCAATAAACTTGTAGTACGGAAACTCGGTGAGCGTGCCGAAGATGATCATGCCCACCAGTACACAGAAGATTACCACAATCAACACCTTGTTCTTGGTGAAGTTTCTGAGCAGGTCCCACAGCAGGAAGTTGTACACCGTTCCGAAGCCAAAGAAGATCACGATAATAAGCTTGGATACGGAAGAGTTGCTGTCTTCCAATACCGGTCCGGAAAGCGTCAGGCCGAGTGTGACAATCAGAATCTGCGTAACAACCACGTTGCGGTAGTCGTGTTGCTTCTCTTTTTGCAGATCGGTAAGCGACCGGAATAGCGTGGTTTTGAACATAGGGTACGGGGTATGAAAGTTACCGCTTTGGAGGATGCAAAAAACGCCTAAAGAAAGTTTTTTTGAAGGATTTTAGGCTACTCGGCCTTTTGTTTTACTTTTGGCCATACCATGCTGAAACTCTTTCATAATCATAGCTTTGCCTTAGACCTCGGTAACAACAACACGGTCATCTCCGATGCCTGGGGGCCGCTGCTGGCCCAGCCTTCGTACATTGTTTTTAACGCAGCCCGTAACGTGAAGGCGGTAGGTGAACATGCGTACGCCATGTTCGAGAAAACGCACGATGAACTCGTGCCGGTTAAACCCCTGAAGGGCGGAGTAATTGCCGACTACGAGTCTGCTACGCGTATGATCCAGGAGATGGTGAACCAGGTTTACCGGAAGCGGAATTTCTTTTCGGGTTTTGGTCATGTTATCTCAGGCGTACCGTATTCCACTACTGAAGTTGAACGAAGGGCCTTACGGGATGCACTGGAACAAATCAACTCCCGGAAGTCGCATTTGATTTTCGAACCGCTCGCTGCCGCGCTGGGCATGGGCCTTGCGATACGCGAACCACAGGGCAAACTGGTGATTGATATTGGCGGAGGGATAACGGAGATTGTTGTGATCTCCTTGTCGGGTATTGCTGCCTTTCAATCCATCAAAGTTGCAGGCGATACGTTTGATGAAAGTATCCAGGATCATTTCCGGAGAGCGTATAACATGGCAATCGGCCTGAGGACTGCTGAGCAGATCAAGATACAGGTTGGATCGGTTACGGAGAAACTCGCGGCCCCGCCTCCGCAGATGACGGTAAAAGGTAAAGACATGGTTTCGGGGATACCGGTCACCCGAAAAATTGGTCATGCAGAAGTAGCCCGCATCCTGGAGCGGTCGATCATGCAAATTGAAACTGCAATTGTTCAAACGCTCGAGACGTGCCCGCCAGAGCTTGCGGCCGACATCTCCGAGACCGGTATTTACCTCACCGGGGGAGGGTCAATGTTCCGCGGTATTAAGGAACGTTTTGAACGGACAATCAAGCTGCCGGTACACCTCGATCCGACTCCGCTGAAGTCGGTAAGTCAGGGTATTTCACAGGCGCTCGCAGCCCCGAAAAACTTCGCGGGTATTTTGATTTGACGGCTGTCGAATATAGCCTTAATTTGCTTTACTCAAGTTAATAATATTATCTGATGCTGCGTTTTGCAAGTAAGGTCGCGCTGAAAGCTATGGGCTGGAAATCGGAGGGATCGTTCCCTCCGGACCTGAAAAAGTACGTGGTGATCGTAGCTCCTCATACCAGTGGTTGGGATTTTGTGATCGGATTGTTCTTTCGTAAAGCGTTGCACCTGGAGAAGGCGCGGTATCTCGGTAAACAGGAGTTATTCAGACCACCCTTCGGATTCTTCTTTCGATGGCTGGGCGGTTATCCGGTCGACCGGAGTTCACGTCATAACCTGGTGGATCAGGTGGTCAGGATTTTTAACGAACACGAGGAGTTCGCTATCGCCCTTTCACCGGAGGGTACACGGCAGCGGGTTGATAAACTCAAGACCGGATTTTACAATATCGCGCTGGCCGCGCATGTGCCGCTGATCATGGTGGCCTTCGATTACCGGAACAAACGCGCGATAATTGCTGAGCCGCTTCAGCTCACCGGAGATCAGCCGCGCGACTTTGAAAAGATTCTGTCCTTCTTCAGACCAATCCAGGGTAAATATCCGGAGAAGGGTCTGATGCATTTGTAATTCGATGGTGCAGCCGAAACGTTTTAGAACGGTCATGCCCGGGATCCGTTTTTGGGAACCCAAGCATGACGGTTTGAGATCACTATCAGTTGCTGCCGGAGAACAGATTCTCGCGTACTTCACCCGCTTTGTTTTCAACAGCTTCCTTGATCTCGGAAGCCTTCTCAACGACTGCGTTTTTTGCGTTCGTAACATTCGCGG
This sequence comes from Cyclobacteriaceae bacterium, assembly GCA_016786495.1. GTDB lineage: Bacteria > Bacteroidota > Bacteroidia > Cytophagales > Cyclobacteriaceae > UBA2336. The sequence continues at coordinate 56,968 of JAEUUJ010000046.1, forward strand.
TCACCACGCCAACGGCAGCTTCAGCGGTTAGGCGCGCTTTCTTTGCCACACGTTTGAAGGTGGGCTTCGCTTTTCGGATTACCTTCTTCGTCGCAGCCTTGGTTTTGCTTACAGCCTTACGCGCAACTCCCTTGCTTTTTGAAGCAACCTTCTTTGCGGCAGACTTACCTTTCTTAACCACTTTCTTAGCGGCCGATTTTCCTTTGCTAACCGTTTTTTTGGTTGCTTTTTTCGCTGCTGCGGAAGCCTTCTTCGCAGCTTTTTTCATAGTTTTTTTTGCCATAGCACGTTTGTGTTTATGTTGTCATTCCGCCAAAGCAATTATGAAACCAGCGGTCGAAGCACGAACCATTCCTGCGTGCCGGGGAATTTAGAAAGGGGTAAAAAATCAAAAAGCCCCGTAAAAACGAGGCTTTTTTGTAACAACGTATCGTGTTAAGCTTAGTTGCTGGCTGGATAATCTCCAAAAAGAGACGGCATCGGAGCCACCGGCTGTTGAACATTTTCCACAGCAGGAGGAGTTGCCGGCTTCGAAGACTTCGTTACTTTCTTCTTCGCTTTGGTAGCGACCTTCTTCACAGCTTTCGTTGCTTTCTTAGCTGCCTTCTTTACTTTCTTAACTACTTTCTTTGCGGCCTTCTTCACCGACTTCTTCGCAGCCTTCACGTTCTTCTTAGCTGCCTTTTTTACTTTCTTTGCCATAAGTGGGTTTATAATTGTGGCCGAAAATTAATCAATCTCTAGTGATTCACTAACAACTGCTTACAGAGTTTTTGAATGGATCAGTAGCGCTTGCGTTTCTTCTCGAAATTGCCCGGACGATAACCGCTGCCGGAACTACCCGCTCCACGGTTTCTTCCTTCGCGTTCGCGCGACTCTTTACCGCGCTGTCCGCTTACACTGCGTTCACGGCTTCCACCTTCTCGGCTTCCGCCTTCGCGGTGTCCACCTTCCCGGTTTCCACTGCGCTCACGACCACCTTCTTTTGGACCGCTGCGTTCCCAACCACGGCTTCTGGATCCGCCACCGCCACTCTTTTGGTCGGTTATCTCTACCCGCACAATCCGGCCGGCATACTCCATTCCTTCAAAACCTTTGATCACGTCTGCGCTTTTCTCTTTATCTACTTCAAAGAATGAGTAAGCACCTTTCAGATCGATTTTGCCTACGTTTTTCTTGGTGATTCCGCAGCAATCATCCAGGAGTTCCAACAGGGTAGGAACATCCAGTTCATCCATCTTGCCGAGGTTAATAAAGAACCTGTCGCCGGTCGAATAGCGTTCAGCTCCGCCACGGTCCGCGCTATTGCCCTTGCTGTCAGCGTTCAGATCCGGTGCATTGCGATAGTATTCCAGGAAGCGGTTGAACTCAAGCGAGGCGAACCGTTTGATCAGCTCATTTTTGGTGAGGTCTTTCAGTTCTTCGTAAACCGCGGGCAGGAAAGTTTCAATTTCTGCTTCGTTGACTTTCACCTCGTGTACTTTGCGCATGAGGGCAAGTAACTGTTTCTGACAAACCTCAGGGCCTGTTGGCACCGGGATTTTCACAAACGTTGCCTTCAGGATTTTCTCAATCTGCTTGAGCTTGCCGGTTTCCCGGTTGCTCACCATGGCGATTGAGATACCTTTTCTTCCCGCCCGGGCGGTACGACCACTCCGGTGAGTATAGAATTCCATTTCATCGGGAATGTTGAGGTGGATTACGTGCGTGATGTTATCGACGTCAATTCCGCGTGCAGCCACATCGGTTGCCACCAGAATCTGCAGCGTACGGTTCCGGAATTTCATCATTACGCGGTCGCGTTGTGCCTGGTTCAAATCCCCGTGAAGGGCATCGGCATTGTAGCCGTCTTTCATCAGGCTTTCCGCGATTCGTTGTGTGTCGATCCGGGTACGGCAGAAGATCAATCCGAAAATCTCAGGGTTATAGTCGAGGATTCGTTTCAGCGCGCTGTATTTGTCGCGCTCCTGCGTTACCACATATTGGTGTTCGATGTTTATGTTTCCGGTGTTCTTCTCACCCACAGTAAGTTCTTCCGGATCCGACATATAGTTCTTGGCAATCGCCCGAACCTCTTTCGGCATAGTAGCCGAGAAGAGCCACGTAATTTTAGTGTCGGGAGTGGTAGAAAGAATCTCATCGATATCTTCCTTGAAGCCCATGTTCAGCATCTCATCAGCTTCGTCAAGTACCACATACTTAATGGTGGTAAGGTTAACGGCTTTTTTGCCGAGGAGGTCAATCAAGCGGCCCGGTGTGGCCACGATGATTTGTGCACCGCGTTTTACCTTCCGGATTTGCTCGCTGATGCTGGCTCCGCCATACACTGCTACGATGTTGAGTTTCTTGAAACGTTCGCTGAAGTTTTCGAGGTCGCTAACGATTTGCAGGCCGAGCTCGCGCGTAGGGGCGAGCACCAATGCCTGGGTCTCTTTTGAATTGTCGTCAACCAGTTCCAGTAAGGGAAGACCGAATGCGGCTGTTTTTCCGGTTCCGGTCTGGGCAAGGCCGATAAAATCGCGGTTGCCTGTTAACAATAGGGGAATTGCTTTTTCCTGAATAGGCGTGGGGGTTTCGAAGCCGATCAATTGAACAGCATCCGATAACCCCTTGGACAATCCAAGGGATTGAAATGTTTTCATAAATGGGTTAAAAATTAAAAAGTTACAGGAGCAACGTCATTGCGAGGAGATCCCTTGAACACCGAGGCCTCCCGAACGTGTCGGGCCGGTAAAACGGGATGACGTTGCACTGTCGTATTTCCAAAGTGCAAAGGTACGCTTAATAATCGGTAAAGCCTTGATTGGCCCGGAATTAGAGCACTAATATGGATATTGTTGCAAATCGCAGAATAAACTTGTGACATTTCGTGTTACAGCCGTAAATATTCTGTGGCTTAAACCTGTTAGTTTTACATATGCTTCACACATCTGCCCTCCGTAGAGTTGCCATCGTTGGCTACAACCGGATTCCCTTCGCCAGACAAAATACGGCTTATGCCAAAGCCGGCAACCAGGATATGCTGGTCGCAGCACTGAACGGGTTGATCGTTCGCTATAACCTGAGCGGAGAGTTGCTGGGCGAAGTTGCGTGCGGAGCGGTAATCAAACACAGTTGGGAATTCAATCTCACGCGTGAAAGTGTGATGAGCACATCACTCGACCCGAGAACACCTGCCTGTGATCTTCAGCAGGCATGCGATACGGGAATTGAAACCGCAGTATACATCGCCAACAAAATTGCCCTCGGTCAGATTGACGCCGGTATTGCCGGGGGAGTCGATTCAACCAGTAATGTTCCGCTGGTGTTGGGCGAGAAGCTGAGAAAAATATTGCTGGCAGCAAACCGTGCGAAAACATTTGGCGGAAAACTGAGCGAGTTTTTGAAAATCCGTCCGGGACAGCTTGCTCCCGTTGCACCTGCCAATGTTGAACCGAGAACCGGCCTTTCGATGGGGGGCCACACGGAAATTACAGCTAAGCACTATGGGATTTCGCGGCAGGATCAGGACGCCTTTGCGCTGGAGAGTCATCAGAAGATGGTGAAGGCTTACGAGTCAGGATTTTTTGCCGACATGCTTACACCGTATGAAGGCTTGACCCGCGACAATAACCTGCGAAGCGACAGCAGCCTGGAGAAACTTGCCAAACTTAAACCCGCATTCGATAAACAACATGGTTCGTTAACGGCTGGCAATTCATCACCGCTTACCGATGGCGCTTCGTGCATTCTACTGGCTACGGAAGAATGGGCCCGCGCACGCAATCTGCCGGTACTTGCGTACCTCAGCTATGCCGAACTTGCTGCCATCGAATACGTGGAGGCCAGGCACAATTTATTGCTTGCACCAGTCTACGCATCGAACCGGATGCTGAAGAAAGCGAAGCTGACGTTACAGGATTTTGATTTTTATGAAATTCATGAGGCATTTGCGGCACAGGTGCTGGCTACCCTGAAGATTTGGGAAAGCGATCAGCTAAGCCAACTCTTTGGCGTTGATGCATTGGGTAGCATTGACAGAAATAAACTGAACGTAAACGGAAGCAGTCTGGCGGCTGGTCATCCATTTGCCGCAACCGGTGGCCGGGTATTAGCGACCATGGCCAAACTGCTTCATCAGAAAGGATCGGGCCGTGGATTTATTTCGGTGTGTGCGGCAGGCGGCCAGGGCATTACGGCTATTCTTGAAAAATAGACTATGGAAGGTAAATCAAACGCCAAGCTTTATTATCTCTTCTCGATTATTTGTGGTACGTGGTTTCTGATCACGGGCTGGTTTTGGGCCTACTTTGCTTCCCTCATCATTTCATATCCGGTGGCATTGATCGGAATCTTCCTGTGGAGCCGCGGGCGAAAGCTCAATCCCGGCAGTCGGGCAAACCCGATTGCCTTGTGGCTTCATGTTGCGGGCCTTGCCGTGTCACTCATCGCGTTGATAGCGTTGTTCATTTACAATTGACCGGATGCGGTAAAACATGTTGCCGGATTTTTTATTTTTGCCGGCATTACTCGCGTTTATCCGTACGTGGATGAGCAGGTAGCACGTTTATAGTTCGAAAGCAGGGGAGTGTGTTACTTCCCATAAAGTATGAGCAGGCTTTTTTTCTTAGTGTGGTTGTTATTGGCCGCCAGCGCGGGTATCGCGCAACAGAATTTCATCAATGTTCCATCCGTTGAGGCAACAAAGGCCGGTAAATTCTTCTTTCAGCAGCAGCTCAACTTCAACGAGATTATTCAGTCTAACACCACCATCGACTACGGGCTCGGCAAAGGTTTCGAGATTGGGTTGAATGTGCTGGGATTGAATTATGTCGAGAAAACGAATTCGTTATTCCTGAACGATCGCAACGACCGTGATCCCTACGATCCGTTGCTGACGGTTAATGCGCTTAAGCAGTTCGAACTCAGTGAGATTGTGTCACTCGCTTTGGGCACGCAGATCGGTGTGAACGTGGATTTTGATAATCGTTACCGGCCGGCCAACCTGACCTATCTTAACGCGCGGTTTCAGGATGTAATCTGGGAGGATTGTGTATTCGTAGCAGGAACCTACTACAACTCCAGACATTACGGAGGCGCAGGAAATCGCGTAGGGGGCTGGGTGGCAGCCGAAGTTCCCCTGGCTGAGAAATGGCATGTGATGGGTGAAAGTGTGATCGGTAACAATGCGATCAGTTATTCTTCCGTTGGGGTTATTTTCTACCCGCGCCCCAGAATTCCGCTCACATTGGGCGTTCAAATTCCGAACACGGCTCACAACGCCTATGCACTCGTGTTTGAGTTTACAATAACTCCGTAGTTCGCTTGAAGTTTGCAGGCGGAGTTGCTACTTTACCAGCATAAAACAAATCTCTTATGTTGGTTGAAGTTAACACCGATCGGAATATCCCAAACAGCGAACGCCTGATCAACTATTGCAAGTCTACCATTGAAGCTGAGCTCGCCCGCTTCGATGAATATATTACACGTGTGGAAGTACACCTGAGCGATGAAAATGGCGCGAAAGGCGGAGATGACGACAAACGTTGCCTGATCGAAACCAAGCTAAAAGGGAAGAGTCCGGTGGCTGTAAAAAATACCGCATCCAATATTGATGATGCGATCAGTGGCGCAATTGATAAGATTACCAAAGTGCTGGAAACATCGCTCGATAAAATGCGCAATCACTGAGGTTACTGAAACAGCGAAAGCTGAACCTGAAGAAAATGGACAGGCGGCCGTACCGGTTTGCTGCGAAGGCCGAGGTTGTTTTCGATGTGATAAAGTTCGGACTCGCGTTCCCGCGACATCACGGCGATGTGTGTCGAGTGTGCAATACCGCTGAATAACTCTTCTACGATATCAGGCGTATTGTTGTTTTGGGATAAGTGCGACAGGAACAGATGCGTCATGAATGGCGGGCGGTGATCCAGGAACAACTTGAGCGCCTGTCGATTGGAGAGGTGACCTTTACCACCCCGGATACGACTTTTCAGTTGAAACGGGTACGAACCGAACTCAAGCATGTGCTCATCGTAGTTGCTTTCCAGAAATGCGGCATGACATTGTGCGAAGTGCTGCGTAACGTGATAGCACGGAAAGCCGATATCGGTGAAAATGCCCACCGTAACGGAATCGCTTGCCACAACAAAGTTGTGCGGGTCGTTTGCATCGTGCGTGATTGGAAATGCCGTAACGGATATCTTACCCACCTGCACCGGCTGATACGGGCTGAACGAATTAATTAAGCCGGCCTCAATTTCATTGCCGAGATTACCATACAGAATGGTGCCCGGTGTGATAAACACCGGAAGTTTATACTTCTTTGAGAATGCCGGTACACCGTGAATATGATCGCCATGTTCATGGGTGATAAACACGGCCTTGATCCGGCTTATCGGGATATCGAGCCGTTTCAAACGCTTCTCAACTTCGCGGCATGAGATTCCGACATCGATGAGTACGCCCTCTTCATCGTTGCCGAGATAATAGCAGTTACCATTGCTACCGGAATTGAGCGAAGCGACAAAAAGCGACATGATGCAAAGATAACTGTACCGGCTGACAAATTCTGTCGCGGCTGCGCGATAAAAAAAATCGCCCGCTGGTGTGTACCAGTCAGGCGATTTCCCAACGCGGGTTAAACATCGTGTTTAGCTCGCTTTAATCGTTTTATTGTAACCGTTTGAGAATTCATTGAACGGAAGCTCAACCACCAGCTCATTATCATCGTAATGTGCCTGAATCCCGCTAATCTCAATGAAATAGGGAATGGCGTTGTTGTAGATGATCTGCGGAAGCTGAACTTCTTTACCGGCCGAGTCCATCGGAATCATGTAAAAGATGATCAACTCGTTATTGTGTACCTCTGCCTGCAGGGTATCGCGATTAACTCCCGGAACACGTACGCGCACTTCATGGCGGTCGGCTTCTTCCCGGATCGAAATAAACGGCTCGCTGATGCCACCGCTAAGCGTATTTAAAATATCAACCGAAGTTAACAGGTCTTTAAATTTCTTCTTCTTCATCGCTTGGCTCTCCTTTCGCAGGTAAGATCAATCCATATACCAACTTTGTTTTCCGCCAAATCGGCCGATTTTGGCTGAAAACAGTGCTGTATCGTCCGGAAACCGGTTAAAATGTCGGTATATCATTCCTTTGAATCACCTTCATCCTGAAACACAGCTTCGGGCTCACCACTTACCCATGCAACTGCTTCCTCGAGTTGTTCGGGTTTGTACCCTTTGAACTCGCCCGGCATAAAATTGCCGAAGAGATTGGTAAACGAGTTAATTCCATCGGAGTCGCTCAGGATAGCGCAGCGATTCCATTTGGTGAGGTTGTTCAACCCCAATAGTGCATCTTTAATCCACGCGCTGAAGGTGAAGTTTTTCAGCGGAGTATCCAGAATGAGCAGATAATTAAGATTATCGGTGCGTTGCACCAGCTCCGCCACAGCGGGTAAAACAATCTTGTCGAAATCTTCGCGCGTCACTTCGCCTGAGGCGCGGAAGGCGACCATTGTGTTTGGTACATCGGTGAGTTGTGTGATCATAATTCTTGTTTTTCCCCTTAACTGTGTTGAAAAGCGTGCCGGTGTTTTCCTGCCCCGTGATTGTTGCTGTGTTGAATTCTGGCGCTGCTCCACCACACACAGGTGTGCTATAAACTCTACAGGATAGTGCGGTTTTTCGCGGTTTTCCCCTCCGGTTGGAATGCGGCCTGCGAATTGGAACGATTTTTACTTATGCAGGGATATCGATGGACTAAACGTGAAGTCGATCTAAGTATGAAACGCAGTTTAGGGAGTGGTTGGATAGCACACGGAATTACCGTTATGACGATTGCCTGTGTGAGTGTTGCACAGGCACAGGGTAAAACCTACCAGGAAATAGTATATGGACAAGCATCGGTTAAGACTGTCGCGATGATTGGATCTGATCGGACAACTGAAGCACTCCAATTGTCTAATGCAAAGAATTCAGGCAAAGTAGCAGGACCGGTGCTGGTGGATACCGCATTTCTGTTCGACCACCGTAATGCGGAACTTCTAACCGACTCTTATCTGAATGGGCGGATTACCGACAAACGCGACAATTTCTATCGCAGCAATGAATTCCAGACGAAATGGCTTTTCGATTCTGAACCGTCTGCATTATACGATGCGCTGATTGAGAATTTTAAGAATGCCGATCTATACGGACTAAATCCGGACGATTACCATGCCGCTATGCTTGAAGGACGGGTACGCGAACTTTACAACCTGTCGCTGCCGGCTGAACGCGAGGTGATGGCCCTGGATGTTCGGATTACGGAAATGTACTTTCTATTTACGGCACACCTCAGTGAGGGAAAGATCCGCACGGCAGGCTATAGTAACAAGCTGTGGCTTCGTGAAAACCGGCCCGTGGCAACCGATGATGTGCTCAGGCTCGCGGAAGCAAAATCCGCTACGGACCTCGATAACATTTTTGAATCAGTTCAGCCAAACAGCGATCAGTACCACAAGCTTCAGGAAGCACTTGCATTTTATCGCGACCTGGCACGAAATGCAGTGGGGCAACTGCCCGCTATAACTGTAAATGGCCGGATTGAACCACTCGCGCGTCACAAGGCGATCCCGCTGATCCGAGAACGATTATCTCAATTCGATTTGCATGTGTATCCTACTACACTGGATTCAATTACCGGACAATGGGATACGCTTCATTACGACAAGAACCTCGTTCAGGGAATTGTTGCTTTTCAACTGATTCACGGCCTTGACCCGGATGGTGTAATCGGACCGATGACGGTGACGTATCTGAATAAATCATTGCAGAGCAGGGTGGAGGCTATCGCGATCAATCTTGATCGCATGCGCTGGATGCAGCCTGCCGATGCTGCCGTGGATTATATTCGGGTGAATATCCCCGACTATACGTTGCGCATTTATGAAAACAACATGGAGGTTTACAAGATGCGGGTGATCGTAGGCGCAGTCGAAAATCCTACTCCGGTTTTCAACGACCGCGTGGAGCATGTGGTGTTTAGTCCTACGTGGACGGTACCCGTGAGCATCATTAAAAATGAAATCATTCCCCGATTGAAATCCAATCCCGATTACTATACGGAAAAGAACTATGTGTTCTACAAAAACGGTGAAAAGATTGATCCTTCCGGTGAAGCATGGAGTTCGGCTAATCCGGGTAGTTACCGGATTGTTCAGCAACCCGGTGGCGACAATTCGCTGGGTCGCGTGAAGTTTGGAATGAATAATTCGATGAGAATCTATCTGCACGATACGCCAAGCCAGCGATTGTTTGCGAAAGACTACCGGGCATTA
>JAEUUJ010000057.1 GCA_016786495.1 Cyclobacteriaceae bacterium
TCCGTTTCGCGTTATCAGGGTAACCTGAAATTTCAACGCAAGGGTAAGGGTGGTGGAAGCATCAGCGGAAGCTGGAATAATAATGGCCGCGCCATTGCCGGAAGAAATGCCGGTGGTGATCCTTCCGTTTCGCGCTACCAGGGTAACATGAAGTTTCAGCCGAAAGGCAAAGGGGGCGGAAGCATCAGCGGAAGCTGGAATAATAACGGCCGCGCCATTGCAGGAAGAAATGCCGGTGGCGATCCTTCCGTTTCGCGCTATCAGGGAAGTATGAAGTTTCGGCCGAAAGCCAAAGGTGGCGGAAGCATCAGCGGAAGCTGGAACAACAAGGGTCAAGCCATAGCCGGACGTTATCCCGGAGGCAATGCAAAAATTTCAAATCACACCGGTTATAAGATGTTTGATCTTAAGCCCAGCATGCGCAATCAGGGCGAAGAATATACGGGCAATCTGAAAGCCAAGCCGAAACCGAAAGGTGCGGGTGGAAGCATCAGCGGAAAGCACTGGAACAATAACGAGCAACCCACCACGGTTCGAAATAATAACAGCACCAAGCTTGCCGCATTCCAGGGCAACATCAAAGCAAAAAAGAAACACAAGCCCGATGTTGATTACTTCCCGCAGAAAAAACGTCAGTTTGACTTTCAGCCTTCGATGCGCGATCAGGGTGAAGAATACACCGGTAGCATTAAACTCGCGCGGTTTAAAAGAAACTACCTCAAGACTCCGAATCAGGCCGATGAAGCGCTGAAAAAGAGTCGCCCGGATAAGACCACGTATCTCGTGAATGGCCTGCAGGTAAAGGTGAAAGAAAAAGATTACAAGAAACGTCCGCATGCTGCGGATGGATCAATGCCCGGAATTGCACCCGGAAAGAATTCGATTCGGGCGAGCGAGTACACGCGTGTTGTTCGTCAGAACTGGGATTACAAGCGCAACCCCAGCAGTGCGCGGGAAGCGCTTCGGGTGCGTGAACCCGGAAAAGCCTTTCTGGATGCCACAAATTATCAGGGTAATATTAAGCTGAAGCGTTTCGATTTCTTCCGTAAGAAAGACCTCTACCCTGACTCGCGGTTCGTGAAAACGAACAAAAACAACACCGATGAAGAAAGAGGCTTGCTCACGAACTTTAAGCTATGGTGGGCGCGTTTATTCAAGAAAAACGAAAATCAACCCGATCACCTGAAAGAAAAGGTGAAAAAACCTCGCTACGACAAAGGGGAGCAAGGCCTGTGGTATGATTAAGACATAGTATGAACTGGAATCGCCTCGAACGTCCTGAACAGCTGAAAGAAATTATCACCGAGTCGGCTGACAACAACATTCTGATTTTTAAGCACAGCACACGCTGCAACATCAGCCGGTCAACACTCGATCGTCTGGAGCGCAACTGGAAAGATGCAGAAGTGCCTAATGTAAAACCTTATTTCCTGGATTTGTTATCGTACCGTGATATCTCAAATACCATTGCGGAACAATTTCAGGTTGAACATCAGTCACCGCAAGTGCTGATCATTCGCCACGGTAAGGCGATATACGACAATTCGCATTACGGCATCGACTTCCAGGAGATTCGCGAAAAAGTAAAAAGCTAAAGCCCGGATAGAGCGTTTTGCCCGTGCAGCAAATCGATCACGGCTGTTCCATCCGTAAACTTGCCGACATCCGTACACCCCGGACCGAAAACAACATACACAACGTTCGGGCGCTGTAGTGCGTCTGCTTCTGCAATCTTTTTAACGATTGCCTCCCGGTTAACCCGATTATTCAATCGATTCATTTCCTTCAGGTTTGGATAAACGCTTTTACGAATCCACCGTAAAAATTCCGTTTTACTTCCCACATAACTGCTCCAGAAGTTTGCGTGTGGCACGAACAACGAATCCGTCAGCAGCAGGTTTGCCGCTTTTGTATCAAGCTTTTTAGCTTTGTTGAATATCCGGATTTCTGTTTGAGAAAGGTCAACAATGTGAACACCTTCGGATGACTGCGCGCTGACCCACATCACATTCAATAACAGGGTAGCGCTTACGCAAATGACTATGGATAGGTTTTTCATGGAACGTTTTCCGAAAAGACGACTACCCTAAAACAAACGTTGCCCGGGATGATCAATTGTCCCGATTTGTCACGCTACCGAATGATCAAAAAATGTCGTTAGAATGTAAACGTTATGGTTTGCTTGACCGACTCATGAAGGCTTAGCGCAACCGGACAGGTGTGCGCTGCGTGTTTGAGTTTGTCGATCTGTTCTGGCGTTGCGTTGAGACCGGGATGAGAAAGTATAACCTGAATCTCTGCAATTTTCCGGGGATTGGCACCCATGATTTTCACCACTTCCGTGGTCATACCCGTCATGTCTACCTGCTCCCGATCGGCTACGATAGCCATGGTGGTGAGCATGCAACTGCTGAGTGCGGTACACACGAGGTCCGTAGGGCTGAAGGCCTCCCCTTTTCCCTTGTTATCCACCGGGGCATCGGTGATAACCACCTGGCCTGAGCGGGTATGCGTGTTTTCGGTGCGTAAAGAGCCTTTATAAACAGAAGTAAGTGTGGTCATAAATACCGTAAGTTAATTTTTTGCGTTACCTTAAAAGCCTCTAAATTTATCAGAAAGTTACCGGAAGGATCATGCGGTTGATTAGAATTTTAGCGATTTCCCTCACTTTGTTACTATTTGCCGGAACCCTGGTTGCCCAGGTTCAGGATGGATATGAATATGAGACTGAATTTATTTGGGGCATCAACAAGAACACTTCAGGCGGGCTGATCGGTGGATTTGTTTTCAAGAAGTCTTTTAAAATGACCGACCGTCAGTTGCAAACGTTCGGGCTGGAGATCATGAACGTGCGCCACCCCCAGGAAGTACGGTACAATTCTGCCTACGGTAATTTCTTCACATTCGGTAAACAGAACTACCTGTATACTTTTCGTCTTCAGTACGGACGCGATTTTATCTTATTTAAAAAAGCTCCGCAGCAAGGTGTAGAAATAAAAGCGGTATTCGCAGCCGGGCCCAGCATTGGCGTTGAAGCTCCTTATTATGTTGAATACGTAGAAGGTGATATCACTTTTCGCAAGCAATACAACGCAAATATGGCGAAAGAGAACATTCTTGGGCCGGGCCGCCTGTTTCAGGGCTTGGGTGAGTCGAACATTGTGTTAGGCGCAAACGTAAAGGCTGCGCTTAATTTTGAGTTGGGAATTTTTAAAAGTCAGGTTACCGGTTTCGAAGCCGGTGTGTTGGTTGATGCCTATACGCGCAAGATCGATATGATGGTACTGGCGAAAAACTATTCGGTTTACCCAACGCTTTTTCTCACGGTGTTTTTCGGAAACCGGAAGTAATCACAACAACAATCCAAGTGCAAGACCTCCGAGGATAATATACGGAGCAGGTAATCGCGTGAACGCGAGCATACAAAACGTACCAATCGTAAAGGCAAAATTCATCACGGTGTTATCGAGTGGTTGAAACAGAATCACAGCCGAAGCCGCAATGAGTCCCGCACTTGCTGCCGTTATGCCTTCCAGTGACGCCCGAATCGCTCGATATTTTTTTAAACTGTCCCAAAAACGAATCACAAAGAATATCAAAAACGTTCCCGGAAGGAAGATGCCGAGTGCCGACATAAACGCACCCATGATTTCACCAAACGTTCCGTACTCGCGCATCGACAACGATCCAATGAATGCACTGAAGGCAAACACAGGCCCGGGCAGCGTTTGTACAATGGCATAGCCGGTCAGAAACTCATCGTGATTTAAATACGGCTTCTTACTGAATTCAACCGGACGCACATGCTCTTCCGCCGAGTCCTTTTTCACGAACTCGGTATACAACATGGGTGCAAGCACTTGTCCGCCTCCAAACACCAGGCTTCCGTTTCTATAAAAATTTTCAAACAACCGGATTGGTCGTGTTACCTCAGGCACTTTCTTGGTTGCCCATCCGAGCAGCGCGGCAAATACCAGCACACCAAGCCACAACAGTAAACTGGTCCACCGAATGCTGATTTTCTTTTTCTCCTCTTTCGGTTGGGCCCGATATTTTAACGCACTGATCAATCCGGCTACAAAAAGAATGGCCGGGAACACAAATGGCGTTTGAATAAAATACGAAGTAACGGCCGCCATAATCATCAGGCTGACTCCCGTTTTCGTGTTGATCGTTTTTACGCTGATGGAGTATGCCGCATAGCTGATAAAACCTACGGCCATGGGCTGAATGAAGCGCGTGAACTCGAGCGACCAGTTTTTTTGCTCGATATCAAAAAGCGAAATCGCCATGACGGTCATGAAGATTACCGAAGGCAACGTCCAGATCAACAACGTTAAGTAGGCCAGGCTTGTGCCCCCGATTTTTAACCCCACAGCCACCAGCGTTTGCGTTGAACTCGGCCCGGGTAGAATCTGGCAGAGCGAATTCAATTCCATCAGATCGGCTTCTGAAAGATACTTTCGTTTATCAACGAGTACTTTTTGAAAATGCGCGAGATGGGCTTGCGGTCCGCCAAAGGATGTCACGGCAAGCATGAGTACATCACGCAAAAAGACACCATATCGGACTTGCTGGAACAAGCGGGGGCGGTTATTTCTTCTTTAACCCGATTTCCGCCAAACGCTGATCGAGAAATGCACCCGCGGTGATGTCTTCGAACAGCTTGGGATGCTGCGCATCAATGCAGTTTGGCAGACAGGTTAGATCCATTTCCGATCGCGGATGCATAAAGAACGGAATGGAATACCGCGGTGTATTCATTTTTTCGCGTGGCGGATTGACTACGCGATGGATCGTTGATTTCAATTTTTTATTGGTGTGCCGCTCGAGCATGTCGCCCACGTTCACCACCAGCTGATCGGGAAGTGCCGTGATAGGAATCCACTTGCCATCCCGGCGAAGAACTTGTAATCCGTCAGCGCTGGCGCCCATCAACAGCGTGATCAAATTGATGTCGCCATGTTCAGCGGCACGAACCGCATCGGCCGGAACAGAATCCGGATCTTCAATCGGGTAATAATGTATCGGGCGGAGGATGCTGTTCCCATGCCTCACCTTCGCATCGAAGTAGTCTTCCGGCAGATTCAGGTACAAGGCTATTGCGCGGAGCATGTGAACTCCAGTTTTTTCAAGTCTGCGGTACACGTCCAGGGCTATTTCTCTAAACTCCGGCACTTCATCGGGCCACACGTTATCGGGATACTCCTTTTTAATCGGGTCGCCATCGGTGACTTCCTGACCAACATGGTAGAATTCTTTCAGGTCGCCCGTGTTGCGGCCTTTGGCATGTTCTTTCCCTTTGCCGATGTAGCCACGCTGGCCGGCTAATCCCGGGATCTCATATTTCTTTTTAATCTCTTCCGGCAACGCATAGAACTTCCTTACTGCCGCATACAGCTTATCGGAAAGTTCATCGGTGAGGTAATGATTTCGAATCGCCACGAAACCAATCGTATTGTAGGCTGCACCCAAATCAGCAACGAATTTCTGTTTCTTTGCGGGATCCCCGCCATAGAAATCCTTCAGATCAAGCGAGGGAATTTCGTTGTATAGAATGTCGCTCATACCGTTCATCGGTTGGTTACTGCAAGCTAAAAATTTTTTGCCTAAATTTAATGCCATACCTGTGAGAAGCCTCGCTCCGAGAAATCAGTTCGGATAATCATTAAAACCATCGTTATGAAAACATCACGCAGAAAATTTATGGGCAATTCGCTCAAAGCAACCGTGGGAGCTGCTGTTGGCTCATCCCTTATTCTTGAGCAGGCTTTTGCACAATCCACAGGTTCGTTCGGCCAGGCAGGCGTGGCGTCAGTGTTTGAGTTTAAACAAATACCCTTGCCTTACGAGAAGAATGCGCTGGAGCCCAGCATTGATGCAATGACGATGGACATTCACTATTCCAAACATCATGCTGCCTACATCAAAAACGTAAACGAAGCGATCGTTGCAGAGAAACTCACCTACAGCTCAGAGCAGGAATTTTTCGATAACGCCTCAAAGCTCTCCGCCAAGGTTCGCAACAACGCGGGCGGTGCATGGAATCACAACTTCTTCTGGCAGGTAATGAAGCCGGGCGCGAGCGGAACACCCTATGGCAAGGTAGTAGCCGCACTTGACGGGTCGTTCGGTTCCGTGCCCAAGTTCATGGAACAATTTAACGCTGCCGCGATGAGCCGGTTCGGTTCAGGCTGGGCGTGGCTGTTAAAAGATGCGAGCGGCAAACTTCTGATTACCTCCACTCCTAACCAGGATAATCCTTTAATGGATACTGCAGAAGTAAAAGGCACTCCGCTTTTAGGGCTGGATGTGTGGGAACATGCCTACTACCTGAAGTATCAGAACAAACGCAACGAGTACATCACCAACTGGTGGAATGTTGTGAACTGGGATGAGGTGACAAAAAGGTTGGGTTAATTGATAGGAGAAGTATAGGTCACCATGTGGTGTATCTCCTGACAAATGTTCATGACAAATTTTATTCTTTGGGCGATTTTCCTTTTGTCAAGCTGCTCTATAAAGGAGGGCGCCATGAGATGAGGAGATAGCCAGTCGGTGCACAACAAAGTCTTACTTAAAATGTTACGTTGGTAAATTTTGGACATTTTGCTATAACAATGGAAACTAACGTGAGGATTTTCAAAGGACCCAATTTAGGATTCACAACGATTCTTCTGATTGGTATGAATTTGTTTTTCCTTTTCCGAATGCGGGCACATAATTTTCTCATCTATGTTGCAGGATTAGCATTGGTTAATCTGGTGTATTACCTGCTTATCGGAATGAAATGAATTATTTTTTGCTAACGGAAAATTCGATCGTGGTAAAAAATAAGTGGCGTTTAGATTTTGAGCGGGAGATTCCCTACAAAAAAATAAAATCAGCAGGTACATATCAAATACTGTCTAATGGACCGACTTTAGAATTGGTTCTGACGGATGACCACATTGTGTCCTTTAACTGCTCCAATATTGGAGCAAAGAAGGTTGAAACTTTAGTCTCTGAGCTTACAGGAAAAATCTCACTGAACCAGCCCGTTTAGAGCCCGCCAACGTTGAAAGATAACGTTAAAATAAGAATGCTGGCTGCTACTGTTCAGCAGTTTATTCATTTCGGTCAGCGTATATTAGTCAGACAAAGAATTGCCGAAGTAACAATGTTGGTGGTATTTCACTGGCTTAGATAAATTTTCAACTCTCGGCGAAGATTCATCATTAAAATCTTCTCATAGTCCCTTGTACTTTGACCTGCCGCACTGAGGCTTTTTATCACCACTGAACGGCCTGCATCGGATATCTTTCAACAGTATTTTTTCGGCACGATCGCCAATACCGATTGTAGCGCCACGCTGCTGCATGAATCCCCTGGTTGAATCTAAGGCACGTTTTATGTGCCATCGGTTAGTTCAATCTGTACGGGTTATGACTTTCTTCTCAAAAATTGACTTCACCGCGGGCGTTATCGTTGCCTTAGCAAAAAATACCGGGCAATAATGCTGTATTTTTTGGATACCGCGTTTTGGTCGCACCTCGAATGGGTAGCACTGTTTGTCGCCTCACTGGCGGTGGTAATTTTTGCACGTTACCTCGCGATATCGGTACTCTATCAGTTCCTGGTGAAGAAGCTTCGGGCAAAAGTTTCCCACGGCACAACACCGAAGAAACGCACAGCTACTTCAAAACAAATCAAACGCGAAATAACGTGGGCCTTTACAGCATCACTGGTCTTTGCTGTTTTGGTGGCGTTAAGTTTGCTGGCTTACCAAAACGGTCTCACGCAGGTTTACACCGACATTCACGAGCACTCGTTGACTTATTTCTTTGTTAGCCCCGCGCTCATGCTGGTGCTCTATGAAAGCTATTATTACTGGTTACACCGCTGGATGCACCTGCCCCGGGTTTTCAAACATGTACACAAAGTGCATCACGAAAGTACTAGCCCGACCGTGTTCACGGCCTTTTCCTTTCATCCCATCGAAGCCTTCCTGCAGTTCATCTTTTTCCCCGCAGTAATCATGCTGGTACCGGTTCACGCGGTTATGCTGGCCGCAATATTCTTACTCCTTTCCTTTTTTGCCGTTGTGAATCACGCGGGTGCGGAGATTTACAGCCGCGGAATGAGGAAGTTTCTAATTGGTGCCAGTCATCATGAGATCCATCATCAACAGTTCAGGGCAAATTTTGGACTGAACTTTACCGGGTGGGATATATTTATGAAGACGGAACGCACCGAACCAACAGGATCAGATAAAGCCATACAACAAAAGTAAGTTTCCTGGCCTCCGCCCGCCCCACAAACTCCACAAAAGCAGCAAACCCATCACACAGTCGACATCAGACGCTAAGCGAAAACAGTTGGTATTGAAATTCCTGCCGTTGGTTTAAAAACTTAACGAGTCGATCAGAACTTTTCTAGTATTACAACTGGCACGCGACAATCCGTTTTTGTTAGCTCACAAAATTGT
>JAEUUJ010000063.1 GCA_016786495.1 Cyclobacteriaceae bacterium
ACTGCGCGACCATTGTTATTCCATGCACCACTGATGCTTCCTCCGCCTTTAACTCGTTTGCGTGCTTTGATGCTTCCGGTATAAGTTTCGCCTTGCGATGAATAACCTCTTTTCGGACGAACATTTCCGGAATAAAATCCAAGATTGCCGTTAGCGCCAGCATTCTTACCGGCAACTGCGCGACCCTTGTTATTCCAGGCACCGCTGATGCTGCCACCACCTTTCATGCGCTTGCGTGATTTCAGGTTACCGGCAAAAAATCCGAGGTTGCCATTCGCTCCGGCATTTCTTCCGGCAATCGCGCGACCTTTGTTGTTCCAGCTTCCGCTCCCCATTGACCGCACCGGATTGGCAGCTCCGCCATTTTTTATTTTTCCGGAAACAGACCGATAACCACCTCCGGGTAATGATGCTGAACGTCCCCGGTTTTTACCACTGACCGAGTTTGGTGGAGGAAAGATTCGTTTGCCTCCCGGAGCAGGCCGTTTGGTTGAATAATTTCTGCCTTTGATTTTTCTTCCTGCGATGTCACCCTTCCACGGTTTGCCCGATTTGGTTGCCGACACATACCCCCCGCGAATCGGTCCGTTATACGGGCGGTCGCCACGAACAGGGCGTACGCGATACGGGTTGGCGGTTGGGTTAACGATCACCGGTTTACGCGTTTCGAAATTTTTTGTGCGCAAGGGTCGGCCCGCGAGATCACCTTTCGTGTATGGTTTTTCTCCCTTCGGCTTTTGATTCCAGAATCTTGCAAACGGTGTTGTGCTCTTTCTCGAGATAAATGGGCGCGATACGGTTCTTGGAGCAACCGTTCCCTTGACGTTTGGCGGATTTTGTTTTGTACCAAACCGTTTAGCGCGGGCTACCTGACTTCGGTTTGAATAAATCCGGTAACGCTGTGATCGCTGAGCCGTAGAACGATTGTTTACAAAACGGCTTCGTTGCGAATAGAAGTTTCGCGTTCGGCCGGAAGCTGATCCGACAGAAATTCTTCCACCCGACCGGGTGTTTTGCCGCGAGAGTTTTCCGCTAACGGATCGGTTGTTAGAATAAGAGCGCCTGCTGTAAAAATTCCGGTTGGCTTTCGTCGGCTTTGATAAACGCGCACTGCTGGCAGGTGAAAAACGTTTTGGTCGAAGCCGGTTGTAGGATGGCTTGGATTGGTTTTTTCTGCGCGGAGTTTTAAAGCGCGTTTCACGCTTACCACCCGAACGCACTTCGGGCCGGTCGCCTTTGGTATTTTGGCCATTTGCATCAATAGCATTCAACCCCATCAGCACCACGGCAAAGCCCAGGCAGAGGATTACCTTGCGCACGAGTTGGGGATATGAACGGCTTCGACTCAAAAAAATAGCTGTGAAAACAGGCTAAGATAGCAATTTTCAGTCATTTCGACCCCGATGCTTCAAGCCGTGATCTAAAACGCCAGCAGTTCTTCAATCTTGCTTTTCAGGCGGCCTTTCGGCAGAAAATTTTGTTCGAGTGTGGGTGCAAAGGGAATGGCCGTATCGAGGCTGGCCACCCGCATTACCGGAGCATCGAGATCGGCAAAACAATGCTCGCTGATCCATGCAGCGATCTCACCACCGATGCCGCCCGTTAACGTATCTTCATGCAAGATCAAGACGCGGTTTGTTTTCTTAACCGTTTCGGCTACGGCATCTTTATCCCACGGCAACAGCGTTCGTAAATCAAGTACGTCAGCTTTTACGTGAGGGATCGTTTCCAGAATTTCTTTCGCCCAGTGAACACCCATTCCATACGTGATGATCGAGAGGTCGTTGCCTTCCGAAACAAGATTAGCCTTACCGATTTCGATGGTATAATATTCATCCGGAATCACATCTTTAATCGAACGATACAATAGCTTGTGTTCGAAGTATAAATATGGATTCGGATCTTCAATAGCGGCACATAACAATCCTTTGGCATCGTATGGATTGGATGGATACACAATTTTCAATCCCGGTGTGTGAAAGAACCAGGCCTCGTTGCTTTGCGAGTGGAACGGGCCGGCTGCAGTTCCTGCGCCCGTTGGCATGCGAACGACCACGTCTGCATGTTGTCCCCAGCGCCAGTGTGCTTTTGCCAGGTTGTTTACAATCTGGTTGAAGCCTTCGGTAACAAAATCCGCAAACTGCATTTCAACCATGGCCTTCATGCCTTTGATGGAAAGACCAAGTCCGGCCCCGACAATAGCGGACTCACAAATGGGTGTATTGCGAACGCGGGGCTTTCCAAACTTTTCAACAAACCCATCGGTGATCTTAAACACACCACCGTATTCGGCTATGTCCTGACCCATCAGCACCAGGTTATCGTAGCGTTCCATGCTCTGCCGCAAACCATCGCTGATCGCATCGATAAAACGCTTTTCTGTTTTCTTATCTTTTTTCGGTTCAACAAGCGTTTGCGCATAAGGCGCGTACATGTCGGTTGTTTCAATCTCGGTACTCGCTTCCGGATGCGTTTCTTCAAATGCCGTTGCAAGCCCGGACTCAATCTCTTTCTTTATTTTCTTGCGAACCGATTCGGTGTACTTCGCATCGATCACACCTTCGGTCAACAGATACTGCTCATAGTTTTCTACCGGATCTTTTTTAGCCCAGGTTTCCATGAGTTCTTTTGGAACATATTTGGTCCCCGAAGCCTCCTCGTGTCCGCGCATGCGGAACGTGATACACTCCAGCAAGATCGGGCGCGGATTTTTTCGAATGGATTCGGCCAGTGTTTTTACGGTATGATAAACTTCCAGAATGTTGTTACCGTCTACCTGAACACCTTCAATGCCATAACCGATAGCTTTATCCACAAACGCTTTACAGCGGAACTGTTCCTGGCTGGGCGTTGACAATCCGTAGCCATTGTTTTCCACTACAAAGATCACCGGCAAATCCCATACAGCGGCAACGTTAATCGCTTCATGAAAATCACCTTCACTTGTGCCGCCATCGCCATTGAAAACAACGGTAACCTTTTTTTCATTCTTGAGCCTGGAGGCCAGCGCGATTCCATCGGCCACGCCATTCTGCGGACCGAGATGCGAGATCATCCCGACAATGTGGTGTTCGTTGGTGCCGAAGTGGAACGACCGGTCGCGGCCCTTGGTGTAGCCCATCATCGTTCCCTGCCATTGCGCAAACAACCTGTCGAAGGGCATATTCCGGGAAGTGAAAACCCCGAGATTCCGGTGCATGGGGAGGATGTATTCATCTTCTTCCAGCGCTTGGGTAATGCCTACCGCGATGGCTTCCTGCCCGATGCCGCTAAACCATTTGCTGATCTTGTTCTGCCGCAGCAGAATCAGCATTTTTTCCTCGATCAGGCGGGGTTTCAGAATCGCTTCAAAGAGTTGTTTGAGGAGGGTATCGGGGTAGGCCTGCCGGTTGAAATTCATGCAATACTTTTAATGCACGAAGGTAGATGTTTGCGAGGCATTTGTAAAGCCGCTTATCAAGACAAAAGCCCCGATAAACAGGGCTTTTGAATCTGATTATTGAATGTGCTTACAGATCGGCATTCATACCGATGTTAGACGATGCGATATAGGTAGAGGGTGATCCCATGGTGCCTACACCGATGTGTCCGTCAAAAGTGTTCAGTTGATCGTACGTAACAGCTCCGCCTGCATCAAGTGCCGACACACTGGTTGTGCTGGTAGCCGTTGTTCCGGTTGAACCGTTTACGTTCGTTAACGCAATCGCGGAAGCACCCGGAGTTGTCAGTGAACTGCTGTAAATGGCAATGGGGTATGCAGTGCCGGTTTCAGTTCCGTCCAGGTTGGTTGTAACCAGTGTAGTGCCGTTCATGCGCTTGGCGAATGTTACCGTTCCGGAAACAGCACTCTCACCCACGGATGAAAGGTTATATGTTCTGGACGTAGCAGTCAGTTCGTTTGAACCAATATCAGCTTGTGAAACAACGGTTTCGTTGCTCATGGTAACAACCAGTGTTCCGTTCAGGCCCATTAAGTCATCATAGGTAAAGGAAGTACCGTTGTCACGTTCGTCAATAATGGTCGTGCTCATTCCGGTTTCACCATTTACGGGCTCAAGCTGTACGATGGTAGTACCGGTTTGATTGGCAGCGTTCGAGCGGATGTACACCGGGTATGATTGTCCGGATGTTGTTCCTGTCATGTTCACCGTAACAACCATGGAGCCATCGGTACGTTCTCTGAATTGTGCCGTTCCTGAAATGTCGCTGTCGCCTTCAGCGGCCAGGGTGTAGGTGTGCGATTCACCTGTAAATCCCGGAGAATTGTCTTTGTTGTCGTCATCATCGCTGCAACCGAACACAAAAGCCGATGCTACAAAGGCCAATGCCGTCATTTTTAAAATAGATTGAATGCTTTTTTTCATAATATTGAATGTTTATGATTTGCTGTTTATTAATCAGATGAAGAGGAAATTTTCATGCCATGGGCGAATCAACCGGTAATGCACGCGGAAACGTTATGCCTGACAAAAGGACGGGGCATATCTTCAACAAAGATTCAACACACTGTTGGCGTGTGTACGTAATTCAACACGTATCAAATGATTGCATTTAAAGAGTTCAGATTAAAAAACGGATTGCACGTAATCGTGCATGAAGACCCTACCGTACAAATTGCCGTAATGAATATTCTGTATGATGTGGGCTCGCGCGATGAACAAGAGGAAAAGACGGGCTTCGCGCATTTATTCGAACATCTGATGTTTGGCGGATCGGTGAATATTCCGAACTATGACGAACCGCTTCAGCGGGTAGGCGGGGAGAACAATGCGTTTACAAATACCGATATCACCAACTATTATTTAACGGTACCGGCAGCTAATATCGAAACCGCATTCTGGCTGGAGAGCGACCGCATGCTAAGCTTATCGTTCGATCCGAAAGTGCTTGAAGTACAGCGAAAGGTTGTGGTAGAAGAGTTTAAACAGCGATATTTTAATCAACCCTATGGTGATGTGTGGCTGAAACTGCGCCCGCTGGCGTATCAGCGACATCCCTACAAATGGGCAACCATCGGGAAGGAGATCAGCCACATCGAGAACGCTACGGATGAGGATGTGAAAAAATTTTTCTTCAAACATTATGTGCCGAGCAATGCCATTTTGGTAGTCGCAGGAAATGTGACCCTTGAACAGGTAAAGGTGCTTGCGGAGAAGTGGTTCGAGCCGATTCCTGCCGGCACGAAGCCGGTGAGAAGTTTGACGGATGAGCCACCACAAACCGTAAAGCGTGTGGACGAAACCACGGCAAACGTGCCAGCGAATGCGTTGTACAAGACCTTTCACATGGGCGGGCGTTTTGAAAAGAGCTATTACGCGGCTGATCTGTTAAGTGATATTCTCAGCCGGGGTCAGTCGAGCCGGCTTTATAATCGGCTGGTAAAAGAAAAGGAAATTTTTACCTCCATATCTTCTTTCGTGATGGGTACGATCGACCCGGGCTTGCTGGTGATCAGCGGGCGTGTGAAAGATGGTATCCGGTTGGAAGATGCCGAACGCGAGATTAATAAAATCCTTGAGGACGTGGTACACCATGGCGTTACAGAAGAGGAGCTGGAAAAAGTAAAGAATCAGGCAATTGCAACCGTGGAGTTTGGGGAGGTGGAAGTTATCAACCGCGCCATGGCGCTGGCCTTTGCGGCACTATCCGGAAATGCAAACCTTGTGAATACCGAAAAGGAAGAACTGTCGGCTGTAACGGTGAGCGACATTCATGAGGCGGCACGCGTAATTCTCCGCGAAGAAAATTCGAGCGTATTATTTTATCGAAGTGCTATGCAGGAATCGCAAACGTAAAAGTCGAACCCTCACCGGGTGTTGATTCAATCCAAATTGTTCCGCCCATTTTTTGAAGCGTTTCCTTCACGATGTAAAGGCCGAGCCCCGAACCTTCCGATTTTGTGGAGGCTCTGAAAAACATGTCGAAAATCTTATTATGATAATCGGGCTCTATGCCTGAACCATTATCGGCTATGGTAATTACTACCGAGTTATTGTTCCGTTGGGCGCTGAACGCGATGAACGGGTCGGCCTGATCGAGGCGGTGATATTTGTATGCGTTCGACAGCAGATTATTAAGAATGACTTTCAAGCGGCTTGGATCGGTGAGCAAAACGATCGGTTCGGGCAGATTGATTTCTATCCGCACCTTGCCCGTGATATCGGCCAGGTTTTGGGCGACTCCGCGAATGAGTTCGCGTAAATCAATTTCTTCGAGCGACAGATCAAGCCGGGTATTTCGCGAGTAATCGGTAACCTCACGAATAAATCCCTCCATGGTTTGGATTCGCCCTTTCATCATTTGCAGGTACGAATGAACCTCTTCAATGTTGGTTGTTTTTTCAGAGATATTGATCAGGCCTAGCAACGAGCTTAACGGAGCGCGCATGTCGTGCGAAGCGCTGTACACAAACCGGTCAAGTTCTTCATTTGTTTTTGCCAGCTGGATGTTTTTGGAGAGAATTTCTTCCTCAGCACGCTTCCGGTCTTCAATGTCCACAATTGATCCAACCAGGGTCGCCACATTTCCATGCTGATCTGCCTTAAAGCTACCGCTATCCAGAAACCAGCGATAAACACCCTGCTTGGTTTTCATCCGCAGTTCGTTTTGGTAGGGAGCAAGTGTTTTGGTATGCGTTTGCATGATAACCTGCATCTTCTTGAGGTCTTCCGGATGAAGAATCTCCGCAAACTTTTCGGTTGGTACCACGTCCGGATCACTGTCGGAGTAGCCCATCAACTGTTTCCAGGTCTTGCTTACATAGGTGGTGGATTTCGCAATATTCCATTCATAAATGCCGGCATTCGATCCCTGCACAGCGAGTGCAAAGCGTTCGTGACTGGCTTCCAGGTCGGCCGCAATTTGAATCAGGTTCTTTTCACTTTCGCGTAACGATTCCTCCGATTCCTGATTTCGGTTAATGAGAAAAGAAACCGTAAAAATATTGGAGAGTATTCCGATGATAAAATTTACCACGAAGTTGATCTGAATAACAAGCGGGTCGTACGAGGGCGGGGGCAGAATACTCAAGTCGCTCGTGTACGCGATGTATCCGAGCACGATCGGAAGAAAGGCAAAGCCGAGCCCCATATAGCGGTTAACGTGGCCGGCTAAAATCAATCCGGCTACCGAGCAGGTCATGAAAAAAAAGTACACCCCGCCATAGGGATGGTCGTTGGTGCAAAACACAAACACCATGGCGTTCACGAACGTCAGCAAGATGAAGCTTGAGGTATTGTAGTAGTGTTGGCGGTTCAGCACCACAATGATGATCGCCATGGTAATCATCAGCAGGTAGCCCGGGAGGAAACTGTAGACGCCATTGACGGGATCGAGTACGCAATAAAATGCCCCGATCAGAAAAATGATGACAGCGAACTGTCCGCGAAGCAGCGCATATTTAAACTCGAGCCGGGAGGGAATAAAATCCCTGCCCACCAATAAATCTCGGAAGAATGATCTTTTTCCAGCCATTACTATCGACAAAATAGAGACAAAAAATGATTGCCTCCACATCCTTAATATATATTTCCGGAGGGTGGTAACGGCTGCCTGGGTATATTTGAGAATAAATTTTTACCAATGAACCTGCGAATCGGAATGGGTTTTGACGTGCACGAGCTTGAAAAGGGTAAGGCATTTTTTCTGGGCGGAATCGAATTAAAAGGCGCTCCGCACGGGGCAGTTGGCCATTCTGACGCTGACGTTCTCATTCATGCCATATGTGACGCCCTGCTCGGGGCAGCCAATATGCGCGACATCGGGTATCATTTTTCAAACAAGGATGAACGCTGGCGCGGGGCCGACAGCAAGATATTTCTGAAGGAAGTTGTTCGGATGCTCTCCGAAAAGGGATGGTTTATCGGGAACGTAGATTGTACGATTTGCCTGGAGGCGCCTAAAGTAAACCCGCATATCCCCGACATGCAAAAGGTTCTTGCTCCGTTGATGAAAATCGAAGCTGACTGTGTTTCGATCAAAGCCACTACCAACGAGAAACTCGGGTATGTAGGCCGCGAAGAAGGTGTTTGTGCCTACGCTGTCGCATTGATCTACAAGGCAGGCTTCCCGGTAGAGCTTAAGTTCAATTCATAATTGCACGTGCTGCAGGTTATTACAACAAAAGACGGTTCGGTGTCGCTGCTCAACTCCGAGTTGAATGAAACGTATCATTCCATTCACGGGGCGCGGCAGGAGTCGATGCATGTATTCATTCAGGAAGGGCTGAAGTTTTTTAGCGATCAGTATAAAAAGAACCCCGTGCGAATTTTAGAGATCGGATTTGGCACCGGGCTGAACGCCCTGCTCACCGCGGTATACGCCTCACAGCATCGCATCGGGATTGAGTATTCAACCATCGAAGCCTTCCCGATTAACGAAAGCCTCTGGCAACAGTTGAACTACGCACAGTCGCCCGCAGAGGATGAAATTTTTTATAAACTTCATCACGAACCCTGGGAGCAATGGACGGAAATTATTCCGGGCTTTATGTTTAAAAAGATCAACACAACGCTGCAGCTTGCATCGTTTGATCATCACTATTTCGACCTGGTTTATTTTGATGCATTTGCACCGAACAAGCAACCCGATATGTGGACGTTGCCGATGTTGCAAAAAAACATTGATGCGTTAGCCTCCAACGGAGTGTTTGTTACCTACTGTGCAAAGGGCCAGCTCAAGCGCGATCTTGCCTCACTCGGCACTACTGTTCAAACGCTTCAGGGCCCTCCCGGCAAGCGTGAAATGATTCGTGCGATTAAGCATTAACTCATCCTGAGAAATTAACGATCGGGCGCAATCGTTTTCGGAACTATATTCTGTATAAATAAATCTGTTCCGATTAAAATTTTGTCAGAAAACGCGTTGCATAAAATATTGAACTGTTATTTTTAACTTCTCAATATTTAATTCTGTCCACTACAGATGAGCAACAACCACGCTAACCGTTCCGGTAAAGGGCTTTACACACCCGAACTTGAACATGATGCATGCGGCATCGGCTTCATAGCAAACATCAATGGATTAAAAACCAATCAGGCACTCTCGGATGCGCTTACCATGCTTGAAAACATGGAGCACCGCGGAGGAAAAGGCGCAAGCCCGAAAACCGGTGACGGTGCCGGAGTACTGTTACAAATTCCTCATGACTTCTTTGTGGAAGAAGCAGCGCGATTGAAGTTCAGTCTGCCGGCAGCCGGCAAGTATGGTGTGGGCATGGTGTTCTTTCCGCGCAACAAAAAAGTATTGAACGCCTGCCGCGAGTTGTTGCGGAAGAATATCCAGGTGTTGGGAATGGATCTACTGGGCTGGCGATCAGTTCCGGTAGATCACAGCATACCGGGGCCGGGCGCAGCGGAAGTGGAACCGGTAATTGAACAATTTTTTGTTAAACCCAAAGATGAAGCGCTGGATCAGGACGCATTCGAACGCAAGCTTTTTGTGCTGCGCAACTTCACCGTGCATTCAGTGACACGGGAGATAAAAGGAAGCAACAAGGAGTTTTATATCCCGAGCCTTTCGAGTCGCACCATCATCTACAAAGGACAGCTTCGTACCGAACAGTTGCGGGCATACTTCGATGATCTGCAGGATAAGCGACTGACAACCGCACTCGCACTGGTTCACTCCCGTTTTTCCACCAACACCTTCCCGAACTGGAAACTTGCCCAGCCGTTCCGCTACATCGCGCACAACGGTGAGATCAACACCATTCGTGGTAACGTCAATAAAATGAAGTCAAAAGAGGCACTGTTCAAGTCGACCCTCTTTACCGATGAAGAATTAAAAATGCTATTGCCGATCACCAATCCGGAAGGATCGGACTCCGCTAACCTCGATGCACTGGTGGAAATGCTCGTGCTGTCAGGCCGAACCATTCCGCATGTGCTGATGATGCTCGTGCCCGAAGCGTGGCAGGACAACAAGCTCATGGACAAACACCGCAAGGCATTCTATAAATATCATGCGTCTATGATGGAGCCGTGGGACGGGCCCGCGGCATTGGTGTTCACGGATGGTTGCCGCATAGGCGCAACGCTCGACCGGAACGGACTTCGCCCGCTGCGCTATTGCATCACCCGAACCGGACGCGTGATCGCAGCATCGGAAGCCGGAGCATTACCCGTTAATCCAAAAGAAATTCTGGAAAAGGGACGAATCACGCCCGGTAAAATGCTGATGGTTGATCTCGAGAAGGGAAAAGTACTGGGCGATGATGTAGTGAAACGCACCGTTTACGAAGGCAAACCTTACTTCGAATGGATTAAAGAGAACCGGTTAAAACTCCGCCTGGAGCCAGAACATAAATCATTCAAAAATACGTTTGACGCGAAGACGCTGCTGCAGCGTCAGAACGCTTACGGATTTACCTCAGAGGATTTGAAAACAGTCCTTACCCCGATGGCGGCCACAGGCTATGAAGCAATCGGCTCCATGGGTGACGATACTCCGCATGCGGTGCTCTCAAAAGAAAGCCGGCACATCTCGAACTATTTCCGCCAGCATTTTGCGCAGGTAAGTAACCCGCCCATTGATCCGATCCGCGAGCGGCTGGTGATGTCGTTGTTTACCCGCATTGGCGTAAGCTTGAATGTGCTGGAGGAAACTCCCAAGCACACCAACCAGATTCACATCGGGCAACCGGTGTTGCTGAATTCCGATCTGGAGAAACTCAAGCATCTTCCAGCACACGGATTTGAGTATGCTGTAATCAATTCGGTATTTAAAGCCGATGGGAAACCGGGCCGCCTTGAGGAGGCAATTAAAAAGATTTGTAACGAAGCCGAGAAAGCAGTTAAAGAGGGCAAGAAGATCATCGTTATTTCCGACAAGAACATTAACGCTGAATTTGCGCCAATTCCTTCGCTGATGGCGATTGGTGCGGTTCACCATTCGTTGGTTGAGAAGCGATTGAGAGCGCTGACCGGCTTGCTGGTAGAAGCGGGCGATGTGTGGGAAGTGCATCACTTCGCCACCATTATCGGGTATGGCGCGAGTGCCGTTAATCCGTACATGGCATTTGAAACCATTCACCACCTGAATCAACAGGGTGCGTTCAACAAAACTATTTCTGACGACTATGCCTTTGCTAATTATCAGAAAGCCATCGGCAACGGTTTACTGAAAGTGATGTCGAAGATGGGCATCAGTACATTGCAATCGTATCAATCATCACAAATCTTTGAGGCGCTCGGGATCGGAAGTGATGTTATCGAGAAATGCTTCCGCGGAACAATTAGCCGCATTGAAGGTATGTCGTTTGACGATCTGGCAAAAGAAGTGCTGGTTCGTCACAACCTGGCGTTCAACAATCCGGGAACGGAACTTCCGGTAGGCGGAATCTACCAATGGAAACGCAGGGGTGAAAAACATTTATTCAGCCCGGAGATCATTCACCTGCTCCAGCACTCCACAAAAAGCAACAACTTCGAACTGTATAAAAAGTACGCCCAGAAAATCAACAACCTTGCGCAGGACACGATCACATTCCGCGGATTGTTTGAATTCAAGAAGCGAAATGCCGTTCCACTGAACGAAGTAGAACCGGCCGAAGAAATTTTCAAGCGGTTCGCGACAGGCGCAATGTCATTCGGGTCGATCTCACACGAAGCGCACACAACGCTGGCGATTGCCATGAACCGGATTGGCGGCAAGAGTAATAGTGGTGAAGGCGGTGAAGATGAAATTCGCTATGAGCGAAAAGAAAATGGCGATTGGGAACGATCTGCAATTAAGCAGGTTGCTTCCGGACGGTTTGGCGTAACGAGTTACTACCTGACCAACGCAGAGGAACTTCAGATTAAAATGGCGCAGGGCGCAAAGCCGGGGGAAGGCGGCCAGCTTCCGGGCGACAAGGTTGACGAGTGGATCGGACGTGTGCGGCATTCAACTCCGGGCGTGGGATTGATTTCACCGCCACCGCATCATGACATTTATTCGATCGAAGATCTTGCGCAATTAATTTATGATCTTAAAAATGCTAACCGCCAGGCGCGGATCAATGTAAAACTCGTATCACAGGCTGGTGTTGGAACGGTTGCGGCAGGAGTGGCAAAAGCCAAAGCTGATGCAATCTTAATTTCGGGTGGCGATGGTGGAACGGGTGCTTCTCCGATAAGCTCAATCCGTCATGCCGGTTTGCCGTGGGAACTTGGTCTCGCGGAAGCACATCAAACGCTTGTTAAAAACAACTTAAGAAACCGGGTTACACTTCAAACGGACGGACAGATTCGTACCGGGCGCGATATTGCCATCGCAGCGCTGCTTGGCGCAGAGGAGTGGGGCGTTGCAACGGCAGCACTTGTGGTGGAAGGATGTATTATGATGCGCAAGTGTCATTTGAATACCTGTCCGGTAGGCATCGCCACACAGGACTCAGAATTGCGCAAGCTCTTCACCGGTGATCCGGATCATGTGGTGAACTTCTTCACCTTCCTGGCCAACGATTTGCGTGAAGTGATGGCCAGCCTTGGCTTCCGTACGGTAAATGAAATGATCGGTCGGGCCGATGTATTGCGTGTCCGGCAGGATCTTGACCATTGGAAAATCAACAAACTTGATCTCTCACCGATTTTGCACCGTGAATCTGCGCGTGATAATGTCGGGCTGTTCAAACAAATCGAACAGGATTTCGAGCTTGAAAAAGTACTTGACTGGAAACTGCTCGAAGCTGCGCGCACTGCGTTGGATGAAGGCGAGCCTGTGCAGGAGAAATTTTTGATCTGCAACACCGATCGCACAACAGGGGCCTTGCTTTCAAATGAGATTTCGAAAAAATATAAAGGCAAAGGCCTTCCGGCCGACACCATTCAGTTCTCATTCAAAGGTTCAGCCGGCCAAAGTTTCGGAGCCTTTGTAGCACCAGGCGTAACGTTCCGCCTGGAAGGGGAAGCGAATGATTATTTCGGCAAAGGATTGTCAGGCGGAAAACTCATCGTGTATCCCGATAAAGAAGCATCGCTGATGGCGGAAGACAATATCATCATCGGTAACGTGGCGTTTTATGGGGCTACTTCTGGTGAAGCATACATC
Organism: Cyclobacteriaceae bacterium; assembly: GCA_016786495.1. Lineage (GTDB taxonomy): Bacteria > Bacteroidota > Bacteroidia > Cytophagales > Cyclobacteriaceae > UBA2336. The sequence continues at coordinate 13,030 of JAEUUJ010000063.1, forward strand.
CGCGGTCAGGCAGGAGAGCGCTTCTGTGTTCGTAACTCGGGCGTTAAAGCGGTGGTAGAAGGCGTTGGCGATCACGCATGCGAATACATGACCGGGGGCCGCGTGGTTGTGCTGGGAAAAACCGGAAGAAACTTTGCAGCAGGTATGAGTGGAGGCGTTGCGTACGTGTATGATCCGCAACGAAACCTGGAGCGACTAACCAATCTCGACATGGTTGAATTGGAGCCGGTAACAGCAGACGATGAAGCTGAACTGCGCACCATGATTAAGCAGCACTACGAGTACACGGGCAGCGATCCGGCAGAATGGATTCTTGATAACTGGACTACCGCCATACCGCTGTTTGTGAAAGTGATGCCGAAAGATTACAAAGCAGTTCTTGTAAAACAGAAAAATCAGCTCAAACAAAAAGCAGTAGCGATATAGTTGTATCACCCGGAGCATGCAGAACGGTTATTTTTTTAACACAGACCAACATTAACGAGTAAACACCATGGGACAGACAGACGGATTTATGAAGTTCAATCGCGAGATGCCGCAGTCGCGCGATAAAAAAGAACGTCTGAAAGATTATAACGAAGTTTATACACCACTGCCGAAGGAGAAAGTCCATCAGCAAAGTGCGCGCTGCATGGATTGTGGCGTTCCGTTCTGTCACAATGGATGTCCGCTGGGCAACAACATTCCTGACTTCAACGATGCGGTTTATCAGGGAAAGTGGGAGGATGCGATCAAAATCCTCAGCAGTACAAACAATTTTCCCGAATTCACCGGAAGAATTTGTCCGGCACCGTGCGAAGCGAGCTGCGTCCTCTCAATTAACAACAAACCGGTAACGATCGAGTACATCGAAAAGACAATTGCAGAAGTTGCGTTTGAAAAAGGATACATCAAAGCCAATCCCCCAAAAACAAGAACAGGAAAAAAAGTTGCTGTAGTTGGCTCGGGGCCTGCGGGACTTGCTGCTGCTGCTCAATTAAATAAGGCCGGTCATGAAGTAACCGTGTTTGAACGCAATGACCGCATCGGAGGGCTGTTGCGTTATGGTATCCCGGATTTTAAACTCGAAAAACACGTAGTCGACAGACGGGTGAAACTGATGGAGAAGGAAGGTGTGGTATTCAAAACAAATTCTCACATCGGGGTAAATGTTGATGCACAGAAATTAGCCGATAAGTTTGACGCGGTTTTGGTGAGTGGAGGCGCTTCCGCTCCGCGTGATCTTCCGATCCCCGGAAGGAATTTAAAAGGTGTTCATTTTGCGATGGAGTTCCTGCCGCAACAAAACAAACGGGTTGCCGGCGATAAGCTTTCCGATAACATTCTGGCTACCGGAAAGAATGTATTGGTGATTGGCGGAGGTGATACGGGTTCGGATTGCGTAGGTACGTCAAATCGGCACGGAGCGAAGTCGGTGACGCAAATCGAGTTGCTGGTGAAACCACCGCAAATCCGCAATGCCGATAATCCATGGCCACTGTGGCCGATGGTGTTGATGACGTCTTCATCTCATGAAGAAGGATGTGAACGTCAATGGTCTATCCTGACAAAAGAATTTGTAGGCGATGCGGAGGGGAATCTGACGGGTCTGAAAGTGGTCGAGATAAAATGGGGTTTGAATGCTCAGGGTAAAATGGGCTTCGAAGAAATCCCCGGAACCGAACGCGTACTGCCTTGCGAATTGGCCTTGCTGGCAATCGGCTTTGTAGGCGCAGAAAAGACCGGAGTTGTTGAACAACTGCAACTCGGGCTTGACGAACGGGGCAACATCAAAACAGAAAACTTCATGACTACCCGCGAAGGTGTATTCGCGGCCGGTGATATGCGCAGAGGCCAGTCGCTGGTGGTATGGGCGATTTCGGAAGGCCGGGAAGCTGCGCGGGCGATGGATGTGTGGCTAATGGGTGAATCACATCTGGAAACAAAAGATGAATCATTTGTTCATCTCGAACCGGAACGTTGATTTTTTGCTTCCTTGATCACCGGGAAATTTTGTATTCTTGCCGAATACCGTTTGGATCGGCCGCATGCATAAACGCTACGAAGAAGGAAAAACGTTTGATCGAATTGACTCAATCAATAGTCCGCTGGAAAAAGGCGACTACGAAAACTGTTCTTTCATAAATTCCGACCTATCCAATCAGGATCTTTCCGGCTTTGTTTTTATCGACTGTCAGTTCAAGGATTGTAATTTAAGTCTGGCCAAACTTAATCAGACTTCGTTCCGGGATGTTCAGTTCATAAATTGCAAGTTACTTGGCCTGCATTTTAACACCTGCAATGCGTTGGGTGTTACGTTTTCGTTCCGCCACTGTACATTAAACCATTCGACTTTTTTCAAAGTGAAGGTCAGGAAAACCACATTTGAAAACTGCCAGTTGCATGAAACAGATTTTACCGAAGCCGACTTGACAGGTTCAGTATTTGCCTCCTGCGACCTGAAGGATGCTGTTTTTGATAGCGCAATCCTCGAGAAAGTCGACTTCAGAACGGCAGTTCATTACACGCTGGATCCCGAGCGAAATAGTCTCAGGAAGGCGAAGTTCTCCGCTGCGGGTGTGATCGGGCTGCTGAGCAAATATGACATCTCCATCGAATGATGACTCCCCGAATTGAAACATCTAAGGAAAAAAAGCTGGTAGGGCTAAGTCTGCCGATGAGCTATGCCGCGAACACAACCGGATTACTTTGGCAAAAATTTATGCCAAGGCGTAAAGAGATCACAAACAACGTGTCCGGTGATTTAATTTCGCTGCAGATTTATCCGCCCGGGTTTGATTTTGGACCTCAAACGCAATTCGAGAAATGGGCAGCCGTTGAAGTGACAGATTTCGACCACGTGCCGGATCAAATGAAAACCTTCGTCTTGCCCGGAGGTACGTACGCAGTTTTTGACTACAAAGGCTCGAGCAACGATACCCGCATCTTTCAATATATTTTCATGGAATGGCTGCCCAAGTCGGGCTACACACTTGATAACCGGCCTCACTATGAGGTGCTGGGCGCGAAATACAAGAATGCCAGTCCGGATTCGGAAGAAGAGATCTGGATTCCAATCCGATAACGGGATTATTGCGGGAGTTGCACCGTGAACTTGCTTCCCTTGCCTTCTTCAGACTCAACCGAAATGGTTCCTCCGAGTTTGTGGATTGTCTCGCTGACGATATAAAGACCGAGCCCGGAACCTTCGCCACGGGTGGTTGCACGATAGAACATGTCGAAAATACTTTTTACATGATCAGCGCTCACCCCGATGCCATTATCTTCGATCACCAACACAAATTGGTTGTTGCGTATGAACGCATTAAGCGAAATGGTTGAATTTTCTTTGGTGGGATCGTAATACTTAATCGCATTCGACATCAGGTTATTCAGCACAACACTAAATCTCGCCTCATCCGTTTTAACAATCAATGCTTCATCGATCTGCAGATCTACGGTTATTTTTTCACGCTCGGCCAGGAAGTGAAGTTCCTTTAATGATGCCCTGACCGCGTCAACAACCTTTATCGGTGTGTGTTTGATGACTGTTCTTACGTTTCGGGAGTAGTCGGTAATTTCCTTCAGGAATCCTTCCATTACTCCGATCCGTTCGCGCATTAAACTCAGACACAGGGCTTTCTCCTCCGGATTGTTGGTTTTCTCTGCAATGTTCAACAAACCCAGTAATGAAGAGAGTGGCGCGCGCATATCATGACTGGCGCTATAAACGAACCGGTCAAGCTCTTCATTCGTTTTCCGGAGTTCGGCATAACTTTTAATAAGTTTTGTTTCGGCAAAGTAGTTGGCGTGTATTACCGAAATTAAAACATACGACCCAAACACCAGACTGATCACCAGGTTGATCAGAAAGATTGTTTGCTCAACGTCCGGAGTAATATTTTCTGGAATTGGAATAATAAACGAGGGGAACGCATACGCACAAATCGCGAGTGCGAGCGTTAAGATTACCAGCAGAACCGTAAGCCAGAGCCTTCCATATCCCAGCAACACAATCGAGAGGGAATTTGTAATGAAGAAGTAAAAGAACATTCCATCCTGCGGACGATCTACGGAACAAAACAGGTACACGAATGAGTTGGCCAGGGCAAACAATACCAGGGTGGATGCCGTGTAGCGCTCGAGGCGATTGAGGTAAAAGGCAAGTATTCCCCCGGAAATGAGGAGTACGTGCCAGGGTATGAACCGGTAGTCACCGCGAAGCATCACAATGCCTGCATAGATGATTCCCAGCAATACGCACAAGAGTGCATATTGGCCGCGCAGGAATTTCAATTTTAAACCGGGCGTATCAGCCGAGTCCGATTGATCAATAAAATTTCGGGCTGTCCTGCCCGGAGCTAGCGCAGATAGAAGTCGGACAAGAGCGTTTGATACAGTCATGCACACCCCAAAGGTCAACAATGGCAAATCGAAATTACGACTATTTACACTCATGTTGATGTGTGCAGTTTAAACGTTGCTACGCAAACGATTTAACCTGTAGTTTTTCGCGTTGAACTTTATTATGGCATTCAAAGTTTCTACCTTTGCCAATTCAAAACAAAGGCAACCTTGAGCAAAAAAGTTAAAATCGGAACCGTGCAGATGACCTGCACCCGGGAGCCAAAAGAAAACCTGGCAAAGGCAATTGAACGCATCCGCGAGGCAGCGAAAAAAGGCGCCCAGGTTGTGTGCCTGCAGGAACTGTTCACCTCGTTGTACTTCTGCGATGTGGAAGACTACGAGAACTTTAAACTTGCAGAGGCTATCCCGGGTCCGTCAACCGAGTCACTTTCGAACGTTGCCAGAGAGTTAGGCGTGGTGATCATCGCTTCGCTTTTCGAAAAACGTGCGGAAGGGTTGTACCATAACACGACCGCTGTTATCGATGCAGACGGAATATACCTGGGCAAGTATAGAAAGATGCACATCCCGGATGATCCTGCGTACTACGAAAAATTTTACTTCACACCGGGTGACCTGGGGTATAAAGTTTTCAAAACCCGTTTTGCAACCATTGGTATTTTGATTTGTTGGGATCAGTGGTATCCGGAAGCGTCACGCATTACCGCGTTGATGGGCGCAGAGGTTTTATTCTATCCAACGGCTATTGGCTGGGCTACTTCACAGGACGAGAAAACAAACACGGAACAATATAATGCCTGGCAAACCATTCAACGCAGCCATGCCGTGGCAAACGGAGTACACGTGGTGAGCGTGAACCGCGTAGGCTTTGAGCAAAATGGCGCGATGAAATTCTGGGGCGGGTCATTTATTGCCAATCCATTCGGAACCGTGATCTACAAAGGATCGCACGAAGCGGAAGAAGTGCACGTAGAGGAAATTGATCTGGCCTTATCCGATCGCTACAGAACACATTGGCCATTCCTCCGCGACCGGAGAATTGACTCCTACCAGCCGATCACGAAGCGGTATATTGATGAGGAATAGTGATTTGTCCATGGCCGACAGATGACCCTGGATTATCGACTAGTAAACCATTGACGATCACACGATGACTCCCAAAGAACTCGGTTTCTACTTCCCTGCTGAATTCGCAAAACATTCTGCTACGTGGCTGAGCTGGCCTCACAAAGAAGCTTCATGGCCCGGAAAGATTGCAACAATCTATCCGCGGTATGCGGAGTTTATCAAGCGTGTGGCAGAAGGTGAACGTGTTCACATCAACGTGGCCGATGACGCGATGATGCACATGGCAACGCAGTACCTCAATGAAGCCAATGCGGATTTAAGAAATATCCAGTTTTTTATTCACCCCACCAACGATGCCTGGTGCCGCGATCACGGCCCTGCGTTTCTCATCAACCCGAGGGAGAAAAAGAAAATGATCGTGGATTGGGGTTATAACGCCTGGGGCGGAAAATATCCTCCGTTTGATTTAGACGATGTAATCCCGACACGCATTGCCAAACACTATAATATTCCGGTGGTGGAGCCCGGCATTGTAATGGAAGGCGGATCTGTGGAGTTTAATGGAAAAGGAACATTGCTTACAACCCGTGCATGTTTGCTGAACCCAAACCGGAACTCGCAGTTAAATCAGGCGCAGATTGAAAAGTACCTGGTTGATTACTACGGTGTGGATCACATTCTGTGGCTGGGTGATGGAATTATTGGCGATGATACGGATGGGCACATTGACGACCTTACCCGTTTTGTGAATGAAGATACGGTTGTCACCATCATCGAGGAAAATAAAAAAGATGAGAACTACGAAATCCTTCAAGACAACCTGAAAGAGTTAAAAACTCTTCGGCTGGAGAACGGTAAGCAGATGAACATCGTGGAGTTGCCCATGCCTTCACCGGTTGTGTATGAAGATCAGCGCCTGCCTGCATCGTACGCGAATTTCTATATCGCAAATAAATATGTGGTGGTACCTACGTTCCGCGACAAGAACGATGATCGTGCCATCGACATTCTTCAAAAATGCTTTAACGACCGAAAGGTTATCGGCATTGATTCCACCGATATCATCTGGGGACTAGGATCATTCCATTGTCTGAGCCAGCAGGAGCCGGAAGTATAACCACTGAGTAAAGTTTTCCCGAAAGCTGGTTTTTGTCATGTAATTCAGGGTTCTTGATGGGGTAAATTGCGCCTGACCAATGTAACTTGGTGAATATGAGAGTTACCTTCTTCTCCGCGAAACCGTACGACAAAAAGTTCTTTTCGGACTTGAATACGAAGTATCAGTTCGAGCTTGATTTCTTTGAAACGCACCTCGGTCCGCATATTGTCAATGCCGTCAAGGAAAATACATTTTGTGTTTGCGTGTTTGTAAACGATAAGCTTACAAATGAGGTAATCACCATACTGGCGTCCAAAGGTGTTAAACTGATTGCTTTACGATGTGCCGGATTTAATAATGTGGATCTGGAATCTGCGAAACGAAATAACATCAAGGTTTGCCGCGTACCGGCCTATTCACCCGAAGCCGTGGCGGAACATGCGGTAGCAATGTTGCTTACGTTAAACCGGAAGACGCACAAGGCGTACAACCGGGTGCGTGAACAGAATTTTTCATTGGACGGTCTTCTGGGTTTCAATTTGCACGGGAAAACAATTGGCGTTATCGGTACCGGTAAGATTGGGAAGGCATTTATAAAAATTATGCTGGGTTTCGGGTGCCGGGTGTTGGCTTACGACAAGTTTCCGGACGCGAACTTTACGGCTCCCAATTTCTTCTATGTCGATTTTGAAGAACTGCTTCGGGAGTCCGATGTGATTTCATTGCATTGTCCGCTTACCCCCGAGAATCACTACATGATCAATGAGGCAGTACTGTCACGGATGAAACCGGGCATCATGATCATCAACACCAGCCGGGGCGGGTTGATCAATACCGATGACATGATTAGAGGTTTGAAATCCGGCAAAGTTGCTTACTTCGGACTGGATGTTTATGAGCAGGAGGAAAAGCTCTTCTTCCGGGATCTATCGGCTACGATTATCGAAGACGACCGGATTCAACGGCTGATGAGTTTCCCAAACGTACTCGTTACGGGTCACCAGGCGTTTTTTACAACCGAAGCGCTGACCGAAATAGCAACGGTTACATTAAACAGCATTGCGTTGGTATCTGCCGGAAAAGCTGATCAGGTAGCTGATGGCGTGATGCTCGCGTAATTGCAGATATTTTGTCTGATTTCATATTGGACGGTCCGCTTTCTCTATCTTCGCGGCCGCAATGAACAATCGCAAACATTACGCTGCCGCGATATCCGCTTTTGTAGTCTGGGGATTTTTTTCGATTCCGCTTCGCGCACTACGTGATTATACGGCAGGGGAGATCTTATACTTCCGCATCACGTTTTCGCTGATCATCCTCCTAACGATCATGCTCGTGTTCAGGAAAAGTGCTATCCGAAACGATCTTTCGCTTTTTAAATCGTTCGAAAAACCACAGCGCAGACAACTGATCGCCTTGACGTTGGGTGGTGCCGCATTACTAATTGTGAACTGGCTGATTTTTATTTACGTCATCAATGCCATCAACATCAAAACGGCATCTTTCTCGTATTTTATCTGTCCGGTACTCACAGCCGTGCTCGGAAATTTCCTGTTGAAAGAGCGGCTTACGCCCCTGCAATGGATTGCTGTATTGTTGTGTGCGGTAAGCTGCGTGCTGCTTGGACTGAATTCCGTTCTTGAACTGGGCTACAGTTTCGCGGTGGCGATTTCGTATGCACTCTATCTTGTTTCGCAACGCAGAAATCATGGATTCGACCGGCTGGTAGTACTTACCGTTCAAATAGCCTTTGCCTTTGTTGTGTTGTCTTGCGCGTACCCGCTCTTAGTGGATGCTGTGCCAACCTCCGGTTTCTTTTACGGTATGATTGTGATCGTAGCCGGGGTGTTTACGGTTCTTCCGTTGTTTTTGAACCTGTTTGCGCTTAACCGGATCAATTCAACAACCGTAGGGATACTGCTCTACATCAATCCGCTGATGAATTTTGTGATTGCGTTTGTAATTTTTCACGAAACCGTAACGCAACTGCAGATCGTGGGATATGCAATTATTTTGGTTGCGCTTGTCCTGTTTAATTATCCCAACCTGAAGAAATTACGAACCAGGTTGACGCAATAAAAAAGGAGCCTGAAAGCTCCTTATTATTTATTGGTCAAATCGTTTTCGGTTTACTCAGAATACAATAGTTCAATCTCCTCGCTGGAAATAGACCGATTATAGAATCGAATATCATCGATTTTACCGTTGAAAAATCTAATCAGTTGCCCGCGTGTTCCGATGGTAATGTGAATATTGTTAGAGGTATTGCATACGGAATTATCCTGCACCTCATCTACTTTCTGGTTGTCAACATAAAATTTTATTGTCGTACCCTCCTTCACCATAACAATATGATGCCACTCCTCTGTGGATATCGTACCAGACGAGAGGTTGGTTGAATTTCCGCAAGATTGCCCGTCATACCGGGAGAGATAAAATCTGTTGGGCAATGGCGAGAACCCATTCAAATAAGAAATTCCATACGGTGCCGGATCGGACAATTGTCCGCGCCATTTTCTTATAATATCGTAAATCTGCTGATTTGGATCTGGTTGTGGCATTTTAACAGAAGCCCAAACTGAAATTGAGAAATCATCTGTCCGGTCAAAATCCGTAGCATCGTTATCTTCAATTGAGATATAATCGTTGATGCCATCAAAATAATAAGCTGAGTTTGCATTACCCTTTCTGTCAGTTGTCAACGTTGCTTCAAATACAGAGCCGTGATGGTCATACTCTGGACTTTCGTCATTTGCGTTTCCGCTGAAGGGATAGTAACCAACCAAGCCATTTAGCAGGGTGTTACCGCCAGTCGAAAGAATGACTTTTAAAACAGCGCCAGAATGATAATGAGCTAATGAATCCTTCGTAAAGGTTTGCACATATGGCGTGTACCCCGATTTGTTAACGTGAAGCGTATAATTTTCGAAACCGTCTTTTACTACCACGCGAATGGTTGAATCAGGCAGAGGTTGATCATAGAGACTCTGCTCAGAACACGTAACCTGTACGTTACTGGAAGTCAGTTCGAAATTATCAGTAGACTCGTTATAAACAAAAACTGCCAGTTGAAAACTGATCGTTTCAACGATATCGAATGAGAAAGTCGAGTAGCCAAAATCTTCAGCTGTGAATTCGTCAATAGACACCACTTCAGGCGTGACTTTTGTGGTTTGATCCTCGGTAATTGCAAAATCAATTGGCAGCGGGTTAGAGACCAAATGAGCAAGCCGGGAATTCTCCTGAGGGGTGGCATATTGTACCTCACCCTCCTCGTCCAGCACAAGAAATTCTGTCAGCAAGTATTCGCCCGCTGGAAATTCCAAGGGTTCACTCAGATAAGTTTCTGCGAACTTAAAGAGTTCTATTTTTTTTCGGTTAAAAACAATGTTTCCCGATTCGTCCTCAACGGTAATCACCAGAAAACGTAAAGATTCCTGAGTGCCAGTTTTTGCAGACGCGGAGGATGACTCGAATGCAAACTCAAGCTTGCCTTTTTTAAGTTCTTGTTCGTTCTCACATGCCAGCGACAAGAATACGAGAATCGAGAGCGCAAAGATTGACCGAATTTTAAGCATTTATTAGAAGTTTAACGAGGTAGAATACAAATATACAAAAACGGCTTTGTTAGTAACCCGATTGGAAAGATGCGAGTTTCCGAGGAAGAAAGTACTTAACAAGCAACGTAACCGAAATTAGCGAAAGTTGATCACCCCGGAAGGCGTGATGCAACTGTCAAGCTTAACGTCAGTTTTATTAGCGTCTGATATTTTTTCTTCCGCCCCGAAAAGAGATAACCCGATTTTTTGGCAATCAGGCCGGCAGGTTGCCAGAAATTTATCGTAAAAGCCCTTTCCGTACCCCACCCGGTTGCCGTGTTTGTCGTAGGCGAGTAACGGTATCAGCACAATATCAATTTTATCGGGCTCAGTAGGAATGCCCTGTTTGGGTTCCTGAATTCCCCATTCGTTCATGGCGAGTTGATGCAGGCCTTCGAAATAAAAACTGTCAAATACGCCCGTCTCACCATTTACTTTCGGAATCGAAATTCGCACATTCGGAAATTCGCGCCTGATGCGATCAAGGATAAGCCAGGTATCCACCTCTTTTTTCCTGATGATCGGGAGAAACGTATGCAAAACCTTTACAAACGAAAGGTCGACCGTGCTAAAGAAATTTTGATAGAGTTGGAAGTTGAGGTGACCATATTCCGCTTCCGATAGCGCAGCGCGCTTGTGTGTGTAGATTTTTCGCAGCTCCTGCTTAGTCATGATACAGCAGCACGTTAAACCGGAAGTCGAACGGATCGAACGCTGTGAGGATTTTTTGAATGAACCCCGGATCCTGAAGATAGAAATTTAAAAAATTGTCAGTGCGTTCCTGCAGGCTGCCGTTGGGGAACAAATAGTCTTTAATTGCCTCAACCTGTTTCAGCTTGTCGGACTGGAAGCGTTTCTCCGAACGCAATAACTTGCTTTCAATTTTTTCGAGGCTTTTGATGGCACGTTGTGTTTCCGCTGCCACCATCGGTCCGAGTGTTTTGTCAAACGCTTCTGCCTGCTGGCGGATGGTTTGAAAATAATTTTGAATAGCTTCTTTTTCTCCGTTGAGCCGGATCTTGTTTCGCGAGAACTTGATGGCGAAATGATTGAATAGATAATTCTTTTCGAAGAATAATTCTTTCAACTCAAGGCCGGTCTTTTCAAACTTACGAACCGCTGGCGCATCCATTACCATCGCAAAATTGCGTGGCATCAGCATCGGAAACGGAATGCTGAAGTGCCTGAATACTTCTTTCAATTGAAGCCAGTAGACCACTTCAGCCGGACCGCCCACATAGGCAAGATTTGGAAGAATAACCTCCTGATACACGGGCCGTAAAATCACATTCGGACTGAATTTTTCCGGAGAGTTTTCAATCATCTCCTCAACCTGCTGTTTCGAAAATGACAGATTGGTATCAACAATTCTGAACTGACCCTGGTCCTGTTCGATTCGCGCCCTCAGGTTATTATCAAGATAAAAGAAATTGATCTCACGACTGTGAACCTGAGGATGATAGTCAATCTTTTCAAGTTCCGCGTTGGTGGCGTCAACCAGTTGATGGGGCGTGTGAGCGAACACATCATCGCGGATAACATCGCGGAACAGTGCCTTCAGCTCCTTTGAATCAGCATCCACCACCACAATTCCTTCAGCCCCGAAAAGCTCATTCACATAAAAGCGAACCGCATCGCTGAGCGTTTTATGTTTGAGATAGGCCTGCTGAAATACCGACAGCCCTTCCGGTAACTGTTTTAATAGTGACTCAAGTTCTTTTGGGTTAAAGCGGCCCACCGCACCGGTCTGTTTGCTTTCCCAGGTGTATTTTTTTCCGTTGAGTTTGAAATATTTTATCTCGTCAAAGTCGTGATCCTCGCTCGCCATCCAGTACACCGGAACAAAGGTGCATTCCGGGTAAGCTTTTGTTAACTGCTTACAGGCATTGATAACCGTTACAATCTTGTACAAAAAGTACAGCGGCCCGGTAAAGATGTTTAGCTGGTGACCTGTCGTAACGGTAAACGTTTTCTCCTGGTTTAGCGAAGCAATATTCTTTTTGACAGCCTCGGTAATCGTAAGATTCTTGTATTGCGATTGAAGTGAATCAACCAAAACCTGCCGGTTTTGCTTTGGGAAAGAGGTTGACTTTTCTTTTATCTGATCCTTGAAGTTGGCGATATCCGGAAAACGCCCGTAAAATTTTTTCAGTTGATCGCTCTTGGAAATATAATCGAGGAAAAAACTCGTGAAGGAATTCGTTTCAGGAAAGGCGATCTTCTGAACCTGCATATCAGCCGGGCTATGGTTTTGCGTTGCTATACCGATAACGGCAATTACGCGATAAAGTTCCTCAAATTACACAACCTCGCCCGTCAGGTCAAACTCGGTGGCGCCCGTTATGTTTACGTTAACAAAATCACCAATCCTGAGGTAGTTTTTCTGCGCATCAAGAATCACTTCGTTGTCAACTTCCGGTGAATCGAATTCGGTACGACCTAAAAATTCACCACCTTCTTTGCGGTCGATGATTACTTTTTGTGTGCTGCCAATCTTTGCCTGGTTTAACTCCAGCGAGATACCCTGCTGAAGTTCCATCACCGCATCAATGCGTTCCTGTTTTACGTCAGCCGGAACATCATCGGCCATCGAATAGGCGTGTGTATTTTCTTCATGTGAATACCCGAATACTCCCAGTCGTTCGAAGCGCATCTTTTCGATGAACGTCATCATCTCCTGGAATTCTGCTTCGGTTTCACCGGGATGCCCGGCAATCATGGTTGTGCGAATGGCAATACCGGGAACTTTCTCACGAATGGTGTGGATCAGCTCTTCGGTTTTTTCACGCGTGATTCCCCTGCGCATAATCTTCAGCATATTAGTTGAGCCGTGCTGTAAGGGGATATCAAGGTACTTGCAGATGTTTGGCCGCCCGGCCATCACATCCAGAACATCCATGGGAAAGCCGGCCGGGAATGCATAATGCAACCTAATCCATTCAATGCCTTCCACATCGGATAGATTTTTCATCAGGTCGGCCAGGTTCCTCTTTTTATAAAGATCAAGTCCGTAGTAAGTAGAATCCTGTGCGATCAACAGCAGTTCTTTCGTTCCGCCCTTCGCGAGATTCTTAGCTTCTTTTACCAGTTCTTCAATCGGTCTTGAAACGTGCTTACCCCGCATCAGCGGAATGGCACAAAATGAGCACGGGCGATCGCAACCTTCGGATATTTTCAGATACGCATAATGACTGGGATTGGTCAGAATTCGTTCGCCAACCAGTTCATGTTTATAATCTGCGCGGAATGTCTTTAAGATTCGGGAAAGATCGCGGGTACCGAACCAGGCATCTACATCCGGAATTTCCTTTTCCAGATCGGTGCGGTAGCGCTCCGAAAGGCAACCCGTAACGTATACTTTGTCAACAATCCCTTCTTCTTTAGCATCTACATACCGCAGAATCGTATCGATTGATTCCTGCTTGGCATTATCAATAAAGCCACACGTATTGATGACCACCACATTGGCATCGTCTTTTTCGGATTCGTGCACCGCATCAATGCCGTTGCCCCGCAACTGCGTGAGCAATACTTCCGAGTCCACCAGGTTCTTAGAACAACCCAGCGTTACGATATTTACCTTGGTCTTACTGTTTCCCTTTGTTTTCACGTCAAATCCCCGCTTCGAACCGCAAATTTACTAAAAATAAACGGGGTACAGATTTTGCCTTGAACAGCAAAACTTATCTTTACGGCCGATGCAAAGAGCCTGTTGGGTATTGATCATTTTTCTCCTCGTGTTGGGAGGCTCGTGTCTTGACAATGACATCTGTTTGCGCGGTGCCGACAATGCCCTGGTAATTGAATTCAAGAAAATTGTGGAAGCAGAATCCGTACGGGATACGGTCACATTCCTCAACATTGAGGCGGAAGGAACCAACCAGGTTTTTTATTTGCAAGATCCGGACGTGCGCGATACCATCATCACCAAAGTCGTGGTTACCCTTAATCCCTACGCAGAAGAAACCACGTTTACCTTCAATGATTTCAAAGGCCTGACGAAGACGCTCCGGGTGGGGTATAAAACAGAAGTGAAGTTTGTTTCGGAGGAGTGCGGAAGCGAGCGCCTGCAGTACGATTTAAAAGTGCTGGAAACTTCTTTTAACACCGTAAACGTAGTTCGGAAAAACCTCGACAAAGGACGATTCACAAATCTTGAGATATTTAATTAACATATTGCTGGTACTGTTGCCTGCCATCGCAGGAGCACAGGATAAACGTGATCTTGAAAAGCTCGATACACTGATCAACAAGAAGCTGCGTTTTGTCCCGACTGCGATCCGCGTAAGCGCTGATGTTATTCCACCGATCCGCACGTTTACCGACAGCAAGTTCAACGGCCTGGAGTTTAATGCCGACATTGACTTTTACCGCTACTACCTGAATGTTGAGTTGGGTCGATGGGAACGTGATCTGAAAACCAAAATGGAAGAATACACGAATCACGGTAATTACTTCCGCGTAGGCGTAGATGTGAACTTTTTAAAGAAGGATCCCGATAAGAATATGTTCTTTATTGGTGCGCGCTACGGCCACGGCAAATTTTCGGAGAACCTGACCATTACGTCAGAAGATGATGTTTGGGGAACCCGCACGGATTCGTATGCGAATACTGACGTTAGTGCCGACTGGACAGAACTCACTACGGGTTTGAAAGTACGGATGTTTGGTTTCTTTTGGATGGGCTATACCGCACGCTATAAATTCTGGCTCAACACCAACGCTGCAAAAGGATTTGTTCCACACGATGTGCCGGGCTATGGCAAAACGTACAATGAACACACGTGGGGGTTTAACTATTATATTATTTTCCGAATTCCTGTGAGAAACGAAAAAATCGTTTCCAAACTGCTCAAAAAGGTAGGGCAAGGGTAGTCCAATCCGTTAACGATGGAAGCCGTTGAATTTCTTATTTCAACCACCATTTTCGTAGGTGCATGCATCGTGATCGCCAACTGGGGCCGGTCGTCAGGCTTGCGATGGGGTCAGATTTGGCTAACGGGAATTGTGTTAAGCCCCCTGATCGCTGCGCTTATCGTTTTGGTTTACAGCGCTTCCGCCAAAATCAAATCAGCCTTTCTTAAAAAGTGAATCAACGAATGCAGTCTTGTTGAACAACTGCAGATCGTTAACCTTTTCACCCACTCCGATATATTTTACGGGGATTTTAAATTCGTCTGAGATTCCGATAACAACACCGCCCTTTGCGGTACCGTCCAGCTTGGTGATTGCCAATGCCGTTACGTCTGTTGCTTTGGTGAATTCACGCGCCTGAATGGCGGCATTTTGTCCGGTACTTCCGTCAAGCACGAGCAACACTTCGTGCGGGGCATCAGGAATTACCTTTTGCATAACACGCTTGATTTTCGAAAGCTCTTCCATCAGGTTCACTTTCGTATGAAGTCGCCCGGCCGTGTCGATAATAATGACATCGGCATGTTGCTCAACACCCGCTTTTACAGCTTCGAACGCTACGGCCGAAGGATCGGTGTTCATTCCTTTATTAATAACCGGAACGCCAACCCGTTCGCCCCACAGCTTGAGCTGGTCTACTGCCGCTGCGCGGAATGTATCGGCTGCACCCAGCACAACATTATTTCCGGCATTTTTAAATTGCGCTGACAGTTTGCCGATGGTGGTTGTTTTTCCAACGCCATTCACACCCACCACCATGATCACATACGGCTTCTTCACGCCTGTGAGTGTGAAGTCCTGCAGTTCGGCAGATTGATTCTCTGAAAGCAGGGCGGCAATTTCTTCCTTTAAGATTTTGTCGAGTTCGGCAGCACCCAAATATTTGTCGCGGGCAACACGGGCCTGGATGCGCTCAATGATTTTCAACGTTGTTTCAACCCCTACGTCAGACGAAACCAGAATCTCTTCGAGGTTGTCGAGCACCTCATCATCCACGGTGGATTTGCCCACCAGTGCTTTTCCCAATTTACCAAAAAAGCTTTCACTGGTTTTTTGCAAACCCTTATCGAGAGATTCCTTGTTTTCTTTTGAGAATAATCCTCCTAAAAATGCCATGGGTACAACTTACTGAAAATAATTGATGGTCTGCGTTCGCCCACACCCGGGGTTGTATCACACCGATCAGGGTAAAACAAAAAAAGTCCCGCGGAGGGACTTTCATAACTAAAGCTTGTCTGCGGCTTATTTCTTCGCCAGAACCTCTTTCACGAGGTCAGCCGGAACGATTTCTTCCCGGAAGGTATACGCGCCAGTCTTTTCAGACTTCACGGCACGGATCACTTTTGCAAAGCTCTTTCCGTCAGTTTTCTTTAACGATGCAACTACTTTCTTTGCCATGGTTATTTAATTTCTTTGTGAACGGTCATTTTTTTCAATACCGGGTTATACTTCTTAAGCTCAAGGCGCTCAGTTGTATTCTTGCGGTTTTTCTTGGTGATGTAACGGCTCATGCCGGGGAGGCCGGTAGCCTTGTGCTCTGTGCACTCTAAAATCACCTGGATTCTGTTCTTACTTCTTGCCATGATTCCTTCTGTTTATCGATTAAGCAAACATTCCTTTTGCTTTCGCTTCTTTCAAAACTGCTGAAATGCCATGCTTGTTGATGGTCTTGATTGCCTTGGTAGACACTTTCAGCGTTACCCAACGGTCTTCCTCAGGGATGAAAAAGCGCTTTTTCTGCAAGTTTGGATAGAATCTGCGCTTCGTCTTGTTGTTTGCATGCGAAACGTTATTTCCAACCTGCGGTCTTTTTCCGGTGATTTCACAAACTCTGGCCATACTCAAATACTGTTTACCCCTTAAAAAGGGACTGCAAATATCGGGAAAACGACCC
>JAEUUJ010000090.1 GCA_016786495.1 Cyclobacteriaceae bacterium
GCTTTAATACGGCTTCATGAGCGATGAAATTCTTCACGAATGCGGTATTGCGCTGATTCGACTGCGCAAACCCCTTTCCTACTACATTGAAAAGTATGGTACTTCTTATGCAATGAATAAGATGTACATCCTCATGGAAAAACAGCATAACCGGGGCCAGGATGGTGCCGGAATTGCCAATATCAAAATTGACACCGAACCCGGACAGCGCTACATCAGTCGCTACCGTTCCATCAAATCGCAGCCGGTAGCCAACCTTTTCAAGAAAATCGGCAAGAAATACAAGCGGGCCCAGAAAGCTGGAAAAGAGAAATTCAACAACGAAAAATGGCTGAAAGACAATGTAGCCTTCACAGGCGAGCTTTGGCTGGGTCATTTGCGTTATGGAACACACGGGATCAACAGCATTGAAAACGTTCACCCGTTTCTCCGCCAGAACAACTGGAGAAGCCGTAACCTGGTAATGGCCGGCAATTTCAACATGACTAACGTGGATGAATTGTTTGGTATTCTCGTCAACCTCGGGCAGCACCCGAAAGAAAAGGTTGATACGGTAACGGTGATGGAAAAGATCGGACACTTCCTCGATGAAGAAGTGCAATCGTTGTTCGAGAAATATAAGAACCGGTATTCGAATAAGGAGGTATCGGAGATCATTGAAGAAGAGGTTGAATTGCAAAACGTTCTGCGCAGAGCCTGCAAGGATTTTGACGGAGGATATACGATGGCCGGTTTAACCGGATCGGGCTCATCATTTGTAGTTCGTGATCCTAATGGTATTCGCCCGGCTTACTACTATGCAGACGAAGAAGTTGTGGTGGTAGCTTCTGAAAAGCCAGCCATCAAAACCGCGTTCAACATCAATTATAACCAGATCGAAGAAATTAAGCCTGGGCACGCGCTTGTAATCAACAAGAACGGAGAGTATGGTATGCATTCGATCGTTGAACCTGGCGAGAAAAAATCGTGCAGTTTCGAGCGAATCTATTTCTCTCGCGGAAACGATCCGGAAATTTATCGCGAACGCAAACAGCTCGGGCGCTTGCTCGTACCGCAGGTGCTAAAAGCCATAAACTTCGACCTCAGGAACACCGTATTTTCCTACATCCCAAATACCGCTGAAACGGCATTCTATGGATTAATGTCTGGTGTTGAAGATTTTCTGATCAACAAGCAGAAAGAAATTTTCCTCGATGGCAAGGGTACGATCGATCCGCTGGATGAAGTTTTATCATTCCGTCCAAGGGTAGAGAAGATTGTGATCAAAGATGCCAAGCTGCGCACATTCATTACAGATGACAGTCAGCGTGACGAATTGGTAGCACATGTATACGATACTACCTACGAGGTGGTAAACAAAGACAAAGACACCCTGGTCGTGATTGACGATTCGATTGTACGCGGAACAACGCTTGAGAAAAGTATCCTGCGCATGCTCGACAGGCTGCATCCTAAAAAAATCATTGTGGTTTCATCTGCTCCGCAAATCCGTTTCCCCGATTGTTACGGCATCGATATGAGCCGCATGGGTGATTTTGTGGCTTTCCGCGCGGTAATTGAATTGCTGAAAGAGAGCGGCAAAGATTACCTGTTGGGAGAAGTGTACGAAGCATGTCAGCGTTCTTTGCAGGAAGAACGTCCTAAAAACTATGTTCAGCGCCTGTACGATCAGTTTACCGATGAACAGATCTCCCAAAAGATATCCGAAATTGTAAGACCTTCCGATATGCGGGCTGAAGTTCAGGTTGTTTTCCAGACGGTCGACAATTTACACAAAGCCATTCCCGGGCACAGTGGCGATTGGTACTTCACGGGCAACTATCCTACCGTAGGGGGTACACGCGTGGCCAACCGGTCGTACGTGAATTTCATGGACGGAAAACTTGTTCGCGCATATTAAAATTTCATTATAATTTTTCCGAAAGTCGCCTGCAAGCGGCTTTTTTTATTTTGATGCAGTTTTCCATGTCACTATTTATTACTTTGGAATTAACATTGGCATTATGAATTACTGGCTCGTAAAAACAGAACCCGGCACCTACTCATGGGATGACCTGGTAAAAGACAAAAAAACCACGTGGGATGGGGTACGAAACTTTCAAGCGCGCAACAACCTGAAGGCAATGAAGAAGGGCGACCTGGCTTTCATCTACCACAGCGGGGATGACAAAGCCGTGATGGGCATTTCAAAAGTGTTAAAAGAGGCCTACCCTGATCCAAAAGACAAAGAATGGCTGGCAGTTGATTTGGGAGTTGATAAGAAATTAAAAAACCCGGTGACCCTGGCGGCGGTAAAGGCCACAAAAAAACTTGCCGATATGGTTTTAGTGCGGGTTTCGAGGTTATCGGTGCAACCCGTTAAACCGGAGGAATTTGACCAAATACTCGCGCTGAGCGAAGGAAAATAATCAGTTTAGAAAAGCGTTCCACTATTGTATGCTTCGGATAATCTTGCTCGTATCGTGTATCGTATCGCTCGCGAGTGTGTATGCACAAGTGCAGCAGGCAGAACGCTATGAAATCGTTCAACGGAATAGTGATGAGGATTTTACGATTATTCCGTTGAAGGCAGACGGACTCGCGCTGTTCCGGAAAAAATTCAAGTTCAACGATCGCAACCGCATCTGGGAACTGATTCTGCTGGATTCCACAGTAACCGCACGCAAAACGCTTGAACTGGAGGTCGACAATCAGGGCAATCTGGTTGGGTATGAGCACTCCAACGGATTTGTGCACTTTCTCTTTATCAAGAATGAAATCCGCGGTGACATGGAAATTATCTCTGTTGATCTTGCGTCATACGAACAGCAACGGCTTAAAGTCGTCACTGACCTGAAGATTAACCTCACCCACTTCAATAAATGCGGTGACAATTTTATATTCGGAGGTGACGTTGGTGAGGAGCCCGGTGTATTTATCTACATCCCTTCTGCAAAAAATTTCAAGATCATTCCCGGCTTTTTTAAAAAGCGAACCGAATTGGTAGATGTGCGCGTGAATGAGAATCAAACTTTCAACACCATTCTCATCAGCCGTGAAAATCGCGATAACAACAAAATCATTTTCCAAACTTTTGATCCTTCCGGCAAACAACTGATTGAAGATGTGATCTCCATTGAAAATCATGCGTTACAAACCGGCATCAGCAGTAACCTGAAGCGGGACGACCTGATGATCCTTGGCACCTGGGGGAATACCGGGGCGCGGCAATCTTCCGGATTTTACGCTGTACCGGTAAATCCGTTTGCCGAACAAAAAATAAAATTTACCTACCTGGGCGAGCTTGAACACTACCTCGATCATCTGAAACCAAAACGTGCTGAAAAAATAAAAGAGCGGACGAAGCGCGTGCTCGAATCACAAGGCGATGCAGACTTCTCGAACTACATTGTGCCGCACAACATTCTCGAGCACGACAAAGGTTTTATCCTGCTGGCCGAAACGTATATTCCATCGAAAGATAATTATTCACCCCGCAGTTATAGTCCGTATGCCTATGGTTACAGTCCGTATGGCAACATGTACGGACCGTACTATCCCGGATCAGGCATGTACAATACCAATGATGCCCGCTACTATGGCGATAATATCAGCAACACCCAGGAGATCAGAACCGTGCAATCGGAAGTGGTTCTGTTCGATGCAACAGGAACGATAACTGCCGACTTCAGCATCGACATGGAAGATTTACGGATGCCTACGCTAAACCAGATCACGGATTTCTATTTAACCAACGACAACCTTTACTTCTTGTATAAAAAAGAAACTGAACTGATCATTAAAAAAATCAACCTCCAGGATGGTGAAGTTTCAATGTCAACACAAAAAGTGAAAATGAATAGTCCCGGGGATTATATCCGTTCCGACAGTAAAGACGGCAGAATACGGCATTGGTTCAACAACAACTTCTACCTGTACGGATACCAGACGGTAAAGTATGAGGACGGGAAAGTAAAAGACATTTTTTACGTAAACCGGGTTAAGATCGATTAACAACGCGTCTGATATTTCTGTATATTTGCGTTCGGCTTATGCAGAAGAAACTAATTCTCGATTCCGATCTTCTTGATATCACTCTAAGCCGTCTTTGCCAGCAATTAATTGAAAATCACCGCGATTTCGCAGAAACTGTGATCATTGGCCTTCAGCCAAGAGGTGTTCTGCTGGCCGAAATCATTCATCAGAAGCTGGAGAAAATTCTCCGGAAACCGGTTCCCCTCGGGTTGCTCGACACCACCTTCCACCGCGATGACTACAGGCGCCGGGAAATTCCCGTGAAGGCAACCGAAACCAGAATTCCCTTTGTGATTGAAGGTAAAAAGGTTGTGCTGGTCGATGACGTATTATTCACCGGCCGCACCGTTCGTGCTGCACTGGATGCGATGATCTCGTTTGGTCGTCCTGAAAAGGTAGAACTATTGGTTCTGATTGACCGAAAATATAACCGCGATTTACCGATCGCCCCGGATTATGTCGGTAAAATCGTAAACACGCTCGCCTCACAAAAAGTATTGGTTGAGCTGGAAGAAAAAGGTAACAACAATAAAATCTGGCTGATTAATAAGGATTGAGGCTATGTCGAAACTGAGTCAAAAGCATTTGCTGGGAATTAAAGACATCACACGCGAAGACATAGAACTTATTTTTGAAACAGCCGATAACTTCAAGCAGGTTATCAACCGCCCGATTAAGAAAGTCCCGTCCCTGCGGGATGTTACCATTGCCAACGTATTTTTTGAGAATTCAACGCGCACGCGTTTATCGTTCGAACTGGCACAGAAAAGACTATCAGCCGATGTGATCAACTTCTCGGCTTCGAACAGTTCTGTCAAAAAAGGCGAGACCCTGCTCGACACCGTGAACAACATCCTGGCCATGAAGGTCGACATGATTGTGATGCGGCACGCCAGTGCGGGTGCCCCGCACTTTCTTTCGCGCCACATCAAAGCCAACATTGTGAATGCCGGTGACGGAACGCACGAACACCCCACCCAGGCGTTGCTCGATGCGTACTCCATCCGTGAAAAGCTTGGCAGCGTTACCGGAAAAAAGATTGCCATCATTGGCGATATCCTTCACTCCCGTGTTGCCTTGTCGAATATTTTTGCGCTGCAAAAACTGGGTGCCAAAGTGATGGTGTGCGCACCGCCTACCCTGTTGCCAAAATTTCTCGATCAACTGGGCGTGCTGGTGGAATACGATGTTAAAAAAGCACTCGACTGGTGTGATGTGGCGAATGTACTTCGCATCCAGCTGGAGCGACAGCATATCAAATATTTCCCTTCGCTGCGCGAATACTCGCTCTACTACGGCATCAATAAGAAAATGCTGGATAGCCTGAAAAAAGAAATCGTACTGATGCACCCGGGACCGATCAACCGCGGTGTCGAATTAAGCAGCGATGCAGCCGATTCGTCACACTCCATCATTCTCGACCAGGTTGAAAACGGAGTTGCGGTAAGAATGGCCGTTTTATACCTCCTCGCAGGCGTAGCCTGATCTCAAAACTGCTTTGCGGGTTTTTCGTAAGTTTGTGCCCTTACTTGTTGTATGAACTACTATAACTCAATCGTTGAAACCATCGGCAATACGCCCATGGTGAAACTCAATAAGATTTTTAAAGGCATTCCCGGCACCGTGCTGGCCAAGGTTGAATATTTCAACCCGGGCAACTCCACGAAAGACCGCATGGCCCTGAAAATGATTGAAGATGCTGAAGCGGCCGGAATCTTGAAACCGGGTGGAACGATCATCGAAGGAACATCCGGCAATACTGGGATGGGCCTGGCGCTGACCGCGATTGCGAAAGGCTATCGCTGCATTTTTACCATGGCGGATAAACAATCACAGGAGAAAATCAACATTCTGCGTGCCGTAGGCGCAGAGGTGATCGTTTGTCCGACCAACGTTGCCCCTGACGATCCGCGTTCGTATTATTCTGTCGCCAGAAAGCTGAACAAAGAAATTCCCAACTCGATTTATCCGAATCAGTACGACAACCCGTCAAATGCCAAAGCTCACTACCTGGCAACCGGTCCTGAAATCTGGAAACAAACCGAAGGTAAAATCACGCATTACGTGGCTACGGTGGGTACCGGGGGATCGATGTGCGGAACGGCTAAATTCCTGAAGGAGCAAAATCCGAAACTCGTTACCGTGGGCATTGATACCTATGGCTCCGTGTTCAAAAAGTACAAAGAGACCGGCATTTTCGATGAGAACGAAATCTATCCTTACCTGACCGAAGGGTTTGGGGAAGACATCCTTCCGAAAAACGTTGATTTCAGTGTGATCGACCTGTTCATAAAAGTGACGGATAAGGATGGCGCCCTGATGACCCGCAGGCTGTCGCGTGAAGAGGGAATGTTCGTAGGCTGGTCGAGCGGATCAGCGGTACACGGAGCGCTGGAATATGCAAAAGAGCATCTCAAACAAGACGATGTAATGGTTATCCTGTTGCCGGATCATGGCACGCGCTATCTGGCTAAAGTATACAACGACAACTGGATGAAGGATCACGGGTTCCTGGAAACGCGCATGTTTGCGTCTACCGCCCGCGATATTATTCATAGCCGGAACGGAAAAGATTCGTTGTGCACGGTTGCTAACAAAGCCAAAGTAAGCGAAGCAATTCTGCTGATGAACAAAGAGGGCATCGACCAGATCCCGGTAACGGAAGGCGAACACTTCGTGGGAAGCGTAAGCTCATCCATGCTGCTGGAGAAAATCATGGAAGACCCGGAATTGAAAAACAAAGCAATTGCCGAGGTGATGGACAAGCCGATGCAGTTTGTTGCCCCCGACAGTACGCTGGATGTGTTATCATCCTTCCTGAACAAAGAGAACAGAGCGGTTTTGGTGCGTGATGAAAATCAAAAAGTGCACATCATCACCCGCCACGATGTATTGAAGGCCATCTCATCCTGATCAGACCAGATCCACCGGACAATAAAAAAACCCTGACGTATCGCCAGGGTTTCTTTTTTATGACTAATCAGGGGTTAATCCTTGATCTTCTTTTCTTCATCTACCTTCAAACGATTGTCGCGGTTAGCAATTTCCCACGCGGTGAAGAATACCGTCTGAGCGCGTTTCTCAATGAGGTCAAATTCAATTTTGCTTACTTCGTCACTTGGCTTGTGATAATCTTCATGGATACCATCGAAGTAGAAAACAATTGGAATGTTCTTCTTCGCAAAGTTCCAGTGGTCGGAGCGGTAGTAGAGGCGGTCAGGGTGGTTCTGATCGTTGTACGTGTAGTCGAACGCGATGTTCAGATTTTCTTTATTTACGCGTTCGCTGAGTTCATGCAGGTCGGCCGAAAGCTTGTCGGAACCAATCACATAAACATACGTGCCATCCTTGTGCTGAGGGTCTCTGCGGCCTACCATGTCGATGTTTAAATCAACTACGGTACTGGTCAGCGGAAACACCGGGTGCTCGGAATAGTATTCAGAACCCAGCAGACCTTTTTCTTCACCGGTTACGGTCATGAACAAGATACTTCTGCGTGGACCTTTACCTTCTTTCTTAGCTTGTGCAAATGCTTTTGCGATCGCCAGAACCGAAACTGTTCCTGACCCATCATCGTCAGCGCCATTGTTGATCAGGTCGCCAGTTCCGCCTTTCATCTTACCGATGTGATCGTAGTGCGCAGTAATTACAACAAGCTCGTCCTTTTTGTCGGTTCCTTCCAGGTAGCCCAACACGTTGTCGGAGTATATGGTTTTTACTTCCGTTGTAACTTTATATTGAACGTTGGCACCTTTGAATTTCTTCAACGGAGTTTTCTTGGCATCTGCTGCCGTGGCATCTTTCAGTTTAGCCAACGTAGTATTGAAAATCTTCTCAACGGTTACGTTCGATACAACCATGGTTACGGCTGCATTGCCTGGTTGTGGCTTTGTCAGGCTTATCCGTCCACCACTCATGAAGTTCTTGAATTGGCCAGCGATGTTATCAAATTCCGCCAGTGTTTCATGTGCGCAGAGGAGGATCAGCTTTGCGCCTTTGTCCTGGGCCATTTTAACAACCGGGTTTCCGCGCATGCGCATTTCTTTTGCCAGCAGAACAACAGCCTTGTCTTTTACGTCAACCTGGTTGAATTCAGCTTCTGATCCATATCCTGCAAAAACAACAGGCAATGAAACTTCACCACCTGAGTCGGCAGTACCGGAGTAAATGATCCCGGAGAAGTTGTCGAGGCGGGTTTGACCAACTTTCAGATAGGCTTCTCCTGTCATGCTTGAGTACAGTTCAACCGGCTGGTAGTAGCTGCCATTTACCGGGGCTTTGAAACCCAGTTCCTGGAAGTGCGCTGCGATAAACGCTGCGGCCATCTTCTGTCCACGGGTACCGGTTTCACGGCCTTCCAGCGCATCCGAAGCTATAATCGATAGATATTCTTTTAATTGATCTGCCGTAATCTGGCTGCCGTATTTTTTGGCATCCGGATTCTGGGCGTTAACCACGAAGGTTAGCAGCAAGGCCCACACTAACACTATTTTGAACTTCATGCGTAAAGGTTTTTGTTATAAGCCAAATATCACCAGATTTTTGACATTTCAGCGGTCAAAACATGAGGGGCGAACGCATTTTTACGGGAGTGGTAATAATATCCGTGGATTTTACCCGCTGCCTGTTAATTGTGTTTTTACTCCTTTACCTTTGTGCCTGATTTTTTAATCCCACTACGATAAAACCACTGTTTCTGATATGAAAATCGATTCCCAGTACCAGGAAAAGTTTGAATCCCGCCACAATGCACCGGATGCAAAACAGGTAAATGAAATGCTGAGCGTTGTTAAAGCTGCCTCGGTTGACGAACTGATCGGCCAGACAGTTCCGGCCAACATTCGCCTGAAAAAACCACTGAACCTTCCGGCCGCCCGGACTGAGTTCGAATTTCTGAGAGAATTTAAGGCCATTGCCTCAAAAAATAAGATCAATAAATCCTACATCGGGATGGGCTACTACCCGAACATAACTCCCGGTGTAATCCTGCGGAACATTCTTGAAAATCCGGGCTGGTATACGGCCTACACCCCTTACCAGGCAGAAATTGCTCAGGGTCGTTTGGAGGCATTGATCAATTACCAGACGATGGTAATTGATTTAACCGGTATGCAAATCGCCAACGCTTCGCTGCTTGACGAAGGAACCGCTGCCGCGGAAGCCATGCACCTGCTGTACGCTTCACGCAAGGCTTCTAAAAAGAACGGTCACAAACTGTTTGTAGATCAAAACGTATTCCCGCAAACCATCGATGTACTGAGAACACGCTCAACACCGATCGGTGTAGAACTGGTGGTAGACGACATCAGCAAGCTTGATATTACCGACCCGAATCTGTTCGCGGTATTCATTCAGTATCCCGACAGCAACGGTGCCATTAAAGATCACACTGCCTTTATCCAGGCGGCACATGAAAACGATGTGTTCGTTGCCGTAGCATCCGACCTGCTTGCACTGACATTGTTGAAGTCACCCGGTGAAATGGATGCGGATATTGTTGTCGGCTCCAGCCAGCGCTTTGGTGTGCCTATGGGCTTTGGCGGACCGCACTCGGCATTCTTCGCCACGAAAGATGAATTCAAACGTCAGATGCCGGGCCGGATTATTGGTGCATCAATCGATGCGCAGGGTCACTCCGGATATCGCATGGCGTTGCAAACCCGTGAACAACACATCCGCAGGGAAAAAGCAACATCCAACATTTGTACAGCACAGGTATTACTCGCGGTAATGGCGGGTATGTACGGAGTGTACCACGGAGCAAATGGTTTGAAGAAAATTGCCGGTCGCGTTCACGCACTTGCTAAAATGCTGGACAATGGTTTAACATCGTTAGGCCTGAAGCAGGTAAACGAGCATTATTTCGATACGCTGAAAGTTGCCGTTGCCGATAAAAACGCCATTCAGAAAAAAGCACTCGAACACGGAATTAACTTTCGATACTTCAGCGACAATCACGTGGGTATCTCATTGGATGAAACCAGCTCACAGGAAGACGTTCAGGCAATCCTGAGTATTTTTAGTGGCGGAAAAGCTGTTTCTGCGAAAGCGAGCGATAGCGTAAGCTGGCCTTCATCGTTGGTTCGCACTTCGTCATTCATGACACACCCGGTATTCAGTTCGCATCATTCCGAACATGAAATGCTGCGGTACATTAAGAAGCTCGAGAACAAAGATCTTTCCATGGTACACTCGATGATCTCATTAGGATCCTGTACCATGAAGCTGAACGCAACAACCGAAATGATTCCGGTAACATGGCCCGAACTGGGTAACATCCACCCGTTTGTTCCGGCTGAACAGGCACAAGGCTATGCCGAGATTACTAAAAACCTTGAAGCATGGCTTGCGGAGATCACAGGCTTCACAGGCGTTTCGCTGCAACCCAACAGCGGTGCGCAGGGCGAATATGCCGGCCTGATGGTAATCCGTGCGTATCATGCCAACCGCAATGATCATCACCGCAATGTTGCGCTGATCCCTGCATCGGCTCACGGTACAAACCCTGCAAGCGCAGTGATGGCGGCCATGGATGTGGTGATTGTGAAATCAGACGAAGAAGGAAAAATCGATGTAGCCGATCTGAAAGCGAAAGCCGAACAATACAAAGACAAGCTTTCGTGCCTCATGGTGACGTATCCTTCCACACACGGGGTGTTTGAAGAATCGATCGTGGAGATTTGCGAAACGATTCACAAGCATGGCGGTTTGGTATACATGGACGGAGCAAACATGAATGCACAGGTTGGCCTTACCTCTCCGGCTAACATCGGTGCCGATGTTTGTCACCTGAACCTTCATAAAACATTCTGTATTCCGCACGGTGGTGGTGGCCCCGGCATGGGACCGATTTGCGTAAACGATAAGTTGAAGCCATTCCTTCCGGGACATGCAGTTGTGAAAACCGGTGGCGAAAAAGCTATCCACGCAGTATCCGCTGCGCCATGGGGAAGCGCAAGCATCCTGGCAATTTCTTACGCATACATCGCGATGATGGGTGGCGAAGGATTAACCAATGCAACCAAGCTGGCTATCCTCAACGCCAATTACATGAAAGAGCGCCTGAGCGGACATTACAAAATTCTGTATACTGGTACTCACGGCCGTTGTGCGCACGAAATGATCCTCGATTGCCGTGACTTCAAGAAGTCTGGCATTGAAGTTGAAGATATTGCGAAGCGATTGATGGATTACGGGTTCCACGCACCTACGGTGTCATTCCCGGTGGCCGGAACGCTGATGATCGAACCAACGGAAAGTGAACCAAAGGAAGAACTTGATCGCTTCTGCGATGCGTTGATTGAAATCAGAAATGAAATCCGCGAAGTGGAAGAAGGCAGCGCTGACAAAGAAAACAACGTATTGAAGAACGCGCCTCATACCGCAGCGGTGATCACAGCCGATGTTTGGGACCGTCCATACGGCAGACAAAAAGCGGCTTATCCGCTTCCGTTTGTGAAGGATGCTAAGTTCTGGCCTTCGGTGAGCCGGATCGACAACGCGTATGGCGACCGGAACCTGGTTTGCAGTTGTCTGCCGGTTGAAGAGTATGCGAAGAAAGAAAGTGTAGAAGCATAATGAGAAAACTATTAGCAGCATTGATTTTTATGGGTTGCGCCTTATCGGGCGCAGCCCAAAATAAATATACCGGCTTCCCATCGCTGGTGTGGCCAAAGCTGTACGATATAAAATTCGAAAAGAAGAAAGATAAGCTGGGCGAGTACGACAAGCCCATCTTCAGCGCCTCCGCGAAAGCACTCAACGGTAAAGTTATCACCCTGCCGGGCTACATGATCCCGTTCGACACCGGGTCAAAAGGCGCCAAGTTTATGTTCTCCTCCATGCCGATCAACGCATGCTTCTTTTGCGGTGTAGGCGGCCCTGAATCCGTTGTGGAAGTAACGATGAAACAACCACTCAGCTTTCACGATAAGCCGATTGAAATCAAAGGAATTCTGCGGCTCAACGATCAGGATCCGGATAAAATGATCTACATCCTTGAGCAGGGAGAATTTATTGGAGAAGTGGAAATGTAGTCGCTACACAAACAGATAGCACAACACCCCGATCACACCCAAGGTAATGACGGCTGTTCCGGCCACAAAGTTCCAGTATTCACGCGCATCCATCATCCCGGAAATCCGTCTGATTTTATTGATCACATGGTTTCCTCTCTTCACATTTCCAGCTGCCTGTTCCATACGATTATACGTTTAGTTACAATCATAAAACGCTGCAGCCCGAACGTTATTATTTCAGTCCGTGGATATCGATTAAATAAATCAGCGCAGCCATAGACGCTGCACCCAGCTCCAGTTCCCGTTTGTCGACTTTATCAAACGTGTCTTCAGGTGTATGGTGGTAACTGAAATAGCGCTGAGAATCAGGTAGAAGGCCGATCAGCGTTGTGCCCTGCGGTGCCAGCGGACTGATATCCGCTCCGCCCCCCTCCTGCTCAAAATCCGTTAATCCGTAAGGCTCAAATAAATTTTTCCAGCTTCTGATTTTCGCTTTTGCAGCATCGGTTCCGCTCAGCGTAAACCCGCGCGGTGTAAACCCGCCCCGGTCTGACTCAATGCCCGCTATATGATTTTCCTTTTTCAATGCCGACTGAGCTGCATACTCCGTTCCGCCCCGCAATCCGTTTTCTTCATTCATGAACATCACCGCCCGGATGGTGCGTTTCGGCTTGTAACCCATGGCTTTGAAAATGCGCAACGCTTCGATTGACTGCACACAACCAGTACCGTCATCGTGCGCGCCCTGAGCCAGGTCCCACGAATCGAGGTGGCCACCAACAACAATGATCTCATCTTTATACTCCGAGCCGTTAATCTGGCCGACAACATTGAACGAAGGCGCATCCGGAAAAATCTGGCAATGCGTTTCAAAGTAAAACTGCAACCCTGAATCATTCTTTAACAAACTGCTTAACAAATCCGCATGCTTCGTACTTACTGCGATCGCAGGAATTTTAGGAACATTCGGAGCATATCCGAGTGAACCCGTATGCGGATAATCTTCCGGATTAATCCCCATCGAACGAACGATCACACCCACGGCTCCGTACTTTGCGGCTTCACTCGCACCGGTACCACGCTGGTTAACTGCGCCACCATAGGCTGTGAAGGTCTGAATCTGTGTGGGATCCATCGGACGATTAAAGAAAACAATCTTGCCTTTGATATTCTTTTCACCCAGTCGCTTCAAATCATCGAAACTCTTCACCTCCACCACAACACCCGTCACACCTTCCGGTCCGGTACCGATGGAGTTTCCAAGTGCACAAACGTTGAGCTCAACGGTTCCCATCTTTTTTGAATTTAACACGCGGCCAACTTCCTGCTGCCCGCGTTCCCAATGCGGAACCATTACGGGTTGAAGCCATACTGAATCAAAATCAAAGTTCTGCATGATGTGACGTGTCCACTCGACAGAAGCTGCCGCACCCGGCGACCCGCTTAACCGGGATCCGATTTTGGTAGTCAGGTATTCCAGCATCTCGTACGACTTACCGCGGGCCAGTGCTTCATCATAAATTGTTCGGATGGTAGTTGCATCCGAAGACTGGCCGTGTAGTTGAAAAACAAGAAACAAGAGTGCAGGGAACAGAAAGTATTTCATTGGATTGTTTTTTGGGTAATTTACCGCTTTCAAAAAATTAATGCTTCTAAATCTGCTTTACGTGCTGGCGGGAGTTGTGGGCGGACTTATTGCCGGGCTCACCGGCTTGGGTACAGGTATTGTGATGCTTGGGGTTATTCCGATTATGCTGATGCAATACGGTGTACCGGAATCACAGATCGTGAGCGTAATCATTGCCAATACAATCTTTGCCACGCTGGTTTCATCGTTCGCGAACGTCATTACCACCATGCGGCAAAAAATGTTCTTCTGGAAAGAAACGCTTTGGGTTGGCGTGTTTGCCGTGATCTGTTCCTTTCTGGTGTTTGAATGGATTGTAGGCAGCACCTTCTACTCAAAAACAGTTTTCAACTCCATTATCATTGGCTTCATGCTGATTATCATCTTGCAAACATTCCGCAAACTGAAGTTATCGAGCGCAGAAAAAGAACATGTCACTCCCGTGAAGCTTACGCTGACAGGCATTTTAGGCGGAACCATCGCGGGCTTTACGGGCCTTGGTGGCGGAACCGTGTTGATACCCTTGCTAAACATCTGGCAAAAGGTCGACATCAAAAAAGCAAAATCGATTTCGTTTGGGGTGATCTTTCTGATCGCCCTATGGCTTACGCTCTATAACATGTTTTTTGGCGACACATTGGCCGTGGCAGGAAGTCAGGGCTTGATCATTTTCCCGCTGGTGTTGCCACTGGCGATCGGGGTACTCATCGGCTCACCGCTCGGGGTAGTAATCAGTCACCGCATGTCGTCACGGGCTGTCACCATTGTGTTCCTGATCATGGTGAGCATTGTTACGATTCAGAAGATTCTTGACCTTGCCGGACTGAACTAAAGAATTGTTTCAATCGTTTGAAATGCAGTATTTTGTCGTTCGAAGTCTTTCCGGGCATAGCGAGGATTCTTCGATAGAGCACACAAAAATTGACGTAGCGCAAACACTCACCTGACGATTAAACACAACATTATGGCATTCCTTTTCGAGTCATTTGCTTCGTGGAAACAGTACAGCACCGAAAAAAACATGTCGCTGGTACAGGTAGTGGTGGAGTACGAATGCACACAAAAAAACCGGACCGAAAAAGAAATCTGGGACGGCCTCGCCCGCGCGTGGGATGTGATGAAAGATGCCGTGCAAACCGGCCTCACGGAAGACATGACTTCGCGCTCGGGCATGATCAACAATGGTGCGAAAAAAGTTTACAACTATCCCACGCCCGTTCTGTCAAAAGAATTTCAAAACCTGATCTCGCGTGCGCTTGCCGCAAAAGAAGTTAACTCCTGCATGGGCCGCATTGTGGCCGCCCCTACTGCAGGTGCCAGTGGCATCATGCCCGGTGTGTTATACACGCTTCAGGAAATTCATCAGGTTGATGACAAAAAAATTCTCGAAGCCATGTTGCTGGCTGCCGGCATCGCGCTGATCATGGAACAGAAGGCCAGCATTGCGGGAGCGGTGGGGGGTTGTCAGGCCGAGACCGGAACCGCAGCAGCGATGGGTTCAGGCGCAATCGTGTATTGCCTGGGTGGAAACACCGATCAGATCTTCAACGCGGTTGCCATTACCGTTCAGTGCATGCTGGGGTTAGTCTGCGATCCGGTCGCGGGACTGGTGGAAGTTCCCTGTGTGGTGCGCAATGCAAGTGCTGCTGCGATCGCGAACAGTTCCGCACAAATCGGTTTGGCAAATGTAAGCAGTGTTATTCCGGTAGATGAAGTGATTGAAGCGATGGGTGAAATTGGCGCCAGCATGGAAACCCGGTACAAAGAAACCGCGCTGGGCGGATTAGCCGCTACCAAAACCGGTCAGGCTATTTCAAAGAGAGTGCTTATCCGCGACATCGAAGTGCTGCCGGATGAGGAGGTGAAGTAACTCTTCTGTTAATGATGCGGATCCAGATTACAGGTATTGATCTTTTGCGAGAGTTCTTCCAAAGTCTCAAAAGCAAAGGATTTGAACTTCCCTCATTTCAACGTTCAAGCGAAGTGATTGTATTTTCCGACTATGCAGGGGAAAGGAATGAGGACTCATACAAATCATACTCATTCTTGATACTTGACAAGCTATCCTCCCTGGAAGTTTGTCACAAAATTATTGAACTAAGAGAAACCGAACGAGAATGGAAGGATGGATCTTTCATCGAATACAAAAAAATGGGAGATAAAGTGAGAAGTAGAATCCTACCACGATTTCTAAAAATTTTCGATGACGTAGAGGGAATGATTTTAACCGTTCTAATTGACAAGAAGTCACCTGATTATTTTACCCGTGTAACGCATAAAGAAGCAAAAAAAATTGAAGAGCTAGGTCTTGGCAGATGGAAAGTGCATATACTTAGAAAAATCTCTGATGTCTTATCAATTCTGTCATTTTTAGAAAAATATTTTTTGGACGAGAAAACTTCGATTATATGGTACTCCGATCGGGACGACATATTTGGAGCCCATCAAACAAAGTCGGTCGAAACCCTCGAGATGTTATCAAAATTTCGCCAAGTATTTGAGGCCAAACAAAAGCCTTTAAAGTACATTTTTGACAATCACTTGATTCTTAATAGCGACTTTCTAGCTGTAGCAGACCTTGCATGCGGGGGCGTACTGGAGTACTACCAAAGAACCCAAAAAAAAGTACCACTAAAAGAGAGCACTGAGCAAATTATGGGGTGGCTATCTTCAAATAACTCAAAACTTAAGAAATTTATGTTGGTTGGCCAGGTTGAGGAATCTAACAAGCAACTCATCGCTATAATAAATTATTGAATGCATTTTTCTACTTTGTAAGGAAACTCGATCCTTATGAAGCGACTCTTCTTAGGTTTAGCGATTTGCACATCGTGCCTGTTTACCTTCGCCCAGAAAAAAGATTATCCCATCACATCGGTTCCGTTCACCAGCGTAAAACTTACCGATAAATTCTGGCTTCCGCGGATTCAAACTAACCATACGGTTACCATTCCCGCGTCGTTCGAGCGCTGCGAAACAACAGGCCGCGTTAAAAATTTCGAAATGGCCGCAGCACGAAGCGGAAAATTCTGCACCGTGTATCCGTTCGATGATACAGACGTGTACAAAACCATCGAGGGCGCTTCGTTCTCGCTCAGCCTCATCCCGGATAAAAAACTGGAATTGTACATCGACTCCCTGATCGACATCATCGGCCGCGCGCAGGAACCCGATGGCTACCTCTACACCGCGCGCACGATCAACCCGCTGAACGTCCACCCCTGGCTCGGCAAAGAGCGCTGGGAGAAAGAACGGGAACATAGTCATGAGCTTTATAATGCCGGCCACCTGTACGAGGCCGCAGCTGCACACTACCTCGCCACCGGCAAAAAGAACTTGTTAACCATCGCCATAAAAAATGCCGATCTCGTGTGTTCTGTTTTCGGCCCCGACCGTAAACATGTTGCCCCGGGCCACGAGGTAATCGAAATGGGTTTAGTGAAACTCTACCGCATTACCGGAAAAACAGAATACCTGAACACCGCGAAGTTTTTTATCGAAGAGCGTGGCAATCACCAATATGATTCGCTCAGCAAGGACCCGTTCAAAAACGGTTCGTACTGGCAGGACCATAAACCGGTTGTGAAGCAGGACGAAGCCATCGGGCATGCAGTACGTGCCGGATATTTATATGCGGCCATGGCCGATGTAGCCGCACTAACGGAAGACAAGGACTTTTTGAATGCGATTGATAAAATCTGGAATAATGTGGTGCAGAAAAAAATTTACGTCCAGAGTGGCGTAGGTGCTGTAGGCGATGGCGAACGCTTTGGCGGAAACTATGAGCTACCGAATGCAACCGCCTACAACGAAACCTGCGCAGCCATTGCCAATGTATACTGGAACCAGCGCATGTTTCAGTTGCACGGTGAGAGCAAGTATATCGACATTCTCGAAAAGTCGCTTTACAACGGCTTGCTTTCGGGCGTGGGCATGGATGGAAAATCGTTCTTCTACACGAACGCAATGGAAATCAAAAATCACTATAAGCATGCCGACATGGAAGCCGCGCGCGCGGGCTGGTTCACGTGCTCCTGCTGCCCGACCAACATCACCCGATTGATTCCTTCCATTCCGGGATACATGTACGCGCTGAAAGAAAACAACGTATACATCAACCTGTTCGCGACCAGCACAAGCAACATCATCATCAATTCAAAAAACGTCACCATCACGCAACAGAACAACTATCCGTGGGACGGAAATCTTTCATTCAGCATCGAGCCAGCTTCCTCCACCGCGTTTACCGTGCGCATCCGCATTCCGGGCTGGGCGCAGGGGCAAGCCATTCCTTCTGATCTGTATACATTCTCACATACGCCCGGCAAAAAAATTATCATACTGGTTAATGGTAAGCTAACCGAATACACGATGGACAACGGCTATGCGGTGATTAACAAAACCTGGAAAAAGGGTGATCACATCCAGCTTGAGCTTCCCATGACCGTGGAGAAAATTATCTCGAACGAAAAAGTCATTAACAACAAGGGAAAGATCGCGTTGCAATTCGGGCCGCTTATTTACTGCCTCGAGTCGCCCGATAATTTTGGCGCCACCAGCAATGTGATCGTTCCGGAGACATCAACCTTCACAACACAATTTCAGCCTGCACTACTCAAGGGTGTGATGACCTTGCAGGGAAATGGAATTGCCGTGATGGTCGACAAAGAAAAAAATTCGGTTCAAACAAAAGCTCAGCCGGTTACGGCCATCCCATACTACGCATGGGCACACCGGGGCAAAGGCGAAATGACCGTTTGGATTCCGCAGCGAGTTTCCGGCATTGAAATTTTATCCGACTAATAACCGCTATTTCCTACCTTCCTGATATGAAAACCAGACTTACGCCATTCCTGTTTGTATTGCTTATTTTTGCAGTTGCCTGCGGAACAAAAGACACCACTCAAACAGCCTCGGTATTCATCCGCGACTCCGTTCAGGTTCTTACACAACGGCAATATGATGATCTGGCTAAACAGATTAAAAATCTGGAGGACAGTGTAGGCTCGCGGGTCGGCATTATAATTATCAAGACCCTGCGGGGCGAGGCGATTGAAGAATACTCCCTGCGAACGGCCAATGCCTGGTCTCCAGACTCGGCTAATAAAATTTTATTTACCGTTGCCATTGATGATAGGAGCATGAGAATCGAGGTAGGTTCCGCTCTGGAGAGCATGGTCACAAATGATCGCGCAGCCGAAATCATTCGCGATGACATGACACCTGACTTCAGAAAAGCGATGTACTACGAAGGTCTTTCGAAAGCCGTACAACATCTTGCCACATTGTTAAAGCAGAAGCCCGACACGTTACGTGCGCAGGCGCAAGCCGATATCCCCGATATGCCAACACTCGAGGGCTTTTTGGTCGATGCGATAACCGACACAGCCGTGCAGGAACTATCCGGTTCGCTCGTGTTGATTGTGCAACCCAGCGACAAACAGATTAGTGAGATGGAAAAAGAATACAGCGAAGACGAACTTTCAACCATTTTTGATGATGCGAGCTTTTATCAAAGCGAAGCCGTGCAGCTGCTTGACTCGCTCGGGATAAAGAACGTTACCTCTTCGAAACGATTTGTACGGTATCGCAACGTGATCCGCGAATGGTATTTTGATCTTGAGAAACAAAATTCACCCTGGGTGTTAATCTTCCTGGCGACCGATCAAAAGCCTCAAGTGGTTTTCACCACCGACCTCTCAGCCGAAAAAATTCAATCATACTTTAGTCAGGAATAGCGCAGTATTTCTTGTGATTTTTTGTGGAATAAAGATGTACTCCGCATCTATTCTCAAAAAACAACCTATGAGATTCCTCCTCACCACCACCCTGGTGCTCGGCACCTTATTATCGTATGCTCAGAACTTTAAAGAGAAAGAACTAAAAACAGAGATTAGAGAAGTCACCGTTTTCCTGAAAGGGGCCCAAATCTTTGAAACCGGATCGGTTGTCATCCCTCAGGGAAACACGATTCTTAGAGTGAAAGGTCTTTCATCGTTTGTGGATGAAAAAAGCATCCAGGTAAAAGCCACGGGCGACTTTACAATCTTGTCTGTCAATCATTCCCTTAATCATCTTGAAGAACTTCAAAAAAATGAGAAAGCAGATAGCTTAACGAAAGTGACGGAAGCGATTTATCTGGCTGTGTCTTATGAAAATGCTCGATTGGCAGTTTTAAAAGAAAAACAGAGTATTCTAAATGAAAATAAAAAACTTCGGGGTCAAAACTCGGAAACTCCTATCGCGCAGCTCAAACAAACAATGGATTTCTACGAAGCAGAAGTTTCAAAAATAAAAACTGAAGAAATTAAGATCAATAAAAGCATCGAGGCGAAGAATGCCGAAATAAGTGCGCTACAGCGGCAATTGCAAGAATTGTATACGTTGCGTGTTTGGCCCTCGGGAGAAATCACGATTCGGGTAAATGCGGACACACAAACGAGTGGAAAGTTCACAATTACATACATGGTTGACAACGCAGGCTGGTACCCGAAATATGATGTACGGGTGAAAGACATCAATAGTCCGCTACAGCTCATTTACAAAGCCGAATTGTTTCAGAATACCGGCATTGACTGGAAGAACGTTAAGCTGAGGTTTTCAAATGGCAGTCCGAATCAAAGTGGAATGGTACCAACATTAATGCCCTGGAATCTCACCTATGCGCGTTACACGAATCTGCAGCCGAAAACATATTACGGCCTGGACGCTGTTCGAAGTGTTCAGGGCCGCGTAACAAGTGCAGACGATGGCTCACCGCTACCGGGGGTAAGCGTTCTTGTAAAAGGAAGTACCATTGGTACCCAGACCGATGGTGATGGAAACTATGCGCTTACGCTTCCGAATGGCGCAACAGATCTGACGTTCTCGTTTATAAGTCTTAAATCTCAAACCGTAAAAATCAATCGCTCAGAAATCGATGTTGCGATGGAATCTGATGCCGCTACACTTAACGAGGTGGTTGTTGTTGCCTCAGGCCTGACTGTGCAGAGGCGCGAATTAGGAAATCAGGCTACGACCGTCAGAGGCCGGGCTACACAACCGTTGACAACCAACGTCATCGAAAACCAAACAACAGTCGAGATTGAGATCGCAACACCCTATTCCGTGAAATCCAACGGAGAAAAACTCATGATCGATTTGAAGAAATACGACATCGATGCCCTCTACGAATACTACGCCATCCCAAAGCTTGATAAAGATGCCTTTCTGATGGCACGCATCATCAATTGGGATCAATACAGTCTGCTGGAAGGCGAAGCTAATCTCTATTTTGAAGACGCCTTTGTTGGCCGTTCGATACTTGATGCAAAATCACTGCAGGACACGTTGAGTATTTCATTGGGCCGCGACCGCAGCATTGTTATCTCGCGCGAGAAAAACGAGCAATTCTCCAAACGCAAAGTGCTGTCGGGCAGCATCCAGGAAACAAAAGGATTTAAACTTGTTGTGAGGAATAAAAAGTCGCAATCAATCAATCTTACCGTGTTCGATCAGGTTCCGGTATCGATTATAGACGATATCACTGTTACGCTTGTAGAACTGTCAAAAGGAAAATTTGATAAAAAGACTGGACAGGTTGCATGGGAACTCAACATTGATCCGCAACAACAAAAAGAACTCAATCTTCAATATGAAGTAAAATATCCGAAACACGAAAGTGTTTTGCTCGAGTAGGCGACTAAGCCCCTATTCCAAACCATTCTTTCAGCCAGGGCATGACAAAATCGCCAAACTCATAAATGGCGAAGGTCATGCCCACGGCAAAGACGGCCGCGCTGACGAGCATGTAAAGAATAATCTTTTGCTTCGGACTCCCAAAGCTAACCGCCACAATCGTTCCACCAATGGGAGTTAATAACAAGGGTGTGAGCACGGCAACACCCACCAGTCCGTATTTCTTCCAAAGCGTTACCAGCTTGCGCTTCTTGGGGGTGAATCGCTTTTGATTCTTTTTTTCGAACCGGTGCAGAATCTTTTCACGAAGCCAGGTTCCGAAGAATGTAAACAACAGCACGCTGGCCATCATCCCGCTAAAGGTTACTAACACGGTAGCCAGCATAGACAAGCCGGCCAGGTAGCCACCAATCGGGCCTGAGATCACTTTGAGCATCGTCAGGAAAAAAATAGGAATCGCCTTCAGTATTTCTTCCGTCATGAGAGCAAGTACAGCATTTAAAACACCAATCTGTTATAAAAGCAGAAGATAGCTGCGTTATAATTTCTCGCCAAAACTTAAATCGCCCGCATCACCCAGTCCGGGAACAATATAGTGCAACTCATTAAGTTTCTCGTCAAGAGCCCAGGTCCAGATAGTATGAGCCACCGCAAGATTCTTCTGCAGCAACGCAACACCCTCCGGGGCAGCTACCAGCGCGGCTATATGTACGTGTTTGGGCGTTCCATGTTTCAGCAACGCATTAACCGATTTGATCACAGACTGCCCTGTAGCCAGCATCGGATCAATTAGAAGCAATGTCCGGTTCACCAGCGAAGGAGTCGCGAGGTAATCGAGATTTATGGTGAGATTCGTTTCACTTTCCTTCCGGTATGCGCCAATGAAGCCACAGTCGGCTTCTCCGAAAACATGCTGAAAGCCGGTGAAGTAGGGCATGCCTGCGCGCAACACGGTGATCAATACCGGATTGTCGTTTGGAATATTCACAACCGATAAGCCCAGAGGTGTTTGAACATTTTGCGGACGGTATGAAAACGCTTTTGAGATTTCGTACGCCATCAGCTCCCCGAGTCGTTCAATGTTTCCCCTGAACCGCGCACGATTCTGTTGGATACTCCTGTCGCGCAGTTCCAGTAAAAATTGATTCGCTACAGAGTTTTGCCGGTTCAGTACGTTAACCATAGTTTCCAAAGATTTTAATCATGAAAATTTAGATAAAAAAACCAACACTGCGGCCGGTACGCCACCGACCCTTTTTTGAAATGTTCAGTTGCGGGATCAATTCATCAAAATTCTCCGGGGCAGTTTCATCGAATCAAAAATTTTTCATCCGAATGACGCATCTTTACACCATGAAACTACTCAAACAGCTTTGCGAGATTCATGCACCTTCGGGGGAAGAATCGCCCATGAAAGAATTTCTCCTGAAGTACATCGCAAAAGAAAAGAAGAATTGGAAAGCCAAACCCACAGTCATTCATGGAGAGGAATTTCAGGATTGCATCATTTTGAAATTTGGCAAACCCCGTACGGCCATCTTCGCGCACATCGACAGCATTGGTTTCACCGTACGATACTTTAATCAGCTGTTACCGATTGGCAGTCCGGATGCTGAAGCCGGCACGA
Source organism: Cyclobacteriaceae bacterium (assembly GCA_016786495.1). Taxonomy (GTDB): domain Bacteria; phylum Bacteroidota; class Bacteroidia; order Cytophagales; family Cyclobacteriaceae; genus UBA2336. The sequence goes on from JAEUUJ010000090.1 coordinate 22,964, forward strand.
AGCTCGTGGGCAAAGATTCAAAAGGGTTGATTGAATGTGAACTTGAGTATGACAAAGAGAATCATGCCTTCTATCGGTTTGGCCGCACCATCGATCGCGGCACTTCGCTGACTTATAAAATCAACTTCCGCGAGAGCAAAGAGTACATCGAAACTCCGTACCTCGATAACCGGTTGGGTGTTTACAATGCGTTGATGGTTGCCGAAACACTCAAAGACGGTTTGATCATCTTCAGCACCTGGGAAGAACATGGTGGCGGCTCGGTACCCTATCTCGCCAAATACATATATGAAAAATGGAAAGTAAAACAGGCGCTTATCTCCGATATCACCTGGGTTACCGATGGTGTTGCGCCCGGAAAAGGAGTTGCCATCTCCATGCGCGACAGAAATATTCCGCGAAAAAAGTTTGTGGAACAGATTATCGGCATCGCGGCTAAGAGTAAAGTACCCTTTCAACTCGAGGTAGAAGGCATGGGCTCAAGTGATGGCCGCGAACTCCAAACTTCGCCTTATCCGTTCGACTGGTGTTTTGTCGGGGCACCGGAACAAAGTCCGCATTCACCGAATGAAAAAGTTCATAAAGACGACATCAAGTCGATGATTGCTTTGTATCGGAAGCTGATGGAGAATTTATAGTTAATAATCTACTACCATAAAACGCAACGTTCAACAATGGTTAGTCATTCCTTAGAAGTTCATGACAGGAAAAAGGTGTTAAATGCCATTGCTTTTACTTTGACTATTGCGTTCTCGGCAGTCAGTATACCTGTAAAAGCTCAGGAAATAAAATACAGCGAACGATATTTGTATGCTTATAAAAAATACCTCAATGCCGAGTGCCCTGTAAAAAACGACAGCATACAACACTTTGTTTATTTTGCAAGAGACCGTGAATTGATAGAGAATCACCCACTCCTTTCAAATTCCATGTTTAAAGGGGCACAAATCATGTATGCCTGGAATGAATTTGAATCTGAAAAAGGGAAATATGATTTCTCAATTCTAAAACACGACTATGAATACCTAAAGAGATACGGTAAGAAGTTATTCATTCAGCTACAAGATGTAACTTTCAATCCACAATACTCAGCATTGCCTGACTATCTGTTAACCAGTGAATATGACGGCGGTGTTGCCATGCAGTATAATGACGATGGAACTCCCGGAGGGTGGGTTGCGAAACGGTGGAATAAAAAAGTTAGAGAACGATTTGCATCACTTTTTAAAGCATTAGGGGAAGAATTTAACGGGAAAATCGAAGGCATTAACCTTCAGGAAACTTCAATCGGGGTAAACGATTCACTTTTCTCCTATTCGGATTACATCAACGGATTGAAAGAGAATATGCTTGCCTTAAAAATGGCCTTCCCTACCTCAACCACCATGATTTATGCCAACTTCACTCCAGGCGAATGGTTACCGGGGAACGATAAAGGATATCTCCGTAGTATTTACGAATACGGTGAGAAAATTGGTGTTGGTCTTGGCGGGCCGGATTTACTAATTACAAGAAAGGGTCAACTCAATCATATCCTGGCCTTAATGCATGAGCGACAATACACTGTACCTCTTGGAATTGCTGTTCAAGACGGTAACTACATTGGCGCGACAGGCGATGTCACCGAAGAAGAGAAGGAAACAACACATACCAACATTGTTCCCGTTCTGCACGCATTCGCAAAAGACTTTTTAAAGGTAACCTACATGTTCTGGTCTAACCAGGAGCCCTATTTTACAAAAGATGTATTACCCTGTTTTAGGAACAGCAACTGAATAGGTACTTTGCCTTATCCCAACATGGCAAAAATTAAATGTTAATATTCTGCTATTTTTGCGCCCTCGGAGAGAATGTGCGACATGAAAATCAAGGATTTAGAATTCAAAAAGTTTATTACAGCCACCAAAATCAATGAAAAGGTTAAGGAGCTTGGTGCGCAAATCAGCGAAGACTATCAGAACAAGAAACCCTTACTGCTGCCCATCCTGAACGGCTCATTCATATTTGCAGCTGACCTGATCCGCGAATTAAAAGTCGAATGTCGCGTATCGTTTGTAAAGCATGCTTCGTATCAGGGAACGCAAAGCACGGGTCAGCTCAACACGCTGATCGGGCTGAATGAAAGTTTGTTCAACCAGGACCTGATTATTATCGAAGACATCATGGATACCGGCTTAACGCTGAGCAAAGTCGTTGCGGAATTTGCAACACTGGGTGTAAAATCGGTGGAGATCGTAACACTTGTTAGGAAAGCTCCGGCACGTGTGCATGCCGTTCAACCGAAGTACATCGGCTTCGATATTGACAACGAATTCGTGCTGGGCTACGGGCTGGATTATGATGGCTATGGCCGCAACCTGAAAGATATTTACAAAGCCGAGCTCCCCGACACGGCTAAATAATGCAAAAACGCTATCTTCGCTATTCTTAAATAAGACCAAGGCTCTAACCCTACCCGTAAACACCGCATCATGATTAACCTGGTACTCTTCGGCCCTCCGGGCGCAGGCAAAGGAACACAAAGCGAAAAGCTGATCAAGCAGTACGGCTTCGTTCATATCTCAACCGGAGACTTGTTTCGCTGGCATACCAAAAATGAAACGGAACTGGGTAAACGCGTAAAGGAAATTATGAACAGCGGATCGCTGGTGCCGGATGAAATCACCATCGCGATGCTGAAGGAAGAACTTGACAAAAATCCGAACGCAAAAGGTTTTTTGTTTGATGGATTCCCGAGAACGGTAGCACAAGCAGAAGCGCTCGACAGGTTCATGAAAGACAACGGCACGGCCATCCATCACGTCATCGCGCTGGATGTTACAGAAGCTGAAGTTCGTTCGCGCATTGCAAAACGCAGAAGCATTGAAAACCGCGTAGACGATGAGGAAGAAAAACTCAACAAACGCATCACCGAATATTTTACGAAAACCGTTCACGTTCTTCCGTACTACGAAAAGCAGGGAAGATTAAAAACGGTGCAGGGCATTGGCGAGATCGAAGCAATCTTCGGCAGCATTTGCAAAATCATTGATCATAAATAATCTGTCTCGGGTTTCCGGCTGCCAGTTACCGGCAACAGGGAAACGGGCAACCGGCAACAACTATGTCTTCACCCAACTTCATCGATCATGTAAGGTTCCAGTCACGTTCGGGCAAGGGCGGAGCGGGATGCTTGCATTTTATCCGCGAGAAGTTTGTTGAAAAGGGCGGCCCGGATGGCGGAGACGGTGGGCGTGGCGGACACGTTATCCTGAAAGGCAATTCACAACTCTGGACGTTACTGCATTTAAAATACCGCAAGCACGTTGTTGCCGAAAACGGTAAGCCTGGCGAATCACAAAATTGTACCGGCGCATCGGGTAAAGATGAAATTCTGGAAGTTCCGATGGGCACCGTTGCCCGCGATGCGGAAACAGGCGAAAAACTCTGTGAGATAACGGAAGACGGCCAGGAATACATTCTCACGCGTGGCGGACGTGGCGGTCGCGGTAATCTGTTTTTTGCTACCTCCACGCAGCGTGCCCCAACTCACACCCAGCCCGGTGAACCCGGCATGGAACATTGGGTTGTTCTCGAATTAAAATTATTGGCCGATGTTGGTCTTGTCGGATTCCCGAATGCCGGTAAGTCGACATTGCTTTCCGTGGTATCGGCCGCAAAACCAAAGATTGCGGATTACGCATTCACAACACTCACGCCTAACCTCGGTGTCGTGAGTTATCGGGAAGACAAGTCGTTTGTCATGGCCGACATACCGGGTATTATTGAAGGTGCGGCAGAGGGTAAAGGGCTCGGTATCCGCTTCCTGCGGCATATCGAACGCAACTCGCTCCTGTTGTTTATGATTCCGGCCGATTCGAAAGACATCAAAACAGAATATGCCATTTTGTTAAACGAGTTGAAGAAGTATAATCCTGAACTACTCGATAAAAAGCGGATTCTGGCGATCACCAAATCGGATATGCTGGATGCAGAACTGAAAGCAGAATTGAGGAAAGATGTGCCGTCCGAATTACCCGTAGTGTTTATCTCGGCCGTGATCAACCAGGGTATTTCGGAACTGAAAGACCTGATCTGGAAAAACCTGCATTAATCGCTGCGTCAGGCCAAAATCTGCCACAGAAAAACCCAAAAAACGGCTGAAAAATGTCAATATGGCGCAAAACGCGCTCTGGCAACATTATTGACATTGGCGCAATACTTAACGAACCGACTTTTTAATGGAAAATAATAATCCGCAGAACGAACAGGAATTGCAGAACGAGGTGCAGGAAAATACGGCTTCAGAGGCAAGTCAACCCACCGAGTCAACGGGTTCGGCCGACTTAAAAAAAGCACAGGACGAACTCGCTGATGCCAAGGATAAGTACCTGCGACTGTATTCTGAGTTTGAAAATTTCAGACGCAGAACTGCGCGCGAAAAACTCGACCTTATCCAAAGCGCAAACGAAAAACTGGTGAACGCCTTTCTGCCGATTATCGACGATTTCGAACGCGCAGAAAAAGCGTTCAAAGGAAGCGAGAGCAAAGAGATGGAAGGATTTCTGCTGATCTATAATAAGTTCAAAAAAATACTGGATCAGGCCGGAATAAAAGTGATGGAAGCGAAAGGATCAAGCTTTGATCCGGATCTGCATGAAGCGATTACACAGGTGCCCGCCCCGGATGAATCCATGAAAGGCAAAGTGATGGATGTGGTGGAGAATGGTTATCTCCTGAATGATAAAGTAATCCGCTTCGCAAAAGTCGTTGTCGGTAGCTAAAAAATATTTTTCCCCGGGTGTTCAACATTAACACCTGAACACCTAAGCACATTTGAACATGGCGAAGAGAGACTTTTACGAAATACTGGGCGTAAGCAAAGGCGCAACTCCGGAAGAGATCAAGAAAGCATACCGGAAGGTGGCTATTCAGTTTCACCCCGATAAAAATCCGGGCAACAAAGAAGCTGAAGAAAAATTCAAGGAAGCCGCCGAAGCCTACGAAGTACTGAGCAACCCGGAAAAACGCGCACAGTACGACCGCTTCGGCCATTCCCGACCCGGAAATGGCGGCTATGGTGGCGGCCAGCACATGAATATGGACGATATCTTCAGTCAGTTCGGAGATATTTTCGGAGGCGGTGGCGGCAGTCCGTTTGACAGCTTCTTCGGAGGCGGTGGCGGAGGGCGTAAGCGTCAGCGCAAAGGTTCAAACCTGCGCATCAAACTTAAGTTGACACTCGAAGAAATTGCGAACGGTGTTGAAAAGAAGATCAAGGTAAACCGGCTCACCCAGGCGGAAGGCGTTACATTCAAAAACTGTACAACCTGTAACGGTACAGGACAAACGCGTAAGGTTGTAAACACCATGCTCGGGCAGATGGTATCAACCTCCACATGTCCGACATGTAACGGAGCCGGTCAGCTCATCGACAAAAAACCAAGTGGAGTCGACAGTTCCGGTCTTATTTCAAAAGAGGAAGTTATCTCCATCAAGATACCAGCCGGTGTTGCCGATGGCATGCAGTTGAGCATGTCGGGCAAGGGCAACGATGCTCCGGGCGGTGGAATTCCGGGCGATTTGCTGATCCTCATCGAGGAGCAGGAAGACACCCAGTTGAAGCGCGAAGGCAACAATGTCGTGTACGACCTATACCTGAATTTTGTGGATGCCGCCCTCGGAACGAACGTTGAAGTTCCGTCTATCGGTGGCCGGGTAAAGATAAAAATTGAGCCTGGTACGCAGAGTGGCAAAATTCTCCGCTTGCGCGGAAAAGGAATTAAGGACATCAACGGCTACGAAACCGGTGACCAGCTCGTGTATGTAAATGTCTGGACGCCTAAAAAGCTCACCCCCGAAGAAAAGACCAAGCTCGAAAGTCTGCGAAATTCACCGAATTTCGAGCCTAAGCCCGATGCCAGCGACAAAGGCTTCTTTGAGCGGATGAAGGAATTTTTTAACTGATTTTACGCAACCTTACTGCATTTCAATCGTTTGTACCCTCTATTGGGGTAATTTTTAACGATTTTTTAATAATTCTTACACTCCGCAACCCCACAGGTTGTGCTTCGTAAGTATTCAGCATGCAGAAGAAGTTTCTAGGACTTACAGTTTTGGCGGTTGCAGTTGCGGGGATGTCCTATGGGCAGATCAAAAAGCAATTCTCCGTTGACGATGCCCCTTCCTGCAACAAAATCAAGCTCAAATTACAGGCTAACAGCGGTACCTGCTTTATCAAGCCCAGTCATAACCCCGAAATCCTCAGCGTTTTCAGCAATCAAACCGAAAACAACTATTCTCACCAGTTCGTAAAGGAAATCAACGGTAAAGTCTGCGAGGTCACGCTTTCGCTGGAAGAGAACGAATCCGGAAGCTTAAGCCAGACGGTTTCGTCACGCATGTTTGGTTCCGAAAGACCGGAACAGGAAAAGTTCTGGAAGATGTACCTGACGGAAGCCAAGCCCTACTCGCTGGAACTGAATTACGGTGTCGGTAGCGCCAATGTGGACCTTTCCGGGCTGGCCATCAAAACACTTAAAATCAACACAGGAAGTGCCGATGTAAACATTGGCTACCATTCCGGGCTTGAAAACCTGGTGGAGATGGACACTTTTTCGGTGCGGGTTGACCTCGGTTCGGTAAACGCCAAGAACCTCAGTCTGGCGAGAACAAAATATGTGGTTGCTAACGTAGGCTTCGGAAACGTGATGCTCGATTTGAGTACTGCCCCGCAGGTTGCCAATCACATCAAGGGAAGCGTAGGTGCCGGTAACCTGGTGATCCTGCTGCCTTCCGATGATTCCGTACCGGTGTTAGTTCACGTAAAAGACTCATGGCTGTGCAGCGTTGAGCTGACGGATGATTTGAAAGAAACCGCTCCGAACACGTATGCAAACGCAGCGTACGCCAAAAACCCTAAGAAAGCCCTCACGTTCGACCTCGATGTGTCGTTGGGGAATATCGTTTTTAAGGAAAAGCCCTAAGCTTCCCGCTCCCAAACTGTAATTACTTCCTATATTTTGACACTAATCGACTAGTTCAAAATATAAACCTGTGGAAGCACTCTCCGTAAAAAATGTGACCAAGCGATACACAAACCATGTAGCGCTTGACAACGTAAGCATTACCATTCCGCAAAAAAGCATCTATGGTTTGCTTGGCCCTAACGGTGCCGGAAAAACAACTCTCATTCGGATCATTAACCAGATTATCAATCGCGATTCGGGCGACATCACGCTTTTTGGCGAGCCGCTCAACGAGAAGCACGTGGGCGTAATCGGGTACCTTCCGGAAGAACGCGGGTTGTATAAGAAACTTAAGATAGGCGACCAGCTTCTTTACCTGGCTCAGCTGAAAGGCATGAGCCGTGCGCAAGCGCTGGAAAAAAGCAAAGCGTGGTTAAAGAAATTCCAGGTTACCGACTGGTGGGATAAAAAAGTTGAAGACCTCAGTAAAGGGATGGCGCAGAAGGTACAGTTCATCAGCACCGTGATGCACGAGCCTAAGCTGATTATTCTGGATGAACCGTTTTCAGGGTTCGACCCGGTAAATGCTAAATTGATTACCGAAGAGATTCTCGCGCTTCGCGACAGGGGTTCAACCATTATCTTCTCTACCCACCGTATGGAAACCGTAGAAGACCTGTGTGATGACATTGCGTTGATCAATAAGTCGAAGAAAATTCTGGAAGGTTCCAAAAAGCAGGTAAAAGATCAGTTCCGTTCCAATACGTTTCTGGTAGAGCATCATGGAAACAATTTCGCACTTGACCCATCGCGCTATGAAATTGTCAGGCAGCAGGTGATCGAAGGCGATTTGTATGCCACTACACTCAAGGCGCAAACGGGAATTAAGCCGAATCAGGTTATCCGTGAGTTAATTGAGAAAACTGAACTTAGCAGCTTCCAGGAAAAGCTTCCGAGCATGGCCGATATTTTTATCGGATTGGTGCAGGGTGAAGATGAAGATGCACTCCGCAAACATTTACAGGAAGTTTAATCATTTAAGAATCTACTGCCATGAATAAGATATTACTCATCATACAGCGTGAATTTTTAAACCGCGTTCAAAAGAAATCGTTCCTGCTTACCACCATTCTGGTGCCGTTGATCTTCCCGGCCATCATGGGTGTCATGATTTACATCGTGGTTAAGCAATCGGAGGTAACGACCGTGAAAACGGTTCAGGTATTAGACGACAGCCACAAGTTCACATTCAAAGACACAAAAGATTTTAAGTTTACGGTTATCACGGGCTCGCTTGACGCAGCCAAAGTTGCTTACGATTCGTCGGGTGATTTCGGGCTGGTGTATATCCCTCCGTTTGAAATCAGCGATCCGAAAGGATTTACGCTGCTTTCGCACGAAAATCCAACGTTGGAACAAATCGGCAGCCTGGAGGGATATTTTGAAGATCAGGTTCGCAACATGAAACTTCAGCAATACAAAGTCGATCAGGCGACACTTGATGCCCTCAAAACCGATATTGAAATCCGTCAGGTAACGAAGGACGCAACCACCGGAGAAGAAAAATCGAGCAGTTCGGGGTTGATTTACGGAGTTGGTTTCGTACTCGGGATCTTGATTTACATGTTCGTGCTGATTTACGGTATTCAGATTATGCAGGGCGTGATTGACGAAAAAACATCGAAAGTTGTTGAGGTGATCGTTTCGTCTGTGAAACCATTCCAGTTGATGCTGGGAAAAATTATCGGTATCGCATCGGTAGGCTTATTACAATTCACCATCTGGATCGTACTCAGCTTTGGTGTAACATCAAGTGTGCTGGCTTACTTCGGATTGAATACTCCGCAGAAACAAATGATGGAGCAGGTTTCAAAACAGGTTGATCAGGCAGACCAAAACTCAATGGAGAGCAAAGCGGCTAAAAATGAAGATCTGCAGAAAATGATTTTCAACTGGAGCCAGCTTCCGCTAGCAAAAATTGCCGCGGTCTTTGTGTTCTTTTTCCTGGGTGGCTACCTGCTGTACGGCTCGTTGTTCGCAGCGGTAGGTTCCGCAGTAGACTCGATACAAGACGCTCAGCAATTTCAATTTCCGATAACGTTACCCCTCCTGATCGGGTATATGAGTTTGTTCATTATTGTGTTGAGAGATCCCAATAGCACGGCAAGTTTTTGGTTATCAATCATTCCGTTTACCTCTCCCGTAGCCATGGTTGGTCGTATCGCCTCCGGAGTACCTGCGTGGGAACTGGCCTTGTCGATGGGCCTACTCATCGCCGGGTTCCTGTTCACAACCTGGGTTGCCGGCCGCATCTACCGCGTGGGAATTCTCATGACGGGCACAAAAGTGAATTACAAAGTATTGGCCAAGTGGTTTATGACCAAACAATAAGGGTTTAGGGCCTTCGTTTAAAAACCGGATCAACAGTCCGGTTTTTTTATTTACTTTTCTACTCACATGCCGCGGCTCGCTCCCACCATCGATTTCTACCGCAACAACTCCAAAATCAAATGGATTGTACTCGCCATATCCATTTTGATCAGTGCGGGATCGATTTTCTATACCGAACGACTGGTAAGTCAACTCAAGGAGCGCGAAAAACAGCAGGTGATCTTATTCGCGAAAGCAATTGAATACACCATCAACGAAGGCTACGATGTAAACATAAACTTCGTATCGGAAGAGATTATTAATAAAAACAACTCCATTCCTACCATCCTGATTGACGATCACGAAAAGGTTACCACGATGAGAAACGTGGAAATCGATTCATCCAAAAATCAGGCGGCCATCGATCAGCAGATCCGCGATGAAATCGAGATTATGGCAGCAACGTACGAGCCGATTATTATCGTACTGAGGGATCCCTCCCAAAACAATGAAGTTTTCGGTCAGCAGAAATTATACTACAAGAATTCCTTTTTGCTTACGCAGATCAATGCATATCCATACATCCAGCTTTCAGTAATCGCCATCTTCGGAATCATTTCCTACCTAGCCTTCAACTTCTCACGCATGGCAGAACAAAACCGGGTGTGGGTGGGATTGGCCAAAGAAACTGCGCATCAGTTGGGAACTCCACTATCGTCACTGATGGCGTGGATGGAAGTGTTGCGGGATGATCCCGACTTAAAAAACAAAGGCATCGCAGACGAGCTTGAAAAAGATATTCGCAAGCTCACGGTAGTAACCGAGCGCTTTTCGAGTATCGGTTCGGTACCCACCCTCCGCCAGGAAAACGTTGTCGCACTGGTGAATACGGTTGTCAATTACCTGCGCCCGCGCATTTCATCGAAAGTTAAAATGGACGTGTTCACGCTATCGGAGAATATCCAGGTGATGGTGCATCCTCCGCTGTTTGAGTGGGTGATCGAAAATCTTTGTAAAAATGCCGTGGATGCCATCGGGGGCTCCGGAACCATCGCCATTAAAATCCTCCGCGGAAGCGACAGCAAAGTGTTCATCGATATCTCTGATACCGGCAAAGGAATTCCGAGGTCAAAAATTTCGATGGTTTTCCGGCCCGGGTTTACCACCAAGAAACGCGGCTGGGGGCTCGGGCTCACGCTCGCCAAACGAATTATCGAATCGTACCACAACGGCAAAATTTTCGTGAAATCGTCGGAGGAAAATCAGGGCACAACCTTCCGGATTGCACTGAACACCGTTTCGTGAAAAAACGGGCTTTTTGAACCGTTTTACCACAAAATCTTATTTGGTTTAGCATTGCGGTTTGGGCGATAAAAGTTACTTTTGCGCCACGAATTCAGTGCCTTTTCAAAAAGGGCATTCTACTCGCAAAACCACAAGTAAAACCACATAATCTAAAGTCACTCATGGCGAATATTGGCAAGATTACCCAGGTTATCGGACCCGTTGTTGACGTAGCGTTTGATACACCCGGCTCAAAGCTCCCGAACATCCTCGATTCATTGGAAGTAACTAAGTCTGACGGCACCAAAATCGTACTGGAATGCCAGCAGCACCTTGGCGAAGACCGCGTACGTACCATTGCGATGGACGGAACGGAAGGTCTTGTTCGCGGCATGAAAGTGACTGACACAGGCGCTCCGATCGCGATGCCAATTGGTGACGATATCAAAGGCCGTCTGTTCAATGTAATCGGTGAAGCCATCGATGGCATCAAGCAGCCTTCCGGAAAGCAAAAGCTCCCGATCCACCGGTCTGCACCCCTCTACGAAAATCTTTCAACTTCTACAGAAGTTCTGTATACCGGTATTAAAGTTATCGACTTGATCGAACCATACGCGAAAGGTGGTAAGATCGGTTTGTTTGGTGGTGCCGGCGTAGGTAAAACCGTATTGATTCAGGAACTGATCAACAACATTGCGAAAGCATATTCTGGTCTTTCTGTATTTGCCGGTGTAGGTGAGCGTACCCGCGAAGGAAACGACCTGCTCCGCGAAATGATCGAAGCCGGTATCGTTGATTACGGTCCGGAATTCATGAAGTCGCTCCACGCAGGTGGCTGGGACCTTTCTAAAGTTGATCAGGAAAAACTTAAAGATTCAAAGGCAACCTTCGTGTTCGGTCAGATGAACGAACCTCCGGGAGCACGTGCACGTGTGGCGCTTTCCGGCTTGACCGTTGCTGAATACTACCGCGATGGTGATGGCACAGGCAAAGGCCGTGACATCCTCTTCTTCGTAGATAACATCTTCCGTTTCACTCAGGCAGGTTCTGAAGTATCGGCGCTTTTGGGTCGTATGCCTTCAGCCGTAGGATATCAGCCTACGCTGGCAACTGAAATGGGTGCCATGCAGGAACGCATTACATCAACCAAGAACGGTTCAATTACTTCGGTACAGGCGGTTTATGTACCTGCCGATGACTTGACTGACCCGGCACCGGCAACAACGTTTGCTCACCTGGATGCAACAACGGTATTGAGCCGTAAGATTTCCGAGTTGGGTATTTACCCTGCGGTGGATCCGTTGGATTCAACATCCCGTATCCTTCGTGCAGATATCGTTGGAGAAGATCACTACAACTGCGCGCAGCGTGTAAAGAGCATCCTCCAGCGTTATAAAGAATTGCAGGATATTATCGCCATCCTCGGTATGGACGAATTGTCTGACGAAGATAAGCTTGTGGTACACCGCGCAAGACGCGTACAGCGCTTCCTGTCGCAGCCGTTCCACGTTGCGGAAGCCTTCACCGGCTTGAAAGGTGTTCTGGTTGATATCAAGGAAACCATCCGCGACTTCAACGACATCATGGACGGTAAGTATGATCACCTCCCTGAAATGGCCTTCAACCTGGTGGGTAACATGCAGCAGGCAATTGAGAAAGGTGAGAGAATGATGGCAGAAGCTAAATAATTTAACAATCAGAAAATGTGGTGATTTCACAATGGCAATCACCAAAAACGTTAAATCGTTAAATCGTTAAATTATTAAATTGAGTTTATGCATTTAGAAATATTAACACCTGAAAAAAAGATCTTCGAAGGCGATGTAACGCTTGCTACGTTTCCGGGCGAGAATGGCTCTTTCCAGGTGATGGACAATCACGCTCCACTGATCGGCTTGCTGAAAGAAGGCGTTGTGGAATACAAAGCTTCCAAATCAGCATCTGCCAACCTGGTAATTACCGGTGGCGTGGTTGAAGTTTTGAAGAACAAAGTGATTCTGCTTGCGGATGGCGTGAAGTAGCGCTTCGCTTCAAGAAAAAAATAAAAGGGATGTAAACGCATCCCTTTTTTATTGCTCGTTTTTTCGTGTAACGTTCAAGTCTCTTTACGTTTCCTGGAAAAAATCCGGCTGAAGAAGCGCTTCTCGAATTCCCAGAAAAATTTGAACTGACCGAAAATGAATCCGTAGGCCAACAGGAAAATGTTGTATACCGGGAAAATTAAAATCCAGTATAAAATTGTTGCCCAAACGGGCTTTTCGCCTTCGGGATACCAGTATTCAAATAAAGGCTGTTTGATAAACAGTACCGTTAAGCCCGTGCAGGCGAATACAATCAGGATTACGACCACCGTCCAGGTGTTCTTAACATGCCAGCGAGTCTTAAGCTTGTTTGTCCAGGTGGCCATAAGGCTATTCGAAGTCCGAAAAATACTTCCAGAAACCATCATCCGGAAGGGCGGCCTCAACTTTCAGAACGTCCTTTTTCACAGGATGTATGAACTCCAGGCGTTTAGCATGAAGGTTTATACTTCTTCCGTCATTAATAATCTCTCCATAGCCATATTTTACATCGCCCCGGATCGGGCACCCCATAGAAGCCAACTGCACACGAATCTGATGCGGCCGGCCGGTGACGGGCTTTACTTCCAGTAGCCAGTGCGATTGCGCGGTGCCTAAAACCCTATAGCTGAGCTCGGAGCGCAAGGCACCGGGAGTTTCTTTGGTGAAGAATGCAGTTTTGTTCTTCTTTTCATCTTTCAGCAGCCAGTGAACCAACGTGTCTGACTCTTTCCGCGGTTTGTTTTTAACGATAGCCCAATACGTCTTCCTCGTTTCCTTTTCACGGAACAAGGTGTTCATCCGTTCGAGTGATTTTGATGTCCTCGCAAAAACCACTACACCGCTTACCGGACGGTCGAGGCGGTGAACAACACCCAAAAAAACCGCTCCGGGTTTTTGATATTTTTCTTTGACATACTCCTTGCCAAGTTCAACCAGTGGCTTGTCGCCTGTTTCATCGCCCTGTACAAGAATGCCATTGGCTTTATTTACGATCAGCAGGTGATTGTCTTCATACAGAACCGAAAAACCATGCGGATCGGCCATGCGTTAATCTTTAAATTCAGACGTAAAGTGGAAATGAATCTCCGGAAAGTTCTCCTGCACCATCTGCAACCAGCCCTTTGATTCAGCCATAAACACCAGCTTTCCATCTTTATCGCGGGCAATGTGGCGCTGCTTGGAGTCCAGAAATTCCTGAAGTTTCTTTTCGTTCGTGCTGCTGATCCAGCACGCCTTGTAAATACTCTGGTTGACGAACTGGACGGTAGCACCGTATTCATTCTTCAGGCGGAATTGAATTACTTCAAACTGAAGCGCACCGACCGTTCCGATAACTTTCTTATTCCCCAGTTCATAGGAAAACAACTGGGCAACGCCTTCTTCCATGAGCTGAAGCAAACCTTTTTCAAGTTGCTTGCTCTTCATGGCGTCCATGTTCACTACCTCTTTGAAAATTTCAGGCGAAAAGCTTGGGATGCCCGTGTACATCAGGTCTTCCCCTTCGGTAAGCGTATCGCCAATTTTCAGGTTTCCGGTGTCGTATAAACCGACAATATCTCCCGGCCATGCTTCGTCAACGGTTTCCCGGTCCTGGGCCATAAATGCCGTGGCATTTGAAAAGCGTATGCCTTTATGCTGACGAACGTGGTGGTAGTTCGTGGCACGTTCAAATTTACCGGAACACACGCGTAAGAATGCAATACGGTTCCGGTGCTTGGGATCCATGTTTGCATGGATCTTAAAAATAAATCCTGAGAACTTCTTTTCATCCGGTACAACTTCCCGCACGGTTGTTTCGCGCGGTATCGGTGGCGGAGCGATGCGGATGAACGTATCGAGCAATTCCCGTACACCAAAGTTATTTACCGCACTTCCGAAAAACACCGGGGCAACTTTTCCATCCAGGTATTCCTGAACATTAAACTCGGGATACACACCTTCTATCAACTCGACATCGGCCCGGAGTTGCTTGGCGTAACTCTCCCCCACCAGCTTATCCAGTTCTTCGCTGTTGATGTCGGATACTTCAATAGATTCCTGTACGGTAACTTTACTTGGCGTAAACAGGTTTAGTTTCTTTTCATACAATGAGTAAACTCCTTTAAAGGTTTTACCCATGCTGATCGGCCAGCTAAGCGGCCGCACCTTAATATCCAGCTTTTCTTCTATCTCATCGAGCAGATCAAACGGATCACGGCCTTCGCGGTCGAGTTTATTGATGAAGCAAAGCACAGGCGTGTTCCGCATGCGGCAGACTTCCATCAGTTTCTCTGTCTGAATCTCCACGCCCTTCACGCAATCAATCACCAGAATTACACTGTCGACTGCGGTTAATGTCCGGTAGGTATCTTCTGCAAAATCCTGGTGACCAGGTGTATCGAGCAGGTTGATTTTTATGTCTTTGTAATTGAAACCCATCACCGAGGTAGCTACCGAGATACCCCGTTGCTTCTCGATTTCCATCCAGTCGCTTCGTGCGTGATCTTTGATTTTGCTTGACTTCACCGCACCCGCCTTCTGGATCGCACCTCCGAAAAGCAGCAGTTTTTCCGTGAGTGTGGTTTTTCCGGCATCGGGGTGGCTGATGATTCCAAACGTTCTGCGTTTCGCTATTTCCTGTTCTAAAGTCATTATCTTCGAATACCTGTATTGAAAAGAATCGCAAATAACGTGAAAAAAATTGGTCTGTGGCTGGCTTTAATCTGCGTGTCACAAAGCGTCTTTGCACAAACCTTAGGCGTTCGCATGGGGATAAATTATGCTACCCAACTGATAAAAGTTGATGGCGTAACGATTAATCCAAATTACCGGATCGGTGGCCTGGCTGCCATTACGCTGAATCTAGAGGAATCGGAAAAGGTTTCGGCACAACTTGAACTTTCTTATTCGCAGATGGGATTTGGCGTTACAAAAATCGGGAGTGAAAAAATTCCGGAGGGTGATTTCAAATACATGAAAATCGGTTGCCTTGCGAAGTACCATCTGCCACACTCCATTAATATCCATGCTGGAGGTGAACTCGGCTTTCAGTTTGAGTACCCGAAAGATTTGCGGTACCTGTATAATCCGGACTTTGGAGCTTTTGTTGGGGCAGAATATTACCCGGTGAAGCTTGCAGGCATCGGGGTGCGGTATTACTTTGGCTTTGCAGATGTTAATACCGGATCAGAAAGTAGTAATGCGCCAGTAGTAAAACAATTTAATCGGGCATTTCAGTTTTACCTGGCGTTCCGGTTTCCGGGTAAGCAGTTAAAGGAGATGGGATATTAATGTAAAAAGAATGAGAGTTTGTCTGATTTTGATAGTAGTGATGACTTTCGGTTTGACGGAAGCTCAAACACTGGATATTATGATGCGCTACATGCGTCCGAGCGTCACGGTCATCAACAACCCATACGATCATCTTACTCCGGACTTTCAATGGTCTATGAGCGGCCGGCTGCAGGCAGAGATTAATGCAGCAATAAATGCGCTGGACGAGGGTAATCCGCCACTCGCCCTCATCCATCTGGATAAGGCCGTTGAAATCGATTCAAACTTTTGGGTAAGTCGGTATTACCGTGGCGTTTGCTACAAAAAACTGAACAACTTTCCGACAGCTGTTCGTGAGTTCAACAGAACTATTGCGCTTAATCCCAAACTCGCAGAACCGCACGTTGAATTAGGGGAAATTTATATCATCATGTGGCTGCATGAAAAAGTAAAAAATGAATTTGAGCAGGCTTCTCGTAAGAATCAATCCATGCCTAACGGTTATTATGGCTTGGGACATGCAGCGATTTTTGAGGACAAAATTGATAAAGCGAGACGACTGTATGAGAAAAGTACAGAGGTGGATTCTGGTTTTGCCGAAGGCTACCTGATGCGCGCAATGATTGCCATGCAAGCAGACCAAAATGATGTCGATGCACTAAATCTCTTTACTCGAAGTATTCGGGCTAATCCGACTCATGCCCAAAGTTATTTTTGGAGAAGCTATTGTTACACGAGAAAAAGCGATTATAAAAATGCGTTCTCTGACATCAACAAAGCACTTGAATTAAACCCCACTAATCCATTTTTAACACGTGCGCGCGGATTCCTGTACATTGAATTGAATGATTACGAAAAAGCATTTATTGATTTCAAAAACGCACTTAACATGCAAAACCGGGAGCTTGATGAAAACAAGTTCACCGGTTATCAAACGGACCTCGATAAGCGAATTGATCTTCAAGGATTACTGAACTATCTAATTGCCAATGGTTACGGTTTAAAGGACGAGACATTAGTGGCATTACAGAAGGGTTTTTGTTTACTCGCCGCGGGCCGTGCCACCCATGCGTTAGCCAGTGTAGAAGAAGCGGAATTGAATGAACCCGCTGCTGCCGTATTCTATACCAAAGCCTTGATTCTTGAGGAAAAAAAGTTGCACGAACAAGCGCTTGCTTACTATGAAAAAGCACTGGCTCTTGATAGAGATATTTATGAAGCACATCGAAAAAAATGCGTGTATCATTTCGAAAAGAAAGACTATAAAAGCGCTTATGAAGATGTTAACGAGATGTTCAGAATTCAGCCCGGATCACCCGTTGCTCACCGGTTCCGGGGTTTGATTCGATCGGCCCAAGGGTACCTGGGGCCAGCCATCGCAGATTTAACTGCCTTTATTAAAACTGACACAACCGATCAGATAGCCATTGAAACGCGGTACACTTGCCTGGCTGTATTAAATAAGTGGCAGGAGGCAAAACCTGATGCAGAATGGCTATTAAAAAGAACGGGTAACAATTGGAGAAAAAATGATGAATTCGTTTCGCAATACCTGGAAGTGGGTGACACTGCTTTTGCGGTTAAAATCTGTGATACATTTTCAGCCCGTTACCCGCAATTCTATTTTTCTGAACTGAGGGCGCTCGAAATATATGGGACTCAACGGAACTGGGCAGAAGCCGACCAGAAAATCGCAAAGATCATGTCCATGATCACAGAGCAAAAGTCGCCAGTCGTATACTCACGTCTTTATTACTGGAAGGGATTCATTAGCCGATACCGCGACCACAATATCAACGAGGCGTTGATCTGGTTTTCCAAAGCGGTCCAGTTTAACTCCACGGACGCAGAAGCATTGTATGCACTGGCCGATGTTTTCACGGAACTGGGTGATCGAAAAAAGGCGTTAAAGGCGTACGAGTTACTAGCTAAAAACGGCTATAAAGACGCACAGTCCCGCTACGACTCCCTGCGAAACCAAAAGAAATAGCATAACCGCTTATTTGGCGCTCCATCGCTGAAAAATCCCTGCCAAAGCCTGCCAAACTGGCATTTTTAGCTCCAAAAACCCCGTTGGCATAAGGATTGACAACTGGGTGTCAAAAGGAGAAATCTTAAAGACATGGGAAAAATAATTGGTATAGACTTAGGAACAACCAACTCGTGCGTAGCCGTAATGGAAGGTAACGAACCAGTGGTTATTGCCAACAGCGAGGGCCGCAGAACGACACCTTCGATCGTTGGCTTTTTAGACAACGGGAAAGGCGAGCGTAAAGTAGGTGATCCTGCTAAACGTCAGGCCATTACTAACCCGAAAAACACCGTACAATCCATTAAACGTTTCATGGGCAAGAAATTTGCCGATGTAGACAGTGAGAAAAAAATGGTTTCGTACCAGGTGGAAAGCGGTAACAACGACACCGTGCGCGTGCGCATTGGCGATCGCTTGTATACCCCACAGGAAATTTCAGCCATGATTCTTCAGAAAATGAAGAGCACAGCCGAAGACTATCTCGGAACAACGGTAACAGAAGCGGTTATTACCGTACCCGCATATTTTAACGATGCCGAGCGCCAGGCAACTAAAGAGGCAGGGCAGATTGCAGGCCTGGATGTGAAACGTATCATCAACGAACCAACGGCTGCCGCACTTGCGTACGGTCTGGATAAGAAAAACAAAGACATGAAAATCGCGGTGTACGACCTTGGCGGTGGTACATTCGATATCTCGATTCTTGAACTGGGCGATGGCGTGTTTGAAGTAAAATCAACCAACGGTGATGTACACCTCGGTGGTGACGACTTCGATATGCGCATTATGAACTGGCTGGCCGATGAATTCAAAGCCGATAAGGGCATCGACCTGCGCAAAGATCCGATGGCGTTACAGCGTTTGAAGGAAGCTGCTGAAAAGGCGAAGATTGAACTTTCAAGCTCTACCGAGACCGAGATCAACCTCCCCTACATCACTTCCGTTGACGGAGTGCCTGAACACCTCGTGAAAAAACTTTCACGCGCGAAGTTTGAGCAACTCGCAGATGATCTGATCAAGCGCACGCTCGATCCATGTAAGAAAGCGTTAGCTGACTCCGGATATTCCATCGGCCAGATTGATGAAGTTATCCTGGTAGGGGGTTCAACCCGCATCCCGCGCATCCAGGAAGAAGTTGAAAAATTCTTTGGCAAAAAGCCTTCAAAAGGAGTTAATCCGGATGAAGTGGTTGCCGTGGGTGCAGCGATTCAGGGCGGTGTGTTAACCGGTGAAGTAAAAGATGTGTTGTTGCTTGACGTAACTCCGCTTTCGCTGGGTATCGAAACCATGGGTGGCGTGTTCACCAAACTGATCGAATCGAACACTACGATCCCTTCCAAGAAATCGGAAGTGTTCTCAACCGCATCCGATAACCAGCCTTCGGTGGAAATCCACGTGTTGCAGGGTGAACGCGAACTCGCACAATACAACAGAACAATCGGTCGCTTCCACCTCGATGGAATCGCTCCGGCACCGCGCGGTATTCCGAAAATCGAAGTAACCTTCGATATCGATGCCAACGGCATTCTGCACGTATCAGCAAAAGATCAGGGCACCGGCAAAGAACAAAAAATCCGCATTGAAG
Source organism: Cyclobacteriaceae bacterium (assembly GCA_016786495.1). GTDB lineage: Bacteria > Bacteroidota > Bacteroidia > Cytophagales > Cyclobacteriaceae > UBA2336. The sequence goes on from JAEUUJ010000090.1 coordinate 42,497, forward strand.
CGTCAAGCGGCTTAACGGATGCTGAGATCCAGAAAATGAAGCAGGAAGCGCAAGCCAATGCGGAGTCTGACAAGAAAGAGAAAGAAAAAGTTGATAAGATCAACCAGGCCGACTCACTGATTTTCCAAACTGAAAAGCAGTTGAAAGAGTTTGGCGACAAACTTTCTGAAAACAATAAAGCTGCCATCAACGCCGCACTTGAGAAACTGAAAGAGGCTCACAAGAGCCAGGATCTCACCGCGATTGATGCAGCACTTGCAGGCCTCAACAACGCATGGCAGGCTGCTTCGCAGGAAATGTATGCAGCAAGCAATGGCGGTGCGCAGCAAGGCGCTGACACGAACCAAGCCAACAATTCACAGGCTGACGGACAAACAACAGATGTTCCGTTCGAAGAAGTGAACGACAAGAAGTAATTCCGAAAGTTTTCGGACGCTTATCGATAAATGAAAAGCCCTGGCGGAAACGTCAGGGCTTTCTGTTTTAGGAACATCGTACCGTTGCCGGCTATGGATCGGGATGGGATTTAGCCGGAGTGAAGTACACCAGTTCGGGCTCACGTACCTGCGCCAACTGATCTACCGAAACATTGAGTACAATCGCATAGATCTTCAGTCGTTCGCCTGGAATTTCCTGCGTGTCGTTGACATCAATGAAGCGGTCGCGATAAAAAATCTCAGGCGGAATGCTGTAATGCTCGTCCAGCACCCTGCACACGTCATCAACCGTTATCGGTCGTGGCTGAAGGCTCAGATAGTGATTGATTTGATATTTAAACCTGAGTAGCATGCCCGCATTAATAGTTCCATTTTCAGGAATAAAGTAATCAAAAAGGAAATAAATATACAATATAGACGCAATAACAGTTCCGGTCAAAACCAGACAACTACGCACTTTTTATTCTAAAATTGCGCTATGCAACTTCACATTGGCAAGGAAATTGAAAAAATATACCAGAATTCGGGAATGAAGCTGTCTGAATTCGCCAAACGGATCAATACCAGTTCCAGAAACGTGTACTCCATCTTCGCACGTCCCGAAATCAAGACGGATCAGCTCGCCAAAATCAGTGAAGTGCTCCGGTTCAACTTCTTCTCACTGTACATGACACCCAAAAACAATCATGTCGCCGAGCCCGAAGAAACCTACACACCCGCCAAGAGCAAGATCACCGTTACACTCGAACTTGACGGTAAACAAAGTACGCTCGATGAGCACATCAGAAAGATTACCGCGATTAACGAACTTTTGTAAGGCACTATTATTTTACGTGATTCATAATCCCCTGTCTGTTTATTGTTAGCGGTTCGCTAACTTGCGCGCTTGTTTTAAAAGCGCACCCTCATGATCGTTTTAAAATTTGGCGGCACCTCTGTCGGTAAGCCGGAACGAATGAAAAAAATTGCTGACCTCGTGCTATCTACGCCCGGTCAGAAAGTTGTTGTATTATCCGCTCTTTCAGGAACAACCAACACGCTGGTTTCAATTGGGGATCACCTGCTTGCGGGCAAACCTGATCTGGCTGAAAAAGAAATCGCCACGCTTGAAAAACATTACGAGGCATTCATCAACGAATTGTATTCTTCGGAGGCTTTTCTGGCCATTGGTCAGGAAACGGTAAGTCGCTTTTTTATTTTCATCCGCCTGCTTGCAGCCGGCCAGTTTAATAACAAAAGCTACCGCGAGCTGCTGGCACAGGGCGAACTCATGTCGACTGAATTGTTTTACCAGCACCTGCAGGAACGTAAAATCAATTCGCGTCTGTTGCCGGCCCTTCACTTCATGTCGATTGACGAAAACGAAGAGCCGGAACTTGAAAAGATCGAACAACGGTTAAAGCCCCTGCTGAATTCGCTGAAGAACATCGAGATCATCATCACGCAAGGATATATCTGCCGCAATCATCTGAACGAAATCGATAACCTGAAACGCGGTGGCAGCGACTACACAGCTTCCCTGATTGGAAGTGCCCTGCGGGCGGAAGAAGTTCAGATCTGGACCGACATTGACGGAATGCACAACAACGATCCGCGAATCGTTAAAAAAACATTCCCGATTTCGGAGCTTACGTTCGATGAAGCGTCTGAACTGGCATACTTCGGAGCAAAAATTCTTCACCCGTCAACCATTGTGCCTGCACAAAAGCACAACGTGCCGGTTCGGCTCAAGAACACAATGGACGAAAAGGCAGAAGGCACGCTGATCAGTAACAAAGGCACGGAAGGAACCTTTAAGGCCGTTGCCGCAAAAGATAACATTGTGATTGTGAACATCCGGTCGTCACGCATGCTGATGGCGTATGGATTCCTGCGCAGAGTATTTGAAGTATTCGAGCAGCATAAAACTCCGATCGACATGATTACCACTTCGGAGGTAGCGGTTTCCCTCACCATCGACTCGGCTACTAATCTCGACTCCATCGTGGCCGAATTGAAGAAATTCGGAACCATCGAAGTTGAAAAAAATCAAACGATCATTTGCGTAGTGGGTCACAACATTGGTCGCCAGAAAGGCATCCTCGAAAAAGTATTTAGAGCCTTGGCGGATGTTCCGGTAAAGATGGTTTCGTGCGGTGGAAGCAACAACAACATATCCATTGTGGTTGAACCCACCAGCAAAGAAAAGGCCCTCATTGCATTGAATGAAGGCCTCTTCGGAATCAAGTAGTTTGTACTATTATTGCACGACTTCTTTCAAAAGTTTCTCGGTAGACGAAACGTCTTCACCGGCAGCTTTGCCTAATGCAATTGCTTTTTCAGCATAAACTTTTGCGTTCTTCTTATCACCCAGCTTGCTGTACAGGCTGGCAACGGTATCGGTGTTGGCATACTCTTCGCTCATCTTAACCGACTGAAGACCCCAGCCAAGTGCCTTTCTTAAGTACTCCGGGTTGTCAATGCTTTCATAGAATGTCCAGGCGATGCTGTTCAATTCCATCGAAGTTGCCGTAGTATTATTGTCGTAGTATGCAATAGCCGTTTTGGCAAAGTTGTCCCAGTCTTTGGTCATACGATAAATGTTCATCGCAAAGTTGCCCGACAACTTGCTTTCCTGCTCTGGCAGAACTCTTTTGAAATAATCCTTGGCCCGGGTAATGTATTCAGGAGCTTGTTCTTTGGTGAGGTCGCGCTTCACACCCAACTCAGAATATGAGCTTTGAAAAGCCACCTGGTACATTCGGGTATTGTATTGCTCCTTTCCGCCCATGGAAGCTTCAAATACCGCAGCGTTTTTACGCATAAATTCAAAATTCGGATCGGTTGCAGAGCCGGTAAACTGACTGATGAACTTTACATTTTTTTCCTCCAAAAGATTGGTTTGCGTTTTCAGGTAGGCTGCACCGATTTCCTGCGCTTTCTTATTGTCATAGGCACTTTGTGCCGCATACGCAGCATTGTACAGGAATTCAGGATCTCTTTCTCCGGAATCGAATTTCCTCAAAAGCGTTCCATACTGTTTGGTAGGATCAAGCGCGTTAGCGGACGCTGCGATGAATTTGGGTGTTTCCATCGACCCGACAACCCGGTGAACCAGGTTACCGTCACCATCCACGTACAGATACGTGGGATACGCCTGAACACTGTATTTCTTCGCTATATCAAGGCCCTCGCCTTTTTCCATGTCGATCTTCGCATTCACAAAGTTCTTATTGAAAAATTCGCCTGCTTCTGCGGTCGGGAAAACGTTCTTATCCATCCACTTGCAAGGTCCGCACCACGTAGTGAATGCGTCAACAAAAACGTATTTGTTCTGCTGCTTGGCTTTCGCCAGAATTTCGGCCCATGTGCCGGTTTCAAATTGAATACCCGCGGCACCGGCGGTTTCTGTTTGTGCAAAACCAGATGATGCCACCAACAGCACGATTAAGGTTAAGGGGAGTTTTTTCATATTGATTTTTTTGGAGTAACGAAGATACCATTTTATAGCAGCCAGCGGCCGGCCACATTCATTTTCTCCACCAGTTCTCTGCCAGCGGCCAAATATGTTTGTCAGTGGATGTAAAATCCGGTCGAAAAGTTCTACACCAGCTGCTTCAGCGCGGTTTCAAAGGAAGCCTGCGCGATGCCCGTTTTAGAAGACGCCAGCGCGCGGGTTTTTTCGAGCGCCCTCCTGATCGTTACTGAAATGTCATCGAAAATCGATTGGTCGTTCATGGGTACTTCACTTTCCATGAAGTATGCAAACACACGTGCCATGCCGCAGTTTGCAATGAAATCAGGGATCACCGAAAATTTCTGGTCGGCATATAATCCGGTAGGTCCAAAAAATATTTCCGGATCGGCAAATGGAACATTCGCGCCACACGAAAACACTTCAAGTTTTGAAGCAATCATCTGGTCAACCTGTTGCTTGGTTACCAACCGTGACGCGGCAGCCGGAATGAAAATTTCAAACTCGAGGTTCCAGATTTTTTCATTTACGATGTTGAACGGCAGCATATCGGGCGACACCAGTTTGTTACCGTTGCGATTGACAACCAACTCACGCACTTCTTCGAACGAATACCCTTTCTGGTTGATCAATCCGCCTTCATGGCTTACGATTCCAACAACCTTCACGCCCATCTGGGCAAGATAAAATCCTGCTGCTGCGCCTACGTTGCCCCAGCCCTGAACAACCGCGCGTTTCCCTTCGAGTTTGCCACCCCACAACTCATAGTAATGCTTAACCGCCTGCGCAACACCGTAACCGGTGCACATATCGGCTACGGTATATTTTTTAGCAAGTGAAGGTGAGAATTTTTCATCCTCGATAACCTTGATTACGCCTTGTCGCAACTGCCCGATGCGATTTACTTTCTGGGCTTCTGTTGGTTTGAAGTGACCTGTAAACACACCCTCCTGCGGATGCCAGATGCCCACATCTTCCGTGATGGGGATCACTTCATGAATCTCATCCACATTCAAATCGCCACCGGTACCATAATAATATTTCAACAACGGCATTACCGCTGCATACCAGCGTTGAAGCACGCCCGCTTTGCGCGGATCGTTGGGATCGAAATTGATTCCCGATTTTGCACCACCAATAGCCGGCCCGGAAACGGTAAACTTTACCTCCATGGTTTTCGCAAGCGACTCAACTTCACGTTTATCCAATCCCTTGCGCATGCGCGTACCTCCACCCGCAGCGCCACCGCGCAGCGAGTTAATCACCACCCAGCCCTCGGCTTCTGTTTCAGAATCTTTCCATTCAAAAACAATTTCCGGGCGTTTGGTTTCAAACTTTTGGAGTAGCTCTTTCATGCTGAATAATTTTTCGGGCGCAAAGTAAAGGATTAACTGCGCTAAAAGCCAACCATCACACCCGCTGAACTGTTGCGCGATGCACCGGTCACGCTTTTCAGGCTGTTAGCCTCGTTCCTGATCCGTAACACACCCAGGAATGCAAACACGATGGCCTCTTTGAAGTTGATAACGTTGTCGTCCGGAACAACAAAGGTTACGTCATCGCCCGCGAGTTCCACCATCCGGTAAAGCAGAAAAGAATTAAACGCGCCGCCACCCGAGCAAAGTACCGTTTTGCCTGCTCCGTATTTTTTCAGCGCAGTAACAATTTCAGTCGCGGCCGACTCGGTGAATGTGCATAGTTTATCTTCAATCGAAATTTTGGAGTCGTCAAGGAGGCGTTTGATTTTTGCGTCAAACAATTCGCGCCCAAGCGATGGCCGCTTCGTTCGTGTTGCTGAATAAACCTGATTGAGCTTGGTTAGTAAAGAAGCATTGATTTCCCCTGACGATGCCCGCGATCCGGCAGCATCGAACTTCTTCCTCATCTTTTGTGCGAGGTGATTGAGCCCCATGTTCAGAAAGCAGATGTCATAGGCGATGCGTTCTTTTTTATGGTTAAGCGAAAGGTTTGCAATGCCACCCAGATTCAAACAAACATCGTACTCATGAAATAACAGTTGATCACCCACCGGTACGAGCGGAGCACCCTGACCGCCATACAAAACATCCAGGCTTCGAAAATCATATACTACCGGAAGCGTTGAAACTGCATGAAGCGCGTTGCCATTGCCGAGTTGAAACGTGAATTTGTTTTGGGGCTGATGGAAAATGGTATGACCATGCGAAGCGATGAAATGAAGTTCGGTGATCTTATGCTTCGTGATAAACGCCTTGCACAGCGTACCGAGATAAACACCATACGCTGCGTCCAGCGCCAGCAACTGTTCTGCGGAGAGCGTGTGCGCAGTCATTAGTTTTTTACTCCAGGCTGCCGGGTAAGGAATTGTCTGCGCAGCTTCAAGTTCAAATGACCAGCCGTTATCATATCGAAATGTACAATAGGCGATATCAACACCATCAAGTGATGTTCCTGACATCAATCCGATAACTTTATAAATTTGAGTTGAATTCATACTTTTGAAAGATCGTTACATCAACAAACCGGGCGCACGTGAATTTAGCAGTTGACTATGGAAACAGTTCCGCCAAGGTAGCGATTTTCGATCAGCAGAGGCTTGTTGAAAAACTAACCTTTCCGCTCGCCGATGATCTTAAAACCTTTCTGCAAAATTCTTCTGCTGAAAACTTCATTATCAGTTCCGTAACAACGGATGCCGGACTCGTTTCTCAGTGGTCGGGCGCCAAAAACAAATTCATCCTTTCGTATACGCTGCCACTACCCGTCAAAATTCTGTACGCCACCCCGCATACCCTCGGGGTTGACCGGATCGCAGGTTCTTGCGGGGCTGTTCAACTTTTTCCGGGCCGCAACACTCTTGTAATAGATGCCGGTACTTGCATTACCTATGACTTTACCGACAGCAGCGGACAATATTATGGTGGCAGCATTTCGCCAGGCTTGAAAATGAGGTTTCAGGCCGTGCATACTTTTACGGCACGGCTGCCGTTAGTGACTCCGGCCGGGAATCCTGAGCTGATCGGAAACAGTACCGAGACATCCATTCAAAGTGGTGTTGTTAATGGTACCGTTGCCGAAATGGAAGGGATAATCGATCGTTACCGGGCCAAATACCCTGATTTACAGGTGATTTTGTGTGGTGGAGACGGGCCTTTTTTTGAAAACATGCTGAAAGCCTCCATATTTGCGTCCCCTGATTTGGTGCTCATAGGTTTAAACCGTGTTTTGATTCATAATGTCCGTCTTTAAGAAGCTTCTTCCCGCAATTTTAATGATCGTTTCACTGTCGGCTTTCGGGCAGGCAGCGCGTTCACCCTTTTCGACTTTTGGCGTGGGGGAGATTTTTGGCGGAGCATTGATCCAGAATCAGGGTGCTGGCGGAACCGGTGTTGCCCAGCCGCAATACTGGTCGGTTAACAATCAAAATCCGGCTCTGCTGGTGAATAACTACTTTACAACTTTTCAGGCCGGGGCTCTTCTCGAGTCGCGGAAATTTGCCAACGACTCGGCCAGTCAGAAGGGTGTTTACGGAAACCTGAATTACCTGGTAACAGCATTCCCCGTGATGAAGTCTAAGAAAGACCCGAACCTGATGTTCTGGTCAACTTCAGTATCGTTGTTGCCCTTCTCAAAAGTTAACTACCGACTGCTCTACACCGATTCTATCCAGGGCGCGCCTGACCAGTTATTGGGTGTAACGGAAACCGGTAGTGGTGGTCTTTCTCAGGTTTCGTGGGCGAACGGCTTCCGGCTTTCACCTGAATTCTCCATCGGCTTAAAAGCATCCTATGTTTTCGGATCAACAATTTCCGATTACTCAAACCGCCTCCTTACCTCAGACCAGCCCGTGCCTTTTGTAGTTGCGATCAAAGAGCAGACATACATGAAAGACTTCATGTTTACCGGAGGACTGGCGTTTTCGAAAGACTCCGTGTTTACCGATGAACTTAGAGTTAATGCAGGACTTACGTATTCCTTTGCCTCAAAACTCAACGCTACCAAAACCACCGTTGAGCAACGCAGGTTGAGTTCTCAAAACCCGATCACATCCGATACCCTCGTGTTCCGCAAAGGAACCGTTGATATACCCTCAGCGTTAACCGTGGGCTTATCCATTAGCAAAGGTGTTGACTGGGCTATTGCCGGAGAATTTGCCATGCAAGACTGGTCGAAGTTTCAGAGTATCAATTCAGAAGATGAAGGCCTGAAAAAAACCTGGCGTGTATCACTGGGTGGTGAAATCACGCCTGATCAAACCGACTTTAAAAGTTATTTCAAGCGCGTTACCTACCGGGCAGGTTTCAGTTACGAAAAAACTCCGTATGCCAATCCATTCGTGGATAACGGCACGCAGCTGAATGATTATGGCATCAATTTTGGTCTTTCGCTGCCGGCTGGCCGCTCCAGCATTGATGCTGCTTTCCGCGTTGGAAAGCGTGGCAACAAATCAGAGACGGCTGTTGAAGAGACGTATTTTAAAGTATTCTTCGGAATTACGTTTGTTGATCAATGGTTCCATCGCAGGAGAATTGATTAACGAATCAAGAGAGTATTGATCCGGAGCCATAGCTGTAAACTATGGCTTTTTACTTATCATGAAAAAAACATTTTACCTGTTACTGTTTGTTTTGGTTTCGTGTTCCAAGCCGGAATCCGGTCCGCCAAAAGAGTATGAGGGCCCGTTGCAGGAAGCCGAGCAGGTTGAACTGCTTTATACCGAACATGAAAAGATAAAGGTAAAAATGCGCACCCCGTTGCTTTATGAATTCAAGACGGGCGATCGGGAATTTCCAAAGGGCCTGAATCTTGAGTTTTATGATGTCAATGGTCAGCTGTCGTCTACGCTGCGAGCCGATCACGCCTATTATTTCAAAAACGATGACAAGTGGCGTGCACGCGGAAAGGTAGAAGTAGTGAACATTGAAAAGAATGAACAACTCAATACCGAAGAGTTGTTCTGGTTCCCGGCTCAGGAACACATTTCGACCGATAAGTTTGTTACCATCCGGATGCAAAAAGAAGTGATCTATGGCGAAGGCCTGAAAGCCAAGCAAGACATGTCGTCATACGAAATCACCGATCCGCACGGAAGTTTCTCCGTAGAAGGCCAATAATCCGAATTGTCTATTTTTGCCACATGAAACTGGTCGATGTTATTTTAATTTCGCTGGCGGCAGCCTTTCTGATCATGGGAATCCACCAGGTAATTACCGTGAGTTTTGGGAAGGCTTATTGGCTGATTATGCTTTCCACCATGCTGCTGTTCATCTACCTGTATCGCAAGAAAAAATAGCACCTCTGACGGCCTCCGGTCAACTCCCCCTGACTACGGTATAAGCCATTGTTTTCCAGCGCATTATCTTCTGGCGTAACATTTTCCCTTTATTTTTCGGGGTTATTTTTCTAATAGCCAGAACCCCTTAAATTTGCGGTTCTTTAAAAATCAGAATATGGCAGTAATCGGCAGAATAAGGGAAAAAATGGGAATTGCGGTAGTCATCTTTGTATTTGTGGCTATTTCCGCTTTTGTGCTGGGGGATTTATTAGGAAACAATTCAGTATTGCTTAACGATAAAAGTGTAGGCTCCATCGCAGGCGAATCAATTTCTATTGATGAGTACCAGCAGGCAATTGCTGAGCGTGAAAACAGCTACATCATGCAATACCGCCAGCAACCTGGCGACCGTCAGATGCCAATTCTCCGCCAACAGGCCTGGGAAATGCTGATCGTAAAACATGCGATTGAAAGCCAGTTCGAGAAAGTAGGTTCGGTTGTGACCCTTGAAGAAATGGAAGACATGCTGTACGGGAAAAATGTTAACCCGAGCATCCGTCAGAGTTTTACCGATCCTGCAACAGGCGAGTTTGATGTTCAGGCCGTTAAACGCCAGCTCAAAAGTCTTCAGAATCCTCCGGAAGGTGCCGATCCCAGTGTGTTAAGTCAGTGGGAAAACCAGCGCGTTCAGTGGGAAGTATTCCAGAATGAGTTGATGACTTCCCGCGCCCGTATCAAGTATGAAAACCTGCTGATCAAGAGTACCTACGTTACAAAGGCGGAAGCTGAACAAAACTACCACTCGCAAACCGATGTGGCCGAAGTAAAGTATATCTACGTGCCGTACTTCTCGGTAAGCGATTCAGCGATCAACGTGACCGATGCCGACTACCGCGCATACTACGACAAGAACAAAGAAAAATATAAGACCGAATATACACGCGACCTCAAGTACGTTCAGTTCCCGGTTACTGCTTCTGCAGACGATTCACTTGCGCTGCGTACAGAACTTGAAAAACTGGCAACCGATTTCAAAAATGCTACCGAAGATTCATTATTCGCGGCCAACAATACCGACAACACAGCGTCTGCTGAATTAAAATTTAGCTCTGCTAACCGCCCGAATTATTTGTCAACCGAAGATTTAGTTGTCGGAAACGTTAAGGGGCCATTCGTAACCAACGGATCGTACTACCTGGTTAAGGTTACTTCGGTTGGAAAAGAAAAGCTTGATTCAGCTCGTGCCAGTCACATTCTGTTCCAGTGGAACAGCGCTTCCGAAGCCGACAAAGCGGAAGCGAAAGCACGTGCAACCAAAGTGCTTCAGGAAATTAAAGGTGGCGCCAGCTTCGAAGACAAAGCACGAGAATTCGGAACCGATGGATCGGCCGCTAACGGTGGCGATTTAGGCTGGTTCTTCTCCGGAAACGACAACAATTACCAGCACATGGTGCCTGCGTTCGAGAAGCCGGTTTTTGATGCCACGAAGCCCGGTTTGTTGAATGAACTGGTTGAAACTGATTTCGGGTACCACATTGTAAAAGTTACCAACGTTAAGCGATCAAAAGACATCAATACGTATTCCGTGGCACAGATCGAGCGCCAGATTTCTGCGAGCGATGCTTCCATCAACGAGGCGCTTCGCAAAGCAGAAGCGTTTGCGAACGACCTGTCGGGCCTTAACAGTTTTACGGAACGTGCAAGCCAGGAGGGTCTAACGGTGTATGATGGAAAAGAAATTGGCGTTGCAGAGCGCAGACTGAATACATTACCGGATGCGCGCGCGATCATTCAATGGTTGTTCCGCGATGCAAGCAAAGGCGATGTTTCGAAAGTATTCGACCTTCAGGATGTATACGTGGTAGCGGTGATGACCGGTGAGGCTGAGAAAGGCTACAAGTCGCTTGACCAGGTGAAAGACGAAATTGAGCCGGCTGTAAAGAACGAGGCCAAAGCAAAAATCATCATCGACAAGCTCACCACCTTAACAGGAAGCATTGATGAAATTGCGGCCGCATACGGCAGTGACGCCACGGTAAGTACCTCCAACGATCTTAAACTCAGCACGGCTAGTCTGCCAGGACCGGGGTTCGATCCAAAAGCAATTGGAGAAGCGTTTGCTCCGGAAAACGGAAAGCGCACGAAACCATTCGCGACCGACCGCGGTGTGATGCTGGTGGAAATGCAGAACAAAACCATTGCTCCGGAAATTGCTGATTACGCAGCGTATAAGGATGCATTGATCCAGTCTGCTACAAACCGCAATACTTCCGGTATTGGCGATGCGATCAAAGACAAGGCGAACATCACGGACAAGCGCTACAAATACTTCTAATCAAGAACTAAAGCATTTAAAAAGCCGTTCGGTAAATTCAGAACGGCTTTTTTTATTATGGATCAGAACTGGATAGATAATTTTCGGATTAAACTTGAGGAGCATTACAGCTGGCCTTCGCTCTATATATTCAAGTTTATCGTTCCGAACGGCAAGGAAGAAGAGCTGCAAAACCTTTTTCCCAATCATACCTTTACAAAAAAGAACTCTACGCAGGGTCGTTACACCAGTCTGACGATGCAGATTATGGCTTCCTCCAGCGATTCCGTGATTGAGGTGTACCAAAAGGCGGCTGTTGTAGAAGGGCTTATCGCACTTTAGGATGGAGCATCCGAATCCTGTATTTTTAACTATAGAACGACAGGAATATGTGGAAAGAAGAAAATAACAGCCTGACACGCATCTTTAAGTTTAAAGATTTTAGTGAAGCATTTGCTTTCATGACGCGTGTGGCCCTGGTGGCCGAAAAAATGAATCATCACCCCAACTGGTCGAACGTTTACAACACCGTTACCATCAATCTTTCCACGCATGATGCGGGAAACCGGGTGACAGATCTGGATCGGAAACTGGCGCAAGCCATTGATACGTTGCTTTAGTGGAAGAAAAAACTTCATTATTTCTCGTTCCCACGCCCATCGGAAACCTGGGCGATATCACGCTTCGGGCGCTGGAAATATTGAAATCCGTTGACGTCATTCTCGCAGAAGATACCCGCACCTCGGGCGTATTGCTGAAACACTATTCCATCGATAAACCCCTTCAGTCGTTCCACATCTTCAATGAGCATAAAACACTGGCCGGGCTGGTTGAACGGATGAAAAAAGGGGAAGTGATGGCGCTGATCAGCGATGCCGGAACACCGGGCATCTCCGACCCTGGCTTTTTGCTTGTGCGGGAAGCCCTTAAGAACAACCTGAAAGTCGACTGCCTTCCCGGAGCTACCGCGCTGATCCCGGCACTGGTTAAGTCGGGATTCCCGACAGACCGATTCGTGTTTGAGGGTTTTTTACCGCATAAGAAAGGCAAGCAGACGTTGCTCAAAAAATTAGCCGAAGAAGACCGGACGGTAGTTTTCTACGAATCCCCGCACCGGCTGGTGAAAACGCTGGAGCAAGTGAAGGAATTTTTCGGAGGGGAACGGATGGTTTCTGTTTCCCGCGAATTATCCAAGAAATTTGAAGAAACGAAAACCGGTCCGGCAGACGAACTTGTCACCTATTTCGGCAGCAAGGAGGTAAAAGGCGAAATTGTAGTGGTAGTAGCCGGCAAGACAAAACAAAAACATAATACCGATCCGGACGTTTGATATACGATCTTGTGATCATTTAATCCTATGAATTTACAAAGTATTGACCTCGAAGTAGTGGACTTGTGCCGCAGCGTAGCATTGTTTATTGAGACCGAACGCAAAAATTTCGACAGCACCCGCATCGAGCAAAAAGAGAAATTCAATAACCTCGTTTCGTACGTAGATAAAGAATCGGAGCGGAAACTTGTTTCCGCATTGTCGAAAATTCTTCCCGAAGCAGGTTTTATCACCGAAGAAGGCACCGTTGAGCAATCCCAGTCGAACGAATACAACTGGATTATTGATCCGCTTGACGGAACCACCAACTTCCTGCATGGCTTTCCGCTCTATGCAATCAGTGTGGGCCTTTCCTATAAAAACGAAGTCATCCTGGGCGTAATCCACGACGTAGTTCATCACGACAGCTACCACGCGATCCGGGGGGAGGATGCGCTTTGCAACGACACGAAAATCCGGGTTACTGGAGCACAATCACTATCCGAAAGTTTGCTGGCTACCGGGTTCCCTTATTTTCAGTTCGATAAAACCGAAGCGTATCTCAACATCATCAAGATTTTTCTTGATAAAACACATGGCATCCGCAGGCTCGGCAGCGCAGCAATGGATCTGGCCTATGTGGCTTCGGGCCGCCTGGATGGTTTCTTCGAATACAACCTTAGCCCGTGGGATGTAGCAGCGGGTGCATTCATCGTGCAACAGGCCGGCGGCAAAGTAACTGACTTCAGCGGAGGCACGAATTTCCTTTTTGGTGGCGAGATGTGCGCTTCAAACACTCAGATTCATCCCGCTATGCTCGAGGTGATTCGCAGTACGTGGAAATAAAAAAGCCCCCGTTTCCGGGAGCTCTTCGGTAGGGGTTATTAAAAAGTCTTATTCGTTTCGTAAAGAGTTAACGGGATTGGCCGTTGCCGCCTGGAATGATCGATAGCCAACAGTAATGAGGGCTATAATCAGCGTTGTAAGCAAGGCTGATCCGAAGATCACCGGCCCAAGACTGATGCGGTAGGAAAATTCTTCCAGCATCGAACTCATCGCCAGCCAACCCAACGGAGCGGCAAAAATGAATGCGATCACAATCAAGACAATGAATTCTTTCGAGAACGAATAAATGATGCCCTGAACGGACGCCCCGAGTACTTTGCGGACGCCAATCTCTTTGGTGCGTTGATTCGCCATAAACGTGGCCAGACCGAATAAGCCGATACAGCCGATGATGATTGCGATGCCTGCAAAAGCTCCAATCATGACAGACATTTTTCCTTCACTCTCATAAAACTCGCGAATACGTTCATCCAGGAATGCATATTCAAATATGTGTTTGGGATACGAAGCCTCCCACAGTTTTTTCGCGCCATCAATGCTGGCCTTGTAGTTGTTCGGGTTAACCTTCACGTTTAGCGTACGATAGTGCGAAAGACGGTTAAAAAGCACCGTAGGCTCAATTTTCTGATGCAGCGAAGTTGTGTGGAAATCTTCCACAACACCCACAATCGGATACAAGCCGCCCCAAATTTTTGCCCGTTTGCCAACGATGTCCTGAGGATTATCATACCCGGCAACTTTTGCAAATTGACGGTTAACGACATACTCAGTTGCCGTATCGTAATCGTTCAGGTTGCGGCCCGCGATCAGTTTGAGTCCGAATAAGGAAATATAATCGCCATCCACTGTCTTTAATTGTGTGTCCTTGCGTTGTTCTTCGGTTTCACCTTCCATGATAAAGCCGGTTCCATTCACGTTTCCGGAAGAAGGCGGAGTGTTGGACAAACTCGCCTGTTCAACTCCTGCAAGCCGCTGAATTTCATTTTTCAGCGTCCGCATTTTGCTTGATTTTAGTTCCTGATTTTTTGCGAAAGTTTCCTGTTCAGGAATCGACATGATGATGATCGCATCTTTGTTATAGCCGACATCTTTTGTTTTCAGATAGTTCATCTGGCTTAAGATTACGATCGTTCCGATGATTAAGAATTGAGAAATCACAAATTGAACGACAACCAAAACGCGTCTCATCATCATACCGCCCGATGCCGATGAACCGCTGCTCGACTTCATGACCATCGCAGGTTTGTAAGACGATACCACAAATGCCGGGTAAATGCCTGAGAGCAGCGAAACCACCACAAAGGTCACAACCAAGAAAACCACGATAGCGGTATTGTTGGTCAGGTCGAGACTCAGATCAATGTTCATAAACGGGTTCAGGTAGCTGAGCACAAGTTGTGCGAGCACCAGCGCTAACAGGATTGAGACAAACGTAACAATGCTCGTTTCACCCAAAAACTGGAAGATCAATTGGCCGCGTGAGCTGCCCAGCGACTTGCGAATGCCTACTTCTTTCGCTCGCTTAATCGACTCGGCAGTCGACAGGTTAATAAAATTCACGCATCCCGTAAGGATGAGGAAAAATGCAATGACACCCATCAGTAAAATTTCTCCACTACTGGTGACGTTGTAGGAGTATCCGTGATACCGGGTATCGTAATGCACCGTGCTAAGCGGCTGAATATTAAAAATGCGATGATCATAATTGTCTTTACCGATGTGCTTATCGGTAAACGAGGCCATCCGCGCTTCAAGCGTAGAAATGTCAACACCTTCTTTCAGCAGGAAGTAATTGTGGTTATTGCTTGATGTACTGCCCCAACCCTGCTCTTCATAACTTTTGCGAACCGTTTCGTACGAAAGGATAATGGTAAAGGGAAAGTCAGTATTGCCCGGTGGATCATCCACAATCGCGGTAACTTTGTAATCGACATCATCAAAATTAAAGAGCTCACCCACGGCATTTTCGCGCCCAAAATATTTCATCGCGATCGACTTGGCGAGCACCGCCTCATTGGGGTTCTTCACGGCATTACTCAAATCGCCATGAAGCGGTTTCCAATCAAATATGCGGAAGAATGATTGCTCGGTAAATGCAATACCATCCTCTTCGTAATACTTTTTGGGTTCACCGGTGCGCTGCGGAATCAGGATGAGGCCGTCTTGTGTGTAAGAGGTGAAGGCAACTTCTTCAGCTTCCGGGAAGTCAGTCTTAAACGCGGGCGACAAAACGTTTGGGATACCCGGCGTATAAAACTTCTCACCGTTGTTGTCCGACTCGCTGACAACCCGATAAATACGGTCGTACTTCGACTGGAACTTATCGTACGTTAAGGTGCGATGCAGCAACAGAAATAATACGGTGCTGCAGGCGATGCCCAGCGTGAGGCCGGCAACATTAAAAAAGGTGCTCGTACGTTTTCGTAACAGGTTTCGATAGGCGGTGATAAAATAGTTTTTCAGCATGGGGCTCTGGTTATGGGATACGGCCATAGCCGCGTCCGGAAATTTCAAAAGGCTCTACCGCCAAGATTAATGCCAGCAGTCAAAAATGCATTTTTCGAATCAAAAGCGAGGGTTTTTCCTGTCCGATTGTTCAAAAATACTACCACATCTGTCCGTTATCGGACGGTGAATTCTTTCATTGCAATCCGCGTTGTTGAGGCAGAATCTTTAATTTTGACCCATGCTTCAGCAGGTAATCATCCTTCTTCTGTTTATCAGCGCCCTCGCCTACCTGGGCCGGATGGTTTACCGCATGTTCCGCGCAAAATCGTGCGCAACCGGCTGTGGAAAATGCAGCGCGGTCGACTTCAATAAGATTGAGAAAGACCTGAACGCACGGTTTGCGGTTGAGAAAGATCGCGCCTGATTCTTATCTTACAAATCTAAACCAAGCCTATGCGACTTCTCTTTACGCTGTTGTGCGTGAGCATATTTGCTTTTGCACCTGCCCAGGAAATGACCTCCGGTGGTAAACTCAGGCCCGAACAGGCCATCATGGACATCCGGCACTACACGGTTGCGCTTAATGTCGATCCTACACAAAAATCAATTGACGGGTATGCCGAGATTGACTTGATTACCAGCGAAGCAACCAAAACGTTATTGTTTGATTTCACCACCGTACTTACCGTTCGGAAAATATGGGTGAATAAGAAAGAACAGCGTCACACGCATCAAGATAACCTGATCACGATTCTCGCGGCTGCACCATTTCCTGCCGGAAAAATACATGTTAAAATTCAATACGATGGCAAGCCACACGTAGCTGCACGCCCGCCCTGGAACGGAGGCTTCACATGGGCAACCGACTCAAAGGGAAATCCGTGGATCGACATCACCTGCCAAACCGATGGCGCTAAAATCTATTTTCCGTGCAAAGATCACCCCAGCGATGAACCGAACGATGGCGCGGATGTGATCGTCACCGTCCCGAAAGGTCTGTATGTAACCGGACCCGGCCTGTTGCTCAGCGAGAAAACGAAAGGCGACAAAACAACTTTCCATTGGCAAACCAAATACACCATCAATAACTACAGCATCCTGTTCAATATCGGGAAGTTTAGACCGTTTATGCGCACGTACACCACCATCAACGGTAACAACGTGCCGATGTATTTCTATCCGCTGGAAGAACATGCTGATCAGGCGGAACGATTCCTCGACATCTTTGAGCGCTCATGCCGTGTTCAAGAGAAATATTTTGGCGAATATCCGTGGGTAAAAGAAAAGATGGCCATCACGGAAGCCTCGCATCCCGGCATGGAGCATCAAACCTCCAACACATATGGAGCAAAATTCAAGTATCGCACGGTAGGCGGAAAAGATTTTGACGATCAGATTCACCATGAATTTGGACACGAATGGTGGGGAAATAAAGTTACCGGGATCGACTGGGCCGATATGTGGATCCAGGAAGGCATCGACACGTACGGTGACGCGTTGTACATCCGTGAATATGAAGGTGAAGAAGGCTATCAGAAACTTATGCAACGCACAGCCCGCAACATCGAAAACCATCAGGCAGTGGTTCCCGGAAGAGATGTTGACTCAGATTCTGTTTATCAGCGCGACATCTATGGTAAAGGTGCATTCTTCATGCATACCATCCGTTATGTTATTGGCGATGAAATCTTCTTCCCCGCGCTGAAAGATTTTGTTACCAATCCGAAGTACACCTACGACAAGCTTGTAAATACAGACGATGTTGAAAAGCACTTCAGCACCGCATCCGGAAAAAATTTAAAGCCATTGTTTGATTTGTTTTTACGCACCACCGACAAGCTGACCGTATTGGTTAAACAGACGGGTGAAAAAAAATATCAAATCAGTGTTCTTAATCCCGGCATCGCTGTGCCAGTGGACATTCAAACCGACAAAGGCCTGGAGCGCGTAACGCTGGATGGGAAGGGAATTTCCGTTGAAAGCACGTCAACCCCGGTTATTGATCCTAAAGTTTTCTATTTCAAAAAAGTAATTCTGGAATAATGCGTTACCTCACCTTGTTTTTCCTGCTGATTTCCATCGCGGCTTTCGCGACTGACAACTATCCAAAAAATCCAGACATTGATGTTCAACACTACACGTTTGACATCACGCTGGCGGACGACACGGACGAAATAAAATGTACGGCCACGATTGAAATCTTGCTGAAGAAGAAAGACATCCGCCAGGTTAGGCTTGATCTCACGAATGTGAGCAATGGCAAAGGGATGACCGTTTCAGCGATCACGCAAAACGGTAAACAGCTCTCCTACACACACCTGAAAAACGAATTGCTGATTACGCTTGCGAGTGCGTCACAGGCCGGAGAGCACATCCGGCTAACGGTTTCTTACGCTGGCGTACCCGCGACCGGGCTGCACATTAAACCCAACCGCCATAACGAAAGAACGTTCTTTAGCGATAATTGGCCCGATCTCACCCGCAACTGGTTGCCGGTAGTGGATCACGTAGCAGAAAAAGCAACCTGCGAATTCATCGTTACCGCACCGGTTCGTTATCAGGTAGTTTGTAATGGACTGCTTCTGGAGGAAACAAATTTGAATGCCACCCAAAAAAGAACCCATTGGAAACAGTCGGTTCCGATTTCACCCTGGCTCTATGTATTGGGGGTGGCAGAGTTTGCGGTTCAGTATGTCGATTGGTTTGATGGCAAATCGATTCAAACGTGGGTCTTCCATCAGGATCGGGATGCAGGATTCTCAGACTTCGCCAAACCAACAAAAGAAGTTCTCGAATTCTATTCAAGTTACGTAGGTCCGTTTGCGTATGAAAAATTAGCAAACATTCAGGCCAGCAGTGTTTCGGGTGGAATGGAGTCTGCTTCCGCGATCCTGTACAACGAGAAAAGTGTAGTGGGCGATGGCAATTTCCGCTGGAAGAAAGTGGTGATCCATGAAATTGCCCACCAGTGGTTTGGTTGTGCCGTAACCGAATCAGACTGGGACGATGTTTGGCTGAGCGAAGGTTTCGCCACCTACTTCACCGCTTTGTTTATTGAACATGCCTACGGCCGGGACGAGTTTGTAAAAGAGATGCAGGGCGCACGAAAAACGGTTTTCAACTTTTATAAAGACAATCCCGCCCATACCATTGTTCATAACAACCTTTCAGACATGAGCAAAGTAACCTCCAGCCATACCTATCAAAAAGGTGCCTGGACTTTACATATGCTGAGAAACAAAATTGGTGATGAGAAATTTGAAGCCGGCATTAAAAACTACTACCGGAAATACATGAATGCTACTGCAAGCACCAAAGATTTCCAGCATGAGATGGAACGTGTGTCGGGTCTGGATTTAAGTGCTTTCTTCAAACAATGGCTGAATCAGGGCGGAAAGCTTACGCTGAACGGAAAGTGGAATTATAACCCTGCCACAAAAGAGGTCGAATTCGATCTGAAGCAAACGCAAACGGACGGAACTTCATTCTCTGTTCCGGTTGAGATCGGAATCTTCAAAAAAGGGCAGCTTGTACCGGATGTAAAAACAGTTGAATTAACGGGCGCTTCCGGGAAATTCAACGTGGCGTATGATGGCGAACCCGAGCGCGTGGTGATTGACCCGCGAACAGTTTTGCTGGCCGAGTGGACTTTCGAAAAAGCGAATTGAGCGAAAACACTTCTGTTGGCTTTACCAACGGGCTTCAATCACGCACAGACAGATTCAGAAGTTTTAACTCGTCTTCTGTAAACAGGCGCGAGTGAATCATAAACCGAAGGCCGAGCGGAATTTCCAATGAAAAACTTGCGCCTCTGCCGGGCGTTATATCCAGCGTGAGGTGTGTGTGTTTCCAGTATTCGTACTGATCGTGACTCATGTAAAAGGGGCAGCCGTGTACTTCCCCCAGCAGCACATCCCGTTCACCGACTTTGAAATCGCCTTGTTCATAACACATCGGTGACGATCCATCGCAGCATCCGCCACTTTGGTGAAACATAAGCGGACCGAAACGGTTGCGCAATTGTTCAATAACATGAACAGCTTGTACGGTAACCGATACTTTTTCGGGTGTCTGATTCATTCCTGTAAAAAGTAAAAACTGCTGCGGCTATTTTTGACCGCAGCAGTTATCTATACCCAACCTTGTGTTATTTAAAAGAACCCAAGTTTCTTCTTATCGTACGATACAAGCATGTTCTTGGTCTGGCGGTAGTGATCCAGCATCATCTTATGGGTTTCTCGTCCGAAGCCCGACTTCTTATAACCCCCAAACGGTGCGTGTGCCGGATAGGCGTGATAGTTGTTCACCCAAACGCGCCCGGCCTGAATAGCGCGCGGTACAGTGTAAAGCTCATGCGCATCGCGCGTCCAAACACCCGCGCCCAAACCGTAAAGTGTATCATTGGCAATCGCGATAGCTTCTTCGGTAGTTTTAAACGTAGTCACGCAAACAACCGGTCCGAAAATCTCCTCCTGGAAGATCCTCATTTTGTTATGGCCTTTAAAGATGGTGGGCTGAATGTAATAACCACCGGCAAGTTCCCCCTCAAGCTTGTTTACTTCGCCTCCGGTCAATACCTCGGCCCCTTCTTCCTTGCCAATCTTCAGGTACGATTTAATTTTTTCATACTGGTCGCTTGAAGCCTGTGCTCCCATCATCACGGTTCCGTCCATGGGGTGACCAATCTTGATTGCCTTGGTTCGTTCGATTACGCGTTTGATAAACTTGTCGTAAATCTTTTCATGCACCAGCATCCGCGAAGGGCAGGTACAGATCTCACCCTGGTTCAGTGCAAACATGACAGCACCTTCAACCGCCTTATCGAAAAATTCATCGTCAGCAGCACCTACCGACTCGAAAAAGATGTTCGGTGATTTTCCGCCAAGTTCCATCGTGGCCGGAATAATATTCTCGGATGCGTATTGCAAGATCAACCTGCCGGTTGTTGTTTCACCGGTAAATGAAACCTTGGCAATTCTTGGTGATTGCGCCAAAGGTTTGCCAGCTTCCACACCGAATCCGGTTACCACGTTCAACACTCCCGGAGGAATGATATCTCCGATTAACTCCATCAACACCATAATCGATGTTGGAGTTTGTTCGGCTGGTTTCACAACGGTACAACATCCGGCCGCCAGTGCGGGAGCAATTTTCCAGGTCGCCATCAGTAACGGGAAGTTCCAGGGAATAATCTGGCCCACTACACCCAGCGGTTCGTGCAACACAACGCTCACCGTGTTTTCATCGTGTTCGGAAACAGCACCTTCTTCGCCACGAATAATACCTGCGAAATACCGGAAGTGATCAATCACCAGCGGCAAATCTGCCGCGCGGGTTTCGCGAATAGCCTTGCCATTGTCAATCGTTTCAACTTGCGCGAGGTACTCGAGGTTATCTTCAATCACTTGCGCAATCTTCAGCAACACGTTGCTTCGATACGCGGGAGAAGATTTGCTCCAGGCCGGAAACGCCTTGTGAGCAGCATCCAGGGCCTTCTCGATATCTTCTCTCGTGCCACGTGCCGCACGGGTGAAAACCTTTCCATCGATCGGGGATGCGTTATCGAAATACTCTCCGCTGGCGGGAGCCACCCACTGACCACCGATATAATGGTTGTAATGGGGTTTAAAATTCGGACGCTCAAATCCGGTCGATTTGGGCTTTTTGGTGATTTCAGCTGTTTCCATACGAATCGTTTTTTGTTGTGATACCAAAATTGCGGGCGATCGATTTAGCATTATGGACTGTCAGTCTCATTCCATACACATTCCGTCTCATTTCAATCGATTTCGGGAAAAAACTTCCTAAATTCGTTAGCTAACCCATTCCCCTATGAAAGGAGTTTCGCTACATCCGGTACCGTTATCGCAGGAACGATCGCTCTTCACGCTGGTAGAAAACCGATCGGCATTTACGATGGAACGTTGCGAGCTCAACGTATTTGAAACCCATCAGCGTGCCGAGAAGGTTAATCTGGTTTTTGGGGACATGGTGTTGACCAGCATGCTGCGCGGAAAAAAGGTTATGCACTTGTCGGAACAGCCGGGATTTGAATACCTGCCGGGTGAATCCGTTATCGTACCGCCCAATGAAGTAATGGAAATTGATTTTCCGGAAGCCCGGAACGATAACCCGACACAATGCATCGCAATGGCCATTGAAGGAAATTTAATCCAGGAAACAATTAATCAGCTTAACGAGCATCAACCGAAAGAAGACAGTCATTTCGCGTGGAAGATCGATCACCGCATGTTTCACCTGATCAACAACCAAGAACTGGGCGACATCATTAACCGGCTTATTCGCATCGGCATCAAAGAGCATAATCGCGAAAAGGATTTACTGGCCAACCTCGCGTTGCACGAACTTTTGATTCGCCTGATGCAAACCCAGGCGCGCCAATTTCTTGAACGAAACTACCGGAAGTTGTCAACCGACAATCGCTTTGCATACGTCATACAATTCATCAAAGAAAACATTCGTGAGAAAATTGATATGAATGCACTAAGTGAGAAAGCGTGCATGAGCCGCGCAAACTTTTTCCGAAAGTTCCGGGAAGAAATCGGAATCACTCCGGGCGACTACATTCTCGAAGAACGAATCCGGTTGGCAAAAGAATTTCTGAAAAAGCCTCACTACCAGATTACCGAAATCTGCTACATGTCGGGTTTTCAAAATTTGAACAACTTCATTCGCGTGTTTAAGAAAGAAACCGGAATGACGCCCAAAGCCTACCAGGCCAGCAAAAACGCATTCAGTCTCGCCCGGTAATCTCTTTCGGATAATTTTATCGAAACGTTCCGTCAAGCCATGTCACTCCGGGCAAAGCGAGAAGTCCCCCGTTAGAAAGTTTTGTATCATCTGGCAGGAGTTCACTAAAGGATTTGCTTCAGTTGCGCGGAGATTTCAGTCGCCCTGCTTACAATCATAAAATGACCTCCAGCCGGTATGGTGATATCTGCCTGGCTGTTTGGAAAAAGCCGATCGGCCGAGCCATGAATTAAGATTGCATTCTCCGGAGCGAGTTTATTTTCCCAATGAACGATCTGATGGAGTGCCCATTTCAGAAATCGGGAATCTGTATCGCGAACGATCTCCGAAAGAAGTACTCTTTCTTGCGCGGTGTGAACACCGAAAAAATAGTACAATAACCGATTCGGACGTTTCCACCATGACGCAGGAAGTATGTTTTGAATGCCAGTCCTGCCAAGCAACTTGAAATGTAACGGAATCTCGCGTTGCGTACGCGCGGATGAAATCAGAATGATCTTTTTTGCTTTTAGGTGCTTTGCCATCTCAATGGCCATGATCCCGCCAAACGATGCCCCAAGAAGAACAGGATCGGGTGACGTGATCTGTTCCGTGAGTCGGCCTGCATAGTGTTCAATGCTTTCGTTAGGAAGCGGTTCAATCCAGGAGATGTGGCTAATCGAATATTCCGACAAATCGAGATACTGAAAGACCCTGCGGTCTGCGCCAAGTCCGGGTATCAGATAGACTTCCTTCATGAAATCACGCCCAAACCTTCGTTCCCTCGGTACAATTGCGGCACATCTCTATTTCCTCACGCGAACGAAGCAGCGAAGCGCGGAAATCATTGTACTTCTCACTTTGCCAGATTTCTTTAAACGACTGTTTGCTCAAATCACCCATCACATACTGCGCGTCTTTATCGAAACAGCAGGGAACTACCTTTCCATCCCACGTGATTACGCAACTCTGCCACATTTTCCAGCAATTGTTGGTGAACTCGTTCTTTATCGAATATGAGTTATCTGAGTTCTTCCGGTAGCGTGAATATTTGTCGATCGTTGGAATCAAATCCGAACCCTGCTCATAATCATAAATCTGTGCCGTCTTCAACGCCACATGATCTACACCTATCTCCTCGGCCAGCCGATAAACTTCCTCAATCTGATGTTCATTCGGCTTAACCACCAAAAACTGAAACACCACAAACGGTGATGCCGACTTCAACTCCTTCTTCCACCGAACAATGTTCTTCGCGCCCTCAAGTACCTTGTCCAGTTTACCGCCCACGCGATACGCCTGGTAAGTTTCCTGTGTCGTTCCATCGATCGAGATGATCAATCGGTCCAGGCCCGACTGAATGGTGCGTTTTGCCATTTCATCGGTGAGGAAGTGCGCATTGGTAGACGTGGCGGTATAAATCTTCTTCTCCGATGCGTATTGAACCAGTTTCAGAAAGTCAGGATGCAGATACGGCTCACCTTGAAAATAAAAGGTGAGGTACGACAACGTCTCAGCCAGCTCATCAATCACTTTCTTAAAAAGGTCAGCCTGCAGCATCCCGGTAGGGCGTGTAAACGAACGCAAACCCGAAGGACATTCCGGGCATCGCAAATTGCATGATGTGGTAGGCTCAATCGAGATGCTCGTAGGAAGTCCCCAATGCGATGAGCTCTTTACAAGTCGGGAATAGTGATAACTCGAGAGTACCTTTGCTGCGTTGAGGGCACGGGCCGGGGTTGTTTTCCCAAGCAGGTTCATGGTATCCCGAAAATTGCCGCGCAACGCATCCATCCCTCAAAATTACCGATTGTTTTTATCTTTAACGGACAATTCGTCTTATGAAGAAATCCCTCGCCCTGCTTTTAATACTGGTATCCCTGACCGGCTTCGCACAAAAACCGCTTTCCGAAAACGCTCAAATCTCGGTACTCACGCTTGGACCGTATCAGGGCGAACTGTATTCGGCGTTCGGGCACAGTGCAATCCGTGTGTACGACCCGGAATCGGGCAGTGACCTGGCGTTTAATTATGGCGTTTTTGATTTCGACCAGCCGAACTTTTACCTCAATTTTACACGCGGCCACCTGTTATATAAGTTAGGCGTGTATCCGTATGATTTATTTCGTGATCACTACATCTCCCACAACCGCTACGTGCATGAACAGGTTCTTAACCTTACCCGGCAGCAAAAGCAAAAGGTGTTTGACTACCTGTTCTGGAACGCGCAACCCGAAAACGTAAATTACCTGTACGATTACTTTTATAACAACTGCGCGACCAAAGTGCGGGATGTGTTTGTTGAGGTGTTTGCCGACAGTATCAAATTTGATGCAACCTATGCGCCTGCGGGTTACTCCGTTCGCGACCTGACTCACAGCTATCTGTCCCAACAACCGTGGGGCGAGCTGGGAATCGAGATTTGCCTCGGTCAACCGATGGACAAAAAACTCACGACCTACGAATACATGTTCATACCCGATTACATTGAATCCGGATTTAATCACGCAACGTTGAACGGAAAACCGATCGTTCGGGAAAATGTTTCCGTGTATGAATCCAAGCCGGAAGCAGCTTCCTTCAGCATTTTTCATCCGTGGATTGTTTTCGGACTGTTCGTGGTGATCGTTGTTGTACTAACCATTCGCGACTGGAAACGCAAACGACTCACAAAATGGTTTGATGCAGTACTGTTCTCTGTGATGGGCTGGCTCGGACTGCTCCTCTTCATTTTATGGGTTGCCACCGACCATCACGCAGCTGCAAAAAACTGGAACCTGCTGTGGGCTTTTCCGCTTCACGCGATAGCAGGCCCGATGATTGTCAAGTCACGATTTTCGGGGCTGGTTAAAAAATATTTTCTCGCTGCCACACTTGTCCTTGCAGCAACGCTGGTACTTTGGGCATTCCTGCCCCAACAATTAAATCTATTTTTAATCCCGCTTGTGGTTGCAATGACATTGCGGGCATACTCAATCTATAAACTGGTGTAGCGAAACTCGCTCAGCATGAAATGGTTTGTACTTTCCGCAGGTTGTTTACTGTCTGTTTTTGTACAGGCACAATCCTCTATTGATCTTCTTACGCTGGGCGGATCGTATGGGTTCCCGACCTCGTACGATAAACCCTTGAACGGAAAAGCGACTGAACTCAGCTCACTGATCAACCTGAAAGCGCCCATTGTCATCAATGACAAGACAATCTGGTATAGCGACTTCACCTATACAGGTCATTTGATTCGTCACAACCTGAAGCCCGAACCGGAGGGTATGCTAACTACGCTAAACCTTCATGCTTTTATTTTACAGACCGGTATCAATCAAAAAATCAGCGAACGAGACCGGATTCAAATTTTATTAGTCCCCCGGTACACAACCGATTTTGAAGGCAGCCGCAGTGAGAACTGGCAGTTGGGCGCGATCGGTTTGTATGAGCACCGCATGAGTTCACGTTTATTGATGCGTTTCGGTATGATGTACAATGGCGAATTATTCGGGCCACTGCTGGTTCCGCTGGTTTACGTGGACTGGCAATTGAATAATCGCTGGAGCATCACAGGCCTAATGCCGATCAGCTTAAAAGTCAATTACAAGGTTAGTGATTGGCTCACGGCAGGCTACAGTCATTTCGGATTCATCACCACGTACGCCATTAATCAACCCGGATTTGAAACGGACTACATCGAACGGAACAGCATCGATGAAACTCTTTTTCTTCGCTGGAAACTGATGGGTAATCTGCACCTGGAAACCCGCTTTGGCTATTCGCTGAGCCGTGTTTATGGTCAATATCATCAGAACCAGAAAATGGATTTGCGGCTGAGCCTCGCCAGCTTCGGAGACTACCGGCTGCAAAGGAATATCGACTTCGACAGCGGACCGATCTTGTCGGCACGGCTCGTTTACAATCTACCGTTGGAAGAAGTAGAGAAGAAATAATTATGTAATCTCGTTGAAACGCTTCAATGCGTTCAATCGCTCAGGACTTTATTAACGAATTTCTAAAACGTTATGCCCGACCGAAAACACATAGAGACGCAAAATTTTGCGTCTCTATGATTCAAATTAATTGAAGACACACCAAACTACATATGTATCGGTCTGTTTGCCGTTGCGGCCAAACACGCCTCCTTCACCGCTTCCATGTAGGTAGGGTGTGCGTGAGACGTACGAGCAATATCTTCGGCAGACGCGCGGAATTCCATCGCGGTAACGCCTGCTGCAATCATATCGGCTGCACGTGCACCAATAATGTGAACGCCTAGAATTTCATCCGTGGTTTTATCAGCCAGAATTTTTACAAATCCGTCAAGGTCCATCGATGCGCGCGCGCGACCCAGGGCTTTGTACGGGAAGTTTCCGGCTTTGTACGCCCTGCCGTCAGCTTTCAACTGTTCTTCGGTAAAGCCCACACTCGCCACTTCAGGCCATGTGTACACAACGCCCGGAATGAGATTATAATTAATGTGTGGCTTTTGTCCGGCTAACTGCTCCGCCACCAAAACCCCCTCCTCTTCCGCCTTATGCGCCAACATCGCTCCGCGGACTACATCACCAATCGCATACACATTATCCACTTTCGTTTTCAAATGGTCGTCAACCGGAATTTTTCCTTTATCGAGTTCGATCCCGATTTTCTCCAGACCCAGTCCATCAGTATACGGCCTGCGTCCAACACTCACCAGGCAATAATCGCCTTTCAGTTCGATGGCTGCTCCGCCATTCTTCGGTTCCGCTTTTACAATAACCTCTTTGCCTTTGTTTTCGACTGACGTCACCTTGTGCCCCATGTAAAACTCGATACCCAGTTTCTTGGTTGATTTCATCAGTTCTTTGCCGAGTGCAAGGTCCATTGTCGGAATCAGGTTATCCATAAACTCAACCACCGAAACTTTCGCACCAATGCGCGCATACACCGAGCCTAATTCCATCCCAATCACGCCTCCTCCGATAACAATCATATGCTTCGGAATTTCTTTCAGCTCAAGGGCCTCGGTACTGGAAATAATCCGCTTCTTATCAAAAGGTGCGAACGGAAGCGGAGTCGGCTTGGAGCCCGTTGCGATAATTACCTTTTCGGTGGTGACTGTTTTCTCACCATCCTTTCCGGTAATCTTGATGGTATTCTTGTCTACAAAAGAACCAACGCCCGTGTGAACTTCAATCTTGTTTTTCTTCATCAGGAAGGCAATGCCGTCAACGTTAGCTTTTACAACGCCTGCCTTCCGCTTGATCATCTGCCCGATGTTTGCCTTCGGCTCGCTGATCTCGATACCGTGTTCTTTAAAATTATGCGCGGCATTATGAAAATGCTCGCTTGAATCGAGCAGTGCTTTTGACGGAATACAGCCCACGTTCAGACAGGTTCCGCCCAGCGTGTCGTATTTTTCAATCAGCGCAGTTTTAAAACCAAGTTGTGCACAGCGGATTGCAGCCACATAGCCACCAGGGCCCGATCCGATAACGGTTACGTTGTATTGCATAATCTTTTATTTTCTATTCAAATGTTTCGTACGCTTCAATGATGTCGAGGTAAACTCCGTTAAATCCCGCATCCAGAATTTTTTTAAGGTATGATTGTTCGTTTCCGTAAATCACGCTTTTCCAGTCGGCCTCCCAGTATTTCACCGCAAAGTTTCCTTTCCAGTTGGGGTTTTCAAGGCAAATTAAATTTTTATCCAGTCCGTTCCAGTAATACCGGTAGTCTTCCGCCTCGCCAATGCTCATGTAACAAATCACCAGCCGCGACCCACCGTTTGCTTTTGTTTTAAGTGATTCAATATCAGCTGCAGTAAGTTCCTCTTCATTGAAATATAAGTCAACCAGCACCAGGTCATAATTGGTTGCCTGAACCGCTTCGATAAACTGTTGCTTCGTTGAAAATTCCGGATTAATCAGGTACAAAAAGTTCTTTACGTCACTGGCCGAAGTGATGTCATTTTCGTTCACATTATGAATTGCAGCAGGGTATGCAGGAATATTATTCAATTCCCGATGATCGGCCGCGAACGATACATAACCCTTCGCGTCATTCTGATCATACGAATCGTCCATCTTCGAATGCGTTGAACAATAATCCGTAACCATCACCAGCTTACCGTTATCTTTCGCGACATCGCAGAGGCTGATCAGGAAATCACGATCTGCTGCCGGAGTAGCCTTGTCGTCCCCTGTATAGCCATAGAATAAATCTTCCCGCCCAACAGCATCAATTGCATCAATGTAATCGGTCGCCAACGGTCCGTCCGGATCGCTGTTGGTAGTTAGAATTTCCTGACCGTTTTGCGGAACGATCAGGAAATCAGGATCAATATTTTTTGCGTACACGCTGATCTCCTGCACAAACTCCCGCATCTCCTGACGAAAATCCAGGTCAGGAACATCGCACTTTTTTGTTTCCTTGTCGGAACAAGCAATCAAAAAAAGAAACAGAACGGGCCAGTGTCGGAACTTGCTCACCGCGCTACATTAAACGCCAAGAATGAGTCGGCTCGGATCTTCCAGCAATTCTTTCACACGCACAAGGAAGCTCACCGATTCACGACCATCTACAATGCGATGATCGTACGAAAGTGCCAGGTACATAATCGGACGAATCACAATCTGACCGTCTTTCACCACAGGCCGCTCAACAATGTTGTGCATGCCCAGGATGGCAGACTGAGGCGGATTCAATATCGGTGTCGACATCATGGAGCCGAACACACCTCCGTTGGTGATGGAGAATGTGCCGCCCTGCATTTCGTCAATCGACAACTTGCCATCGCGGCCGCGGGTTGCCAACCGAACAACCTCGGCTTCGATCTGATCAAACGTCAACGACTCTGCATTGCGGATTACCGGAACAACAAGTCCTTTTGGTGTTGATACAGCAATCGAAACATCGCAGTAGCTGTGATAAATAATTTCGTCACCGTTGATCTGTGCATTAACCGCAGGCCATTCTTTCAGGGCAATGCAAACCGCTTTGGTGAAGAACGACATAAAGCCTAAGCCTACGCCATATTTCTCCTTGAACTTGTCTTTGTATTTCGAACGAAGATCCATCAGCGGCTTCATGTCAACCTCGTTAAAGGTGGTGAGCATAGCCGTTTCGTTCTTCACAGAAACCAGGCGCTTGGCGATCGTTTTGCGAAGCGAGGTCATTTTCTCTGAACGCTTGTCGCGGCTTCCGCCCGATGAGATTACCGGAGGCGTAGAAGAGGCCGCTGCTTTTGCAGGCTCAGCTTTCGATTTTGCCTGCGCTTTTTCTGCATCTTCTTTTGTGATGCGTCCGCCTACTCCGCTTCCGCTTACTTCAGAAGATTTGATTCCTTTTTCATCCAGTATTTTTCCGGCAGCCGGAGAAGGATGGCCGGCCGCATAACTTTTATCGGTTGATTTCGCTTCTTCCTTCGGAGCTTCTGTTTTCGGTTTCGACGTAGCAGCACCACCTTCGGTGATCTCGATGCGGCAGATCAAGCCCCCGATCGGCAACGTTTCTTTTTCTTTCGCAACAATGCGAAGAATTCCATTCGCTTCCGCAGGTAATTCGAAGGTTGCCTTGTCGGATTCAACCTCCGCGATGATTTCATCCAGCGCAACCATGTCGCCATCTTTCTTCAACCAGGTGGATATCGTCACTTCGGTGATCGATTCCCCTACAGCCGGAACTTTCATTTCTTTCACACCACCTGCCTGTCCGGCAGGCAGGCCGGTTGCTTTCGCTTCCGACTTAGCGGCAGGCTTCGACTCCTCTTTCTTAGGTTCATCCTTTTTAGGTTCTTCTTTTTTGGAAGAAGCCGCTCCTCCTTCAACCACCTCGCAGATCAGCTCACCGATAGCGGCCGTTTCACCAGCCTGCTTCACAATCTTCAGGGTTCCGGCTTGCGGAGCAGTCAGTTCAAAGGTTGCCTTGTCGGACTCAAGCTCGGCAATTACTTCGTCCATCTTCACAACATCACCATCTTTTTTAAGCCAGTTAGCAATCGTTACTTCTGTGATCGACTCGCCAACGGTTGGTACTTTTACTTGTGCCATTTAATTCTATTTATTGTGAATACTTATTTTTTATCTCAGGGATTATATTTCAAATGCCTGGTTAACAATTTTCTCCTGTTCAATCTTATGAACTTTGTTGTAACCCGTTGCCGGTGATGCGCTCGCCTTGCGGGTAACGCCCTGAATTTTTTCATCCGGCATCATGCGCTGAATGAACGACCAGTAGCCCATGTTCAACGGTTCTTCCTGAGCCCATACAAGTTTTGCACCCTTATATTTCTTCAATACATCTTTCAATTGTTTCTCCGGGAACGGGAACAATTGCTCAATCCGCACTACGGCAGCGTCTTTGATTTTTTTCTTTTGCTGAACTTCCTGCAGATCGTAGAATACTTTGCCGGTACACAGAATTACTTTTTTCACATCTTTCGCGGATGCGTTCGGATCATCAATCACTTCCGTAAACGATCCGGAGGTAAATTCACTGACCGGAGATGCAACCAGCGGATTGCGCAGCAACGATTTAGGCGAGAACACGATGCAAGGCTTGCGGAATTCCCACGCAACTTGTCTTCTCAGTAAGTGGAAGAAGTTAGCCGCAGTAGTAATGTTCGCAACTACCATGTTGTATTCTGCCGCCTGTTGCAGGAATCTTTCCGGACGGGCGCTGGAGTGCTCCGGGCCCTGACCTTCGTAACCGTGCGGCAACAGCATCACCAAACCATTCATGCGTTGCCATTTCGACTCAGCACTTGAAATAAACTGGTCGATGATGGTTTGCGCACCGTTCACGAAATCACCGAACTGTGCTTCCCACAACACGAGTGCATGAGGAGTAGCCATCGCATACCCATATTCAAATCCCAGTACGCCAAACTCCGACAACAACGAGTTGTAGATGTGGAATTTTGCCTGCGACTTATCGATGTTGGTTAATGATGAATATGCTTCATTGGTGTTGGCATCCCACACGCAGGCGTGGCGGTGCGAGAACGTTCCGCGCTTTACATCCTGCCCTGACATGCGAACCGGTACTTTCTCTAATAATAAAGATCCGTACGCCAACAATTCCGCTTCCGGCCAGCCTAACTTTTTCTCTTCAAAAAACGCTGTGGTGCGGTCTTTCAATAATTTTTCAATCTGCTTCAGTGGCTTGAAACCTTCCGGGATAGTTGTTAAAGCCTTACCGACTTTATCCACGACTGCCTGCGTGATGGCCGTCTTGGGCGACTTATCGAAATCCTCCGGCTTTGCCTTGCGAAGCTGCTCCCACTCCTCCTCGATTTTTTGAGGCTTGTAGGGAAGTGGCTTCTGTTTCACTTCGTTCAAACGATCCTGAAGCTGGTTACGGAACTTGGCATCCATTTCATCGGCCAACGCTGCATCAACGCCTTTCTCCACGAGTTTCTTCACATACACTTCCCGCGGATTCGGATGCTTCGCGATCAGGTTATAAAGTTTTGGCTGCGTGAACTTGGGCTCATCGCTTTCATTATGACCATGCCTGCGGTAGCAAAGCATGTCGATAAAAATATCTTTCCCGAATTTCTGACGGTATTCTACCGCGAGGTTTGCACACCAGGTTACAGCCTCGGCATCGTCACCGTTTACGTGTAACACCGGAGCGTCAACAATTTTTGAAACATCGGTACAGTAAATTGCGGTACGTGCGTCATCAAAGTCGGTGGTGAAACCAACCTGGTTGTTGATCACAAAGTGAATGGTACCACCGGTTGTATAGCCGGGCAAGCCCGACATCTGCACAACTTCATACACAATACCCTGACCGGCTACGGCCGCATCACCATGGATGAGAATAGCCATAGCTTTTCTCAGGTCGCCATTATACTCGTCATCGATCTGCCCGCGGGTGTAACCAATCACGAGCGGATCAACTGCTTCCAGGTGTGACGGGTTAGGCGTAAGTTTTACGTAAATCTTTTTTCCGGACGGAGTATTGATATGACTGGAGTAGCCGAGGTGATATTTCACGTCACCATCGCCCATCGTCAGGTCAGGATTCACATTGCCTTCAAACTCGGTAAAAATTTGTTCGTATGTTTTTCCAAGAATGTTGGTGAGTACGTTCAGACGACCGCGGTGGGCCATACCAATCACAACTTCTTTAACATCCATCTCGGCCGACTTATTGATAATCGCGTCAAGCGCAGGAATGGTGTTCTCCCCGCCTTCGAGCGAGAAGCGTTTCTGGCCTAAGAATTTTGTATGCAGGAAGTTTTCGAAAACAACTGCTTCATTCAGTTTCGACAGGATACGCTTCTTTTCATCCAGGTTCGGGTCGTAGGCATAGTACTCCTTCTCGATCTTCTGATATAACCAGGCACGGATTTCATCGTTGCGGATGAAGTTGTATTCAAAGCCGATTGGCCCGAGGTAAAGCTTGTCGAGTTTTTCAATGATTTTGCGGAGCGTGGAGCGCTGCATGCCGATTTCAGCTGCTACGTCAAACTCGGTGTCAAGATCGGCTTCGGTTAAGCCAACACTTTTATAATCGAGATTTACATTATGATCTCTCCGTTCGCGAACCGGGTTGGTTTTCGACTTCAGGTGACCGAACGAGCGATACTGGAAAATCAGGTTTCGAACCTGTGTTTCTTTAATTGAAACAGAATCAGACGCACCGCCAGCGTGGCCGTTGCCGCCCTGCTGTTGTGAAAAGTCGTAACCTTCGAAGAACTTCTGCCAGGTTCCGTCAACCGAATTGGGGTCTTTTTTATAATTCTGGTAGAGCTGGTCGAGGTAGCCTACGTCTGCATTGGAAATGTATGAGAACTTATCCATGGTTATTTTTGAAAAGGAACCAAATGTAAACGCGGGCTCCCAGATTAAAAAATTGCATACTCGCTTAGGCAAATATACCTGATAACCATTTTCTTAGCTATTTATGATTCATCTGATTGCTAAACACGAGTTTTGCCTTATCTTTGCGGACTTTTAAAAATCGGACGAGTTCCAACATTTAAAAACTAACCAAAAATGGCAGTTAAAATCAGATTGGCCCGCAGAGGCCGCAAGAAACTGGCGAAATTCGATGTAGTCGTAGCAGACGCCAGAGCACCACGTGATGGTCGCTTTATTGAAAAGATCGGTACCTACGATCCATTGACAAACCC
>JAEUUJ010000012.1 GCA_016786495.1 Cyclobacteriaceae bacterium
CCTTTAAAATTTTCTTTCCGCGCCTGGATAGCGATGGGCAACGCACCTTTGATCGGCCGCAGGGTTCCGTCAAGCGCAAGTTCACCCATGATCACATACTCTTCCAGCTTCTCCGTAGTAATTTGTCCGGATGACTTTAAAATGCAGAGCGCAATGGGCAGGTCGTATGCACTGCCTTCCTTGCGAAGGTCGGCCGGGGCGAGGTTAACGACAGTCTTTTGCCGCGGCATAAAATATCCGAACTTCTTCAATGCCGATTCAACCCGGTGTTCGCTTTCTTTCACGGCACTGTCGGGTAAACCGCTCAAGTGAAACTTGGTTCCCTGACCAACATTAACTTCAATGGTGATTTTTCGGGCATCGACCCCGAACACGGCACAGCCGAATGTTTTTGAAAGCATAACGTGATGATGTGAGATTGCAGATGAGCCCGTTAACCGGGAAAAGATTCAGGCGGACTGAACGTTACGCAGAACGCTTTTGATGACCTCCCGGTGTTGCCCGGCCTGCTTGTCGCTTCCGGGTAGTCATCTTACTGCCGACATACAACAGAATCAATAAGAAGAGCGAGGAAAGTATCATGATGTCGTTTAACGTCAGGCGACTGTTGGTGATCATGAAATGAACGACCAGGCTTACGAAGATTGTCGCGAACAAGAGAAATCTGGTAGAGGTATGCTTGACCATATCTGAAAGGTTTACTGCGTGAGGTAAAAAGAATTCGGAGTTGACGTATTCAATAAAAACCCCGGACGAATCCGGGGCTTTCACCAAATACTAACTAACCAAATTATCCGGGCACACCCTTTCAAACATTGATCCACCCATAACAACGAGGTTATATAGGTTTTTCGGAGGTTTACCGGTAATGCCCCGTATTATTTTACGAAATGCCGTAACCACACTTACGATATATCATGGCCACGATGCTGCAGATGACGACCGCAAAAAATTTTTATCGAATTACAAAAGCGTAACCCGATGAGTACAGCAAAATTGGTGTTTACCGGTTTTAACTAAACAGGCTTGGGAGGATTTGGCTCGGAGGTTTTCTTTCCGGTTTCCTGAAGGTCGTAGAGTTTAGCCTTCAGCGTGTTCAGTTCCTGAATGAGCTGAACGTTTTCGCGCTTATGCCGCTTGTTGTCGCGCAGGTGAAGCACAAAGTTGGTAACAAAGAGCACCAACAGAATGAACATGGCGTACTTCATCAGTCCGATTACCTTAGAGAGGTTTAACAGGAACTGAAGGTCGTCCTTTTTGCCATCCATGTAAATGGTGAATAGAAAAACAAGCAGGTGAAGTATCCCGATGATCGAGTAAAAAATTAGCCTGTTCTTCTTCATAAACGCAGTATAAGCATCCCAAACATAATCTTTTTACTGCGAATCAAAAATTAGAAACTATACGAATAACATACATGCGGCTTGAACCGCAACTCAGGCCTTCTGAATCTCGCTTAGCTTTTTGTAAACCCCGCCTTTTGCCACTAATTCTTCGTGTGTACCGCGTTCCATGATCTGGCCTTGCTGAACTACGATGATCTCATCGGCATGTTGAATGGTACTTAACCGGTGCGCAATCACCACCGAGGTGCGGTTTTTCATCAGGTTTGTGAGGGCATCCTGCACGAGTTTTTCCGATTCGGAGTCCAGCGCGGAGGTAGCCTCATCCAGAATCAAAATGGGCGGGTTTTTCAATACCGCTCGCGCAATGGCAATTCGTTGCCGCTGTCCGCCTGAAAGCTTCGAACCACGCTCACCGATGTAGGTCTGGTATCCTTCCGGGGTTTGCGTAATGAAGTCGTGTGCGTTCGCGACTTTTGCGGCCTCCATGACATCCTCCAGCGTTGCATCTTCTTTCCCGAAGGCGATGTTATTGAAAATGGTGTCATTGAACAGAATCGACTCCTGCGTTACCACGCCCATCTGCCTGCGGAGCGATTCGATTTCGTAGTCGGTGAGCGATACCCCATCAAGCAAAATCTGGCCATCGGTGGGATCGTAGAATCTTGGGATCAAATCTGCGAGGGTCGACTTGCCGCCACCCGATGAACCTACGAGTGCAATCGTCTTGCCTTTTTGAATTCGCAAGTTGATACCTTTCAGCACGAGTTCTTTATCGTACGCAAAACTTACATTCTTATATTCGATACTGTCTTTGAAAGAATCAAGCACGATCGCGTCAGGCTTGCTCTTTACGGCCGGTTCCATGTCGATGACCCTGAATATGCGATCAGCCGCAACCGTACCTTTTTGCAGTGAAGTTATCCCGTTCGAAAAGTTCTTTGCAGGCTGGATCATGGAAGCAAAAAATACCAGGAAACCAATGAACTCCTGCGGCTCAAGTTCTTTCGATCCGCTCAGCACCAGGTTTCCACCGTACCATAAAATCACCGCTACAATGATAACGCCCAGCACTTCCGACAATGGTGATGACATCTCGTTTTTTCGGGCGATAGAAAGATTGACCTTACGGTGATAACTTGTTTCTGCGTCAATCTTTTTAATCACAAAGTTGCGGGCATTGAACGCTTTTATTACACGCATACCGCCAAATGTTTCATCGAGAATGTTAACAATGCGGCCCATCGCCTCCTGACTTTGTCGTGCTTTCTTTTTCAACCGTCTGATGATCTCGGCAACAAGTCCGCCCATCAACGGTAACAAGATGAGCGTGAATAACGTGAGCTTGTAGTTCAGGTAGAACATTACCCCGAGGTAAACGATGATCGTAATCGGCTCTTTCAGCACCGACTTAAGACTGTTATTGACGGAACTCTCTACTTCCGACATATCGTTGGTGAAACGCGACATCAGATCACCTTTCCGCTGATCATTGAAGTACCCGATGTGTAAATTAGAAACGCGGCTAAACAGGTCTACCCGCATATTTTTTACAACGTCCACTTTGATGCGTGAAGCGGTAATCCGCTCGAAATACCGGAATGTGTTTCCAATAATCATCAGCACCACAATACCGACACAAATAAACAATAACGTAGTGGAAGATCCGTACTCGTGGATGATTCGGATAAAATGATGTTCAAAAAAATCATGCGCAAATTTTGTTGACAATTCAAACTTGCCGGGCGCAGCTGGTATGGGTGGGACACCACCGCGTTTAAACAACACGTCAAGCATTGGCATGATAAGCGCCAGGTACCCTGCGCTAAATAACACTCCGAAAATGGCAAAGATGAAAAACTTCACCATTCGTCTGGAAAGTCCGCGGGCGTAACCTAAAATCCGTAAATAAATCTTCATGCTTAAAAGTCGTAGAACCGTTGCGGGATATTCCAGCGCAAAGCTAACGAAGTTATGGTACTATTCGTATTGAAACGCGCTACCGGGCTTTCGCTCTTGCGGATCACCAGCGAAGCATCAATGAACATGTTATGACCAACCATCCAGCTGGCGGTAAAGGTTCCGATCAGCAAATCATTCTTCACGCCCTGACCAATGGTGTTTCCAAAATCCTTTTCACGCGTGGTGTTTGTCTTGATGATGTCTGCGCCCCAGTTTACACCCGTCGTATCGCGGCCAATCTGCGCATACATCAGCTTACCCGTGAGGTTCAGGCGTGGCAGGGGCTGATACCGCGCGATCCCAATAAATTCTTTAAAGTTCGCGCCAAGCGGGTGGGCAATCGGCTGCAAATAGTTCGAATAACTTCCGTTGGGTGTTCCGTGTGAATAGGTATATGGCCGCACAATGTTCATCTCGCCCTGCAAGTCGAGGTTAGAGACGCTAAACGCATCAAAATATTTTAACCCTGCCTGAATCGCGTATTTGTTGGCCCACCAGCCGTTTCCAGCCTTCACATTGTCCAGCACAAATTCATCGAGTACAAACTGCCCGTAGGCCGAAACACCTTTCGCCACGTTCCATTTGAAATCCATTCCCAGAATCACATTGTCGCTGCTGCCGAACTGCTGCTCAATGGCACGGTAGAAAATAATCGGGTTCAGATAGCCATACTCGAACGAGGTTGAGTCGTTCCGGTTAAACACGACCGACTCGAAAACACCGATGTTTAACTTCCGGCCAATGTTTACGCTCAGGTGGTGCAAGGCCACGTATTTGTCGTTATACTTGCCGCTGGCCTTTAACCCGGTACGGTTCCCCGACACATCGCCCACCATTCTGTTGAGTTGAAAGAGGTAGTTCAGTTTCCATACTTTCACATTCGCCTTTAAAAACAATGACGGAGGTGCATGGTCAGAAAAAATCAGCGACCGGAATCCGTTGCCGATAAAAGTCCGATCGTGACCGAATTGAATATTCAGGTGACGTGTGGCTTCAAACGAAATGTGGCCGCGTGCCTGAAAGAAGTCGTAGGCATTGCCATCTTTAAATCCCTTCCAAAAACCTTCGTGCGGAATTACCGGATACGAACCGTTACCGCGGTCTTCGTCAACCCGGCTGGACACATACGAGGGAACACGGGTTTGATTCTCCGTCAGGAAAATGTAAAACCCGATTTTGCGATCGATCATCCCGCGCACTTCCGCGCCCCGGCTGTTAATAAACAGCAGATCGTCTGATTCGGAGTCCTTTCCTGCTCCCGCGTACACCACGGGGTTAACGTGCAGATCGAAGTCAGGGTCCTGGTCGACATGAAACAGGTCGGACTTCTTTTTATAAAAATATTTCAGGATGGCTGTGCGGTCGTTGGTTTCGGGGCGGGCCCATTCCCAGTTATCGTTACGGAAATATTGGAGATTAAACCGGTCGGCTGCCGAAGTAAACAGCCCCTGGCGGTTAAGCGTATCGATAAACTGCACGATGTCCGATCGCTTCCAGGGTTTTACCGAAGTGAACACGTAGGGCGAAATCTGCCCGGATTTAACCTCGTACCGTTCCAGCAAATGGTAATAACTTTCGTTCGGTGAAACGTACGTGCTCTGCGAAAAAGCCAGAAAGGGAACCCAAACCAGTAGAAAAATAAGTGCCTTGCGCATCTCAGAATAAAGATTCAGGCAAATTACGGAGGTTCTGTTCAGTAGCCAAAAATGTTAATTCCCGCTCTTGAGTTTCGGCCTTTTGTCCCTATCTTTGCAGTCCTTTTAGGGGAAAAACGAAGAAAATACCGGATTTGACCATGTTTTTGGTTTATCCGATTAAAGAAAATAGAATAACAAAGCACATGAAAAAGGACATTCACCCGGATTACAAGGAAGTTATTTTCCACGATCTGTCAAGCGATTTCAAATTCCTGACCCGCTCTACTATGAAGTCGAAAGAAACCATCAAGTGGGAAGACGGCAAGGAGTATCCTGTTATTAAGGTCGAAGTTAGCTCAGCTTCGCACCCATTCTTCACCGGTAAAAAGATGTTTGTCGACACTGCAGGCCGTGTGGAGAAATTCAAAAACAAGTACACAAAGAAGGCTTAATACTTCTTTTCTTAAGCATGAGAAACCCTGGCGGAACGGTCAGGGTTTTTTTATGCCCTCACCCTGTCCTTCGGGCATTCCTCTCCCCTCGGAGGGGGTTAGGGTGAGGGTATAAGTTTCTATATTTACACACATGAACCTTGTCTTGTTTGACGATCCGGGCACGCGCACCAATCTGCTCCCGTTCACCTATACGCGGCCGATCAGTAAAATCCGGGTCGGCATTTTAACCATCCAGGAAAAATGGGAAAAGCGCCTGGGCGCAACCGCATCGTTTTTGACGGAATCGTATCTCCAAAAAAAATACCCGGCTAAGGCCGCATTCGACAATCTGTTCATTAATGCCGCGTGGTGTCCTGACGACCAAGTCATCGAACACATAAAGGTTTTGATGCAGGGCGAAATCCTGGTAAAAGACAATGTGATCCTGGCGTGGAAAAGTTCGGATATGTCGTTGCCGGATCTGGCGAAGTCAGCACCTAAAGTTATTTCAGGCGATATCACCCTGATTGATCAGCCCTGGAAAATCTTCCAGCATAACGCAGCACAGATCCGACTTGATTTTAATTTGATTACGGTGGGCCGGAGATCAACGGGCGTTCAGGACAAGCATACCATCGTGTATGGCGAGCAAAACATTTTTGTGGAAGAAGGCGTGCACATCCGCGCTGCGGTATTAAACGCGGAAGACGGGCCGATCTATCTCGGAAAAAATTCAGTGGTTCAGGAAGGTGCCTTAATCAAAGGACCGTTTGCCCTGTGCGAAGGATCAACCGTTAACATGGGTGGCAAGATGCGGGGCGATTCAACCATCGGCCCCCATTCAAAAGTGGGTGGTGAAGTGAGTAACTCCGTAATTTTTGGCTACAGCAACAAAGGCCATGACGGCTTTATCGGTAACACAGTAATTGGTGAATGGTGTAACCTGGGTGCCGATACGAACACGTCAAACCTGAAAAACAATTACGAGAACGTGAAACTGTGGAGTTACGGAAAAGGCGGCTTTGCCGATACCGGGTTACAGTTCTGCGGATTGATGATGGGCGATCACAGCAAGTGCGGCATCAACACGATGTTTAACACGGGAACCGTAGTTGGTGTTTCTGCAAATATTTTTGGCGATGGCTTTCCGCGAAACTTCGTTCCCTCGTTCGCGTGGGGTGGTGCAAGCGGCTTTACCACATTCCAGATAAAAAAGGCTTTTGAAACAGCGGAAAAAGTCATGGAACGAAGAAAGGTGAAACTTGATGAAGTGGAGCGAGAAATTTTAACGAAAGTGTTTGAGCTTTCAGCCGCGAAC
The DNA here is from genome assembly GCA_016786495.1 of Cyclobacteriaceae bacterium. Classification (GTDB taxonomy): domain Bacteria; phylum Bacteroidota; class Bacteroidia; order Cytophagales; family Cyclobacteriaceae; genus UBA2336. Next base: position 6,695 of record JAEUUJ010000012.1, read on the forward strand.
AGAATTTGGGAAAAGAAGAGCGCGTAGATGAAATTTTCTGAGATACCCGGACTGGCAGAAACCAAGAGAACCTTAATCGATTCGGTTAAGAGCAACCATATCGCGCATGCGCAGTTGTTTGTTGGCGCGGAAGGCGCATTGAATCTTCCGTTGGCACTCGCATACGCAACGTACATTCACTGTCAAAACCAGCAGGACGATGATTCGTGCGGAACATGCCCTGCGTGCAGCAAGAGCCTGAAATACATTCATCCCGACACACATTTTGTTTTCCCCCTCAGCAACGTAAAAGGCGATAAAGACGAAGAGCGGTTCAAGGCAGAGATATTGAAATCGTGGCGGACATTTTTGCTTGAGCAACCGTTCGGTGATCTGGATGACTGGACCACTTCATACGGGGGTGAAGACAAGCAAGCCCTGATTTCACGCGAGGAGAGCCGCGAAATTGTTAAAGCGCTTTCGCTGAAGCCCTTTGAGAGTCCCTTCAAGATCATGATCATCTGGCAACCCGAGTTCATGCATCCTTCGGCCGCGAACGGCATTTTAAAAATTCTGGAAGAGCCTGCCGCGCACACTTACTTCATTTTGGTAACCAATGCAGCCGACCGGTTGTTGCCGACCATTGTTTCCCGAACCCAAATCATTACCGTTCCGCTGCTGGCCGATAAAGAGGTTGAAAATTACCTGGTCGAAAAGAAATCAATCGAACGCAAACGCGCAGGCACGATTACCCAACTTGCCGAAGGTAACATCAATCTTGCATTCCGGCTTTCGGAGAATGAAGAAGACGACAGCGCACCCATGTTCATCGAATGGATGCGGGCGTGTTTCAAAAAAAGTTTCGGAAGCCTGGTGGTGATGTCGGAGGAATTTCACGCGCTCGATAAGCTCCGGCAGCGCAACATCATGCACTATGGCATGAACATGATGCGCGAATCGTTACTCAAATCAGCCGGGGCCGATGAACTTCACCGGGTGCAGGGCGAAGAGTTGAAATTCATCAACGACTTCAGCAAAGTGATGAACGTACATAAAATTGAAAAGTCGTATTCACTCATGAACGATGCCGCGTATCATCTCGAACGAAACGGCTCGGCAAAAATGATTTTCCTGGATTTATCCCTTCAGCTTTCCAAAACCCTCAACCCATAATGCATAACCTCATCCGCATCGGCACATTCTCAAACAAACTTGCATTAAGTCAGACAGACACGGTTGCAAGCCTCATCAAACCTTCGGGCTACACAACAAAAATTGTTACGGTTGATGCGAAAGCTAAATCGTTAAGCGCGCTGGAGGATGCGGTGCTGAACGACAAGGTTGATGTGTTTATCATGCCGGCCAGTTATGTGCCGGCCCGTCTTAACGATGCCCTGGAGCTCATTGCATTTACCAAACGTGAAGGTGTTAACGATGTGTTGCTGAGTCGCAAGAAAAATTCCCTCACATCAGGCTTGAGCGTGGGAACAAATTCGCCCCGCAGGATCGCTTTCCTGAAACACTTCTATCCGAAAACAAAAATCGTTTCTGTTCCGGAAAACCTGGATGCGCGAATTAAAAAATTACAGTCGGGCGAGTGCGCATTGATCATGAGCCATTCGGATGCCAAACGGCTGGGCATTGATAACCTGATTACGGAAGAAATTGAAACCAGTTACTTTGTTCCGACAGCCGGCCAGGGCAGCATTGCGGTGGTATGCCACAAAAAACTTGCGTTCGATAAGAAAGAAATTCTTCAGCGCTGGGTGAATGATGAGGAAACGGAAGATTGCATTCGCACCGAGCGTTCCTTCCTTAAAACTTTTCAGCGCCCGGCAACCATCCCGGTATTCGGATATGCGCAATATGAAGCCGGTCTTGTTACGTTAAAAGCCGGAGTAATCAGCGCGAATGGAAAACAGGTTATCAAAGCAAAACGCTCATCAACCCTTGCCGAATGCAAAGCGTTAGGAAAGAAAGTGGCCGAAGAAGTGCTGTTGAACGGCGGCACTACGCTGCTGCGCGCCTGAGGGCGTGCGATTTTTTCCGTCCCGCCTACCCCAAAATTCTTAATTTTACACGCTGAAAAAACCTCTTATGATTAAATCGCTTTTCTCGATTGCCTTTCTGTGTTTGTTGCTGACTGCCTGTGCGCAGGATAAAAAAGGTGAATATGTTGTGACCATCAAAACAAGCTATGGCGACATGGTGGCAATCTTGTACAACGAAACCCCGAAGCACAAAGAGAATTTCATTAAGCT
>JAEUUJ010000027.1 GCA_016786495.1 Cyclobacteriaceae bacterium
ACTCCTTTTACATTGGCCAAAGCGTCAAAGTAGTCAGGTGTGGGCGACTGTTGGATGGCAATCAAATCCATTTTTTCAACCGTCACGGGCGATTTCAAAATGTTTTCCTCTACACGGGATGCTGAAACAACAACTTCCTGACCCAGTACACTCTGTTCTTCCAGTGAAATGGCGAGTCCGGATGTGTTGGCGTCAGTGATTTCCAGTTCCTGCGGCTTGTACCCCACGGATGAAACAACAAGTGTTAACGGAGGAGCCTGATTTACCTTTAGCGTAAACTCACCCGAAACGGTAGTGGTTGTACCAATTACTTTTCCTTTTACTAAAATGCTTACACCGGGCAGGGCCTCACCGGTTATACCGTCTTTCACGGTTCCTGAGATTGTTGTTTGGGCAAAAGCAAAGGACGCGGAGAGCAGCATCAATGCTAGTAGTCCAAGACGTTTGTAGAACTTCTCCATAAGTTGTTTTTAGGTTGGTTTTGTGGTTAGAATAAAGTTGGGTTAATAGACAATTCAGGCGAACATAATTCTCCTGTTCAGAAAAATACAAAATTTTATCAGAAATTACGAAAACGATTGCACCTGTAATTTGGTCTATTTACAGGGTTTTTTTTGCCTACTTCTCAGGATTGTTCATCAGGTGCTGAACCAGTCGCTCGCATAGCGCATTGGTCTCCTGAGCCATGTGCTCGTCACCGGTAGAAGAGAGAATACTTTGGGCCAGTCCGCCCAGGCAATCGATGTAGAACCGTTTCATCTCGGTAACAGGCATGTCGTTGGTCCACAGGTCGATACGAAGGGTATTTTTCTGTTTTTCGTCCCACAAAGAGATGCTGATCGACTTAGTTTCGCTGGGGGCAGCATCGGGTTTGTCAGAGGCGTTCCAGTGGATTTTCTGCGGAACGTTATTGTTATCTAAATCGATGGTGAAATTGATCTCTGACTTTTTCATGCGTAGCCTTGGCTTAAGAAGGGGCGAAAATACCTAAAATTTTATCTCCGGAATTTCTCCTTCCACGATTAGTTTTCCCTCCGTTGCCTTTTTGATGTCCTCCACCGAAACACCCGGGGCGCGCTCAAGCAGCTTAAACCCGACACCCGGCACAACGTCCAGTACCGCCAGGTCAGTAACGATTTTCTTGACACACTTCAGGCCGGTGATCGGAAGTGTACATGTTTTAAGGAGCTTTGAAGCACCGTCTTTACTGCAGTGTTGCATAGCCACGATAATGTGCTTGGCGGATGCCACCAGATCCATCGCACCACCCATCCCTTTTACCATTTTACCCGGTACTTTCCAGTTCGCGATATCACCTTCTTCCGATACTTCCATCGCTCCCAGAATGGTTAAGTCTACGTGACCGCCCCGGATCATTCCAAAACTTTCGGCTGAACTGAACAGGGAGGATCCCGGCATCATGGTAATGGTTTGCTTGCCTGCATTAATCAAATCCGGATCAACCTGATCTTCTGTTGGAAAGGGACCGATTCCCAACAAACCGTTTTCCGATTGCAGCACAACGTTCAGCCTTTTTGGAATGTAGTTGGCAACCAGCGTGGGAATGCCAATGCCGAGGTTGATGTACATACCATCCCGTACTTCCCGTGCGATTCGTTTCGCGATGCCTATCTTATCTAACATGAGTAATTTGAAAATGTGTCAATTTGAAAATTATGACTTTGATGAACTTATGATTTTCGAAATGATTTTAATGATTATCTGTAAATCATCAATGAGCTTACCTGGATCAGGATAATGAGCCGACTCTGTTACTCTCCAATAATTCGCAATAATCAAGAATTAAAAGTGAAAATTTAAACGTCAGACCAATCAATTATCAAATTAAATGGTGATTGTCTTTTGCTCGATTCTCTTTTCATAGTTCTTGCCCTGAAAAATCCGTTGTACGTAAATGCCGGGCGTGTGAATGTGATTGGGATCGAGCTCGCCCAGCGGTACAAGTTCCTCGACTTCAGCAATTGTGATGTTGCCGGCCGCGGCCATCATCGGATTGAAATTCCGGGCCGTTCCGCGATAGATGAGGTTTCCCGAAGTATCTCCTTTCCAGGCTTTTACGAATGAAAAATCGGCTTTCAGCCAACGCTCCATCAGGTACTTCTTTCCGTCAAACTCGCGAACTTCTTTACCTTCGGCAACCTCTGTTCCGTAACCAGCCGGCGTGAAAAAGGCGGGTATGCCTGCGCCGCCCGCACGGCATCGTTCCGCTAACGTTCCCTGCGGAATGAGTTCTACTTCGAGTTCACCGGAAAGTAATTGGCGTTCGAACTCGGCATTCTCACCCACATACGATGAGATCATCTTCTTTACCTGCCGGGATTTAAGCAGCAATCCGATTCCGAAGTCGTCAACGCCTGCATTGTTTGAAATACAGGTTAATCCCTTGATGCCTTTTTTTAGTAAGGCGGAGATGCAGTTTTCCGGAATTCCGCTAAGTCCAAATCCGCCAAGCATGAGTATGGCATTGTCGGGAATGTCTCTTACCGCATCATCTGCATTCGCTACAACTTTGTTAATCATAATTGAAAGGATAACAATACGTTTTCTTTATCGGTGGCGATCTGGTTTTTCAGTTCGTCCAGTGAATTCAGTTTTTTGTCGTGACGGATGAACGCATGAAATTCAATCGTCAGCGATTCTCCATAAATCTCGCGGCTGAAGTTAAAAATATTTACTTCGATTACTTTTTTTGTTCCGTCAACGGTTGGCCGGTTACCGATGTATAAGGCACCCCGATAACGTTCGCTGCTATGATGAACGTGTACGGCATAAATACCGTCAGCAGGAATCAACTTGTGCAGCGAATCAACCTCCAGGTTGGCGGTGGGATAGCCGAGCTGCCGCCCGATCTGGTCGCCTTTGATCACCCTGCCGCTGAGTGTATAGGGCTGACCCAAAAGATGACTGGCCGTAGCCATGTCAGCGGCCTCAATCGACTGACGAATCTTGGTTGAACTCACGGCAATGTTGTCGATATCCTGACGCGGAATTTCCTCGACCTCAAAACCGTATTTCGGGCCGTTGAGTTTTAACTGCTCAAAACTTCCTTCCCGGTTTTTTCCAAAATGGTGGTCGTACCCGATGACAAGTTTCCAGGTGCCGATTTTTTCTACCAGTATGTTGGTAATAAACGCCTCTGAGGATAGCTGGGAAAACTCTTTCGTGAACGGGATCCGCAACAAATGATGAACACCCTGCTTCTTCAGCAGCTCTGCCTTTTCTTCAAAGGTGTTCAGGAGGCGCAGTTGAGAATCATCCGGGTATAATACGAGGCGAGGGTGGGGCCAAAAGGTAATCACCACGGTTTCGCCACCCGTTTTACGCGCAATCTCCGTCAGGCGTGATAAAATCTTCTTGTGCCCAACGTGTACTCCGTCAAAGGTGCCGCTGGTGACAACGGCATTTTTTACCGGACTAAAATCATCAATGCTGTAGTAAATCCGCATGCGGTGGTTTCACATCGTCAATCGAAACGGCATCTTCCAGTTTGAAGTTTCCGATCCGGGTTCGGCAAAGTTGTGAAAGATATGCACCAACGCCAAGTTTTTCCCCGAGGTCGCGGGCCAGGCTTCGGATGTAGGTACCTTTCGAGCAACTGATCCGGAAGTTAACCTGCGGAAGGGCAACAGACGTGATTTCAAACTCGCGTACTTCTACTTCGCGGGGTTTAAGTTCGACTTCTTTTCCCTGACGGGCGAATTTGTAGGCACGTTTGCCATCAACTTTTATCGCAGAGTGAGCAGGAGGGAGTTGGGAAATTTTGCCGGTGAGCTCACGGGCAGCATTTCGGATGTCGTGTTCGGTGATTCTTGAAACGTCAACCGGAGCCGACACTTCTGTTTCAAGATCATACGATGGCGTGGTTTGGCCAATCACAAAGGTACCCGTATACTCTTTCTCAAGCCCCATAAAGGTGTCGATCTGCTTGGTCATCTTTCCGGTACAGATGATCAGCAAGCCCGTAGCCAAGGGATCAAGCGTTCCTGCATGGCCTATCTTCTTGATTTTGAGCCTGTAACGCAGTTTGTTTACCACATCAAACGATGTCCAGCTCAGCGGCTTGTTAATGAGCAATAGTTGCCCGTTTTCCGGTGATTGACTTGGTTCCATTACAGGATGGAAAGTCCGGCTCCAAAATAATACAGCGCCAGGATAACGATACCCACTACAATCCGGTAGTAGCCGAACAGTTTGAATCCGTGTTTGGTGAGAAAGTTTATAAACGACTTGATGGCGATCATCGCCACAACAAACGCAGCGATGTTACCGATGATCAGGATATTGATTTCTTCACCCGAAAGGGTATAACCATCGGAGTAGTACTGATAGCCCGATAACACGGTGGCGGCAAACATAGTCGGTACCGCGAGAAAGAAGGAAAACTCGGCCGCGTTTTTTCGCGTGAGTTTTTGCGACAGTCCTCCGATGATGGTCGCTGCCGATCGCGATACACCAGGGATCATCGCGATCACCTGGAACAACCCGATCCGTAATGCTTTCGGGTACGTGATGGTTTGATCTGACTCGTGCGCTGTCTTAAAAATCTTATCGATGAATAGAAAAAATATTCCCCCAATCAATAACGTGTAGCCCACTACGTCAACACGTTCGAGCAACGCATCGATATATTTTTTAAAGAACAGGCCGGCAACTACAGCAGGAATAAAAGCTGCACCAATCTTCAGGTAAAAGTCGAACGATTTAAAGAATCGTTTCCAGTAAAGCACAACAACAGAAAGAATGGCCCCTAACTGAATGGCGACTGTAAACAATTTTACAAACGGATTTGCTTCGATTCCCATCGCAGAAGATGCGATGATCATATGCCCGGTCGAGGACACGGGGAGAAACTCCGTAAGGCCCTCAATGATGGCGAGGATAATGGATTGTAATAACGACAAAAGGGAATTTACTTTTTAACGTCAGATTTGGTTGCTTCCGGCTTGATCAGAATCGCGTAGATTTCGATAATAAATCCGGCCATTACAACGATGGGTCCGAGTGTCAGACCTAAAAAGCCAAACCCGTACGGCTCGCCATCGAGCGACATAATCACAAACCCGATCACCAGGGTTACTAAACCGATAACCATCCACTGGTAGTTCTTCTTTCCGAAGGGCATCTTTTCCATGGCGTAAAATTAATACAATTCGTCTAACGACATTTTTAAATATTTCCGGATCGCAAAGTAACTGCTCGTAATCGCCACGAGCATGCCCAGGGCAACCAGGCCCGCGCTAAGCACAATCATGCGGTCTTTGTTTTGAATGAGTACAAGTTCTTCAATATTCTGGTTCGCATAGTTTACCAGAAGCCAGATTCCGGCGGTAGCGAGAAGCCCGGAGAGTGCCCCGTACGCGAGTGATCGGAACAGGAACGGCCTTTGTATGAACCATTTGCGCGCGCCTACCAACTGCATGCTTCGCACCAGAAAACGCTGGGAGAACAGGGCCAGCCTGAGTGTGTTGTTGATCAGTAACACGACCGTCACCAACAATAGTGCAATGATGGCTGCCAGAATAATACCAAGCCGGCTTACATTTTTATTGATGGATTCAATCAGCCCCTCCACATAAAAGACTTCAAAAACACCGTTCATTTTTTCGAGTTCGGCACTGATTTTCTCCATGCTGCTCTTGGTGTGGTAAGCCGGGTCAATGGTCAGCACGTAAGCGTCATGCAGGGGGTTTTCACCCAAAAACTGGTTGAAGTCTTCTCCGGTTTCCGCGATGAATTTCTTCGCGGCTTCTTCTTTCGAAATGAAGACTACCGGTTTCTCGGAAAGTGTTTTATTGATGTAGGGGAGTTGTTCGAGTTTTTTCTCCACCTGAGTGCGTTGTGTATCGGTAAGCCCGTTTTTGAGGTACACCTGAAGCTTGATGTTTTCCCGTACCAGGCGTTCAAGCTCTTGCGAAGAGATAATAAGCAACCCGAACAGGCCGGTCACGAAAAGGGCAAGTGTTATGCTGATCACGACACCTACCGAAGGGTAACTTCCTAATTTTTTACGACTGTTTATTCTTTGCACAGTTCCAAAGGTAGGATTTAAACGGTATAAAATGAAAAAGTCCCCCGCGGGTACAGGAGACTTTTCATGACTTTTAAAACGCTGTTATTTAGCCCGATGCGCCTTCAACATCTTCAGGAGCTTGGGGTCGTGAATCGGATTAAGCTTGGTAGGCTCGGTTTTTTCGATATCAAGCAGGTAATAGTTCGACTTGTAGTATAACACTACCGTGCGCTTCTGATCGCCAATAAACTCGAGGATCTCGTACAGGTTCTTTTCGAATGCACCATACAGGATCAACTTGCTGTTTTTAAACATGTAGTGGAAACTGTACTTTTTGCTCATCGTATCGGTTTCAACTTCAATCGAAGATGTTACGAACGATTTCTTGATATTCTCCAGTTGTTCGAGTTCGAACTTTCGGGTGGCATCGTCAACCTCGTCAGCCTCCGGAGTGTAAACATCCATAGGCTTCGCCTGGGAAGGAACAGACTCCTCTACAGGTTCTGACTTCTGTTTTTTCACCGTTGGCTTAGCTGTCGTAGGAGCGGGTTCTTCTTTCTGCCCGGCAACAGGCTCCGTTTCCGTTTCCGGAAGCGTTGCAACCGAAGGTTGTGGCTCCGGTTTTTGCTCGGTCGAGATGTTACTTTCAGCCGGAACTTCTTTCTGTTCGCGGGTTGAGTAAAAGTAAACACCGGTAACCACAAGGCCCGCAACAACTGCCCAGGTACCAACTTTCGTCAGTACACTGCTGCCGCCATTCACAGGCGACACCGGGATGTTATTCAGCATACTTTTGAGTTCTGCCGCACGCGCCTTCCGGATACCTTCTACAAGGCTTTTTTGAGTGGAGAGTTCCTGTGCAAGCTGGGGGTCAGCTTGAACCTGCTTCTCGAACGCTGCGTTTTCCTCAGCGCTGAGGCGGTTTGACAGGTAGTCGTCCATCATTTCAAATTCTCTCTCTGTCATGTTGTTAATCTAAAAAATCACGCTCAGAATATTGAGCTTTAACTAAATCATCCAATTTCTTTTTGCACTTATACTTCTTCGTTTTGGCCGTGTCGGTGTTGGCGAAGCCTAATTTATCGGCTATATCCTGCATCGACATTTCTTCGAAGTAGTAATACATTAAAACCTTCTTACAGGTTTCGCCCAGTTGATCAATACACCGGGCCACAATCTTGTTCCGTTCCTCACTGTCCGTATCCAACGTAACAGCAATGTCCTTTTCTTCGTTCGACAGCCGTTTTTTCCGGTCCAGCTCTTTACGCCACAAATTCTGGCAGATGCTGTAGATATAGGTGCTGATTTTTGAGGTCATCACCAGTTTTCCGGAGGTCGCTTTCTGCCAAAAAACAATCAGGGCATCCTGGTAAATATCACGCGCCTCTTCTTCTGTGCCGCTGTTGGTGATGACCATTTTCGTCATCATCCGGTAGTATTTCTTGTAGAGGAATTCAAGGGTCTTCTCGTCACCTTTACAGATGCGTTCAAAAATCTCTTGTTCCGTCATTGTTGAGCTCGACTTAGATACCATTTGGCTTTATCGTGGTAACCGTTCCGGATACCCCACTTTTTGGATTTTATCTGTGAAATATAGTAAATGTAAGATCAATGTACTTTTTTAAACGTTTGTGTGACGGTTCCCGGGCCCGATCGCCAATCCGGGATGTGCCGCGAAAAGCCGGAGCCCAAAAATACGCCCCTGACCCCCCTCGCAAGTCCTGCAAAAGGTCGTCTTCGCCGCCTTTTATGCCGCCATTTCTCCCCCGGGACTCAACATCATTCCGTTCCTGCAGTTCCATCGATTACAATGTCAATGATCGTCCGCAACACAGACTTCCCAACGACAAGCAAGGACAAGATACGACCAGAATGCTCCATTTAAATAAAATTCGAAACCCTGGTGACTACATTTTCTATATTTGTTCTTGCTGCGGAGAAGAACGATCGTGTTAATAAAGTCGATGTTGTCTGTGCAGCAAATTGCCGGAGAGCAACAACATGTTTTTTTGTCAATGGCTTGCCGGTGTTTTTTTTTCTATTCGTGTAGTCTTGAGATGATATGATTTCTTTGCGGTTTGAAGGACGAGCTCCCGGGTTTGGCACAGGTAAAGTGCTGGCGTTGTCAATTTTCCTTTGCCTGTTTGGGTGTAAAGATCCCTTTATAGCAGACGTAAAATTGCTGACCTCGAATTTTCTGGTGGTGGAGGGCTACATCAATGTGGGTGCGGATGCGGTAACTACGATTCGGGTTTCACGCACGGTTCCCATTAATTCCACACAAGAGTATGCACAGGTTGAAGAGGGTGCTGTCATTCAGATACAGGATGATCAGGATGAATTCTACGACCTCTCAGAAGGAGAGGGGGGTGTGTATTCTTCGGAGCCCTTGTCACTTCCGCTTGACCGGCAATACCGCATTCGGATCGAAACCAGTGATGGAAAGCGTTTTTATTCCGAATACAGCACCCCGATTCAGTCTCCTGCAATCGATAGTGTTTATTGGACCCGTGACGCAGAGGGTGTTACCATCAAGGTGGATACACACGACCCCACGCAATCCACATTGTTTTACCAGTGGAATTACGAAGAAGACTGGGAGACTAAATCGCCTTATTTTTCCTTCTATCGGTTTAGCAACGGAGATTTCTTCCTCCGGGAAGAGGATGAGATTACGGCCATGCATCGTTGCTGGACACGAGCCAAGCCATTAAAGCTGATTACGCGTTCACTTGCCGGACTTTCGGTGGAAAACGTAAGCCAAACAATCATGAAAATCAAGACAGGCTCTGACAGACTATCGGAGAAGTATTCTATTCTGGTTCAGCAACATGCTCTCAGTCCCGATCACTACAACTATTTCCAGGTGATGAATAAGAACACCAACCAGGTGGGAACATTTTATGACCCGCAGCCCTCGCAGCTGTTGGGCAATATTTCGCGTGAGAACTCCAGCGAACCCGTTGTCGGGTATATCGGAGCGTACACAACTTCTTCCGAGAGAATAAACATTCGAAAGTCTGACGTGAGTCTTTGGGGCTTTGACCTGGGCTGCGAGCAGGTTGCCGTGTTAATGAGTAATCCGGATAGTGTGGCTAAGTACTTTGTGGGACTGGGTTTTTTGCCGCTCACCGTTGATGTAGACCGAATCAATATGTTTGCAGCAAAGCCTGTTTGCGTTGATTGCCGCGCACGCGGAGGAAGCAATAACAAGCCTGATTTCTGGGATAGCATCTTCGATTAAGAGGCCAGGCAGGAATAAAAAAAGGTGCAGTTTTCTGCACCTTTTTTGTTGACAGGTTTATAATTTCTATTCCTGAACGATGTCTTTTGGAGCCGTGGAAACTACTTCAGTTTTTGATTTCTCAACCTTCACCGTTGAATGATCTTTCGCAGAGATGTGCGGAGCGATAATCAACGCAACGATCGAGGTCAGCTTAATCAGGATGTTCATAGACGGCCCTGAGGTATCCTTGAACGGGTCGCCCACGGTATCTCCCGTAACGGAAGCTTTATGTGGTTCTGATTTCTTGTAGTAGATCTGTCCGTTGATCTCTACGCCCTTTTCAAACGACTTTTTGGCGTTATCCCACGCACCACCGGCATTTGACTGGAACATTCCCATCAGTACACCCGATACGGTGATACCCGCCAAAAGACCTCCTAGTACTTCAGGACCGAACAAGAAACCAACCACCACCGGGGTGATAAGCGCTATGGCTCCGGGCGCGATCATTTCGCGGATCGAAGCGTTAGTGGAAATAGCCACACATTTTTCGTATTCCGGTTTGGCTTTGTATTCCATGATGCCCGGGATTTCGCGGAACTGTCTGCGAACTTCATTTACCATATCCATTGCAGCGCGACCTACGGCAGCGATTGCCAGGGAAGAGAAAATGAACGGAATCATCCCGCCCACAAACAGACCTGCGAGGACGGGAGCCTTATAAATATCAATTGCTGAGATGCCCGACACGCCCACAAAGGCTGCGAAGAGCGCGAGTGACGTAAGAGCGGCTGAAGCGATCGCAAAACCTTTGCCGGTTGCTGCAGTTGTATTACCCACAGCATCCAGGTTATCTGTGCGGTGGCGAACCTCCTCCGGAAGCTGGCTCATTTCAGCAATACCACCAGCGTTATCAGCAATCGGGCCGAAGGCATCAATCGCAAGCTGCATGGCCGTTGTGGCCATCATACCGGCAGCCGCAATGGCCACTCCGTAAAGTCCTGCGAAATGGTATGAGGTAACAATTCCGGCAGCAAGCACCAGGATTGGAAGTACCGTTGATTCCATCCCTACCGACAACCCACCGATGATGTTTGTTGCGTGGCCGGTACCTGACTGTTTAACAATCGAAAGTACAGGACGTTTGCCCATCGCAGTATAGTATTCTGTGATGATACTCATCAGCGTTCCTACGATTAAACCGATAATGATCGCGATGAATACATCGGTTGATGTGAATGCGTATCCGCGGTGAACGAGTGTTTCCGGTAACAAATATTTTACTGCAAAAAATGAAGCGATTGCGGTGAAGATGATAGAAGACCAGTTACCAATGTTGAGTGCTTTTTGAACGCTGTCGGTCTCGCTTTTAATGCGAACGAACATCGTACCGAAAATCGAAAAGATCAATCCCAGGCCTGCAATGAACATCGGGAGAATGATAGGAGATAAGCCTCCGAAGTTATCGTTGGCAGAAATTTCCTGCCCCAGTACCATGGTGGCGAGGATGGTAGCAACGTATGAACCGAACAAATCAGCGCCCATTCCGGCTACGTCACCCACGTTATCACCCACGTTATCCGCGATGGTGGCGGGATTACGAACATCATCTTCCGGAATTCCGGCTTCTACTTTCCCTACCAGGTCAGCGCCCACATCGGCTGCTTTCGTATAGATACCTCCGCCTACGCGTGCGAACAACGCAATGGATTCAGCTCCTAATGAAAATCCGGCAAGCACTTCGATTGCCCGTTTCATTTCAATACCGGTGATGGCAGCGCCTTCCGGTACGAACATGTTAAAGAATACGATGAATAATCCGCCAAGACCGAGGATCGCAAGACCTGCCACTCCAATACCCATCACCGATCCACCGGTAAACGATACTTTCAGTGCCTGCGCAAGACTTGTGCGGGCAGCCTGCGTGGTGCGCACGTTAGCTTTGGTGGCGATTTTCATTCCGATATATCCCGCCAGCGCTGAAAGTACAGCACCAATTAAAAAGGCAACTGCAATAACCGGACTTGAATCTGCTACCAGGGTACCTGACCAGCCCAACAGGATTGCGGTGATAACGGCAAAGTATGCGAGGATTTTCCACTCTGCTTTAAGAAATGCCATTGCACCGTTGGCAATGTAGCCGGCAAGCTCCTGCATTTTCGGGTCGCCTGCATCCTGCTTGGTAACCCATGCAGATTTTACAGCCATTACAATCAAGCCGACAACTCCAAAGGCCGGGATCAGATAAATAATACTATTCATTTTTAGTTTATGATTTACAGATAAAACCGCCCGATTTGAACGGGACGTATTTTTTTAGAACCGCAAAGATAAAATAAGCCTCGAAAGGTGCAAAAAGTGCCCTTCCGTGCGATTTACGCCAAAAAGCTCGGTAGTAAACTGTAAATCAGGGAAGCCCCGGAGCCGCTAGTCCTTTTTATTACCTCTTTCGAACGACTGCCGCGCGGCAGGTTTGGAGATTGTCCATGACGGGTAGCCGGTGCGTTTCGCCGGCTTGCCGGTGGTTGCTTCGGTGCGGTGGATGTTCTTGGACACCGTAGCCGAAACGTCTGTTATGGTCAGTGTTACCGGAACGGTTGCAACATCGCGGTACGCCTGGCGCTGCACCTCTTTGGAGATGGTCCAGTGCGGAAAATTGCTGGTGGCAGAATCTTGCGCGCGAAGAAAAAATGGCGCGGCAACGAGAGACAGAATCAGGACGACTTTTTTCATAGCTGAGTTGGTTAATGCGGTAAAGAATTCAGGCATTCATTAAGGCATATCCGTAGCCAGCCGCAAAGATTACAAAAAAACAGAACATTGGAAATTAAGCAGCGCAAAGGTTTGCGGAAGCGCTGATTTTCACCCAGATACAGGTGTAAACACGTCAGAATATTCGATGAAATGCATGACCGGTGGGTGGGCTTGCAGGAAAAATAAAGAGGTCAGGCAATTACGCCCGACCTCTGTACAACAAAACACTTGGCACTGCTGTTAATGACCGTTTACGGTCGCATATTCAGGAACCGTTTTTACGGTTTTAATAATCCGCGCTGCAACTTTGTAAGGATCGGCAGCTGAATTCGGGCGCCTGTCTTCCAGCCAGCCCTTCCATCCGCTTTCTACCGTTGCAATTGGAATTCGTATCGATGCCCCGCGATCCGATACGCCATAGGAGAACCTGTCGATCGATTGGGTTTCATGTTTACCGGTCAAACGCAGATGGTTATCGGCCCCGTACACTGCGATGTGTTCTTTCACGAGGGGCGCAAAAGCCTGGCAAACGGTGTCGTAAACCTCTTTCGAGCCGGCCGTTCTCAACAGTGAATTGGAGAAGTTGGCGTGCATACCGGATCCATTCCAGTCGGTCGCGCCCAGCGGCTTGCAATGCCAGTTAATGGCTACACCGTATTTTTCAGCCGTTCGTTCCAGCAGGTAGCGTGCTACCCAAACCTGGTCGCCTGCGGCCTTAGCACCCTTGGCAAAGATTTGAAATTCCCACTGGCCGGTTGCTACTTCGGCATTTATTCCTTCTACGTTAATGCCTGCCTCAAGACAATAGTCAAGATGTTCTTCTACGATCTCACGACCAAATGCATTCTTGGCACCCACGGAGCAATAGTAGGGACCCTGAGGCGCGGGATAACCTTTGGATGGAAATCCAAGCGGCTTGTCAGTTTCGGGATTCCAGAGGAAATACTCCTGCTCAAATCCGAACCAGAAATCATTATCATCATCGTTGATGGTTGCGCGACCGTTAGACGGGTGAGGGCTTCCATCCGGGCTCAATACTTCGGTCATCACCAGGTATGCATTCTTGCGGGCCGGATCGGGGAATAACGCAACGGGTTTCAACAAACAGTCGGATGATCCACCGGGAGCTTGTTCGGTTGAGCTTCCGTCAAACGACCACTCCGGGCATCCTTCCAGTGTTCCGTCAAAGTTGCGAACGATTTTTGTTTTGCTGCGCAGGCTCTGTGTTGGCTTGTATCCATCGAGCCAGATGTACTCAAGTTTTGTTTTCGACATATCCGTACGTATGGTTAATTATTGTTTTGTTGATTGATTAGCGGTTGTCATTAGAATTTATAGACTGCTGCAAAGTTGAATGTTGCCAACAAGTCCGTGGCTTCATCATCCTTGTCAACGAATGAGTCTTCTGATGTTTTGTCGATCCGGAATTCAGGAATGAGGATCAGTCCGCCAACCTTGTAGTTAGCCGACAGCGTAAATTCGATTACGCTGCCATCACCTGCATTGACGTCATTAATCGCATCATAATCATCCAGCGTGAAGATGTTCAGGTGTGAATTTTTGATCGCGAAATATTCACCGCGCAAACCGAGCGAGAAATTTTCGCTGAGGGTAAGCTTCGGGTAAAGCGCTACGCCAAAGAATGAGGAGGCATCACCCTCAGAATCCACAACATCTCCATCTACATCCAGTTCTTCTCCGGTAGCCGTTGTTTGATACGATGCATTGATGCCCAGGGAAAATGATTCACCCAGGTTTACGCTGGCGGTGATGTCGCCCTGAAACAATGTTCCTGCTGAAAAGCCGTCTTCATTGGGATCGGATTCGTCAAGCGTACCGTCCTGATCGCCATACAGGAAGTTCAGGTAAACGCTTCCGCCATCGCCCGACTTACCGATCTGTGCCCCAAGTGTGTACGTGTTAACCGGATTAAACTCCACGATATCGGTTGGGTTCATGATCGCGAGTTTTCCCACGAAGCCACCTCCGAAATCAAAGTCTGCCCGCAAGCCCGTATGGTTGAAAGGTCCCCACGAGAAAAGGTAGGAAGTTGAGTAATGAAAGTTGATGGCAGGAGAAATTACTTCATAGCCGAGAAACGTGTTGAACTGTCCCAGGTTCAATGTGACATGATCACTGAGTTTGTAATAAGCATACAGCTGATTGACAATGGCCTGGCCGCTGGCGGTGCCGAACACAGCTGCCTTACCGCGCGGACCGAATACAAGGTCTCCCACGAAGCCCGACTTTTCGCCCTGGTATGAAGCAATCAGGTTAACCATGCCGAGGGAGAAGCCTCTTAAGTCGGCAAATGAAGTAGATGGTCCGTACGACCCGCCCATGTAGGGATTGGTCGTCTTAAATGAAGAATGGAAATAAGTATCAACTGATCCTGCAAGTGAGAACGTGGGTTTCGTTTCTTGTTCTTCTGCAGGAGTATCTTGTGCGAAAGCGGCTGTGCTGACCAGTACAACGATCAGAAGCAGCGCGTAGGTAAATCTTTTTTTCATGAGGTGGGGTTTAGAGTAGGTGATGTGATTTGATTGAATGAGGCCGGGTATGCACCCGGACCTCATGGTTTGGTTGATGAACGACTATCGGGCGGGGAACAGGGTTTCACCATGTTGACTGAAGTCGGCACCTACCTTTTTATCCTCAGCGCTCAGGCGCAGCGGAGAGATCAGGTCGGTGATCTTCAGCAGAAGAAGTGAACCCAGGAATGTGAAGCCGACTACGATAACCAGCGCTTTCATGTGCACCAGGAACAATGTAGTTTCCCCGAAGAAAAGACCGTTGCCGGTTGTGTTGGCTCCATTAACTGCTTGCGTAGCGAGTAAGGCAGTCATAATCATACCTACCAGTCCGCCTACACCGTGGCAAGGGAAAACATCCAGTGTGTCTTCGAGAGACGTTTTTGCTTTCCAGTGCACAACAACATTACTTACGATCGCGGCAATGGTTCCGATGAACAAGCTCGAAGGGATGGTAACAAAACCGGCAGCAGGCGTAATGGCTACCAGACCAACCACAGCTCCGATACAGAATCCAAGTGCTGATAATTTTTTACCGCGTACGGCATCCAGTAATACCCAGCAAAGTCCGGCGGCAGCAGATGCAGTATTTGTTGTCGCAAACGCAGATGCAGCTAACGGGTTAGCGCCCAATGCACTTCCGGCATTGAAACCAAACCATCCGAACCACAGTAAACCGGTACCGAGAAGAACAAACGGTACGTTTGCAGGAGCATGAGCAACTTTCTCTTCACTCTTGTTGCGCAGGTAAATGGATGCCGCGAGTGCAGCAAATCCGGCCGACATGTGTACGACTGTTCCGCCGGCAAAATCCAGCACACCCCATTTGAACAGGAATCCGTCAGGGTGCCACGTCCAGTGCGCAAGCGGGGCGTAGATGAAAAGCGAGAACAATACGAGGAAGATGATATACGACTTGAAGTTGATCCGTTCGGCAAATGTTCCTGTGATGAGGGCAGGCGTAATGATGGCAAACTTGAGTTGAAAGAATGCGAAGAGCACTAACGGAATAGTAGGGGCTAACACCCACGGTGCACCATCCAGCACGTTCTTAAACATGAAGAATGTGGTTGGGTCACCGATCAGGCCATTCTGCGAAGTTCCGAACGCAAGGCTGAATCCGACCACAATCCAAACAACGCTGATGACGCCCATGGCGATAAAGCTTTGCAGCATGGTAGAGATAATGTTCTTGGTGTCGATCATGCCACCATAGAAGTAGGCCAGGCCGGGTGTCATCAGAAGAACCAGCGCAGCAGCGGCCAGCATCCATGCGGTATCACCCGAACTGATGCCTTCGGTAATGATGCTTCCGGGCACCGCGGGAATAAACAATGCGAGGATGCTGACACCGATTAACAGGATAAACGGTATGAGAGATTTTTTCATGGGTTTTGAGATGGGGTTTAGTGGTTAGCGATAGAACTCAGTGAACTGAAATATTTGTATGAAATTCTGTGAAATAGGGTAAAAACAGAACCTTATCTCAAAAAAAATTAACGAAAACGATTGATATAGGGTAAAAACAGACCCTGTTAGAATAAAATTCTGTTGATTTTATGTAAGTCAGGGTAAAAATTGAACCTGACAACATGAATATGCTGTGATCATAGCATCAACATTTTGTGACGAATGCAGTAATCATCTCCGGGCGTGAGGTGCCTGGAAGATCGGTCATGCAAGAGAGAGGAGGAGTACCTTAACGGTTCAGTAATTGTTTCAGGGCCGCCCAGAGATTTTTCTTCCGGGCATCGTCCAGGTCACCCAGCGGATGGGAGCGGATGATCGTGGTATTTTCGTGCGCGGCCGATTGGTAATATTCGGTTTCCGGTTGGAGCGGAACACCAAACGAAAGGATCAGTGACGGCTTGTAACGTTGTAACTCGGCAAGCGATGTTTGCCGGGTGCTGATGATTTGTGATCCCGCCAGCGAAAGCCGGGCTGCACTCAGGATCTTATCCAGCAGGATAATGTCAGTTTCCGGCAGTTCATTCCAGCCTGTCGGGATCAAAATGATCGTACGGCCCGGAAGACTGTAGAGCTCTTCAGAATAGATGAACTGTCCGGGTGCCTCGTTCATTACTTCGTAACTTCTTTGATATCGAAGATCGATTTGAGTTCGTTGGCTTCCGAGGGTTTCATTCGTCCGCTCAGGATCAGACGGAGTTGTCTTCTGCGGAGTGCGCCATCGTAATATTCTTTGTCCTGGGCTGTTTCGGGTTCAACCTCAGGAACTTCTACGGGCTTTCCTTCTTTGTCGATGGCCACAAAGGTGAAGTAAGCGGAGTTACTTTCGAATTTATGACCGGCGGGCACATCTTCAGCATCCACGTCAATGCGCACCTCCATAGACGAATTGAACGCCCGGGTAACGCGTGCCTTGAGTGTCACCACGTTGCCGAGCCGGATAGGGGAGCGAAACGAGATGTTATCCACGGAAGCCGTTACCACCGTGCTGTTGGAGTGTTTTTGTCCCGCAATCGCAGAAACAATATCCATCCAGTGCATCAGGCGGCCTCCCATGAGGTTATTCAGGGTGTTTGTATCGTTGGGAAGCACGAGCTCGGTCATGCTTACAAAGGATTCGCGTGGAAATTTCTTCTTTTTGATCATTGGTTGAATTGACTGCGAAAATCCGACTTATTTTTGAACAAAATTACTCTGGATGAAAAAATTATGGTTTGCGCTACTGTTGGTGTTGATTCTGGCGCAATGTAGTGAAGACGACTCTAAGTCTAAGACAACGTGCAGGCTGGTTCGTCAGAAATATGCCAGTATCGAGTATTATGACAACGGGCAAGTGTTTGCCATTCGGCAACTTGATGCGGATAACGAACCTGTGGAGAATGGAACGCGGAGAGAATTTGAATTTGAGGACGGGAAGCTTGTGCGAATTGATGAGCGCAACGGGGATGAACTAAGTCGGTATTTTCTGTTTGAATACTCTTTAAATCAAATTATCCAAAAGGAGTACTTTGATGAAGACCCTGATGTTGACTACATAGTTACCTATTCACTTGATGAAAAAGGGCAAATAATTCAGAAAGTAAACGAAAGTGTGAATTCACCCGGATATTCATTTACCCAAAGTTATCAGAATGAAGCAGGAAATGTGGTCAGGGTAATTACAACTTCCGATGAGGATCAGCTCAATTTTAACCAAGAATTTGAATTCGACAGCAAACGAAATCCAAATGCAATTACGGGCTTCGAAATGTATTTTGTTGATGATATTTTTTCTTACCGCACACAAAACTCAAATAACATTCTAAAATCCACGACTACATACGAAGGTGAAGAGCCCCGCGTATCAACTTACTCCTACACGTATGATTCTCAGGGTTATGCAATTGAGATGTTTGCGAATGGCGGACCTGACCGGGTTTGGTTCTACGATTTTGAATGCAAGTAATCAACTGCCCCAGCCTTCTTTGCCCAACAACGGAACAAAAGCGAAGTTCTCGAATTCTTCTGTGATGAGTTGATCTTTCTTTCGTGTGATGCGGAGCATAACCTGTTTGTCGCGATTGCCTACCGGAATAATCAATATTCCATTGTCAGCTAATTGGTCCGTTAAGGATTTTGGAACAACCGGTGCACCTGCCGTGACGATGATCTTGTCGTATGGAGCTTTTGCGGGAAGCCCTTTTGATCCATCACCATGAAAGAAATATGGACTATACCCGAGCTTCGGCAGAAATGCTTTTGTCCGATCGTATAGCTTCTTGTTGTACTCAATTGTATAAACCTTCGCTCCAAGTTCCAGCAGGATGCACGCCTGGTATCCGGAACCCGTTCCAATCTCCAGGACTTTGTCGCCCGGCTTTATTTCGAGCTTCTCAGTCTGAAACGCTACCGTGTAGGGCTGCGAAATGGTTTGGCCTTCTCCGATCGGGAAAGCTTTGTCCTGGTAAGCATGGTCCAGCAGGGCAGTTTCGAAAAAAACATGCCGCGGAACTTTGCTAATGGCTTTCAGCACGTTAGGGTCGGAAATGCCCTTTTTCTCAAGGGTTTTTACCAGTTTATTGCGCAATCCGCGCTGCTTGTAATTGTCTTCTAACATGCGATTTCGGTGCAAAAAACGCATTTTTTAGGCGGTAACAAAGTTTCCGACAATTCTTAGGAAAATTGAAACCAACCCCCTTACTTTAGGGTTCTCTCATGCACAATGAATAAGCTTTTTGCCATAGCGTTCATGTGTATTTACCTGTTAATGTCAGTAGGGGTGGCTAAAACCACTCACTACTGCATGGGCAGGGAAAAATCCACAAAAGTCTTCTCGTTCGAGTCTAAGAAATGCCCTTGCAGCGCTTTTTTGCCACAAAACAACAACTGCTGCGAGGATGAGCATGAAATCCTGATCATTGACGATTCGCAGACGGCAGTCGCTTCACTTGAGGCTCCTGCTGCTGATTACTTCATTATCGAAGAGCTGCATTTCGCAGATCTTACCCAAGAAATTGCTTATTCGAGTTCGCAATTAATTACGGCTGATTTGGCCCCGCCTCCCAAGGAGCCACTTTTTAAGATCAACTGTAGTTTCGTTTTCTATGATGAGGAATTGAGCTGATGTTTTGCAGATCACACTGATCTGCCCGCTTAATTTTTATCATCCATTTTATCACATGTTAACGATATGAAAACGAATCTCATCACCTTGTTCATCATGATGCTGTTTGCATCCGTAAGCTATGCGCAAAGCCCTGCAACTGCATCAACCAAAGTTGTTACCGCCAACCTGAAAGTATATGGCAACTGCGGTATGTGTAAATCACGTATCGAGAAAGCGCTTGATACCAAAGGAGTCAAGCAGGCCAAGTGGAACCCGACAACCAAGAATCTGGAAGTAGTTTATGTTCCCGGTAAGATTACCGAGCGCAAAATCCAGGAACTCGTTTCGGCTGTAGGTCATGACACCGACAGTACGAAAGCATCCGATGCCGTGTATGCCAAGCTTCCTTTCTGTTGCCTCTACCGCGACCACGACCACAGCGGTATGGACGATAACAAGAAGCACGACTAACGTAATATGCGAAGCAAGAAAATTCTGGCCGTTCTTTTCGGGACGGCCGGAGCGCTTCTGTCTGTACACATCAGTCAGGCGCAACAGTTGCTGGGCTTAGTTGTTGAACGCAACGAAAACGGCGTAGAGGAACCCTTGCCGGGTGCGAACATCGTTTGGCTTGGTACGTCAACCGCCACCACCACGGGTGAAAACGGTGTGTTTATGATTAATCGCGTGGCAGGTGCCGACAGGCTTGTGATTAGTTTTGTAGGCTATCGCTCCGATACGCTCACCGTCACGGATCAAAAAAATGTCAAGGTAACGCTTGTTTCCAATCAGGTTTTAGAGGAGGTCACGATCGAAGGCTCGCGTTCATCAACGCGGATGGATGTCACAAACCCGATCAACACCTCGGTCATGACAGAGAAAGAGTTGTTTAAAGCAGCCTGCTGTAACCTCTCGGAAAGTTTTGAAACGAATCCATCGGTTGATGTTGCGTTCACCGATGCAATAACCGGCACGCGCCAGATTCAGATGCTGGGGCTCTCAGGGCCCAACACACTTATTTCGATCGAGAACATGCCGGGTGTGCGGGGATTGGCTGCAAGCCAGGGAATTCAGTTTATTCCGGGAACGTGGATCAACTCCATTCAGGTAACGAAAGGAACGGGCTCGGTGATCAACGGCTATGAGAGCATTGCCGGACAAATCAACGTAGAACTGAAGAAACCACAGGAGAGCGAAAAGCTCTACCTGAACGGATATGTTAATCAATCCGCACGCTCCGAACTTAACCTGAATTACACGGTTCACACCGGAGAGAAATGGGCAACAACCTTCTTGCTGCACGGCAGCACACGGCCGCTGGAAATGGACGAGAACGATGATTCATTCCTCGACTTCCCGACCGGCTCGCAAATCAATTTTATCAACCGGTGGGTGTATAATAGCGGGACCGGCTGGCTGGGACAGGTTGGTGTGAAAGTGTTATCCGACACGAAACAAGGTGGTCAGCTTGACTTTAATCCGGAGGAGGATAAGTTTACGACCAACCGGTACGGGTTTGAGATCAATACAAAACGTTACGAACTGTGGGGCAAACTAGGGTATCAATTTAAAGAAAAGCCCTATCAAAGTGTTGGTTTACAGCTTTCTGCACTTACCCACGATCATGAAAGCTACTATGGCTTTAACGTTCACGATGCGGATGAGAAGTCGTTCTATTCAAACCTGATTTACCAGTCGATCATCGGGAATACCTCACATAAATTCAAAACGGGCGTGAGTTTTCTCTATGATACGTTTGATGAGCGCTTGTATATTGAAAATGGAATCAACGTGGCCGGTACACTGACTAACAGCGCTTCGTTCGACCGGACTGAACTCGTTCCCGGGGCTTTTGTCGAATATTCGTACGATGATCTGCAGAAGTTTTCGTTGATAGCCGGAGTGCGGGTTGATCAGCACAACTTGTTCGGAACTATCTTTACGCCACGGCTTCATGTGAAGTACAATGTTACGCCAACTACTTCGTTGCGTGCTTCTGCGGGGAAAGGTACCCGGGTTGCCAATGTTATTTCTGAAAACACGGGTGTGCTTGCTTCGTCCCGGTCGTTTGTCTTCTCGAATCTAACCAGCGATAAGGGCTATGGCTTTACTCCGGATGAAGCGTGGAACTATGGCCTGAGTCTTTCGCAGGATTTTACACTGGATTATCGTTCCGGTTCGGTACAAGTGGATTACTTCTTCACGGATTTTAAAAATCAGGTCGTATTGGATCTTGATAACACCGCACGGGAAGCCCGTTTCTTCGGACTAAACGGAAAATCATTTTCGCACAGTTTGCAAGTGCAGGTCGACTATGAACTGATCAGGCGTTTTGATGTACGACTGGCGTATCGCTGGCTGAAAGTAGAAACTGATTTTACAGAAGGTATGCTTGCGCGGCCGCTCATTCCGCAGGGCAGGGCTTTTGTAAATCTGGCCTACGAAACCAAATCGGCCTGGAAATTTGACTATACAGTTCAATGGATTGGTCAGCAGCGTCTGCCCGACACTTCTCAGAATACAGCCGAGAACCAGCGCAGCGAGTGGTCGGATGAGTATATGCTGATGAACGCGCAGATCACAAAAGATTTCGGTGATAAATGGAGTGTTTACCTGGGTGTTGAGAACATCGGAGATTTTAAATTGAAAAACCCGATTGTGGCTGCGGGCGATCCGTTCGGTGCCCAATTCGATACATCGATGGTTTGGGGTCCGATCTTTGGCCGCATGGCCTATGCGGGATTCCGTTTCCGCCTGAAGTAGAAAGTTATCGGTTAATAGTTAATAGTCGGCTAATCCGCCGTCCGCCTATTAACTATTGACGGATAACGAATCAGAATCCAATCAAAATAAACGGTGCCCAGTAATACGGTGCGGCATATTGTCCGTTTAATAAATTCAGCTTTGCTGTACGTAAGTCACGGCTATAGTTAGCGGACGGATTCTCTAAAAGTTGTTTGTAGAAATCTGTCATGAGTTGCGCGGTGGATTCATCGGCAACACTCCAGAACGATACGATGAGATTTTTTGCACCGGCATAAACCAGTGCGCGTGACAAACCGATCACGCCTTCGCCCTTTGAAATTTTACCGAGGCCGGTCTGGCATGCGGAAAGGGCGACCAGGTCAGCGTTTAACTCCAGGTTGTAGATTTCTCCCGCGAAAAGATTTCCATCCTCTGCTTCGGTGTCTGTCTGGAGAAAAATCCGCGATAGTTCCGGTGAGTTTTCATCCACCACACCATGGGTTGCAAAATGTACGAGTGAATAATCTTTGAGCGATCCGGATTTAATGACGCCTTCGTTTGCTTTGCGGTTCAGGTAAACTTCGTTCTTAATGCTTTTCTGATTGAACAAGGTTGAAATCGCGTTAACCTCTGATTCGGTTCCGGGAAGATCAGCCAGTGCATCCTTGTCGGGGAATGTTACAGGCGCGCAAAATAAGGCTGACGTAATCGGCTTTTGCTTATGTTGTTTTTGAAGCGCAAGTCCGGCTGAAAATTCGTACCGGATGCTGTATTCGCGCAGCAGGTAGGGGAGTTCTTTGAAGTTCAAACCGGTTGTTTCTTTTGCTAACAGCGTCTCGAACGGGATCACGCCCATGCGGCCCGTTGGGATGATTACCAGGTCATTTACCTGACCAGGAATTTTCTCGGGCACCAGCAGTTTGTAAAGCGTTCGGGCCGAGATCTTGAACGTATTAATTTCCTGGAAGAACAAGCTGTTCCGGAGACCCGTTATGTACTTATCGTATTGTGCCGGAAGTGCTTTTGACTCAATTGAAAACTTCTTTTTTGAGATCACGAATGTGTACAACCTGCCGTTGTATTCATCAATGAAATAGCTCACCATGGCAGTACTGCCCGGCAGGATGCTCTGCAATTGCCGGATGGAAGGAGCCGCGGAATTGTACTTTAGATTGAAATACTCAGGATATTGATTTTCAAGGCGTTTCGTGAATTCCTGGTAGGCCCGGTTTAAACTGAAGAGTGTTTCGCGAAGATACTTTTCTTCCTCGGCTTCAGGCTTCTGGGCGAGCTTCTGGTTAATCATGGCCACCGCTGCCTTGAGATTTTTTTCCTCTTCCAACAGGTCGTTCGGAATGTTGGCAAACGACTTGGCATTGGTGTCGGAGATGGCCTCCTGAAGTACGGCCGACTTACTCTTTTCCGCAAAGTAAAAACTCAATTCACGGTAGTGTTTACGGTTGCTGAATGCCACCTCGCTGAGTTCGTAAGCGATCCTTACCCCGTCTGCATATACGTCATTGGCGACCGCCCCCAGTTCAATCTTATCGGTTTCGTTGGTTGCACCCTGGCGGAGCTGATCGATGAGTGAATCGCAGGCTTGCAAGGTTGTTAACCCCAGCAGCAGTTCGTCAAACCGTAATGACTTGCCGTAGTATTTTTTCTCCAACGCGCGGGCCTTGTACATAAGCGAGAACAGAAGCTGGCGGCCGTTGTAATAGTCTTTTATAACCGGAGTACGGGTGATGTCTTCATCGGAAAAACTGCTGATGTTGGCGATCAGCGCGAGTTGATAGTGCTTCAATCCTTCATCGAAGTTTCGCTGCGAGATCTTTTGATTTCCAAGTAACGTATGGGTGAACGCCACTTCAGGATGCTTCGTGCCCAACGCTGCTTCGTACATGGCGAGCGACTTCTCGTAATATCCCTGCGCAGCCTTTTCATCACCCAAAGACGAGTACGTTTGGCCGAGGTTCATCAGTACGAGTGCTTTGTTGGCATGTGCTCCCGGATAGACTTTATCCCATATCTTCAATGCTGTTTCATAATAGTTGATGGCATCACCGAAAAGTTTTTCTTTTGCGTAAACGATTCCCAGGTTGGTGTTGGCGATCGCAATTTTGGGGTCGTTATCTCCATGAAGTTTGCGATATGTTTCAAGCGCTTTTTCGTAATACTCGATTGATTTGTCACGATCCAGGTCGATGTAAACCATGCCAAGGTCGTTGTAGATGGCGGCAATCAATTCGTGATTGGCCGGTAATTTTTCCTGGCGAATCAGCAAGGCGTGATTGAGTTGTTCTTCAGCCTGGCTGTACTTGCCGGTAATCCGGTAAACGTTTCCCAAATGAACGAGTGCTTCTGCAGCCTGCAGACTATTGCCGTTGCCGTTTTTTTCAAAATCATCCACGGCCATCAATAGATTTTCGAGCGCCAGATCATAGCGCGACTGCATCATGTAAAGCAGTCCGTAGTGGCTTTTAACCGACCCCTGATCGGCCTGAACTTTTTTCAACGCTGACTCAGCTTCGGCAAATTTTCCGGCCCGGATAAGTGAATCAACAGCCTTGAGCTCGCTTTTTTGGGCGTAGGTCGCAGTGGTGATCGCTATCAGAATAATAATCGGGGTAATTCTCATTCTCAGAAGCGATAGAAGTAGGTGACTGATGATACTAAATGTCGCGTGAGGCCATCGGGATTTTCATCGCGTTGAACGATTTTGTGACCCATCAGGAGTTTGACTCCTGACTTGACGTTAAAGCTGTATCCCACCGTACCGATTGCAGACAGTGCGAGTCCTTTTGCGCCATCCGGTTTAACACGGCCTTCCGGTAATTCGATTTCATCGTTTGTGATCCGGTAAATTGGGAGCATACCCACCGAGAAGTTTAACCTCGAAAACCTGAAGTTGCGTTCCACGCGAAGCATGACATCGATTCCGCGCTTGAGCTGGTTGGCGCGCGCATATTTCTCGATGTACGCTGGATCTTCACCACTGCCGGCCCAGCGGCCCCACAAAAACTCGTTATGATTTTTATTCAGCGGAACCTGAATTCCGGTTGCGAACAGCCACTTGCGGTTTACCAGCGAGATACCTGCGATTGCATCATAGGTACCGAGGCTGGTTTGATAGTACATCGGTAACGGAAAACCATTTTCGGTTTTATTGGATTTATTCGTTGGAATTTTACTTCCCAGCGAAACACTGACATCAAATTTTTCGGACGCGTAAATTGTCCGCGTAAAGCACAATGAAATATCACCGATGCCGGAAGTGTTTGCCAGCCGGCCCTGAACAGCCTGAAACGGAAGTTTGACCTGGAAACTGTTCTTT
Organism: Cyclobacteriaceae bacterium; assembly: GCA_016786495.1. Classification (GTDB taxonomy): domain Bacteria; phylum Bacteroidota; class Bacteroidia; order Cytophagales; family Cyclobacteriaceae; genus UBA2336. Next base: position 25,174 of record JAEUUJ010000027.1, read on the forward strand.
TTACCTACGCTGAAGCTTGCATCAAGCGTGGCTACATATACAATCGGAGTGAGCGTAGTCGTTCCCCGGTAGAAGCTTACTTCCATCGACCGCAGGCGGATGGGAATGTTTTTATTGTAGGGCTGATCGGGTTTCATGGCGCCCATGGTACAGAAGCCTGCATCACTACACCCTTGCGAAAAGGCTACCCGGACTACGAGCACGAAAACAACGGTGTAAACTAGTTTCAAAAGCAGGGATTTTACCTACAAAGTAAGCAAATAATGAAAAACCCGGCTAAAACCGGGTTTATATTGTATCCCACTCTAACTGAATACCTTACATTCCAAGCGACTGGTTCTCGATGGACGACAGTTCGACAATCTTCTCGTACTCGGCAGGCGAGAGGTCGTTGAAGAAGTAGTGAACCGGATTAATCAGCACCCCGTTCAGCATAACCTCATAATGCAGGTGAGGAGCTGTTGAAATGCCTGTATCACCTACGTAACCGATTAGTTCTCCGCGTTTGATATTCTGACCGGTTCGAACGGCAAAGTCGTGCATGTGTGCGTACCGGGTTTTGTACCCGAAGCCATGATCGAGTACAACCATTTTGCCATACCCGCTGAACTTCACACTCACTTCTTCTACTTTACCATCAGCTGTAGCGTAGATGGGCGTTCCGATCGGCGCAGCGAAGTCAATACCCGTATGCATTTTCTTCACTTTATAGATCGGGTGAATGCGAACGCCAAAACCGGAAGCAAGTGCAACCAGTTGTTTATTGGAAATGGGCTGAATTGCAGGAATGGCAGCAAAGAGTTTTACTTTTTTCTCCGCAAGACTTTTGAGTTCATCCTGTGACTTCAGTTCGATGTAAACCTTGCGCTTCAGTTTATCGACCTTTTCGCTTAATGCTACGATCATATCCTCGTCTACGAGGTTTTTGTCGCGGATGTCGGCATACCGGTCAGCACCGCCAACACCTGCGTTGCGGATATTTTTATCAATCGGCTCGGCACCCAGAACAATGCGGTAGATATTGTCATCGCGGTAAGCAACGGCATCAACCGCTTCGTTAATCAGTTCAACCTCCTTCTCTTTGAGGTCGTAATAGTATTCAAGTTCCTTGATCCGGTTTTTGAGTACTATTTCTTTTGGTGAATCGAAGAAATTCTGAAAAAGAATATTCAAGCACACAGCGACGACAAAAACGAGTGCACCAAGGCCGAACATATTGAGAATAATGTCGGTCTTCTTCGTTTTGACACGCTCGTACTTGCAAGTCTCCGTGTCGTAGTAATACTTGATTCTAGCCATAGAAAACTTACAAGTATACGGAATGATTTTGCACGGTGTTTACCGGTTTCGGTGAACAAACGTGATCGTCCGATAAGTTGCCAAAATGCGGTTTTTGGGCGTATAACATCCTTAAAATTAGCATTTTAAGCGGATTTTTGAGCCTTTACGCGAATAGACTCGGAGCGGCCCTTTTTGAATACCTGCCGGCCCTTATTCAGCCCTTTGCGGATTTCTTTTTGTTGCTCAACGGGCAGCAGTAATGTCTCTTTACATTCCGCGGAACAACAGCCATTGAACTCAGCCGCGCATTCCTTACACTGAATGAATAACAAATGACAACCGTCATTTTTGCAGTTGGTGTGATCATCGCACGGTTTGCCACACTGGTGACACTGGCTGATGATGTCGTTCGAAATTCGTTCGCCCAGGCGTTCGTCAAACACGAAATTTTTGCCCAGAAATTTGTTCTCCAGATTCTGAGCCTTTACCTGGCGGGCATATTCAATGATACCGCCATTCAACTGGAACACTTTCTTAAATCCACGATGCTTCATCCAGGCACTTGCTTTCTCGCAACGAATTCCGCCTGTGCAGTACATCACCAGGTTTTTGTCTTTCTTATCCGAAAGCATTTCTTCCACAATCGGCAATGAATCACGGAATGTATCTACATCCGGGCAAATGGCATTTTTGAAATGCCCCACCTCACTTTCGTAGTGGTTGCGCATATCGACAATGACAGTGTCTGGATCTTCCGCAAGCTTATTGAAGTCGGCTGCGTTGAGGTGAACACCACTGTTCGTTACATCGAACGATGCATCGTCAAGGCCGTCAGCCACAACTTTTTTGCGTACGAGGATTTTGAGTTTGAAGAATGATTTACCGTCATCTTCAACGGCCAGGTTCAGGCGGATGCCATTCAAAAATGGAATGCTGTACAGCATTTCGCGGAATCGCTCGACATTCTCGGTGGGCACACTGATCTGTCCGTTGATGCCTTCTTGCGCCACGTAAATTCGGCCCATAACGCCCAGTGAATCAAGCGTCAGGAAAAGCTCATCGCGGAAAGCTTTGGGATCAGCAATGTTGTGATACTTGTAAAAGGAAATGGTAGTGCGGTTCAGACGGTCCGCCATGGCGAGTTTCTCCTTGAGAACCTTGCCCTCAACTCGGTTGTGTAAATGTGTCATGGTTATTCGGATTCTTTCGCAGGAAAAACCAAATAATGATGCAAAGATAAGAAATCGAACAGAATTGCAGGCGGTAGCGGGTGTTTCCGTTTCAAGCGTTATTTTTAGCGCTTCCTAAACCGGCCTATGCGATACCTGCTCATTTCACTTTTCAGCGTTTCGTTTGCGTTGTCTGCGCAACAGATCAATACAAAAATTACTGACCCGGAAGAATGGGTTAACCCGCTGATGGGGACCGCTTCGAAGCCGTCCATGTCAAATGGAAACACGTATCCTGCCGTAGGTGTTCCGTGGGGAATGAATTTGTGGTCGCCCCAAACCGGTAAGATGGGTAACGGCTGGATGTATACGTATGATGCTGACCAGATCAGGGGCTTTAAACAAACGCATCAGCCTTCGCCCTGGATGAACGACTACGGTCAGTTTGCCATTATGCCCGTAACCGGGAAGGCAAAGTTTAATCAGGATGAGCGTGCCAGTTGGTTCTCGCACAAGTCAGAAATTTCGAAACCCTATTATTATAGCGTTTACCTCGCGGATGCGGACGTTACGGCTGAACTTGCGCCTACCGAACGTGCAGCATCTTTTCAGTTTACCTATCCGAAGAGTGATAGTTCGTTTATCGTGATTGATGCATTTGATAAGGGCTCGTATATCAAGGTTATCCCCGGGCAAAACAAGATTGTGGGATACAGCACGCGGTATTCACGCGGCAAGTTGGTTGACTTCAAAAATTATTTTGTGATTTATGTCGACAAGCCCGTCACATTTGCCAGGACCTGGAAAGGCAACCGGCTGGTAAAAGATTCACTGGAAATCACCTCGAATCATTCAGGTGCGATTATTGGTTTCCGCACGGAAAAAGGCGAAAAGGTATCACTTAAGGTTGCTTCATCCTTCATCAGCCTGGAGCAGGCGGAATTAAATCTTAAGCGCGAACTCGGCACCGATAACTTCGAGACCACGAAGTTGAAAGCCAAAACTTTGTGGAACAAAACCTTGAGCAAGATTTCGATTGAAGGTGCTTCGATTGATCAGGCCAGAACTTTTTATTCGTGTCTTTACAGAACGCTTTGCTTCCCGAACAAACTGTATGAGATCAATGCTTCCGGGAAGATAGTTCATTACAGTCCGTACAACGGAAAGATTTTGCCGGGCTACATGTTTGGTGGCACGGGCTTTTGGGATACGTTTCGTGCGTTGTATCCGTTTCTGAACTTCGTATACCCATCAATCAATAAAGAGATGCAGGAGGGATTAATTAACGATTATCTCGAAGGAGGTTTCTTGCCGGAATGGTCGAGTCCCGGATTTGCCGACATTATGATTGGCAACAACTCTGCATCGGTTGTTTCGGACGCCTACATCAAAGGGTTGCGCGGGTATGATATCAATACGTTGTATGAAGCGCTTATTCATGGTGCGAACAACGAAGGGCCCATGAGTGCCGTTGGCCGGAAAGGGGTGGAGTACTACAATTCACTCGGCTATGTACCGTATGATGTGGGTATTAATGAAAATGCTGCCCGCACGCTGGAGTATGCATATGATGATTTTGCTATTTGGAAGCTTGCTAAAGCATTGAACCGGCCGAAGGAGGAAATTGACCTGTATGCGAAACGTTCACAGAATTATCGAAACCTGTTCGACAGGCAAACCGGGTTGATGCGCGGAAAAAACAAAGACGGCAGTTTTCAATCACCGTTTAATCCCTACAAGTGGGGCGATGCCTTTACGGAAGGCAATAGCTGGCATTACACATGGTCGGTGTTTCATGATGTGCAGGGTTTGGTCGATTTAATGGGTGGCAATCAGCAATTCGTGAAAAAACTCGACTCCGTTTTTCTGTTGCCGCCCAAGTTCGATGACAGTTACTACGGAGGTGTGATTCATGAAATCCGCGAGATGCAAATTGCGAACATGGGGCAGTATGCGCATGGCAATCAGCCGATTCAGCACATGATCTATCTGTATAATTATGCAGGTGCGCCCTGGAAAACGCAGTACTGGGCCCGCGAAACCATGAACCGGATGTACAAAGCCACTCCGGATGGGTATTGTGGTGACGAAGACAACGGTCAGACGTCTGCTTGGTATATCTTCTCGGCCCTGGGATTTTATCCGGTTTGTCCGGCTACTGATCAGTACGTGCTGGGAGCGCCCTTGTTTAAAAAGATTACGGTTACGCTTGAAAATGGCAAGCAGGTGGTGATCAACGCTCCCCGGAACTCCGATAACAATCGGTATGTGAATTCACTCAGGATCAATGGCAAAACCTATTCCAATAACTGGGTAGGTCACTTTGATTTGCTCAACGGTGCAACACTTGAATTCGATATGGCTGATAAACCCAATACGATACGCGGTACCATCAGGGAATCGTTCCCATATTCATTCTCTAACGAAAAGTAAGATGAAGCGATTGATTCTAATTGCTGGCGCGCTATTCGTATGCATTTGCTGTGCGCAAGCCTTTGTGCGCTGCAAGTTGCAAGGCGAAGTCAAAGGCATCGAAACGAAAGCGATTTGGCTTAAGAAAGTATCTGAGAACATTCATACCGTTGTCGATAATAGAGAAAGACGAATTCCGGTTAAACATGGCGCGTTTGAATATGAGTTCACGGCAGATGAGATTCAAGCGTATGAGTTTGTATTCGATGAAGACCTTGGAAGTACTTGGGGACTAATTTTCTTTCCTGATGACGGGCTCATCAGGATGGTGATTCAACGGTCAGGCATAGGTAAGGAGCTTATATGTGAAGGTGGGAAGCATAATGACGATTACGCGGACTACATAGCTTCACTTGCTCTGCCTTTTGCCAAACGTGAGGACCAACTTGTGAGGTGGCAGGATTCATTACTTGAACGAGATGAAATCGAGAGCGAAGCTTTTAAGGCAACTCGTAGTGAATTGAAGCTAGCCGGGGCTGACGAGGAAAGACGGGCACTGGTATTCCGGAAGCGGGACGAACTGGATAAAACGGGCAGGCGGTACAGTGACAAGGGTGCCAAATTTATACGCTCGTATGACTCATTGATGGCTGTTAAAACGCAATGGACATGTGACTATGTGATGAAGAACAGAACGTTAGTTTCATACTTCCTGCTTTACAACATGACTCGTTTTGCCAAGCCAGGCTCTGCTGAACTTGCTTTGGCGAGTCAGGCCTATCCGTTGTTTGAAAAGGAATTTCCGCAGCATACCTACACCAAGATTTTGCGGGATCAGTTAGCGGGCCTTTATTTTATCGCGCCTGGATATAAGTACATTGATGTTCAAGCCAAGACCCTTGACGGTAAGACGGTAGAACTATCGAGTGTTTTAACCGGCAAGATAAATTTGATTAACCTGTGGGGTTCGTGGTGTGGTCCTTGTATTGTAAAATGCCGGAAAGTAGTGCCACTCTATAATCGCTATAAAGACAAAGGATTTGAAGTCGTTGGCATCGCCAGAGAATTTAAAAATTTAAGTGCATTAAAAAGCAGATTATCAAAAGAGCAGTTCAATTGGATGAATTTGGTTGAACTTGATGACGAAAATGGCATTTGGAGTAAGTATGTAATTGCCGATGGCGCTGGTTTGCTGGTGCTCACCGATCAAGCGGGAGTAATTCTTGCTGTAAATCCTTCGCCAGAAGAGTTAGAACAAATTATTAAAGGAAGACTTCAGAATGATACTAAGAATTAGCGTTGTATTATTGACCTTAACAACCATGCTCGTTGACGCAGCAGCCCAATCAAAACAAAATCTGGCGCAGTACGCCAAGCCCATTATCGGAACCGAGAAGATGGGTCATACGTTTCCGGGCGCGACTGTTCCCTTTGGTGCCGTTCAGTTGAGTCCGGATACTGATACGATTCCGTACGAGGTCAATAACAAATACTCGGGCACGGTTTATAAGTATTGTGCCGGCTACCAGTATGACGATCCGACAATCGTGGGATTCAGTCACACTCATTTTAGTGGTACGGGTCATTCCGACCTGGGTGATTTTTTGATCATGCCCACTACCGGGAAACTTCAACTGAATCCCGGAACAGAAGATAAACCTGAAAGCGGCTTTCGGTCAGCGTTTTCACACAACAACGAAGTAGCCGAGCCGGGATATTACAAGGTTAAGCTTGACGATCATAATATTCTTGCTGAGATGACGGCCACTACCCGCACAGGCTTTCATCAATACACGTTTCCAAAATCCGATGATGCGCATATTATTCTCGACCTGATGGCCGGCATCTACAATTACGATGATAAGAACGTGTGGACGTTCGTGAGGGTGGAGAATGATACACTCGTTACGGGATACCGGCAAACCCATGGGTGGGCAAGAACGCGTACGGTGTACTTCGCCATGTCGTTCTCGAAGCCGATAAAAGACTACGGTGCCCGTAACTATGCCAAGCCGCAGGCGTATCGTGGGTTTTGGCGGAAGTTTGATCAAACCCGGAACTTCCCAGATTTGGCCGGCAAACACTTGCGGATGTATTTCAACTTCAATACCGAAGCAAACGAGTCGATCAAAATCAAATTTGCCCTGTCACCAGTGAGTACGGCTAATGCGGTCGAGAATATGAACACTGAAATTCCCCACTGGGATTTCGAACGGATCAAACGCGAGGCCCGCGAGAGCTGGAATAAAGAATTCAGCAAGATTGAAATTCAAACCACCTCAAAAGAAGAGTTGGTTAACTTTTATACCGCGATGTATCACGCAGCGTTGATGCCGTCTACGTATATGGACGTGAACGGAGAGTACAAAGGTCTTGATCAAAATGTTCATCGGACAACCGGATTCGTAAATTATACCTCGCTTTCACTGTGGGACACCTTCCGGGCGTTTCATCCATATCTCAATATTGTCAATCCGAAACGCAACGATGATATCGTTAAATCTATGCTTGCGCATTACGACCAAAGTGCGTTGGATATGTTGCCAATCTGGTCGCACTATGCGAACGATAACTGGTGTATGAGTGGCTATCATGCTGTGTCGGTCATTGCCGATGCGGCTATAAAAGGTAATGCCACGTTTGACCTGAACAAAGCCCTTGACGCCTGTGTCACGACTGCCAGACGGAGAAGTTATGAGGGTATCGGGTACTACATTGATCTGGGGTACATTCCGCAGGATAAAAACGGGGTATCGGTATCCACGACCCTCGAATACGCATATGACGATTGGTGTATCGCGCAGCTCGCTAAAAAAGTGAAGCGCCAAGATGTGTACCAGGAATTTATCAAGCGGTCCGAAAACTGGATGAATGTTTATGATCGTTCGATTGGATTTATGCGCCCAAGGCTAAGCGATGGTTCGTTCAAGAAGGAATTCGATGTATTGAAAACAGATGGACAGGGCTTCATTGAGGGTAATGCCTGGAATTTCAGTCTGTACGTGCCACACGATCCGGGCGGAATGATTGAAGCGATGGGGGGTAAGAAGCGGTTTGCCACGCACCTCGACTCCCTGTTTACCATGCACTTGCCGGATGAATTTTTTGCTGAGACAGAAGACATTACGCGTGAGGGGATTATTGGTAACTATGTGCACGGAAACGAACCCGCGCATCATGTAGCGTATTTGTATAACTGGACGGATCAGCCGTGGAAAACACAGCAGCGCGTGCGGATGATTTTAAAGCATCAGTATCATGATGGTCCTGCCGGACTGGGTGGTAACGATGATGCCGGGCAGATGAGCGCGTGGTATATTTTCAGTTCCCTTGGATTTTATCCGGTATCACCGGGATCGGATCAATACTGGCTGGGAAGTCCTTCGGTGAAGACGGCAACCCTTAACCTCGAAAACGGCAAAACTTTTACCGTGGAAGCGATTGATCAAAGCGATAAGAATGTGTACGTGAAAAAGGTGATGCTGAATAATCAGCCCTTAGACAGGAGATACATTACGCACGAGGAAATTGTGAAAGGCGGGAAGCTCACGTTTGTAATGAGTGCGAAGCCAGCGAAGTAAGCACTACTGATTCTTTGGCTTTAGTTCACCGCGGATCAAGGCGTTATACTCCTCACAGGTGAGGTTGCCATGCTTATCACAATACTGGCATGTCTGGTATTGATCTTTGATATACCCTTTTTTAATCACCACGGTAGTGCCTTTGCATACCGGGCAGATTACTTTTCCTGACGGACCGCAATCAATGTCATACGCGGTAGAAAGAACCTGTTCGGCTTTCGCGGCTTCCTGTGCACGCGCTTTCAATACGCCTTCCTCCGATTTTCTGAGAATGGCAACGGCTTCTTCATAAAACTGGCCGCCTGTACCTTTCAACTGAATGTACTTGTTCAGCCAGTCGACACTTTGTTTATATTTTTCGAGATAGAATGAATTCTTGCCAAAGTAGAACGTGAGATCGGAGGGAACGCTCTTAACATTGTTGAGCACATACCGCAGTTTGGTATCGGCTTTCGCGTATTCACCATTTTCCATGAAGCGCACGGCTGAATCAAGAACCTGCATGATGGCTGCGCGTTTCCGCTGTTCGGCCTGAAGCCTGAATTGTTCCGCCTGTTCTTTATCCTGCGCCAGTAACGATCCCGCCACGAGGCAGAATCCGAAAATCAAAACGAACTTATTCATCATGATGCCAATCCTATACACTAACTAAATCTTTCTTTTGAAACACCGAGCCATTCGAGCGGAGCGTTGCAGAAAATGTCTTCCTTGATGCTGCTGTCGATGTTCATATCTTCAATAAACTTGCCAACTTCCAGGTCGCCCAGCGGAAAGGGATAATCCGTTCCCAGCGTGATTTTTTTCGATCCCTGCAGTTTTAAAACGTAATCGAGCATTAACGGATCGTGTGTGATGCTGTCAACCCAGAACTTGCCGAGATAGTGTTTCGGGCCGATGTTATTGTCGATGGCTACCAGATCGGGGCGGCATTCAAATCCATGCTGAATTCTTCCGATCGTTGACAGGAACGATCCGCCTGCGTGCGCAAAGTTTACGCGAAGATTGGGCAACTTTTCAAAAATTCCTGCAAAGATCATGGAGCAGATGGCACGGGCCGTTTCGGCCGGCATGCCCACGAGCCACGGAAGCCAGTAACGCTGAATGTTCTTTTCACCCATCATATTCCACGGATGAACCAGCAGGGCCATGCTGAGCTTTTCGCAGGCTTCGAAAAGCGGGAAGAACCGTTCTTCATTCAGGTTAAGGTCGTTAATGTTTGAACCGATTTGGATACCGCTCAGGCCGATCTCTTTGCACCGTTCCAGTTCCTGTATGGCCAGTTCGGTATCCTGCATAGGGATGGTGCCGAGCCCCAAATAGTTTTTAGGATACTTAACTATTAATTCGGCAATATCATCGTTGAGGTATTTCGAAACATCGAGGCAATCGAGCGGCCGGGCCCAATAGGAGAACATTACCGGTACGGTACATACCACCTGAACCTGTGTTCCGAACTTAGCATAGTCCTTTATCCGGACCTCCGGGTTCCAGGAGTTCTCCTGAATTTCACGGAAGAACTGGTTGCCGCGCATCATCTTGGCTGCGCCTTTCTTGTGATGCTGCAAATAAATGAAATCGCCATACCCGAACTTCTCGCTCCAGTTCGGAAGCTTCCTGGGAAGAATGTGCGTATGGGTGTCGATTTTGAGCATTTCAGAATAAAGCAATTCCGAAATATCGTTGTTTTTTATCGGAGATCAAGTTCTGATCAGGGTTTCATAAGCTGGTGGTTGAAGTCGGCTATTAACCGGAACAAATCGTTGTATTCGGTTAATGGCAAGGTGTCGGCTACATCATAAACGTCATGGTAGGCTTTGATTCCGCCAAGCGTGTATATAAAAAATGAGGGAATTCCTTTTTCGGTAAACCAGTAGTGATCGCTGTTGGCTGCTTTCCCGCGCGACTTTATTTGTACGAAGTAGTTGTTGGCGGCATTGATTTCTTTTAGCAGCGAAAACTCTTTCGAGAATACCGAGGCGTTCACCACCGTGATGCCTTCGTCACCCGTTCCTGCCAGGTCAAGGTTAAGTAAAAAACGAACATTGCTCAGGTTGATCAGCGGATTCTCTGAGAAATATTTTGATCCGATTAACCCTGCTTCTTCTCCCGCGAAACAAATGAATGCGATGGAGTAGGGTTGAGGGTTGACTGCATAATATCGGGCAAGATTAAGCAGGAGCGCTATGCCGCTTGCGTTGTCGTTTGCCCCCGGGAAGAATGTTTCATTGCCCATACCTCCGAGGTGATCATAGTGTGCGGTGATCACAATCAATGAGTCGGGCTTTCGCGTGCCCGGTACCAGTGCGGAAATGTTTGCTGTGGTAAAGTGATTCAGGACTTTGTTCTCAATGTTTACTTTAAACGAAGATGGTTTCTCCTTTATGGAACTCCGTAAAACCTGAATGCCAGTATATCCTTCCGCCTTCGATGCCACCGACCACGTGAGTTTATTTTCGAGTGAGACTACCACCGTGCTTTCAGCATTGATGAAATGAGCTGAGTCTTGTTCAAGGAGCGTTCCTTTCGCTTTTGTTCCGCGACTGTCGGGAGAAACAATATAATCTTGTCCGGGTATCAGTTCTGTGCCGTTGATCGACACGTCCATTTTACCCGGAAAGGTGTTTACCGGATAGCTGAATTCCTGTACGTAACTTTTACCCGATAACGGCTTTAAACCATAGTGCTTAAATTCAGCAGCGAGGTATTCCGAAGCCTTCTGTAATCCGTTGTTCGTGTAACCGCGCCCCCAGAAGTACTCGGAGGTTAATGTGTCAATTGTTTTTCGGGCGCCCGCAACGTCCTGCGCAAAAGATAAGGTTACGCAAAAGTAAAGGAAGACCGTGAGCGTCCGCGTAAGCATCAGGAATCGAACTTAACCGATTCTTTCAACGTCTTTTCGTCATAGGCGAGGCCCATTTCGTCAAGCACTTCTTTTGGAACGCCATCCCATTGATTGGGTTTGTTGCCCATGTAACCGAGGTCTTTAATTCCGATAGCACTCGTGAAGAATCCGGTTGTGGTGAGGTCACGCATCACATTGAAGAACGCAACACCTTGTTTCATTTCCGGTTTCGCCTGTTCAGGATATGCGATCTGGTCGACCATGGCGATTTGCTGCTGCGCAGAGCAATCCACAAATGCGCTGTTGAATTGTTTCAGGCATTGCAGGTCAAGCCACTTCAGACCGCCCCGCATTGGCAACTGGTAATACGGCCTGTCCTTCACTATGAATTCAATGAATGCCGGAACCCCCGCTTCGGAAGCATTTCCGGAAACCTCATCTTTGGGAATAATGATGTCGCCCAGCACCGTGATCGTTTTCATTTCATGCTCATCGAAGAACTTTTCTGCAAGCAACTTCTCGTCCCGCTGTTTTTCAAACGGATGCCGGTCGTAGTTGAAGGTCGTTTCCGGTGACGTTGATTCCGTCTTTTTTGTATCGGTTTCGCACGACTGCAGGAGCGTGGTTACGCCCAGGGTTCCCAATGTTAATGCTTTTAGTGAATCTCTTCTTTTCATGTTGTATGTTTTTGAAGGTGTTCAGGTGTCGATGTGTTAACGTGTTCAGGGTACTAACATTAACACGTTCCAACGCCAATACGTGAACACATTATAAATTCTGTTGTTTAATCTGGTCGACAATGTACTCCGATGCTCTCCAGGAAAGTGCTAAGATCGTCCAGGTTGGATTTTTATCCGCCTGCGATACGAATGCACCACCGTCCACCACAAACAAGTTCTTGCAATCATGTGCCTGGTTGAATTTATTGAGTGCTGAACGTTTTTTATCGCTGCCCATTCTTACTGTACCGACTTCGTGGATGATTCTTCCGGGTGTTGCCAGTCCGTAATTAGTTTCCGGTCCGGCCACTCCGTACGTCAGCGTTGCGCCCATTTTGTGAATGATCTCCTGGAACGTTTCCTGCATGTGTTTCGCCTGCTTGATTTCGTAATCGCTCCACTTATAATGGAAGCGTAAAACCGGAATTCCAAATTTATCCACCACGTTCGGATCAATCTCGCAATAGTTGTCTTCGCGCGGAATTGCTTCACCGCGACCATCCATACCAAAGGCTGATCCAAAGAAATACCGGTGGTCGTCTTTTAATGATGCACCATAACCTCCTGCCCGCTTCATCGCACCATTTCGGTCAGGGAATTTTCCGTTGTAGTTTTGAACACCGAACCCGAATCCGTAGGAGGGCATTCCCATTCCACCCCAGTATTCGATGTGATAACCGCGCGGGAAGTCAAGCTTTTTATTGTCAAGCCACCAGGGCGAGTACACATGGATTCCGCCTACACCATCTTCGTTGTAGCGTTTTCGATTGAACAATTTTGGAAGGATACCGCCCATGCCAACGCCCGTTGAGTCGTGCAGGTATTTTCCAACAACGTTGCTTGAGTTTGCGAGGCCGTTGGGATGAGCTGACGATTTCGAGTTTAGCAGCAGTCGGGCAGATTCGCACGCACTCGCTGCGAGCACCACCACTTTCGCACTCACCTGGTATTCCTGCATGTCGTCTTTCGACACATACGAAACGCCCGTAGCCAGTCCGCTGGAATTCGTGAGCACTTCGCGAACCATCGCGTTGTTAATCACTTCGAGGTTGTCGGTTTTAACGGCCGGTTTGATTAAGCATGAAGACGCGGAGAAGTCTCCATACACCGTGCAGCCCCTGCTGCATTGTGCGCAGAAGAAACATGAGCCCCGATCGTCATTAATTTTTTTGGTAAGAATCGAAAGGCGGGAGGGAATAACGGTTACGCCAGCCGATGTTGCAGCGTGCTTGATGAGCAGTTCATGCAAACGCGGCTTGGGCGGTGGAAGGAATTTGCTGTCAGGATCGTTCGGTAATCCTTCTTTGGTTCCGAACACCCCGATCAGGTCGTCAACTTTGTCGTAGTACGGTGCAATATCATCGTAGCCGATGGGCCAGTCTTCACCGAGGCCGTCGTTGCTTTTACCTTTAAAATCTTTCGGGCCGAATCGCAGCGAAATGCGTCCCCAGTGATTCGTGCGGCCACCCAGCATGCGCGAGCGGAACCAGTCGAACTTCGATCCGGGTGAGTTCACCTGCGTATAGGGTTCGCCTTCAATCTCCCAGCCACCATAGGCTGCGTCAAAATCACCAAACGGTCTGAACTGAGTAGAGGCGCCCCTTCGCGGGGAGTCGAACGGCCATTTTAATTGCGTAACATTCTTGGCGGGATCGTACCAGGGTCCGGCTTCGAGCACGAGCACTTTCAAACCGGCTTGTGTTAACACGTATGCAGCCATGCCGCCACCGGCACCGGAGCCCACAATGCACACATCATATTGTTTGGACGACTTCTTGATTTGGAGATCAGGCATCAGGAATAGGTTTCCTGAAAGCTAAGCGTTTCTTTTTTAAAGTGTAACGCCAGAATTTACTTTTTTACGAGTGGCTGTGCTTCTCGTTCTTCGGAACGGGATCGTAACCATGTGTTCCCCACGGATGGCAACGTGCGATGCGCTTGGTTCCCAGCCAGATGCCTTTGATCACGCCCAATTCACGAATGGCTTCGATGGCATATTGCGAACAGGAGGGTGTATGCCGGCAGTTCGATCCCAGGTAAGGCGAGATGGCGATCTGGTAGAAGCGAATGGGTAATATGAAGAGTTTTTTGAGCACCGGATTTTTGAGGTCCGGTGCAAAAATAAGATTTTAAGGTGCAATTCCCTTTTTCGGATTTGGAGACTTTACATCTGGGAAAGGTCTCTTTGTGTTTTCTGGAATATTCGATTTAAGTTCAGGCTGCATTTTCAATTCAAAAAATCCCGTTGTCAGGCGATGTTGATATTATCTTTATGGCCGGTACGTAACAATTACTACTTGTGGAATTGGTCGCGCGAAAACTGTTGAGAGATCATATGAATTCGTTAGCTGCGTGGGTTCGAGCCTAAAGCTAACCGGAATAACGAATCGTGAAGGGTAGCTTTTTCCATTTAGAACTGCAGGATTCCAATCTATGTCCGCATTTTTTAAAGCCATTATAACCTCAGCCTCGCAATCGGGCAGAAGTTTTTTTACCACCGAACAATTTTTGAGCTTTCCATTTTCGTCAATGTCAAACACCACAACCACATCACCTTCCGTGCCTGAAATTTTTGCAGACGAAGGATATCTTAATTCGCGTTGAAGTGATTTCATAAGTGCGCTCATTCCGTCTGCCGGCCCCGGATTAATTGTCAACGTCTGATTTTGCCATTTTCCGTCTTTAAAAATGACATAGGAATCTGCAGTCGATTTATCGGTCACTTCCTGAGAATAAACCTTGCTGCAGAATAATGCTATTGTTGCACAAAGAACTAAAGTCGTAATCAAAACCTTGATTGCCGCTCTTTTCTTGCTTGGAAGGATTGTCATCATAGTAAATCTTTTTTTAGTTATTGAATAGTTGAAACTGCTGGCCAGCGCATTCGTTTTGAGACGGGTTAACGTGCTTAGTAGTAAAGATTGGTAATGGGGAACATTCTTATGCGCTTTGATGACGGAATCATCGGCTAAAAACTCATGATTCAACCGGATCGCTTTTTTGTATAAAATCAATGCCGGATTGAACCAGGAAATACACTGAATGAATTCAATGAAAACGATATCAAGTGAATGCCACTGCCTGAAATGGGTGAGTTCGTGTGTTAAAATATGAGGATTTGTTAAATCTATTCTGCTGATGAAAATGCAATTAAAGAATGTATGCGGAACTGCAGGCTCATTAAGAATAACAACAGGCACACCGTTCAAATAGTTGACCTTGTTATTCCGTTTAAGGCTAATTAATGATAGCAGGTTTTTGATGAACCGGGTCAGCAATAAGGCGGTGATGGTGATATACGCTAAAGGAAGTATCAGCGAAACCGGAGACGTTGCCGTTTCCACTGAATATATTGTTTCTGGGGATAAATCGATTGGCAATGGGTTTGATGGTATTGCTTGAGTAAGATAAAAGTCCGACTTTAATTCAATAGTTATCAACGGAATAATGCCCGACAATAAAATAGTAGCGAGCAGATAGAACCTGTTAAAGACAAGCATTTTTTCACGTTCCAGAAAACAATAATATACCGCAATGAAAATCAGTGAACATACAACTGACTTGAATATGTAGAAAATCATTTCTTTTTCTGTTTAAGTTGTTGATCGATGATCTTCTTCAATTCTTCCAGTTCCTTTTCCGACAAGTTTGTTGCGGTCGTAAAGAAGGAGGCAAACTGCATGGCTGAGTTGTTGAAAAAACTCTTAATCATGGAGTTCACATGCTTGGAGAAGTATTGTTCCTTCTTGATGAGCGGATAGTATTCACGCGAATTGCCCTGAAGTTTGTAGCCAACGAATCCCTTCTCCTGCATCCGCTTAAGCAATGTGGCCACCGTAGTGCCTGCGGGTTTTGGCTCCGGGAATTTTTCAAGGAGGTCTTTAAAGAATATCGTGTCGGCCGACCAGAGATATTCCATAACCTGTTCTTCTGCTTTTGAAAGGCTCATTTCTACTACTTTAGAATATACTCTACAAATGTAGAATAACTTCAGAAACGAGCTAGCTCCTTGTCAATTATTTTTTGACCGGCAGTGCTGTTGTGAAATCGGGAAACGGAGATAGTCAGTCTTCGACGAACTCAGAATGACAGCGATTGGCGCTTTGAACCAAGTTAGGTTTTAGCATTAATCTTCCCGTCAAAGTGAAGCTGTTAGTGCTTATTCCATCCTTTATTGACAATACGTGTCACCCTGAGCTTGTCGAACGGTGATGACCCAAACTCTTTATTATCTTCGTTTGTGCGTAACTATCAATATTTCGTGTACATAGTTGAATGCAGCGATGGCCTGTACTACATAGGGATCACCAATGACGTAGAGACGCGCCTTTGGGAACATAACGAAGGTGTTCACGAGGATAGTTTCACCTTTAAGAGACGACCTGTCGTTTTGCGATATTGGCAGCGTTTTAAGAATGTTCATCATGCAATTGAATTTGAAAAACAAGTGAAGGGCTGGAGTCGAAAGAAGAAGGAGGCCTTATTTAATGACGATTGGGATGAGATTGTTAGGTTATCGAATTTCAAGAATGTTAGCCAGTCTTCGACAGGCTCAGACTGACAGAGAATTAGCCTTAATGACTCCTAGCCAGTCTTCGACAGGCTCAGACTGACAGAGAATTAGCCTTAATGACCCCTAGCCAGTCTTCGACAGGCTCAGACTGACAGAGAATTAGCCTTAATGACCCTAGCCAGTCTTCGACAGGCTCAGGCTGACGGGTTAGATCCTTAACGAATTGAAATTTTAGTGTTACGCAGGGGGTCAGAATCAGCCTATTCAATTGTATAGTTCATCTCACCATCCTTGCCATCCATTAGCTGAACGCCCAGCGCTTTCAGTTCATCGCGGATTTTGTCGGAGAGGGCAAAATTCTTGTCTGTGCGGGCTTTCTTACGAAGTCCGATCAATACATTAATCACCCCGTCCATCAATTCCTGGTTGTGACTTTCTTCGTCTTTGATACCGAGTACATCTTCCATCATGGCGATGTAGGTATTTTTGAATTCCTCAAAAGTTGATGCGCTTACCGCGGCAAACTTCAGGTTACCCGACTTAAAGTCGTTAATCCGTGACGACATCTCGAACAATACCGCCAGTGTTTTTGCGGTGTTGAAATCATCACTCATCGTTTGATAGCATTCGCCAACCATTCGTTTCAGATCAGCCGCCAATGTTGCGTCATCATTTCCGTTACCGGGATGGTTCAGCGACTTAATTGTTGTTAAGGCGTTTGATAGTTTTTTAAATCCTTTCTCCGCCGCACTCAACGCTTCGTTCGAAAAATCAAGCGTGCTCGAATAATGCGACTGCAGCATGAAGAACCGCACGGCCATCGGACTATACGCCTTTGCCAACAGCGGATGCGAACCGGCAAACAGCTCCCGGGGTAAAAACGAGTTGCCTTTCGACTTGCTCATTTTCTCTCCATTCACCGTCAGCATGTTGGTGTGCATCCAATAACGAACCGGAGATTTTCCCAGCGCGCCCACGTTCTGCGCGATTTCACATTCGTGGTGGGGGAACTTTAAGTCCATACCACCCCCGTGAATATCAAACTGATCACCCAGGTATTTTGTGCCCATGGCCGAGCACTCAAGATGCCAGCCCGGTATTCCTTCACCCCAGGGTGAATTCCAGCGTTGGATGTGGTTAGGCGAAACAGCTTTCCAGATCGCGAAATCAATCGCGTTACGTTTTTCATCCTGACGGTCCAGTTCACGCGTTCCTTCCAGTAACTCATCAATGTTCCTTCCGCTCAACTCACCGTAGTGATGCGTTTCGTTGTACTTGCGCACATCGAAATACACTGAGCCGTTTACTTCATATGCATATCCGTTACTCAGGATCTTCTTTACCATGTCGATTTGCTCAACGATGTGCCCGGTTGCAGTCGGCTCAATGCTGGGTGGAAGGACGTTGAAAATCCGACAAACATCATGAAAACTGGTTGTGTACTTTTGAACGATTTCCATCGGCTCAAGCTGCTCGAGCTTAGCGCTTTCTTCAATGCGATCGACACCTACTCCCGCATCGTTGGTGAGATGGCCGGCATCGGTGATGTTCCGCACGTACCGAACCTTGTAGCCGATGTGAGTAAGATACCGGAACACTACATCAAAGGATGTGAACGTGCGCAGATTACCCAGGTGGACTTCGTTGTAAACGGTTGGTCCACAGGAATATAAGCCAACAAACGGTGCCTTTGCAGGAACAAAAAGTTCTTTATTTCCGCTCAGGGAATTAGAAATGGAAACCGGGTATTTTTCGTACAGTGCCATAAAAGAAACAGGAGCGAAGGTAGGACTAAATGCCGAATTTCGAATCAGAATTTCTGATACTGCTACTTCGCCCCAAACAGGGTTTCGCTTTTAGCCGGAACCTTAACAAACTCCGGAACCTGTAACGAAGTTCCGATCTCCTGGTTCATTTTTTCGATCAGGTATTTCGCCAGTTCGGGCGAGTGAATCTCCTCGTGCTGGTGCATGAAAAAGTAGATAGTTTTGATTCCTTCATCGGTCCATTGTTTCATACGCTGAACCCAATCATCCACGCGCGTGTAATCGGTGGGATGGAGGCCATTGCCGACAAACCGGATGAAGGCTTCCCGGGTGGTAAGGCGCATGTGTACACAATCCCGTCTTCCTGAGGCATCGGTGATTACGGAACCCGTTTTTAATTTCTCGAACGTATTCCACGCATCATCGAACACTTGCTTATCGGCATACCATGCCGGGTGGCGGAGTTCAACAAAGAGTTGCACGTCTTTGGGTACCGATTCGATAAATGCCTGAATGGTGTCGATCGATTGGGGTGCCATCTGCGGATGCGGCATTAAGAAGATCGGACCGAGATTATTTTCGAACGCATAAATCGCGTCCAGAAATTCATCGAGCAGTTCTTTTGTATTCTTTAGTCTCCGGAGATGCGTGATCTGATCGACAAACTTCGGACAGAATTTAAAGTCTTTGCCAACCTTACTCTTCCAGCCCTCAATCTGCTTCCGGTACGGCATGCGATAGAAGGTGGCATTTAACTCGATCGCGTTAAACTTCTTTGCATAGTATTCGAGAAAGTCACCGGCTTTGGTTTTGGGTGGATAGATTTTTCCCACCCAGTCGGGGCGACCCCACTTGGCACATCCTACATAGAAGGTTGTTTTCTTTCCAACGGGTGATTTTGCCAGTACGTTGGTTGTTCCCGGGTGGTCGGGGGGAAGCTTGAAGTTGATTTTGTCGAGGTCAGCTGTATCTGCTACTCTTCCGAAATCCATGGCCGTTGTAGGGTAAACGTTATTAGTTAATCGTAACCGGGGTAAGGTATGGGATTAACTAATAACGAACAACGGATGAGTTATTGACGCTTCATTTTTTCCATCTCTTCCTTGATCTTGCGGTCTTCCCAGTCTTTGCCGAAGAAGATGCCATTTTTGAAGAAGCTGATGGTATAGAAGAACATTCCGATTCCCCAGCCAAACCAAACCCAGCCTACCCACCAGTGGCCTTCTGAGTTGAAGTCGTTCTGGTACCAGTTTAAAAAGGTTAGAAAAGAACAAACCGAGAAATAGGCGATCAGCGAGCTGTAATAGCTTTTCTTTCTCCGCACGCTCTTGCGTGCTTCTTTGTACAGTTTTTCTTCTTCCGGTGTATTGTACATGACTCGTATGTTTAGGTGTTACAAGTTAATCAAGCTTGGTCAATTTTAATTCGATGAAGGGATACCAATTTACATTGTCGGGGGAGTATTCTCCTGTTTCGACCCAGCTCTTGGTTTTGGGATCAAGTTTGATTTCGTAGCGAATTTTGGCGTCATTCTGAACATCAAAACCCCAAACAAAATTGTTTTCCGCGACAACCTTGAAGTATGCGTCTGTTTTGCTTCCGTCTTTCAGATGCGAGGTCATTTTGAATTCTTTCGATTGTTCATCGTACGAGAGTACCGCGAACGCATTGAACATGATTTCGCCGGCATTCTGGGGATTGCGTCCCGTCCCTTCAAATACCAGGATGGTGTTGTCGAGCTTGAAGTAAATGTTTTCTTCCTGAATTACCCTGGTATCCGGCCCGTTGCGCTGTTTAGCGATGGCTTCACCTTTCCATTTCCCCGCGAGGTAAGCAACTTTTTGCATTTCCTGCTTTAAGGCATCGGATGCTTTACCCAAGCCTTGCGCGTGGCTGTGGCCGATGGCCAATCCGAGGAACATCGCACAGATAATCATGACGTTTTTCATAGGTAATATTTGGTTAAGAGATTACAGGTTAGTTGAACAAGCCAATCGGTTCCCGTGTGTTGTGCTACATAGGGGAGTGCCTTTGCCGGGAGTGTTATTGTGTTTTCGGACGAAACAACCGTGCGTGTTTCCATAAGAAGCAGGAATACAATCACCAGGCTTGTGGCGAGGCCGAGCGCGATCGATACCTTCTTAATGTTTGTTGTCATATAAACTGGTTTATATTATAAACTATCTGGACAAAAAAATTATTTGCCGATGTATTGTTTCAACGTGTTCACGTAATCTTCAAATGCTTTCAAGCCGTGCTTTGTGATCTTACAGGTTGTCAATGGTTTCTTTCCTTTAAATGTTTTTTCAATCGTGATGTATCCGGCCTCCGACAGTTTATCGAGTTGCACGCTCAGGTTTCCCGCCGTAGAATTGGTTTTCTCTTTCAGGTAGGTAAACTCGGCTGACTCGACACTCATGAGCAGCGACATTACTCCAAGCCTGAGTTGGGAGTGCAACAGCGGATCCAGATCTTTCAATGCCATTACTTCTCCGATTTTCTGAGCATGTAACCCGGCACGAGATAGCCCAGGGCGATGGCAAAAGCCGAGATCAGAAATTGATCGGCCATCGGCACAAAGAATAACACGGTGCCCGCTGCCCAAAACACCACACCGCCCCACATCAAAGGCTTGAACTTTAAAATAACCCCGGTGATGAATGTAGGCATTGCACACATCGCGATGATTACCGGATTTATCATCCAACTGATTGATTTGCCCACCACAACCACAAGCACACAGTTAATTCCGTAACCGATCCAAACCCATTTATGAATCTGATCGAGGTGCGTAGAGACTGTTTGGGTTTTGCTTTGCCGCACACTGTAAATCGCGGAGATCAATCCTGCAGGAATGGTAAGCGCAAACATCAGAAACGGATTTTTTACATCCGTGAACCGGATCAGGATATAAACTCCGAGGTTGGCGATAACGATCGTCCATCCCCACAGCAGAAAGTAGAAGCTGCTCTTCCGAACGTTGCCTTTTGCCTGCCGGATCATGGAGGTAATCAGGTCCAGGCTTTGGTGAGGGTTCAAAGTTTCGTTGTGCTTTTCCATATCCGGGTTTAACGATACAAACATAAAATAGTTTATAAAATAAACCAAATTGTTTAAAAATGCTTTTTTTTACCTAATTTTGGGCATGTTCACAGGAATTATCGAAGCCTTTGGCAAAGTGAAGTCGGTTCGGCAGGAGGCCGGTAACAAGCATTTTACGATCGAAAGTCCGATCAGCAACCAACTGCGGGTAGATCAGAGTGTTTCGCATAATGGCGTATGCCTGACGGTGATCCGGGTCGACAGCGACTCACACACGGTGACGGCAATTGATGAAACGTTGCGGAAGTCGAACCTCGGTAAACTGAAACAGGGCGATGCGATTAACCTGGAACGCTGCATGGTTGCCAACGGCCGTTTTGACGGACACATCGTTCAGGGTCACGTTGATCAAACCGGAATGGTTACGTCGGTAAAAGAAGCAAACGGAAGCTGGCTGATTGATTTCGAATACGATCCATCGTTTGGAAATGTAACCGTTGAAAAAGGCTCAATCTGCGTGAACGGAGTAAGTCTTACGTGTTTCAACTCAACGGCAACCGGATTTACGGTTGCCATCATTCCCTACACGTACGAGCATACGAACTTTAAAACGTTGAAGGCAGGCGATACTGTCAACCTCGAATTCGACATCGTAGGAAAGTATGTAAAACGCCTGTTGGGGAAGTAGTCTACCTGACCTGAAGCGATTGTGCTTCTTTGTATTTTCGCTTCCAGATCCACTGCTGAACCTTGTAGCCGATCCATCCACACAACAAGCCGATCAACAAGCCCACGAGAATGTCGCCCGGGTAGTGAGCACCGAGGTAGATTCGCGTGTAGGTCATCACCGTTGCCCAAACAAACAGTACCCACATCCAGCGATAGCGATGACGAAACACGAGCCAGAAGAACATCGCGGTAGCAAACGTGTTAGCCGCATGGCTTGAGGCAAAGCCATATTTACCACCGGTATAGATTTTTCCGGCCGTGTCTTTCACAAGGTGTACCAACCCCTGCAACGAGGGTTCGCGCGAGGGGCGAAGCCGTTCAAAGTACGGTTTCATGAACCCGCTCGTGATGCGGTCGGTGAGCAGAATAGCCAGCGCAATCCCGATGATGATAATCCACCAGTCTTTTTTGAAATACTTGATCGTAATGAAAAGCAAGAACAGATAAAGCGGAAGCCAGAATAACGTTTTGGTAATCCAGAACATGATCGGGTCCAGAAACGGGGTGTGAAAGCTGTTCAGATAAAGCAGCAATTCGCGATCAAGTTCCTTTAGCCATTCCAGCATACACACGGGATTAAACTCAAAGCTACCGAACTCTGTAAAAAGATATAACTTTCACCATGAAATTTTCACAGGCACCTTCGGCTTTACTGATGGTCAGGCCAAACGCGTTTGGTTTCAACCCTCAAACTGCCGATACCAACGCATTTCAACAACATGCCTCCGATGATTCGCTGTTGGTGCATGAAACGGCACTACGCGAATTCGACACCATGGTTGATGTACTGCGGTCGAACGACATTCAGGTGTTGGTGATCGAAGATTCGGCACTGCCACGTAAACCGGATGCAGTGTTTCCAAACAACTGGATTTCCTTTCATCACGATGGTTCGGTGGTTCTCTATCCGATGTTGGCAGAGAACAGGCGTGCAGAACGAACCAACCCGGTACTCGATATCGTCAGGCAACAATTCCGGATTCTGGCTGCTGTCGATCTGACGGCGTATGAAAAACAAAATAAGTTTCTGGAAGGTACCGGCAGCATTGTGTTCGACTACGTTAACAAAATCGCGTATGCATCGCGCTCTGCACGAACAGACGAAACGGTGCTGGCTGAACTTGCAACCAAACTGGGATTCAAAACCGTTGTTTTCGATGCTGTTGACGAGCAGGGGCAAGCGATCTATCACACCAATGTGCTGATGTGCATCGGGGCGAAGTTTGTTATTCTCTGCCTGGATGCCATTCCGAGTGATGAAGACCAGGAGAAACTGCTCAACTCGTTTGCGACCACGGGTCATAAAGTCATTGCCATCAGCTTTGACCAGATGAAGCAGTTTGCCGGAAACATGCTTGAGATATTGAGCAAATCGGGCGAGCCCTTTGTGTTGTTGTCGCAGCGCGCGTACCAGACGCTTTTGCCTGGCCAGTTGAATGCCCTCAGCAGTTTTGCGGAGCCCTTACCAATCGCCATTCCAACCATCGAAGATCGGGGAGGTGGCAGCGTGAGGTGTATGGTGGCTGGAATTTTTAACCCCGCGCTTCGCGCAGATTGAGTTCGATCGTAACGCTTTACTGCGATTCTGAAAGAATTTGTTAATTTTCGCTGGTATAGTTGGAATTAATCGACCCCCGATGGAAAAGTTTGATCTGGTTGTAATAGGCGCAGGCCCTTCAGGCTATGCGGCTGCCATGCGCGCCATAGATTTTAAGAAGAAAGTACTGCTGATTGAAAAGGAGCGCGTAGGCGGAGCCGGTGTTACCAATGGCGCTTTGTCGTCAAAAACCTGGTGGGAGCTTTCACGCGAAGCTTCAAGTTTTCGCAAAAACCTGAAGCGGTACAATATTCAGGCACCCAGCATTTCTTATAAAGAGATTCAGGCTGAGGTAGTACGCGCAGTGGAAGAACGGAAGGGCATGCTCGAAGAGCACATGGAGTTATTGAAGAGTTCTCCCAAGGCAAACCTGCTCACCTTTAAAAGCGGAACCGCGCGGTTGATTACTCCCCATGAAGTTGAAATTGTAAATGGTTCACGCAAGGAAGTAGTAACAACCGACTACATTATCCTGGCCACCGGAAGCCGCCCGCGGTATCTTCCGGAATTGCCCATTGATGAGAAGATTGTGATGACCAGCGAGGGAATTGAAACCATGGATGATTTTCCCGAGAGCATGGTGATCGTGGGAGCGGGGGTAATTGGTTGTGAGTATGCGACCATTTTTTCCGGCTTTGGAAAAACGAAAGTTCACCTGATTGATAAGGGTGCCCGCATTCTTCCGTTCGAAGATGAAGATGTTGTGAAAGTGATTGAACGCAACATGGAGAACAGCGGAGTGCTCATTCACCGCAACTCGCGCCTGATCCGAATGGAAGTGAAGAATGGCCGTGTGGAATACGAACTGGAGTATGACGACTCAAGCAAGGAAGTATTCAATGTAGAAAAGGCACTCGTTTCGGTAGGCCGGATTCCAAATTACGAGGAGTTGTGGGACGACAAAGTACCCATTAACATCACCAAGCGTGGCATCGAAGATAACGATACACAAACCAACGTCACCAACATTTACGCGGTAGGCGATATCACCGCTGACATTTCGCTGGTAAATGTGGGCGAGTTAGAGGGTCGCTATGCGGTGGAAAAGATTTTCGGCAGTCCGAAGCGGAAGCTCGTGTATGAGAATATCAGCACGATTATGTTTCTCAGTCCGGAGGTTGCCGGTGTTGGTTTGAATGAAACACAGGCTCGTGAAAAGGGAATCGAATATAAGGTTGTTACACTTGATTACAGTTGTATTCCGCGGGCAATCGCGAAACGCAATACACAAGGATTTATCAAATTGTTGGTTACAAACGATGACCAGATGAAAGTTCTGGGCGTGAAAATTATCGGCAACCAGGCGTCCAGCGCAATTCAGGCGGTTGCATTGTTGATTTCGATGGACAAAGGCATCGAGGAGTTGGCCGAGTGTGTTCATCCGCACCCGTCCATCACAGAAGGCATTCAGGAATGTGTTCGGATGTTGCTCGGAAAATCCCTGTTCAAACCTTCAGCACTGAAGGGCAGATTATCGTGCCGGACCTGGTCGGTTGGTGAATACAGCGACATTCATTTCTAACGATTCATTTCTGTTAGTTCCTGTTTGCAAGAATTTCCGTTAGCGGAATTTTGCGGATTTTGCTTTCAATCCATGCCGAGAAGTCGAACAGCCGGATGATTTGCTGTTCGAATACATCGTGGCGCATTTTATCAAAATCACTTTCGATTTTCTCCCACAGGGCTTTGCGTTTCATTCCCGATATCGGAAGGTTTTGACGGTTTACGAAGCTGAGTACGCTCCGCTCTATTTTATACTCTTTCCCAACTACATTCATATCCCGTTTGATTGAACGGGTTTCTGATTTGATCAGATCAAAATCTTTTTTCTCGTACAGGATCATCAGGTTAGCCAGGCGAATTGTGCGATAGAGCGGCAGATACGAGTAGTTCTTACCAATAAAAATGATTTTGTTCAGTGCTTTTTGTGCTTTGCTGTAATCGCGCAGGCCAAAGTGAATCAGCGCAGTGTAAAGACTTAACTCCGCATTGCGGGCCAGACTGAGCAGATGCGATTTTTTAAAAAGATCGTCCGAATACCGCTGCATCAGTGCCTCGCTTGCAAAAAAGTCACCTTTGTCCAGCAATGGAAACACTTCGTACAGAAAAATCAGGCAGGTTACGTTTGCACTGAAGTTGAGCGAGGGATTGTTCAGTTTCTTCAGCTGGTTGATAAAATGCCGCATACCCTCATAGTTCTTAAGACTTCTAAGCGTGTCGAGGATACCTTCGAGTGTTAGTAAATAATAGATGGGCGGATTTGACCACAGATGCTTGTTGCTCTCCAGCAGGTTATTGAGTTCATAAAAGGAATGAAGCGCTGATTTGTAATCGCCTACGCTAATCAGGTAGTTAGCCTGGAAAAGCTGGTGAAGTTTCCGGATCTCAAAATTTTCAACGTTCGATGATGCAACCAAACTCATCTCACTCACCACGAGGTCATTCAATTCATTCTTTTGCTGTTCGGACCGGATGTTTCCTTTGTGGAGTACACGGTGTTTCAGCAGTTCATACAGAGCCGACTGCTGATTGATCTTTTGCGTTATCCGCATGACTTCGTTAATGCGGAACTGCTTATGGAGCAGCATTTTCTCATCGATGTGCGGAAAGTTGAGTGTCAGCAGGTACTCAAGTTCCAGTCGTGACGCGATGAGCAGTGCATAATAGTTCTCAAGCTTGCGGGCACTGTCGATCACTTTTTGCAGCAGGTCGAAACATTCTTCAAATAAAGATTTTTCAAACAGAATACGGGCCTTCAGGATTTTGTCAAACAGTGAGTAGTAGCTGTCCTGTTCGGTGCGAAGTTCAAGCATGGTATCAAGCAACACTTGATACAGGTATTTGACCGTTGTGTCGAACGAGGCTCCGGAATGCTGCTTTAAAAATTTTGTGCGAAGCAGTTCCGGCGTCATTGCTTTATTCTGATCAATGATATTATACAGACTCAAATAATACGGGAGTGATTCCGATCCGGGCGCATTCATTTTGAAAGCCTTTTTTTCAGGCTTCGACATGGATTGAATAAGCGATATCAGTGCGGATGACTTCAGCATGACTAAATTGAGGGTACTATTTGAATCATAACATATGCATGTAAATGGCTGTAAATCATATTATTAATATACATGTATATCTTTTGTAATTACGATTTTCGGACATTTTTAGCATTATAACAAACGTTTGAAAATTTAGCTTTGACACCAGCGGACCGCAGGCCTAACTACACGAAAGAATGTCGAAGCGATACATTGGCTTTTTCACAGGCGTACTTGCCTTCATTATAATCATGGTGTTGCCTGCACCGGAAGGGCTCTCACACGAAGGCAAAAGCGCGGCTGCTGTTGTGATATTAATGAGTATCTGGTGGATCACGGAAGCAATCCCGGTTTTCGCCACAGCATTCCTTCCGCTCGCGCTATATCCTTTGCTGGAAATTCTGCCGGCATCAAAAACGGCCGTTAACTATGGGCATAATTATGTGCTCATGATGCTTGGAGGATTTTTTCTCGGCAAAGCCATCGAAGCGCAAAACCTGCACAAGCGTATAGCCCTGATCATCATAAACATTTTTGGCGTCAGCCGGAGGAAGATCATTTTTAGTATGATGGTGGCCACAGCTTTTCTTTCCATGTGGATTGCGAATGTTACTGCAGCTGTCATGATGTTTCCGATTGCGCTGTCGATCGTAGCCAAGGAGGAGGAAGATCTTTCCGGTAAGAAAAGCACGTTTGCAACCGCGTTGATGCTCGGCATCGCCTATTCGGCAACACTTGGCGGTTTAGGTACATTGATCGGAACACCCACTAACCTGATCATGATCGGTATTCTGGAGAACCTTTTTCCGGATGCTCCACCCATTACATTTTTTACGTGGCTGAAAGTTGGACTACCCTTGCTGATTGTACTCCTTCCGGTGTTTGCGTATTACTTGTCGCGATACTTTAACGTCAGCGGAAACCTGAACGGGAACGAAACACTGATCAAAGACGAACTCAAAGCATTAGGCCGGACAACTCCCGGTGAACGAAGGGTAATTTACGTTTGCTTGTTCGCGATTGTCGGATGGGTGTTCCGGGAAAATCTCGTATTGGGCAACCTGATCATTCCCGGCTGGAGTGAATTACTCGGTCTGCAGGATTTTGTTCACGACAGTACCGTAGCGATGGCTGCAGCTATTCTGCTGTTTGCTATTCCGGCAACGAAAGAAAAGCGTTTGCTCGACTGGAAACAGGCAAGCCAGGTTCCGTGGGGAGTTGTGATGATTGTAGGCGGAGGATACGCAATTGCAGCAGGCTTCGAATCTACCGGCCTTGCAGACTGGTTGGGCGCGCAACTTGCGTTTGTGAGCAGTTATCCATTTATCATTGTATTGATTTTGGTGATCGGGTTTGTGATGATCTTTACCGAGTTCAATTCGAATACGGCAACGGCTAACATCCTGTTGCCCGTGTTGGCGAGCATGGCGGTTGCGGCAAGTATGAATCCCTTGCTATTGATGATTCCTGCAACGGTTGCATCATCGCTTGGTTTTATGATGCCTGCGGGCACCGGTCCCAATACGGTTATTTTCGGGAGCGAACGCGTAACGGTATCGGACATGGTGAAGTGCGGAGTGTGGCTTAATTTAATCAGCCTGGTCGTGCTTACCATTCTGATGTATTTCGTGATTATGCCGTGGCTGAATTTTCAACCCGCGTTACCCGCGTGGGCGCAATAAACGGGACAGTTGTATATTTAAGAGTTATTCAATCAATTATGAGCAACGCAGGGTTTGCGGGCAATAAAGGCGATAAGGACCGATCCGATTGTTTTGTCGGACTTGAGCTTGCATCATCAGGTGGCATCAGGCTTTCCGTAAAAAGCAAAGTGAAGTCACTTTATGGCGGCACCATTGAAAAACTCTGCCACGAAGTCCTGGCTTTTTTTGATGTAAACAATGCCATTGTTACCGTTGAAGATAAAGGTGCGTTGCCGTTTGTAATGGCTGCCCGCCTGGAAGCGGCAATTAAACGGGTCATCCGAACGGAAAAGGAATTTCTTCCAGAATTGCTTAAAGAAAATCAATATGAGACCGCGCGCGACCGGCACCGGTTCTCACGACTATATCTGCCGGGCAATACACCAAGCCTGATGATTAACGCAGGTATTCATAAACCGGAAGCCGTGATCCTTGACCTGGAAGATGCAGTTTCGGTTGACAAGAAAAATGAAGCGAGATTTCTCGTGCGAAACACGCTGCGTGCGCTCGACTTCATGGGAGCGGAGCGCATGGTGAGAATTAATCAGTTACCGGCAGGATTGAATGACCTGGACTGTATCATTCCGCATCACGTGAATGTTGTATTGATTCCGAAATGTGAGGATGCGCATCAGATTCACGAGGTTAATAATCATATCCTGGCAATTTATAGTCGAATGAAAGTCAGGCCCGCAGTCTGGCTAATGCCGATCGTTGAAAGTGCATTGGGAATTGTAAATGTTTTTGAAATAGCGCGTGCAGCTGACAATGTTATTGCGGTGGCAATCGGTCTGGAGGACTATACCGCTGATCTTGGTGTAGGCCGTACTCCCGAAGGAACTGAATCGCTTTTTGCGCGAAGCATGTTGGTGAATGCCTGCAAAGCCGCAGGGGTTCAGCCGATTGATTCTGTTTTCTCGGATGTGGGCGACATGGAAGGATTACGGAAGAATGTTTTGCAGTCGAAAGCGCTGGGTTTCGAAGGAATGGGTTGTATTCATCCGCGCCAGATCAAGATCATTCAGGATGGGTTTGCACCGGGTGATCAGGAAATTGACAAGGCGAAAAGAATCGTCATGGCATTTATGGAAGCGACACGAAAAGGGCTGGGCGTTGTATCACTGGGTACAAAAATGATTGATGCACCGGTAGTGAAACGCGCCCAGCGCACCATCGACCTGGCAATTTCGCTCGGTACGCTAAATAAGAATTGGAAAGATACTTTTAACGCAGAAGAACAGGCATGAGTAAATCTGCAAAGCTGGTAGTAAACGCCATTGGGCGGGCGGTTCCAACGGAAGTGAATGGAAAACCGGCTATCCCTTATAAAGGAGTTGGTAAGCACAAACCGGATGGTAGAAAACTCGGTCCGCGGATCGCATCCTGTGTTGATTTCCCGGAAGACGGAAACAAACTTGTGTCATCACTACGGGAAGCGTTGATTAAAAGCGGACTAAAAGACGGAATGACGATCTCCACGCATCACCATTTTCGCAATGGAGATTTAATTGCTGTGCAGATTTTTGATATCGCAAAAGAACTGGGTTTGAAAAACCTGGTTTGGTTCCCCTCTGCATCGTTTGAGTGTCATGCACCGTTAACAAAGTATCTCGAAGACGGGACCATTCATCACATCGAAGGAAGTATGAACGGTCAGTTAGGCAGGTTTACCTCGGAAGGAAAAATGAAAGGGGTGGGGGTGTTGCGTTCGCATGGCGGACGGTACCAGGCCGTTCAGGATGGTGAAGTAGAAATTGACATTGCTGTTATCGCAGCTCCAACGGCCGATTTTTTTGGCAACGCAAACGGAGTCGATGGGCCCGCTGCATGCGGCTTGCTGGGTTTTGCGCTTGCTGATTCGCAGTATGCGGATAAAGTAATCGTAGTGACTGATAATCTCGTAACGTTTCCATGTGTGCCGTGGCAGATCCAGGGAAATTATGTTGATTATGTTGTGAAGGTAGAGCAGGTTGGAATTCCTTCTAAGATCGTTTCCGGCACAACAGAAATTACTAAAAGTCCGGACCGGTTACTGCTGGCCGAAATGACCGCCAGGTTTTGTGAGCACGCAGGAATCATCCGGGACGGTTTTTCTTTTCAGGCAGGAGCAGGCGGTACTGCACTCTCGATTGGAATCTACTTCGCAGAAATGCTCCGGGCAAAAGGCATGAAAGCGCGTTTTGCACGGGGCGGAAGCAACAAGTACCTCGTGAACATGCTTGAGGAAGGATTGGTCGATTACATTCTCGACGGACAGACGTTCGATCTGGAAGGTGTAAAATCAATGCGCGAAAATCCGAATCACGTTAATACCAGTCCGTTTACGAGTTACAATTACCACGGCAAGGGAAATTTTGCCTCCATGCTGGATGTAGTGATTCTTGGAGCTACCGAAGTGGATGTGAATTTTAATGCGAACGTGGTTACGCATTCCGATGGGTTGTTGCTGCACGGCATTGGCGGCTGGCAGAATTGTTTGTTTGCAAAGTGTACAATCCTTCCGGTGCCGTTATTCCGTGATCGCATTCCGGTTATTCGGGATGAAGTGACAACGCTTTGCGGGCCGGGCGAATTGATCGATGTAATTGTTACCGAGCGTGGTATTGCCATTAATCCGTTGCGCACGGATTTGATTGACCGTGTTAAGGATAGCGGCCTGCCGGTTAAAACCATACGTCAGTTAAAAGCCGAAGCGGAGAAGATTTGCGGAGTTCCTGCAAAACAAAAGTTCGAAAAAGAAATAGTCGCTGTGGTTAAATGGGTTGACGGCACCGTGCTGGATACGGTTTATAAAGTGTCGTCATAATTTATATCAACGGCAGTTATACATACCCCGAAAGACCACATCTTGTGGTCTTTTTTAGTTTAGAAATCCTTCTATTTCCGGCTATGCGAGTTGAATTCATGCAATCTCCCCACGGGATGCAACAACCGTTTCCGGGAATTTGAGAAAACAGAATTGTGCAGATTGATGTTGTGGTGTAGATATGAAAATTATGACCTTATTAATATGTATAAGATTGATTATCAATTAATTAAATTGATTTACTAGTTTTTGTGATTACCATAATGATTCATTTTTTGAAGAATTCAATCGTTTGAAGTGCCTACGTTTGAAACACCTATACCAGAGTTTATGAAAAAAATCATTGTAATCGGAAGCTGTAACACCGACATGGTGATCAAAACCGATCGGCTTCCAACGCCGGGCGAAACCGTGTTGGGCGGCACTTTTCTGATGAACGCAGGCGGCAAGGGAGCAAACCAGGCAGTCACCGCTGCACGGCAGGGCGGAAAAGTAACGTTCATCTCAAAAACAGGAAACGATGTTTTCGGCAAGCAGTCGGTTGAACTCTACAACTCCGAAGGAATCAATACGGATTATATTTTCTCCGATGCAAAAAACCCTTCCGGTGTTGCGCTGATTACGGTCGACTCACATGGTGAAAACTGTATTGTGGTTGCTTCGGGTGCGAATGGAAGTTTGTCACCCGCCGATATCGAAAGCGCGAAGGGAGAAATTGAAACCGGCAATTTCGTATTGATGCAACTGGAGATTCCGATTGAAACGGTTGAGTATGCCGCTGAATTGGCAAGCAAAAAAGGCATTCCGGTTATTCTGAATCCGGCACCTGCCCGAACACTGTCGGAGAAATTGTTGAAGTGTTTATACGTCATCACGCCCAATGAACATGAAGCTGAAATGCTTTCCGGGATCAAAGTTACCGACTGGAACAGTGCCCGCAAGGCTGCCGACATCATCAGCGACAAAGGTGTCGATAATGTAGTGATCACGATGGGTGCCCAAGGCGCCTTCATCAAAGAGAAGAATTCGTACCACACCGTTGACGCGACCAAAGTGATTGCGGTTGATACAACGGCTGCGGGTGACTCTTTCAGCGGTGCGTTTTGTGTAGGACTCGCGGAAGGTAAAAACATTCTCGAGGCTGTGAAGACTGCTACACGGGTAGCAGCCATAACCGTTACGCGCATGGGCGCACAATCTTCTATTCCATTCCGGAATGAGCTTGCATTGTTAGAAGTTGAAAAAGGGTAATCATGAAAAATAACCTCCATGCTATGAAAAACATGTTACGGACTTTTGTCGCAGTTGCGTTGCTTCTTTGCGTGAACGCAGCGTATGCGCAAACCCGGATTACCGGAACTGTGAAGGACACCTCCGGTCAGGGTCTTCCGGGTGTTAGCGTTACGGTCAAGGGAACAACGTCGGGCGTTATCACGGATGCAGACGGAACATTTTCGGTCACGGCTGCAGAGGGATCGGTGTTGATCTTCTCGTTTATCGGGTACGAAAGCGTGGAACGTACAGTGTCCGGTGCGTCACCTGTTGACGTAACGCTGACAGAATCGGTAACGCTGCTGGATGAAGTGGTGATGATCGGTTATGGAACGACAACCAAAAAGGAGTTAACAGGTGCTGTAACTTCGATTAAGGCAAAAGATTTTAATACCGGAAGTTTTAATGACCCGATGGGTCTTGTGCAAGGCAAGGTAGCAGGTTTACTAATTTCCAAACCAGATGGTGCTGATCCGCTGGCTGGATATCAGATTCTTCTCCGTGGAGCAAACACCCTTACCTCCGGGCAGCAGCCGCTCGTAATCATTGACGGTGTAATCGGTGCTGATCTTAACAACCTCAACTTTCAGGATGTTGAGACATTCGATGTACTGAAAGATGGTTCAGCGGCAGCAATCTATGGAACACGGGGAACAAACGGTGTAATCATCATCACCACGAAAGGCGCGCGGCAGGGAAAAGGAACATTTGAGTATTCGGTACAGGGATCTACGCAACTGGCACCCCGATCGGTAAAAAACCTCAGTGCATCAGAGTTTAAATATGCGGTTGAACACTATCCCGTGAGTGCAGGGCCTTCGGTTTTGTTGGGAAGCAAGACCGACTGGTTTGATGAAATCACGCGTGATAACCCGGTAAGTTATCAGCAGAACCTCGCGCTTTCCGGGGGAACGGAAACGTTCTCCCATCGCACATCGGTAACGCATAGTACTGAAAACGGGTTACTGGCCAACAACCAGATGGAGCGCCTGCTGGTTAAGTCAAACATTAAACAAAAAGTGTTGCAGGAAAAGCTGACGCTTGATTTCAATATTATTAATAACGTCTCCAAGTACAAGCCGGCCAATTATGAGATTTTCCGGCAAGCCTTTATTCAAAATCCCACGCAACCGGTTTACGATGATTCCGACCCAAGAACGGGAGGATATTATTACGATGATGAGCTCGACTATCGCAATCCGGTGGCCATGCTGAATGAACGCAAACGCGATGGGAAAACCAACAACATGGTATTGAACATGCGTGCAACGCTCCAGATCACGGATAATCTTTCGTGGGATAATTTTATTTCTACCCAAAAGTCTGAGTGGGAAGAAAATTCTTATAAAACACAGTTCTATCCTTCGCTGGTGGGGACCAACACAACACCGGGTGTGGCAGGGGAAGCGGAAATTTCGAATGGCCGCAACAGCAATTCACAGGTTGAAAGTGTTTTGAATTACGGTACCTCGTTTGGTGATCATAACCTCCAGTTGATTGCAGGGTATAGTTTTCAGGAGTTTTCAGAGAATAGTTCCTATGTCGGCAACTCGAACTTCGATACCGACGTGTACGGCTATAACAATATTGGTGCGGGATCATATTTCTATCAGGGAAAAGGCTACCTGGGTTCATACAAAGAATCCAGTCGACTGATTGCCACATTTGCCAGGGGTACGTACAATTTTAAAGAGCGCTATCTCCTATCGGCATCGTTGCGCAGGGAAGGATCATCAAAGTTTGGGGATAATCACAAATGGGGTCTTTTTCCGGCGGTGAGTCTGGGCTGGAGAATACATGAAGAGAATTTTCTCTCGGAAGTTTCATGGATTGATGAGCTTAAGATCCGTGCCGGCTTCGGAGTAACCGGAAACCAGGATTTCAGTCCGTATAAATCGCGCATCCTCCTTGCGCGAAGCGGAAGCTTATATTATAACGAGCAATGGATCAACGCGTTTGAGCCATCGCAAAATCCAAACCCGGATTTACGTTGGGAAAAGAAGAAAGAACTGAATATCGGTGCTGACTTCGGTCTGTTCAACAACAAGCTAAGCGGTAGTCTCGAGTACTACATGCGAAAAACGGTTGACTTGTTGTGGACGTTCCAGGTATCCACGCCACCGTATCTTTATAAGGAGTTGTTTGCCAATGTTGGAACCATCAGCAACCAGGGTATTGAGTTGACGCTGAATGCGCAGGTGATGAAGAAAGGATCTTTCCAATGGGGAATGATTTTTACAGCAAGTCATAACAAAAACAAACTCAATAAACTTTCCAATGCTGAGTTTACGCAAAAGTCGTACGAAGTAGGTTTCCTGGGTGGAACCATTACGGCCAATACACAACGTATTGAAGAGGGTAAACCGTTAGGAACATTTTACGGACCCGTTTGGCTTGGGGTAAAAGATGGCCGGGATGTGTTTAAGAATCAGAATCCGGTGGGCGAGGTAGATCGTGAGGATTGGGAGGATATCGGCAACGCGAATCCGTTTGCCTTTCTCGGCTGGACGAACAGCTTCAATTATAAAAACTGGGGTCTGCGATTTGCTTTCCGTGCAGGCCTGGGGGGCAAAGTTTTGAATTCTTACCGACTGTATTACGAGAGCTGGAAGAGCTTGTCGATCCGCAACATCGTTCATACACAATATGAGAACCCCGAGTTTACCGCTGCGATCACCTATTCATCCAAGTATGTGGAGGATGCAACCTTCCTGAAACTCGACAACATAGCCCTTAACTACAATTTCAATCTGCAGTCAAAACTTATCTCGCGACTGAATGTGTTTGCATCAGCCCAGAATGTTTTCTGGCTCACGAAATACAAAGGCATTGATCCCGAAGTAAACCTGGGCGGACTTGAGCCCGGAATCGACCGGTTGTCGTATTACCCGCGCTCTACATCAGTGACCATCGGTTTAAATGCAGCTTTCTAACTTTTAAAGATGAGCAACATGAAAAAGTATATAACACTCGTAACAGTTGGTCTGCTCTTCGTAACAACATCATGTTTCGATTTGTCGGAGCACATTTATTCCAACATACCGGCTGAAAATTTCTTTCAAACGGAAAAGGATGTAATTGCGTATGCAGGCCGTGCGTATGTGAAGCTTCAGCCTTTTCCGGAAGAGCAGAGGCTTTGGTCGCTGGGCGAGCTCGCGGCCGATGAACTGGTAATTCCTACCAAGCACAACGGAGAGTGGTATGATCAGGGCCGCTGGGATGATATCCATAAGCTGAACATTGCCCCGAATAATAAGATCCTGACACAGGCCTGGGACATGGTATTTCAGGGTATATCGGCATGCAATGAAATTCTGAGTGTCATTTCTACCATCAACTTTGATAATAAAGAACGCGTGCTGGCCGAGATCAAAATTCTCCGTGCCTTCTATTATTACTGGGGTATCGACTACTGGGGTAACATTCCCTTCTCAACGTCATACGGCTCAAAGGAACTTCCTCCACAGAAAAACCGTGCGTTTGTATATGCATTCATCATGCAGGAGATAGACGAGAATATTGACTTCCTGCAGGAAACGCCAAGCAGCCAGTACTACGGCCGGGTAACCAAAGCCATGGCATACATGCTGCAGGCCAAGATGTATATGAATGCGCAGGAGTGGATCGGTGAAAATCACTTTGCGGATGCGGTAACTTCGTGCGATAACATCATTGCCCTCGGAGCGTACGAGATTGAGGATGATTATTTCACAAACTTCAAGATCCATAACGAAGATTCGAAAGAGAATATCTTTGTTATCCCGTATCATTCCCAGCTAACAACCGAGCATTTCTACTGGTCGTACCTGACGTTGAATTCAGCCAGCCGGGCTACCATTAACATGACCGGAGTGCCGTGGGACGGGTTCGTGGTAAATCCGGTGTTCTTCGCGAAGTACGCAACGGAAGATTTGCGCAGAAAGTCGTTCCTCTTTGGTCAGCAATACGATAAGGCCGGTAATCCGATCGTCATTGACGGAGTTCCATTTATTTATTCGCCAACCATTGCCAACTACAGTTCACGCGGTGAATGGGAGGGAGCCCGCATTGCAAAATATGAATACCAGGAACAACTAAACTACGATGTGAACGACATGGAAAATGATTTCGTGCTGTTCCGGTATGCCGATGTTTTGTACACCAAACTCGAAGCGTTATATCGACTGGGGCAGGCAGGAACCTTTATCAGCGATCCGGATCTTCAGAAAATCAGAACGCGCGCGGGCCTGACACCTTACACGGTGGGTGAACTTACTGATACCGAGTTGCTGGATGAACTCGGCCGTGAGTTCGCGTTTGAAGGCCATCGCAGGCAGGATATGATTCGTTTCGGAGTTTGGGAAAATGCTGGCTGGAATAAACCTTCAACCACACCGAATAAGCGGTTGTTTCCCATTCCGCAAACCGCGATTAACACCAATAACAATCTCATTCAAAATCCTTAGTGATGAAGTTAAGAACCTATCTGATTGCCATTGTTATCCTTGCGTCACCGGGTGCGTTCGCGCAGAAAACACGGACCATCTCAAAAGCTGAGCTTCGCGACAAAATTGCCGGTGCATGGATCGGGCAAATGATCGGCAACATCTACGGGCTTCCGCACGAGAACAAATACGTGAATGCGCCTGGCGATGAAAGCAAGTGGCCTTACGGCTACACCAAGAACCTCGACAAACTCAAGCAATACAAAGGCGCCTTTTCGGATGACGACACGGATGTTGAGTACATGTATCTGCTCACGATGGAGAAGTACGGATATGAACCAACCTACGAGCAAATGCGCGATGCATGGATGTTTCACATCCGCGACCGTGTGTGGCTTGCGAACCGTGGTGCACTCGGCTTGATGCATTTTGGGTATACGCCTCCCTTCACCGGTGATAAGAACATCAACCCGCATTGGTTTCAGATCGATCCGCAATTAATCAACGAAATATGGGCGTATACGGCCCCGGGTATGATCAAGTATGCGGCACAAAAATCGGATTGGGCTGCATTGATCACGAGTGATGAATGGGGAGCAGAACCAACCGTGATGTACGGTGCGATGTATGCGGCCGCATTTTTTGAGAAAGATATTCGCAAACTGATCGACATCGGCCTGAAGGAACTTCCTGCGAACGGGCGATATGCACAAACAGTGCGTGATATGATTGCGCTGCATCAGAAGTATCCCAATAAGTGGCAGGACGCCTGGAAGGAAATGGCTGACAAGTATTACATCCACGAGCCTGATCTGACCAAAACCATCTGGAATGCAAACCTCAATGGAGCGTGCGGCATACTGGCGATGTTGTACGGAAAGGGTGATTTTCAGAAAACGCTCGACTTGTCATGCGCGATGGGCTTTGATGCCGATAACCAGGCGGCTACCGTTGCCGGATTACTCGGTATTGTGTACGGATTTAAAGGACTGCCTGCAAACCTGTACTTGCCGATTGAAGGCTGGACAAAGCCGTTTAATGACACGTATATCAACATCACCCGTCATGAATTGCCGGATGCGAGCATCCAGGACATGATTGATCGCACGCTGGCAGTAACGCTGTCGTTAGTAAAAGCTGAGGGCGGATCCGTTACCGGCAAAGCAGGTGCGGAAAAAGTCAACATCAATACCGCGGCAACATTCGATGTTCCGGTAGAATTTTATGTAGGCCCAGCACCCCGGATGGAAGTCGGAAAACCCGTCGACTTTGCCTTCTACAGCGATGCTAACAAGAAATACAACTGGACACTCGCAGGAGGTGAACTTCCCAGGGGTGTAACCTTCGATAAAGGTAAATTGTCGGGAACACCAACGGTACCCGGTAAATACAAGATCACAGTACAGCTCGACAACGGAAAAAAGTTTTTGAAAAAGGACTTCGACCTGCTCGTCCGTACAGCAAATATTGCTGCGTCAGCAGCGGCTGTGTTATCGAACGTAAGCGAACTTAACTGGAAGGTTATCGATTCGGCCTGGGTAACCTTTGGCAAGTCGATGTACGCTACAACGCCCGACCCGGTATTGCGCGATGGAAAATTTAACGGTACAGGTTCTGTTTTTTACAGCCTGGCTGCGAAAGCCAGGATTGCAAAAGTTGATTACTACGGCTATGAATGGAAAGACGATCAAAAGATTAATATGATCGGGTTCTTCACAGGTGGTATGGAGGAATTTGGCGGCTGGTTTACTTCGTTGAATGTTCAATATAAAAATGAGGAAGGTAAATGGGTTCCTGTCGAGCGTATAACGATTAACCCGTCATTATCGAAAACAGACATTGTATTCTTTCAACCACATTTCGTGGAGTATGTGATCAGCTTCGAGCCTGTAAAAACAAAAGCCATTCGCATCATTGGCGATGCTGCCATTCAGGATCACTGGAATAAGTATACCAAGAAAGTTTCCGGTTTCACATCCATCAGTGAATTAAGTGTTTACCGGGCTGAAAGCAAGTAAGATGAAATCAGGTACTGAAAAATTTTGGTTGTTTCTGGTTGTGTGTGTGATAGCTTCCGGCTGTGAGCCGGAGGCTAACACGAACGACGTACTATCGAAGGGATCAATCACCCTTTCCAAAGCAACACTTCAGGACAAAATCAAAGGAGGCTGGGCTGGTCAAACCATCGGTGTGGTTTACGGTGCTCCCGTTGAATTCAAGTACCAGGGTTCTCTGATTGACGACAAAATGAACATTCCATGGCATGAACACTACGTGAAATACTGGTGGGATAAAAAGCCAGGATTGTTCGATGATATTTACACCGATTTGAATTTTGTAAAGGCTTTCGAAAAGCACGGCCTGCAAGCGAGCTCTGATTCGATCGCTCATCATTGGTCGAATACAGCGTACCATCTTGCACATGCCAACCAGGCATCACGGTATAATATTCTTAACGGCATCATGCCACCTGCGTCAGGTTTCTGGAAAAATAATCCTCATGCCGATGATATTGACTTCCAGATTGAAGCCGATTTTATTGGCCTGATGGCGCCCGGGATGGTGAACGCAGCAACGGATATTGCCGATCGGGTGGGTCACGTAATGAACAGTGGTGACGGCTGGTATGGTGGCGTGTTCGTGTCGGCTATGTATTCACTTGCATTTGTATCAGACGACCCGGTGTATATCGTGGAGCAGGCAATTAAAACAATTCCGGCCGGAACAAAATTTCATGACTGTATCGCGGATGTAATTGCCTGGCATAAGCAATACCCGGACGATTGGAAACAAACCTGGTTCGAAGTTCAGAAGAAGTGGAACCTGGATGTTGGTTGCCCGAAGGGTGCATTTCTCGGTTTTAACATCGATGCGAAAATTAACTCCGCATATGTTGCCATCGGCATGTTGTACGGTAACGGTGACTTTACAAAATCTGTTGACATCGCTGCCCGATGCGGACAGGATGCTGATTGTAATCCGGCAACGGTAGGAGGAGTGTTGGGTGTTATGCTGGGGTATGATAAGATTCCTGCGTTCTGGCTGAAGCCTTTGCAGGAGATCGAGCGTGACAACTTCGAGAATACAGATGTATCCCTTGGGAAGGCATACACCTGGAGTTTCAATCATGCGTTGGGTGTGATTGAACAAGAGGGAGGCAAGACAGCGGGAGGAGAGGTAACCATTCCGCTTGAGACGCCGGTTGCTGTGGCATTTGAGCAAAACTTTGAAAAGACATTCCTGGTTGAACGCAGCAAAATCGACAAATCGTTTACCGATGAAATAACCCTTGAGTTTACCGGAAACGGCTACCTGCTGTACGGAAACATGGTAAAGCGCGGAAAGATTGATGCTGACTACATCGATCGCATTTCAAAACGTACCTACGGCTCAGAACCCCTCGGGCTTGCAGAGTTAAACGACTCCTATGTTGCCACGATGCTGGTGTACACGGATGATGTTGTAACCGATACGGTTTCATTGCCGATGATGAACACGGCCCGCAAGCTTGAGCCGTCCTGGAATTATCAAATGCCGGAGGGCATACATACGATCAAATTGAAATGGATCAATCCGGATAAAAACTATGAGTATCGCGTTAACGACATGATTGTTTACTCAGGAAACGAACCGCAAAGCAATCTTCCAATAACCGCTTCGAAATGATGACCAAAGGCTTTCTTTATATCGCTGTTGTTTTGCTGCTGCTTGTGTCATGCACACAGCAAAAAGACACTGCAGTTCTGCCGGAGACGTTTTCAATATCAACCAAAACGTTCAAAGATAAGATTCGTGGCGGCTGGGCTGGACAAACCATTGGCTGTACGTTTGGCGGTCCTACCGAATTCAAGTTTAAAGGCACACTCATCCAGGATTACCAGCCGATCATCTGGCACGACCACTATATAAAAGAGACTTTTGAAATGGATCCGGGCTTGTACGATGATGTGTACATCGATATGACGTTCGTTGAGATTCTGGAAAAATATGGTCTTGATGCACCAGTCGACTCGTTCGCATTGTCGTTTGCGCATGACGATTATAAACTCTGGCACGCCAACCAGGCTGCACGCTACAACATCCTGAATGGCATTATGCCTCCGGCATCCGGCCACTGGATGAATAATCCTCATGCGGACGACATCGACTTTCAGATTGAAGCTGACTTTGCGGGTATGATGACGCCCGGCATGATCAACGCATCATCCACAATCTGTGATAGCATTGGTCACATTATGAATTATGGCGATGGCTTCTACGGCGGTGCGTTCATGTCGGCCATGTACTCCGCTGCCTATGTAACCGATGACATCAACCTGGTTGTGAGTGAGGCATTGAAAATCATTCCCGCTGAAAGCAAGTTCTATAAAACCATTGCGGATGTGATTGCGTGGCATAAGCAATACCCGGACGACTGGAAGAAAGCGTGGTTTGAAATTGAGAAGAAGCATTCATCTGACAAGGGTTGTTCCGAAGGGGTATTCAATGCATTCAACATTGATGCAAGTTTGAATGCCGCCTATGTAGTAATGGGATTGCTGTATGGTGAAAAAGACTTTTTCAAAACCATGGATGTGGCTACCCGTTGCGGACAAGACTCTGACTGCAACCCCGCTACTGCCGCGGGCATTCTTGGTGTGATGATCGGCTATAACAACATCCCGGAATACTGGAAACCAGCGCTTGAGGAAACAGAAGGGCTGAAGTTTCCCTACATGGACATCTCATTGCGTGAAATTTATGATCTGAGCTACAAGCACGCACTACAAGTGGTTAAGAAGAATGGCGGAACGGTGTCAGATTCGACCATTACCTTGACTGTTCAGAAACCTCGGATGCTGCGGCTTGAGCAATCTTATGAAGGATTGTATCCGGCTTCGGAATTGCTAATCCGGAAAGATCATTTGGAAGATCCTATTGTCGTGAATTTCACTGGAAACGGTGTAGTGGTACTCGGCAATCTTCGTAGTATGTGCGGAGTTTCGCAAAGTGACTACGTAGCACTCCTGGATGTGTATGTTGATGGAGTGAAGAGCGAGCAGGTTAAAATGCCGTTCGACTACATCGTTCGCAAATACGACATCTACCATAAATACCTGTTGCCACAAGGTGAACATAAAATCGAAATCAAATGGGTGAATCCCAACCCCGACTTCAGGATGTACCTGAAATCGGTTGTTACGTATGCCGATTCACCTGTTAAACCTATTGATCCGGCCGTTGTAAACGCGAAATGATATGAGGGGGAGACTGTTTTTTGTTGTATTGATTATTATCCTGGTATCGGGTTGTTCGGACGATGACCCGAAAAAAGCTAATGTCCCGTTTGTACGCCTGCGCGAAGATCAAATTTTGCAAAGCACAATCCTGAACCGCGCTGTCGAATATGCGGTACTGCTGCCGGCCGACTACGATGAAACAACCGAATCCTATCCGGTAGTGTACCTGCTTCACGGTTTTGGCGATGACGAAACTGCCTGGTACAGGAATGGCGGACTACAATACAACGTGGACAAATATATCACGGAAACTGTACCCATGATTTATGTGATGCCACAGGGATTCAATACCTATTATATCGACAAGTACAACGGAAGCTTTCCCTATATGGAAATGTTCGTGGAAGAGCTTGTTCCTGAAATCGATGCGAGATTCCGTACGAAGAACGATAAGAGTCAGCGCGCGGTTATGGGTTACTCAATGGGTGGGTATGGCGCGTTAATTCTGCCGACAATGCACCCGGAAGTATTTTCAATCAGCATTCCGCTGAGCATGTCGTTCCGGACGGATGAACAGTACATCGCAGAATCGCAGCAGGCGTTTGACAATCAGTGGGCACCAAACTTTGGCCCTGCAAAAGGTGTTGCCGGAGCCGCACGGTTAACTGATTATTTCAAGCAGCGAAGTCCATTTTACTTCTTTCAGCTGGAAAATGTTTCAGCTTATAACAATGTAAAATTTTTGATTGATTGCGGAGACGATGAGGAAGCGCTCATTTTCACGAGTAACAGTCTTCATTCATTGATGCGAAGTAATGGCATTCAACACGAGTACCGCGTGCGGAGCGGTGGCCACTCATTCGATTACTGGAAGAAGTCATATCCGGAAGCATTGAAGTTTATCAGCGATGCGGTGCAGGGAATTCCGTATCCGGAAGAACCGGAACCGGTGGCTGTCGGAACACTAATCAGTGAAGGCTATATCGAAACTATTACGGTTTCGGGAATTGCGCTGAACATCGTAAAACCTGTTGACTATGCGTCCGCTACGATTGAGTATCCGGTACTTTACCTGATTCATGATGCAGGAATTGATGCGCAGCAAAACCGCATTCATACATTTTCGCTTCTTCGAAATGCGATGAGTGAATCGAAAATTCCTCAATCGATCATTGTTGAGATAACCCAATCAATCGATGATGATGAGATGGAGGAAATTGTGGCATACATAGATCAAACGTATCGTACAAAAGATGTCCGCGCAAACCGGGTGATCATGGGTAACGGTACACGGGCTGTCAACGCGTTAACACTTGCGGATAACTCGGATTCATTCAGTGACTGCTTCATTTTCAATGCACAGCTTCCTGATGAAGCTAACAATGTTTCAAACGATGTGTTTTATTACGTTGACGCGACCGATAAGAGCGCAAGTTTCAGGGGCTATGAAAACCTGTACGCGAAAATCAGAAATGACGGTACGGACGGCTATGAATACCGGGTACGTCAGGGTGCTGATTCCTACCAGGCATTCCTAAACGGACTGAGCGAATCACTTCCATCCCTAAAAGAAAGTTTGAGCCCATGAGAAAACTGGAGCTTATCGTTGTGTTTTTAGTTGGCTGCATTTCCGTGTACGCACAAAAGCCGCGTGTCATGGAAGGGCTAACGATGAATAGCAAAATACTATCGCAAGGTGTGAACTATTCAATCGTGCTGCCGGAGGACTATTACACGTCAAACAAACACTACCCGGTGGTTTATCTGCTGCACGGTCTCGGTGACAATGAATCTTCCTGGCTTGAGTATGGACAAATTAGTCAGGTTGCCGATGCAGCCGTAAGGAAAAAGGAAATCATCCCGATGATCTATGTGATGCCGGCAGGGTACCGGAACTACTATGTGAATGATTATGCAGGTACGTTTTTGTACGAAGATATGTTTATCCGCGAGCTGGTGCCGTTTATTGATTCTCAATATCGCACGCTGGCCGATAAATCGCACCGCGCAACGCTTGGTTACTCCATGGGCGGGTTTGGAGCGCTGGTGCTTCCACTCCGCAACCCCGACGTGTTTACGGTAAGCGTTCCATTAAGCATTTCCGTTCGTACCGACAGTCAATATATCACAGAAGATGCATCCGGTTGGGATGAGCAATGGGGCCGTTTGTTTGGCGGAACAGGAACAACGGGTGAAAGCCGCATAACCGACTACTACAAAAAGCATTCACCGTTCCATATTTTTTCACAACCCGACTTGAGCCAACTTCAAAACCTGAAGCTATACATCGATAATGGTGATGATGAAGAAACGCTGTGCCGCAGTAACGAGGAGCTTCACATGTTGCTGCGCGACCGGAATTTTCCGCACGAGTTTCGCGTCCGCAACGGAGGTCACGAATTTCAATACTGGCGTGACGCGCTTCCAAACGGACTTCATTTTATCAGCGATGCATTTCAAGGCAGACCTTACCGGGGCGATATTAAAAATTCGGCGAAACCTGCAAACGTTTCCAGATCAACTAAGCTTGTTAGT
The DNA here is from genome assembly GCA_016786495.1 of Cyclobacteriaceae bacterium. Lineage (GTDB taxonomy): Bacteria > Bacteroidota > Bacteroidia > Cytophagales > Cyclobacteriaceae > UBA2336. The sequence continues at coordinate 69,819 of JAEUUJ010000027.1, forward strand.
GAGGGGCAATATAAAGTTTGGCTTCCCGCAGAGTACGCCAGCACAGCGCGCCTGTATCCCGTGCTTTATGTTGCAGGTGTACAAAGTCATTCGTTTGATAAAATCGTAAAACGCATCGGGCAACTGATTGACAATGGATCACTCACGCCAGTCATGGTTGTGTTTGTTGATTCAACCGTTTCTGACATTGTTGCTGTAACCGCTTCGGTAGAACAAAAATATCGTGCCCGGAATGGCTGGAGATTCCGTGCGTTGATGGGAGTAGAATCGGGCGGGTCTGTTGCGCTTCGTGCTGCATTGACTCCGGAAATGTTTACGTCCTGCGTGCTCTTTGATGTGCCGCTCGACTGCGAGTTGCTCAAGGCAACGGTTCAGAAGAGCAAAAAGACGTTGAGCCGCACATGGTTCTTCATGTATAGTCCCGACAAAGGCAACACGTACCAGGCAAATGGTTGTGCCCACATCTTTCTGCGCGATGAAGAAGTGTATCACGAGTACCGCGTGCAGGAGGGAAAAGGCGGAAATGCCTGGATGCTCGGCAACCTGGAAGAAGCTTTAAACTTTATACAGCGAAAAATTCACCGATAAATAAATCCTAACCTATAAACTATGTATATCATCAGCAGCTATTCTCTCGCGGTTTTCTTCTGCATCATTACGATGCTGTGCTGGGGATCGTGGGGAAACACGCAAAAACTTGCAGCCAAGACATGGCGGTATGAATTGTTTTACTGGGACTACGTGATTGGCATTGTTCTGCTGTCTGTGGTGTTCGGATTCTCGCTGGGCAGTATGGGCGAACAGGGCAGAAGCTTCACAACCGATCTCGCGCAGGTTAGCAGTGACAACCTGTGGAGCGCTATTCTCGGAGGCGTAATCTTTAACGCGTCAAATATCCTTTTGTCGGCTTCGATCTCTATTGCCGGAATGGCGGTTGCTTTCCCGGTAGGTGTCGGACTTGCGCTGGTACTTGGAGTCGTGCTCAATTATAACAGTGCCTCGAAAGATGACCCGATAATTTTATTTTCCGGGGTAGCGCTGATTGTGGTTGCGATCATTCTGAACGGCATTGCGTCCGGAAAGATGTCAGCTGGCGGGAAAAAGTCGTCCTCAAAAGGTATCTGGCTTGCGGTTATTGCTGGTGTGCTGATGTCATTCTTCTACCGGTTCGTAGCGGCTGCGATGGACGTCAACAATTTCGAGTCGCCTACACCCGGTATGATGACACCATACACTGCCTTCTTCGTGTTTGCGATGGGTATGCTGGTGAGCAACTTCCTGTTCAACACAGTGATTATGCGGAAGCCGTTCGTGGGTTCCCCGGTTACATACAAAGATTATTTCAGCGGAAGTTTTGGTACCCATCTCGTGGGTGTTGCCGGTGGATTGATCTGGGGACTTGGAACTGTGCTGAGCTACATGTCGGCCGGAAAAGCAGGTGCTGCCATTTCGTACGCACTCGGACAAGGCGCAACGATGGTTGCAGCGTTCTGGGGTGTGTTTATCTGGAAGGAATTCAGAGGTGCAGGTCCACGTGTAAACGTGCTGCTCTTCTTTATGTTTTTACTTTTTATCTCTGGGCTCGCACTGATTATCGTGTCGGGCGGCAATTAAACAATTAAACTAACTATTAACCTAAAACAATTTATGCTATGAAAAAAAGTCTGATGTTTATGAGTGCAGCGGTGCTGGCGTTGAGCACCGTGTTGATCTCATCGTGTAGCGATGACGAAGGTGGTGGCGGATCGAAAGTTCCACCTGCAAAAATTAAGACCATTGCTTTCAATGATGGCTCGGCTATCGAAAGCTGGGAGTTTACGTATGACGATCAGGATCGTGTGAGCAGCATCAGCAATGTTTACGATGGCGGCGACCCGTCAATCATTGCTTACACGTACGATGATGCTGCAAGTGAGCTGACCATCCTGAAGGACGAAAACGAGACGATTTATGCGCTTGACGCTGAAGGCCGTGTAGTGAAAGAATACTGGAATGAAGACAAAACTGAATGGGAGGGTTATCAGTATGATGCGGATGGCCGGATGATCAAAGTGTTCGAGCACTACAGCGGTGCGGATCACCTGAAGTACGACCTTACTGTGGAAGATGGTAACCTGACTCACCGGATTCGGTACGAAGATGATGGCACTACCATTCGCGAAGATCGTGAGTTCACTTACACAATTGGAGACAATGCCAGCGGAATCCACCAGACGTATGCAGTAGATTCAGAATGGAAAAACATTGCCGGATTGTATGGAAAGCAAAGCAAGAAACTGGTAGAAGCGTATGTTCGTCACATTACTTCCGATCCGGGTACCAGCTTCGGTGCAACGTATACTTACACGTTCGATGATAAAGACCGCGTGGCAACGCAAACAAAGAACGGGACCAGCAGCGGTGGTAACTTCACCGAGTCGTGGGCATACACATATTACGAAGATTAATTTTTTTGGTTAGAGTTCGGGGCCAGGAACGGTAATTCGTTTCTGGCCTTTTTCATTTCCGTCACTTCACTTCGAGCTCGACAATCGTATCAATCTCGTTCAGTTTGGCTTTCGGAATTTTTAACGTTACTCCGAATTCATTATCGGCAAACTTAACGGCACTCTTGTCGCCAAACATCTTAGCGGATACTACTTTCTTTCCGAGGGAGGGGAGGATGAGGGTTTCATCCTGCCAGTTCAAAATGTGAACATAACAGGTGTTTCCTTTTTGCGTCATTACGCCCCAGTCGCGGGCAGATAACGGACCACCTTTGGTGCCATAGATTGTTTCACCGTTCAGTTTTAACCATGCGCCCATTTGCTTCAGCAAGGCAACATGTTCCGGTTGAATCTTGCCGTTCGGCATCGGCCCGACATTCAACAGGAAGTTGGCTCCGTAGCCGGCCGATTTTACGAGATACTGAATGAGCTCTTTTTCGGATTTGTTGCTGGCATCGCGCAGGTTAAATCCCCAGGAGTTGTTAATGGTTTCGCAGGTTTCTTTCGGTAACGCCCCGATTTTTTGTTCAGGCGCAAAACCTGTGGTGTTATGGCCGGGCAGATCTTTTTCGAACATCTGGAAATCTTCACCCGCGTATGGCGCTTGGTGGTGATTACTTCCGATCAGTGCAGCCGGTTGTAATGCGTGAATCAATGCGTATGTTTTTTCTAACCGCCAGTCGGCATCTTTCTTATCCCACATGCCGTCAAACCAGATTCCTGCAATCAGGCCGTAGCCGGTGAGCAATTCTGTTAACTGCGCATCCATGTAGTCGAGGTATTTGTACCAGTCACCGTTTTCAGGCCGGCCTGTATAGCCATTGCCGGTGTTGCCGCGCGGAAAATAATCCGGGTGATGCCAGTCGAGCTGGGAATGATAAAAGAACAGTTTCATTCCCTGCGCATGACACTCATCGGCCAGCATATTGAGCACGTCTTTTTTGTACGGAGTGCGGTCAACAATATCGTAGTCGGATACTTTACTGTCGTACATCGCGAAACCGTCATGATGTTTGCTGGTGATCGTAATGTATTTCATGCCGGCATCTTTTGCCATCTGCACCCATTCTTTCGGATTGAATTCAATCGGGTTAAAGAATGCAGGCAACTTCTCGTACGTCTTTACCGGGATTTGTTGGTTGTTCATAACCCACTCGCCGTCACCCAATTCACTATAAACTCCCCAGTGAATGAAAAGTCCGAAGCGGGCATCTTCAAACCATGCGCGTGTCTTTAAGTTCTCAGGCGTTGGCTGGTATTGGGTTTGGGCGTTGATCGTCAATAGACCGTTGAGTAAAAAGACGAACGCAATTGACCCTTTACGATAAAGATTCAACATAATGATTATGATTGAGTGATGTAGTCTACGGTTACTTGTGCCGCTTTTTCAACACGCCTTTCACATCGTCCAGCGACATGCCCTTTGCCTGCAGCAGCACAAGATAGTGATAAAGTAAGTCAGCCGCTTCGTTCAGGAACAGATCGCGGTTATCGTCTTTCGCCTCAATCACCAGTTCTACGGCTTCTTCACCAACCTTTTGTGCGATTTTATTAATACCGGCTTCAAACAGTGACGTGGTGTACGATCCTTTTTTAGGACTTGCTTTCCGGTCTTTTATGATTGTCTCCAGCCGGTTTAAATCCCAGCCCTCGTTCTTTTCATTGAAGCATGTATCCGCGCCTGTGTGGCAGGTTGGTCCTTTCGGGATTACCTTTACCAGCAGGGAATCATTGTCGCAATCCTGGATGATTTCAACCAGTTCAAGCGAGTTGCCGGAGGTTTCGCCTTTCGTCCACAACCGCTTTTTACTGCGACTGTAAAACGTGACCTTCTTTTCACGGACGGTTTTTTCGTACGCTTCTACATTCATGAAAGCGACCATGAGCACTTTCTGTGTAGCGGCATCCTGCACTACACAAGGAACCAAACCATTAAGTTTATCGAAATCAATCTTGGCCATAATGTCGTATCAAATCCGAACGGGAATAGTGTGTTGTGCCAGGTATTTTTTTAATTCAGGGATCCTGATCTCTCCAAAATGAAAGATGCTTGCCGCCAGCGCAGCGTCAGCCTTCCCGATGCTAAATACATCGAGAAAGTGCTTCACCGTTCCGGCTCCGCCTGAGGCAATCACGGGGATTGTTAATTGTTCATGAAGGGAAGCCAATGCGCTCGTGGCAAAACCATTTTTGGTTCCGTCATGATCCATGCTGGTAAACAAGATTTCACCGGCCCCGCGGTTTTCGCATTCCTGCGCCCAGGAAAATAGTTCTTTGTCGCTGGGTTGTTTTCCGCCATGCGTATGTACGATCCACTGTTCGTTCACATACCGGGCATCTATTGCAGCAACAATGCACTGGGAGCCAAACGCCTTGGCGAGTTCATCCACCAGTGCGGGGTTTCGTACGGCTGCGGAGTTCACGCTTACTTTGTCTGCTCCGGCTTCCAGCAGGGGAGCGACATCGGCTGTAGAATTGATTCCGCCACCTACAGTGAACGGGATATTGATGTTGCGCGCGATTTCTTTTACGAGTGACGCAAATGTTTTTCGCTTTTCGTTGGTCGCGGAGATGTCGAGGAATACGAGTTCATCGGCACCCTGTTGTGCGTACGTTGAGGCGAGTTCCACCGGATCGCCTGCATCACGAATGTTCACAAAGTTGATGCCCTTTACCGTGCGGCCATCTTTAATATCCAAACAGGGAATGATGCGCTTGCTCAGCATCACTTAAAAGTAAAAGGTTTGAGGTCGATCAGTTCGATCTTGTGTTCGTACAGCGCTTTACCGATGATTGCACCATAAACGCCCATGGCTTTCAGCTTACGAAGATCTTCCAGTGAACTGACGCCACCACTGGCTGTTATCTTGAGGGTAGGGAACCGCGTAAGAAGTTTTTCATACAATCCGAAGTTCGGGCCGTCCAGCATGCCGTCTGATCCGATGTCGGTGCACGTCAGGTATTCCAGTCCGCTGCCCATATAATCTTCTACCAGTTCGAATAACCGGAGTTCGGTAGGTTCAAGCCAGCCGTTAATCATGATGTGCTCTCCCTTTACGTCTGCACTGAGAATGAAATTCCGTGCACCATACTCATTCATCCAGCGCTTGAACTTCTCCGGTTCGTTGATCGCTACACTTCCGATATTGATTTGATAGATGTCGAGGTTGATGAGTTGCTCGACATCCTCATCGGTTTTAACACCGCCTCCGAAGTCGATCTGAAGCGCAGTTTTCTCCTGCAGTTCGTAGATCACGTCCCAATTCACCACTTCACCCTCTTTCGCTCCATCCAGGTCAATCAGATGAAGGTATTCGAGGTCGGCATTCTGGAATTGCAGCGCTACGTCTAACGGATCTTCGCTGTAGATCTTTTTCTTCTTGAAATCGCCCTGCGTCAGCCGAACGCATTTACCGTCAATAATATCGATTGCTGGAATAATCTTCATATCGCTAAAAAATTCTTCAAAATCATTTGTCCCGCTTCCGCGGATTTCTCGGGGTGAAACTGTACTGCATAAAAATTGTCTTTTCGCATCGCTGCACTAAACGGAACTGTGTACGGTGTAACGGCCGAAGTAAAATTGTTCACGGGTACGTAATAACTGTGTACATAATATACACTTTTGTTTTCAAGATCCGGCTGAATCCAGTCATTGACTTTTGTCAGGGAATTCCAACCCATGTGCGGTACTTTAAAATCGGTTTCCGGGATAAACCGTTTTACGGGCTGATCGAAAATCCCCAGACAAGGGGTGTTATTTTCTTCCGAATGACGGCACATCAACTGCATTCCCAAACAAATTCCGAGTACAGGTTGTTTCAGATTTGTGATAACCTCGTCGAGTTTGCGGTCGCGCAGATACGCCATGGTGGTACTTGCTTCGCCCACTCCGGGAAAAATCACCTTATCCGCTTTCGTAATCGTCTCAGGGTCGTCAGAAATCGTAAAGTCAACGCCCAGCCGCTCCAGTGCGAACGACACCGACTGAATGTTTCCTGCGTTGTATTTGATTAGAACCATGTTGAACGACGAGTTACGAATGACGAGTTACGAATAGCGAGTTACGAATTTTGATTTGTGATCGGTTTAAAACTTGTGATTGATTTAAAAATTTCCAGTAACGAATACTTCCAACTTCAGCCTCCCCACTCAAAGCGTGCCTTTCGTGCTCGGTAAATCATTTCCCTCTTTACGTACAGCCATTTTAATTGCTTTCGCAAAAGCTTTAAAAATTGCTTCAATCTTATGATGTTCGTTTGTTCCCCCGGCCTTGATATTCAGGTTACTTTTTGATGCATCGGAAAATGACTTGAAAAAATGGACGAACATTTCCGTTGGCATTTCGCCAATCTTCTCGCGCTTGAATTCTGCCTCCCACATCAGCCACGGACGGCCGCCAAAGTCGAGTGCTACTTGCGCCAGGCAATCATCCATGGGTAAACAAAAGCCATACCGCTCAATGCCGCGTTTGCTGCCCAGGGCCTTGCTGAAAGCCTCGCCAAGCGCAAGGGCAGTGTCTTCGATGGTATGGTGTTCATCGATGTGCAGATCACCCTTAACCTGGATGTCGAGATCGACCTTTCCGTGTTTGGCAAGCTGATCAAGCATGTGATCGAAAAAGCCCAGCCCGGTGGCAATGTTGCTCTTTCCGCTTCCGTCAAGGTTCACCGATATGGTAATGTCGGTTTCTTTTGTTTTACGGTTTACCACCGCACTTCTGGGAGATGCGATAAATAAATTATAAATGTCCTGCCATGACGCGGTGCGCAACGCACAGAATTCCGCAAAGCCCGATGCTGTTAGTTTTTCATCCAGACTTGTATCTTTTAAAAGAATCGCTTTGGAGCCGAGATTTTTAGCAAGTTCAACATCCGTAAGTCGGTCGCCAATAACGTATGAGTTCTTTAAATCGTAGTCAGACGAGAAGTACCTGGTTAGCATTCCGGTGCCCGGCTTGCGGGTCGGCTTGTTCTCGCGCTGGAACGATTTATCGATACAAACTTCTGAGAACGTAATGCCTTCATGTTTAAACGTCTTCATCATCCGCTCATGAGCGGGCCAGAAGTTCTTTTCCGGAAAGCTGTCGGTACCCAACCCGTCCTGGTTGGTAACCATTACCAGCTCGTAGTCAGTTTCGCGGGCAATTTTTCCGAGCCACGTAAACACACCAGGGTAGTATTCAAGTTTTTCGAGGCTGTCGATCTGTTCGTCCGGCGGTTCAATGATTAATGTGCCGTCACGATCAATAAACAATACTTTCTTCATAGCTTCTTCAACGCTTTCACCAGCCGCTGATTTTCTTCGGGTGTTCCAACGGTAATCCGCAGACATCCATAACACAACGTGACCTTTGAACGGTCGCGTACAATAATTCCTTTTTCCATTAAATACTGATGTGTGAGAAACGCATCGCTCATGCGCACCAGCAGAAAGTTTGCGTCCGAAGGATAAACAGCTTCCACGGCAGGAAGTTTTACGAGGGCCTTCGCCAGCTTCTTGCGTTCCTTCACAATCTCTTTTACAGACGACTCCATGAACATCGTGCTTTCCAGCGCGTCAAGAACAAGTTCCTGTGTGCGGGTATTCACGTTGTACGGATACTTGATCTTGTTGAGCAAGGCGATAATTTCTTCGGAAGCGAAACACATCCCGAGCCGGAGGCCGGCAAGTCCCCATGCCTTTGAGAAGGTTTGCAATACAACGAGGTTAGGGTACTTGGCGAGTTCGTGGACAAAGCTCTTGCTCTTCGCGAAGTCGAGATACGCTTCGTCAATCACCACGAGGCCGTAAAAGCGTTTCAGAATTTCAACGATTTTATCGCGACTCAATAAATTCCCGGTAGGGTTATTCGGACTGCACAAGAAAAGGATCTTGGTTGTGGCATCGAATGTATTGGGGAACGTTTCGAGGTCAAGATCAAACTCAGGTGTAAGCAGCGCTTGCTGAACCTTAACGGCATTTACCTCTGCGCACACCGAATACATGCCGTACGTTGGCTCGGTAACCAGAATCGAATCCTGGTTGGGTTCGCAAAACGCGCGGATTAACAGATCGATCGCTTCATCACTTCCGTTGCCCAGAAATATTTGGCCTGAACGAACATCTTTCAGCTCGGCAATTTTCTCTTTCAATCTCCGCTGCTGCGGATCGGGGTAGCGGTTATACGGAGACGGGTAGGGGTTTTCGTTTGCGTCCAGGTAAATCTCTGCTTCGCCTTTGAACTCATCGCGGGCCGAAGAATACGGCTTCATGTTCAGGATGTTTTTCCTCACCAGCGTGCTGATATCAATAAAAGATTTCGAACGTTTTGCCATGACGCAATAATTCCAGGGTTAGTTTAGGGTTGCCAGACGGACGGTGACGGCCTGCTTATGACCTGTAAGTTGTTCTGCCTCAGCCATTTTCTCAACCACAGGTCCCAACGATTTCAGTCCGTTTTCCGTTAGCTTCTGAAACGTAATATACCGGATAAAACTTTCCAGTGAAACGCCACCGGATGCTTTCGCATACCCGTTGGTGGGGAGCGTGTGATTGGTTCCGGACGCGTAATCGCCTACGGCCTCGGGTGAATAATTTCCGATAAAAACCGAACCTGCATTTACGATCTTGTCGCTTAAGCCATCTGCATCCTGCGTGTTGATGATTAGGTGCTCCGGAGCATATTCGTTAATAAAATCAACAGCTGTTTCAACCGAACTCATGCAAATGATCTTGCTGTTTTGCAATGCCTTCTCCGCGATGGTCTTCCGTGGCAACGTGGTGAGCTGTTTATCAATTTCGGCTGTGATGGCTGAGATGATTTGTTCGTTGTTCACCACCAGCATCACCTGACTGTCTTCACCATGTTCCGCTTGTGAGAGCAGGTCGGCTGCTACAAACGCAGGGTTTGCCGTTTCATCCGCCCAAACTAAAACTTCCGACGGGCCTGCGGGCATATCAATCGCAATGCCTTGCTGATTCACCAATTGTTTTGCTTTGGTAACGTATTGATTGCCGGGACCGAAAATCTTATAAACCTTTGGAATGCTCTCCGTTCCATACGCCATGGCAGCTATCGCCTGCGCTCCACCCACTTTGAAAATCTTGGTAATCCCGGTGAGTTGTGCTGCGTACAGAATCGCGGCATTGACTTTTCCGTCAGCATCGGGTGGTGTACATAAAACAACCTCCTTGCATCCCGCCAGCCTGGACGGAACACCCAACATCAAAACCGTAGAGAATAATGGTGCGGATCCGCCCGGAATGTAGACACCAACTTTTTGTATCGGAACTGCTTTTCTCCAGCACTTCACGCCCGGCATCGTTTCAACCGGCGACAAGGTTTGTTTCTGAGCCTCATGAAATTTTTCGATGTTTCGTGCAGCGGCAGCAATGGCATCCTTTAAATCCTGTGGAACCGCTTTGCTGGCTTCTCCTATTTCACTGGCCGATACCTGGAGTTGTTTTACATCCGCGCGGTCAAATTGCCGGGTAAATTCACGCAACGCATCATCGCCCGACCGTTGCACACGCGCGAGAATATTTTTCACCGAGTTTTCTAAAAACTCAAGTTCGACTTGAGGCCGGGCACATAGCTCAGCCCAGGTTTCAGGCGAAGGGTTGATAAACTGTTGCATGGTTATAAAATCATTTTTTCAATTGGAATAACGAGAATGCCCTGTGCGCCAAACGACTTCAACTGATCGATCTTTTCCCAAAAATCGTTTTCGTCTACCACAGAATGCAGCGAACTCCAGCCTGGTTTGCCTAACGGGATAATGGTCGGACTCTTCATACCCGGAATGATGCTGGTGATTTTTTCGATGGCTTCATTCGGGCAGTTCATCAAAATGTATTTGTTGTTCTTCGCTTTCTGCACGGCTTCGATGCGGAACAGCAGTTTATCAAGGATTTGTTGCTTGGCGGCTTCAAGGTTCGCACTGCCAATGATCACCGCCTCCGAGTTCATTACCACCTCAACTTCTTTCAGCCCGTTGCTTAACAAAGTACTGCCGGTACTCACAACATCGCAGATCGCGTCTGCAAGCCCGATGCCGGGAGCAATTTCAACCGAGCCACTGATCTCGTGTAATCCCGCGGTCAGGTTGTTCTTTTTCAGAAATGCCGTTACAATGTTGGGGTAGGAGGTAGCGATGTTTTTTCCGTTGAACCAGGAAAGTCCGGTATAGGTTTCTGAACGGGGTATGGCCATGGATAAACGGCAGCGAGCGAAGTCGAGACGTTTAACAATCGTATTCTGTTTTTGTTTTTCCGTGAACACGTTTTCGCCCACAATGCCAATGTCGGCTACCTTATCTTCCACGTATTGCGGAATGTCGTCATCACGCAGAAAAAGAATCTCGACCGGAAAATTCCGGGCCTGTGTTTTGAGTTGGTCTTTGCCGTTGCTGAAGAGAAGGCCGCTTTCCTGGAGTAGGCTCAGCGAGCCTTCCTGCAGGCGTCCGCTTTTCTGAATGGCAATTCGAAGGAGTGTATTCATATGTGTTTGTGAATCGTGATAAAAACAAAAAAGGCCTGCCGGATCGCGGCAAGCCTTTCTTCAAAGTCTTATGGTTTAGTTAAAACATAAACCTGCCACGCATCGTGTGAAGTACATGATGGTGGTGCAGATGGATGTTTGTTGTTGTTCTCATTTGATGGCTCAAAGAAAAGCAACAATTTTAATTTAACAAAACTGTTTCGGGATAAACGTTGTTAATTTTGAGGCCTAACGACTGTTAATCATGATTTTTAGAGGGATACTGGTAGTATTATGTTTCGCGATAGCTGGCTGCGACAGCGCAGGCACGAAAAAACACCGGTTCCTGCTAAAAGGAAATGCCGAGTTGGCCGACCGGCATGAGGATGCTGCCATCCGGTATTTTAATGAGGCACTGAAAATAGATTCGTGCTTTGCTGATGCCCATAACAACCTCGGAACGCTGTATTTCCGTCAGAAAGATTACGGTCAGGCTATTCAGTATTATAGTCAGGCACTCGGCTGCGACCCGACCTACCTGCCGGCTTATTTTAACCGGGCAAATACGTTCTATGAA
>JAEUUJ010000038.1 GCA_016786495.1 Cyclobacteriaceae bacterium
TACTAAAAATAAACATCCTGAAAGGACGAAAAAAGTATCTGTCCCTAAACCTGCGAGGTTTTCGCCCAATTTCGCGGATAAGGCAAGACTCCCCTCTCGCGTGAATACCAACAAATAGTTAGCCAGCTTTGCTGATTCGTCTGCGTAGAAGCTGATAATAATCCAATCGTTGAATTCGAGGTATTCAACGCCTTTTACAATCTCATAATCTGTTCGCTTCAGGAATTCTTTAACGGTTTCGAAATGCTGGCTGCCTTCCGCGTAAAATGCAGGTCTGAGCCGTTCTGTTCTGGCGGCCGGCTGCCGCGGCACCCAATCACATTCGGTTAGCACTCCGGTAATCAGGTCAATTTTTGCCTGTTGCGGATCTCCCTTCGTACGATAACCCAACACATCACCCTCCTGCATGTCGAAAAAAGAAAACGATTCAACTTCCCAACGGGTGTTACCTAGCGTAGCATCGAGTGCAATGAGGCTTTTCTGATCCGGGTTGCCACCTTTGTTCATAAACCGGTTCACAAACACGGTATGCCGGCTTACGCCCGCGAGACTTACCCACCACTGCTCGGGCAACAAGATCGACTTAAAAAGAAATGTGTTAGCTGTGTAGTCAAACAACGAAAAGGACGTATTGAAAACTGATTCATCGCGGACTTCAAGCGCCAGCAGACCGGCAGGTTCATCGGCCAGGGTATTCCAGATCATTCCCGGAAAGCGGTGAGAAAACAGAAACTCTGGCGTGCGCAACACGTTTTAATGTTTAATTTTATGCGAGTTACCATGACGCGTACTCAATTTCAAGCTATGAAACGATTTCTTTTAGCGTTTGCACTGATTCTTCCGGGCGTTGTTTTTGGTCAGAAAACGAACGTGATGGTGATGGAAATCAAAACTGAGATTGATACCCGTACCAAGCGCTATGTAGAGCTTGCCCTAAAACATGCTAATGAGAGTAAAGCAGACCTTGTGGTGATTGATATGGACACCTATGGCGGGGTGATGACAGATGCCAAAGAAATTGTTGATCTGATCATGGATTTCAAAAAGCCAATCGTGGTTTACATCAACTCTGATGCAGCATCCGCAGGAGCATTAATTTCCATCGCCTGCGATAGTATCTATATGACTCCGGGCGCAAGCATCGGTGCAGCAACGGTAGTGAGTGGTGATGGTGAGAAAGCTCCCGACAAATACCAGTCGTACATGCGAGGGATTATGCGTTCGACCGCTGAAGAAAATCACCGGGATCCTCGAATAGCCGAAGGCATGGTCGATGAGAGTTTTGAAATTCCGGGTGTAAAAAAGCAAGGACAGGTTATTACGTTCTCAACTTCAGAGGCGATCAAAAATGGTTTTTGTGAAGCACAGGTAACATCCGTTGATGAAATATTAAAAAGAAACAAAATCACCGACTACACAATCGATCGTTTCGAGCTGGAGTGGGCCGACAGGGTGATTGAATTCTTTATTAATCCATTCATCAGCGGGATATTGATCCTGATTATCATCGGGGGGATTTACTTCGAACTGCAAACACCCGGAGCAACGTTTCCGATACTGGCTGCCGGTATCGCGTTGGTACTGTATCTGATTCCGTACTATCTCAATGGTTTGGCCGATAACTGGGAGATTATCGCATTGTTCATCGGTCTCGCTCTGATCGCGGCCGAGGTTTTTGTTATCCCGGGGTTTGGAGTTGCCGGTGTTACGGGCATTATTCTCACAGTGTGTTCGCTGATCCTGATCATGGTGAACAATAATCTCTTTGATTTCGAATTCGTGCCTCAGTCGAGTATTCTTTATGCGGTTGCTGCTGCATTCGCTGGATTGTTGGGAGGAATCTGTTTGCTATTCATTGGCGGATCAAAGATTGCTGATTCCAGGTATTTTAAACGCGTGGCACACATTCAAGTACATGAAAGCAAGAAAGGGTATACATCATCCTTTATTCAGGAGCCGATGGTTGGCAAACGGGGTGTCGCGCACACGGTGCTACGTCCTTCCGGAAAAGTGATGATTGACGGGCAACTGTATGATGCCTTTACCCGAAGCGAGTTCATTGAGAAGGGCCAAAGCATTGAAGTGATTGGAGAAGAAACAACCTCGTTGAAGGTTAGGTTGGTTGTATAGTTTTATTCACCAGAATCTGGTAGTTAGAATGAAAAAGTTAGGATTAAAGGCTAACTGCTAACTACTCAGTTCTAACTATTGTTATGATATTAGGCATTATACCCGCGCGTTATGCTTCCACACGCTTCCCCGGAAAACCCCTGGTTGATATCGGAGGCAAGTCGATGATTCAGCGCGTTTATGAACAGGTAAAAAAATCGAAGCTGATTACCGATGTGATTGTCGCGACCGATAATCAGCAAATCTTCGATCATGTAACGCAGTTTGGCGGCCGAGTGCGCATGACGAAGGAAAATCATGTAAGCGGTACCGACCGGTGTTACGAAGCGTTGACATTACAGAAAGCACCATTCGATTATGTGGTCAATATCCAGGGAGATGAACCCTTTATCCAACCGGAACAGATCGACCTGCTGGCCGGATTATTGGATGGCAAAACAGAGATCGCAACACTAGTCAAAAAAATAGAAGACCCCGAGCAGTTAGTTAATCCCAATGTAGTTAAGGTCGTTGTCGCGCTGAATGGAGAAGCACTGTATTTTAGTCGCTCAACCGTTCCGCACATTCGCAACACACCGGAAAAAGACTGGCTTAACAAACATACCTTTTATAAACACATCGGCATGTATGCCTATCGCACCGATGTCTTAAAAAAGCTGACCAGCTTACCGGTTTCAAAGCTTGAAAAAGCCGAATCCCTGGAACAACTGCGCTGGCTTGAAAATGGCTTTCGGATTAAAGTTGCAGAAACAAAAACTGAGACAATCGGAATTGATACGCCAGAGGATTTACACAAGGCAGCGGCTAATCTTTAATGCAGCTTAAAAACCTGTCCTCAGCACCAAAAAACAAGATTTGAACGTGGCCAATTAATTGGCCGGGTTCTTGCGATACCCGGTAAGATTATTCTTAACTTGAGTAAGTCCAAGAGCCCCCGCTATGAAAACTCTCCGTGTATTGACGTGCATGCTGATACTTGCTGCGAGCATGAGTCAAACATCTTTCGCACAAAATTGGGCATCTCTTGATGCCGTAGTGTACAACAACAAAGAAGACAAGTACTTTTTCTTCTTTGGAAAGTACTTTGTCATCAAAGAACGCGGGCAATATATTGACGGGTTGCCGTTGCGGATTGAAGACTCCTGGGAGAACTTCCCAAAATCCTGGAGCGGCGGCAACCTGGACGCAGTTTGTTATAGTTCCGATAACGACAAATATTATTTCTTCAAGGGAGACGAAGTTTGTGAAACTACCGTCACCACAATAAAAATGTACATCGGCACGGATATCAAAGTCCCTACCCAGCGACTCAGTGCTCCGATGAAAATATCCTCCGAAAAAGCCTTTCCCGGATTGCCCTGGTCGCGTATTGATGACGTTACCTACAACTCAGAAACAAAAACATATTATTTCTTTTTGGGCAATGAATTTGTATCGAAAAAAAGAGGCGAACCCGTCGATCCTAAAATCCGGAAGATTGACGAACCCGGAGGATTTGTAAACCTTCCGGCCGAACGACCTATCAAGGCCGTTACATTCAGTTCAGACAATAAAGAATACTACTTTTTCTGGGACGAATACTACATGTCCAAAACTCTCGGACAGGATATTGCCCCTGGAACCCAGCCACGCAGATATGAAAATGATGGCCAAAAAGGTTTTGAGTGGGCCGAACGATCCAACAATAATTATGTTGGCTTCGCCAATGAAGCTGGATATCTGGCGAACTTCAAGGTTTCCTGGACAGCCAACGGAAAAGAAGATAGCTGGAGTAAAAAGGGCGTGGCACTCACCTATGAAAAAAGTGTTTCTCTCCCAAAAAACGCAACCGACATTACCATCACAGCTCACCTATATGACGAATTCGCGGATGGTAAAAATGGCAAACGCATTTTCAGTCAGTCGATGAGTATCCCGCCAAACAAGTGGTATAAAGTTTACGGAACCGTATTCGATCCAAAACATAAAGTCGAGAAGAAAGCTTCGAACATCATGGGAAGCGTTACCAATTTCTTCACAAAAGATATTGCAAATGCCGTGGAAGATGCCGGAAAGTTCTTTGAAGACAACCTGCAGGAGGCGCAATACCAGACCGTCAAGCTTATGGCAAAGAGTGATCTGGAAAAGAAGAAAACGATCATTGACGAGTTCGGGAAAGCTGCGTCAAAGGTAATTCTTGATGAAGCATTCATTCGCTCGCTTTTACGGGCCGCACGTTCCAAGAATCC
Source organism: Cyclobacteriaceae bacterium (assembly GCA_016786495.1). GTDB lineage: Bacteria > Bacteroidota > Bacteroidia > Cytophagales > Cyclobacteriaceae > UBA2336. Next base: position 4,359 of record JAEUUJ010000038.1, read on the forward strand.
AAAAACATCAGAAGACGTGGTGAAGCAATTGGTAAACCGTGAGGAATTCAAAGAAATCAGAAAAGCACTGGGATTTAAATCGATGAGTGTAGGTTTCACTTCGGGTGCATCAACGGTGATTGGTATGGAGGGCTCGTTCGGTTATGGTGTGGCGCTGAACGCCTCTAAAGTGAAGGGTTACGCTGGTCTTGACGGAAGCTTGGGCGTACAAGACGGGCTCGGCCTCGGTTGCCAATTTGGAATTTGGGTAAATCCACCCGATCAACTGAGCGGAAATTCGATCGCGGTAAATGTTGAAGCAGGTGCAGGGGTTGGTGTTTCTTTCTCGCTTGTGTACGATGTAACGGTGACCGGCAACAATCCACCCGCGTTCACGTTCTCCGGCATCGTAGTTACACCGGGTGTTGGTGCAGGCGTTGGTGCTTCACTGGGCACTGGCTATTCATGGGTATTCTAATCACTCGTCATATGAAATTGAAAACACTCTTGAGTATCATCCTGCCGATGCTATTCTTCAACCTGCATGCGCAAACTGTTATCCTCTACACAGACGACTTTGCCGGAAGCAGCTACGAGGTTGGACCCGGTTCATACGATTACATGACGTTGTTACGCGCAGGCATTACGATGGTGCGTTCGGTACGGGTTCAAAAAGGAATGCAGGTAACGTTGTATGAGAATGATCAATACACCGGAAGGTCGCTCGTTATTACCGAAGATGCCCCGATGAAGTACCTGTTAGCAAAAGGTTATGGGCAGATTGCGCAAAACGTTTCACTGGTTGTTGCATCCTACACGCCCGCTAATGCAGGGCCGGCCGTGATCATCTATAAAGACAATTTCTCTGGCGCTTCAAAAAAACTCACCGAAGGCTTTTACGACTTCACTGATTTAGGTGCGGTTGATAACGATCAACTCTCGTCTGTAAAGATTCCCAAAGGCTGGAGCGTAACCTTGTACGAACACAAAGAATCAAAAGGTCGCTCACTTGTTCTGACGGCCGATGCGAATGCTGCGCTCCTGATAAAAAACAAGTTTAATGACGTTACATCTTCCATACTGGTAGAGAAATTACCGCTACCCGAGGTACCCGCACCGGTAAAAACACCTCCTGTGATACCCGAAACAAAAACACCGGAAGATCCAATTCACCCACAGCAGCCGGCTTCACCCGGTGACGATCCTGCAAATCCTATGATCACGATTTATCAGGGCGACCGCTCCGGAGAATCCAAAAGACTTGCACCCGGAATTTACGATACCGATCAACTTGAAATTGGCGACAATGAACTCTCATCCATTCACATACCCGCTGGTGTGAGTGTCGTGTTGTATGATCAGCCAAAATTTAAAGGAAAATCCTTGCGACTGGATGAAGACGCCGGCACGGCATTCCTGGATGCACGGGGGTTCAACAACACCACCTCTTCTCTATCGGTTGAATTGACTCCGCGCGTAATCATCTACGCGGATGCGTTCACAGGGAACTCAGCAAGTCTTACACCGGGCTATTATCATGTAAATCAATTGGGTATTGACAACGATGAGCTTTCTTCCGTAAAACTGTTTGCGGATACATGGGTGTTACTGTTCGAGCACAATAATTTTAAAGGTCGGTCTATTCTGCTCACACAGGATGCATCTGCTGATTTTATTGCCGGCCGAAGGTTCGATAACCTTGCATCTTCGATGATTGTGGGTACCTCGGATATCCCGCTGCCTCAGGTGACACTCTATCGCGATAATTTCACTAATCCGCTGGCGACACTTGTTCCGGGAGAATATCCCGTACTGGATAACTTCGACAATCAGTTGTCATCAATCAAAATTCCGCGCGGGTTGCGTGTCACGCTATTTGAAGACGTAGCTTTTGGAGACAGGGCGGTTACCCTTAACGCCAGCGTGGGCGATGACTTTCTCCGGACAAACAAGTTTGATGATGCAGTGTCTTCAATTAAAGTGGAGCAGCTTGATCCGCGCGAGCTGGTAGTGACGCTCTATTCTGAGAGTTTTAAAGGAAATTCACAGGAATTGAAACCGGGCCGCTACCTGGTTCGTGATATCACACTGCCGCGCAATACGCTTACGTCCGTTCACGTACCCGAAGGAATGCTGTTGACTCTTTATGAGCACGATAATTTCAGAGGTGTGTATGAGACCGCTGATCGCGACAAAGACTTCTCACCCTTTAAAATGTTCGACAATTTCTACTCTTCGTTTATTGTGGAAGACATATTCCGGCCGATTCTTTCTGCACCCCCGGTTACAACTACTACCGAAGCCCAGCCTATTATTCCCGATAAGGAACCTGAGCCAACAACGATTATCACCGTTGTCGAAGAAGATCCGTTCGAACTGTGCAAGTTGGGTGACCGGGACTACCAGACTGCCTTAAAAGCGATTGAGAAAAAAGGATTTAGCAGCGACAGGATGACCGTGGCGCAGCTGGCTACGAAAAACAAATGCCTGACCAATGACCAAATCCGGGGAATTGCCAAACTTCTTGGTTTTGAAGATCAACGGCTGGAATTCGTTAAGAGTATGTACGATCAGGCCATTGAAAAATCGACCTTTTACACACTTGATGACGTGTTTGTATTTATGTCGAGCAAGGATGACTTCGCAAAATTTCTTACTTCGAAACACTAGTATCCACGTCCGTCCGACTATATAACTACATCGGTAAAATCATTGCCGTCCGATGACGGACACTGTGCGATAGGATCAAACCGTTGCATCCTCCCGTTAACAGTAATTAACTTTTATGTAAGGTTAATTAACGACTGACATGTTCACAAACGATTAATTTTCATAAAAAACCATTATGAAAAAAATAATCCTCCTGAACGTCATTCTATTTTCATCGCTTATAGTCCGGTCACAGTCTGCTAAAGAACAACTCTCCGCCATGCTGCTCAAGAAATACGGAAAAGATTGCATCATCAATGGCGAAAACGGAACACCGATCTCCTTTGATGCTCTGGCAGACCGCATAATACAGGCATCGGGTGAAGGTAAACGCGTTAAATACAACTCAATTCGGGTAACCGAAGGTGTCATCCAGGAACTCACAATGCAGATTGTTGATCCTGCATCGGTAAAACCGTTGTTAGAAGAAATTGACTTTTCAAATTCTTCCATTGGCTTCTACAACGAATCGCGGCAAAAAATTTCAGCAGATGATTTTAGAAAGATCCTGACAGACAACCGCAACCTCATGCCGGCCGTCTACAATGCTGCAAACAGCGTGATTAAGGACTACTATATTATGGCTAAACCGGTACCCCTCGCGGTGACTACGACAAACGGGGCCGGTGGAAATTCTTCTTCGTTGAGTGTGACTAGCCCGACTGGCTTTGTACAAGGTGATAATATGCCTGAGTTCTCCTTTACCGATATTTCCGGAAAACGATGGAATTCAAAAGACTTGCTGGATAAAATTGTTGTCGTCAATTTCTGGTTCGTGGAATGTTCTCCTTGCGTTGAAGAGATGCCTGAATTGAACAAACTGGTTGATCACTATAAAAATAACCGTAATGTCGTTTTTCTGTCAGTTTCTGAATCAAGTCAGGAAAAAATTGAGAAATTTCTATCGAAGACCCAATTTCACTACGCTCACATTGCACGTGAGCAGGCAAGAGAATACCTGCTTGACTGGGACATCAAGATGTTCCCGCAGAACATTATTTTCGCAAAAGGAAAAGTATCTTTCTCGTTAACGGGTGGTATTCGTGGAAACGGAGAAACAATCTTTACGTTGCTAAATAATGCGATCGAAAAGTCACTTAAATCGTGAGAGAATTAACAGGTAATAGAATAAAGAGGCTCTCCGCGTTGGAGAGCCTTCTTTTTCGTATCTTTATCGTACCTGTTACTACGAACAAATCATGAATCCGGATACCCAGGCCTATAACCATTCCCTGAGTGAAACTGATGCACGTATTGCCAACTTGCTCGCAACCGAAATTACGAACGGTTTCCCGAAAGCCGAGAACAAAGTCTGGCATCGTCATCCGGTTTGGTTTTTAGACGGTAACCCGATTGTAGGTTACAGCAAGTTGAAAAGCGGCATGCGCCTGATGTTTTGGAGCGGGATCAGCTTTGACGAAGAAGCACTGCAACCTGGAACGGGAAAATTCAAGGATGCTTCGATCACATACACTTCCGTGGATGAAATCAACACCAAAGATTTGAAACGCTGGCTGAAAAAAGCCAAGTCTATCCAGTGGGACTATAAAAACATTGTCAAGCGAAAAGGAAAGCTGGTGAAGATTAAGCCGTAACACCCTTCCGAGCGATTCAGTTGATGATACCGAATGCCCAATTCAACTGAGCGAAATCAACTCATCCGATTTATCGCGGACAAGTAACATTACTCAAGCTTCTTCATCTTTAGTCTCTCCACCGCAAACCGTTCTATTTGCCGGTAAACACCTTCCACATCTTTTGATGTCAATGATGAACCCAGTACATGTGCTCCGGCATTAGGAATGGCGATAGCATCTTTTAAGCTATCGGGCGTGCCGAGCTGCTCGTGCATTTCGAGCATGGCGCTCACTTTTACTTCCGGATCCTGGTGTTCTTCATCTTTATAATAGTAAAGGTTAAGGCAGGGCTGCTTCACCCGTTTGAACGTTTCCTCAGTCATGCTGCTCTCTACCAGTTCTTCCAGTTGCACGAGTGCCTCAATACGGTACTTACTGTTCCAGTACTTGGCGCGTTCCGGATCGGGAACCCACTCGCGATAATTACTGCCGAGCACCGTGCGTGCGATTTTCAATCCCCACGGATCGTTCAGCAAGAAGGCTGCGGGATCGTTAATGGCGATATTGGGAGACATATTGATGAGCGCGTACACATCGTCCGGATATTCCGCTGCAAGCATCAGTCCTACGGTTCCACCCGTTGAACAGGTTACCAGAATCACTTTGTTTCCAATCGCCTTCCCCATCGCGAGCGCATCTTTCGCACTATTCCAAAAACGATCGGCTGTGAAATTCAGCAGTGTTTCGGTTGTGTCAATGCCATGATCGGCCAGGCGCGACAGATACAGGTTCGCTCCAAAAGCCTTCGCGAATCTGCGGTGCACAGGATCACCTTCCATCTGGCTTGCTGAGAAACCGTGCAGGTAAACCACGGCATACTCTGTTTTCTTTTTGACCGAGTCGGCCCAAACAATCCGAGCTTCGTTGTTAGGCTTGAGTTTATGCAAACTCTCCTTGTACGCGAGGTACGCATCGAGCGCAACCGGAGCACCATCCATTGGACTGAATACCTTGTTAAATTTCGGATGCTTGGGTTTTGGTCCGGAGAAGTATACGATCACGAGAATCAACAACAAAACCGAAATGGAGATGAGAACTACACGCTTCATATTTTTTGCGGAGAATGTAAAGCGAAGGTAAGGAGAAAAAAGGATGTTTGGATTTCCCCACCGGACGAGCTCCACTCCCTTCACCTGCGTTCTATTCGATCCTCAGGGAGCTACGCATAACTTTCACTCAAAAATTATATCTTGTTGCCATGAGGGCGCGGTTTCTTTCGGTTTTTATATCTTTTGCAGCCACGGGTCTGCTTTCGGGCTGCATGCGACAGATGATGGAGATCAGCAAAGCCGCCACATTAAAAGCTGTCCAGCCGGAATTTGAGCAAGTGGATTTTCAGGAACTGATGAAGCGTTACATGAACAAAGACGCCTCTTCTGCCGATGAAATAGAAGGCATTTATTCGGTTTCGATCGTAGTTGAAAAAAAGAACAAGCCGCTGTTTTCTTCGGAAGAGCAACAGCGCGTAGTTGAGCGAAAAGAAAACTATGCTACCGTAGCCATTCTTCGCGATCACACCTCCGGCCGGGAGTACATCGAAATCTCCTTAGAGAAGGAAAACCAGGCGTCCTATCCAGTACGCGGAGAGTTTGCCGCGATGAATGACCGGAACATCATGATTTATAAACATTTCGAGCCGAAGGGAAAAAGTTTCACCTACATGTTTTCGTTCGATAAAGATCGTGACCTGCTGGAGGGAATTCGAACTGAGGTTAATGGAAAAACGGAGTTTACGTATAAGATGACGTATCTGAAGATGCAACCGAAACGAATTTCCGCGGGAAGCGGTAATTAAAAAAACGCCCCGCATTGCTGCGAGGCGTCAACCTGTTCCCTTGCTACGCTCAGGGACTACCTACCATGATCTTGTTAAAAAATGATGTCTTTTGTTCGGGTTACGATCCTCTTGTTTTCCGCCTTGCGACCGGAGTAATATCCATCGTTCCAAAGGGTGGCTTCACAGAAGTCTTTAACCGTATTTGAATACCGGTCGCGGACATAGTAATTCAGCGCGATCTGATCATTATAAATTGTTCCCGCCCCTTCTATTTCATATCCATCGATAATCTGATAAGGAATAGTAATCGCATCGTACGATACGGTTGCATATACGGAGAGACCTTCGGTATACAAGTTCTCGATATACACCTCATTTGGACGCGTGCCGGAAGAAATCCAAACGTCATATTCGTAATACTCGTGATAGGTCTGGCTGTATTCTTCATTGTAGTGACTTCCGATGATGCGATCGCGCGAACGATACGGCCTTTCGGTATCAACCATGTACACATCACATGAGGCGAGCGCAATCAGCGCAGTCAGAAGTAAAAATGACCTTTTCATAATACTGGGATTTAAAGTCAGGTGATACAATACAAGGGACATGCCAAGTCAGAAATCATTGAAAATCAGCTGCATTCGCATCTTTTCAGAAACATCCTACACGATAGTCTTCGCTACGCTCAGGATGACGGCTTATGAATAAGGAACAGGCATAAAAACAAAAGCCCCGGCCGTCCGCCAGGGCTTTTCAAAGGTTAAAAAGTAATCAGGTTAGGAACCTGAACTAATAATCAGGCACATCAGCACCGGCAAAAAATATTTACCACCAACAACCACTACGAATGGAGTAAAATACCGGACGTGCTGAGTATGCCATACCTTTGAAATCTTCATTGACTTTTAGTCAACATTATCGTGCAAGAACTTGTTGTTACCCAGCAAGCTGTTGTCATCGTTGAGATTATATTTAGAGATCAACGGCTCTGACGAATGCGGAACGTTGTCCATCTTCACACCACGTCTTAAGTAAGCAGGCAATGCCCACTTCTCATTGAACTCTTCTTTAGTCATCTCTTGTTTGCGGGCGTTCTTCAACTTCTCTTTACGTTCTTTTGCCTGCTCCTGCAAACGCTGCTTGGCCGAGCGGATTTCCATCATACCGTCATCATTGATGATCTGGTCGCCATACTTTTCGGTTTCACGCTCGAACTCATCGTCATGATTTCCAAAGAGACTTTCATCACTGAAATCGTCTTCTGTATCCTTCACCGGGTTTTTACTCACCGGTAAGTCGAAAACGAACTGACGCTGTACCGGTTTTTCATCCTCATCTTCCTGCTTCTTCGCAGGCTTTACAGGTTCTTCGGTTTTCTTCAATTGGATTTCGTTCGAGTGATTGATATTCTCCTGCTCAAACATCCAAATCTGACTGCGGTCGAGGTCGTGAACCTTTTTCTTGTCCTCTTCCGCTTCCTGCTTTTTTGTCTCTTCTGTTAATGTTTCCTCCGTCTGGAAACCGGTTGCAATAACCGTTACCCGCAGCCGATCGCCCAGCGCAGTATCCACACCGTGGCCAAAGATCATCTCTGCTTCCTGACCGGCCTGCTCCTGAATATATTCCGTGATCTCGGTCAGTTCATCCATCGACAATTCAGCTTCTGTTCCGGATACGATCGACAACAGAATCTTCTTTGCACCCATGATGTCGCAATTATCGAGCAGCGGTGAGCTTAACGCTCCGCTTGCTGCATTGCGTGCGCGGCCTTCGCCTTTGGTTTCCGCTGTACCCATTACAGCAGGCCCAGCATTGCGCATTACCGTGCGAACATCCTGAAAGTCGACATTTACATAACCGGCAAGCGTAATGATCTCAGCAATTCCTTTTGCTGCTGTGGTGAGTACGTTATCAGCTTGCGCGAATGCAGCACCGATTGGCAGGTTGCCATAAATCTCACGCAACTTATCGTTCAGGATCACAATCACCGTGTCGCAGTTATGACGGAGCGCTGCGATACCGGCATTGGCCTGCTCTAATTTTTTCTTTCCTTCGAACTGGAACGGCTCGGTTACGATCCCCACCGTGAGGATGCCCATGCTCTTCGCAATCTTCGCAATTACGGGAGCTGCACCGGTTCCGGTGCCACCGCCCATTCCGGCTGTGATGAACACCATTTTCGTTCCTTCGAGGAATTCACGGATTTGCTCTTTGCTTTCAATCGCTGCACCTTTCCCTACTTTAGGATTGGCACCGCAGCCGAGGCCTTCTGTGAGGTCAACACCAATTTGCAATTTGGTTGGTACAGGGCTGGCGTTGAGCGCCTGTAAGTCGGTATTGCACACGACAAACTCAACGTCTTTTATTCCCTGACGGAACATGTGGTTTACAGCGTTGCTTCCGCCACCGCCTACACCGATCACCTTGATAATCGATCGCGGAGCGCCCAGCGTGTTGTGCTTGGGTAGATCAAATTTGTACGATCCGGTTTCAAACATAATTTTAATTTTTAGTGGTTGCTTCTTTTAGTTGGGCATTGGGGACCAGGAATTAGCGGGCTAATACCTAACACCTAATACCTGTTTAATACTCATTCTTTCCATCCAAATCATCGATCAACAAACTCTTCGTTTTCGTGAGGATGTCGTTGAAGAAGTTTTTAGATGAAACGGTCTTACGGGGTTGTTTCACATTTACTTTTACCATTTCCCGTGCTTCTTTGTAGCGGTCTTCGCGCTCATCAAGTGAACGGAAGCCGGCCAGTACCAGTCCTACCGCTGTCGCATACATCGGACTTTTCACAGCTTCGATTTTGCTCTTGCCGAGGTGTTCGTTTGGATAGCCGATGCGCGTATCCATACCGGTCATGTATTCTACCAGTTGCTTCAGGTTGGCAAGCTGTGCGCCACCACCCGTGATCACGATACCGCCTGCGAGGCGATTTTCAAATCCCGAGCTGATGATCTCCGCGTGCGCCATCTCAATGATTTCTTCCATGCGGGCCTGGATTATGTTCGCCAGGTTCTTCACAGAAATTTCTTTTGCCGAGCGGTTACGGATGCCCGGAATTGAAACGATTTCATTCGGAGATGCTTCTTCTGCTATCGCCTTTCCGAAGCGCGTCTTCAACTGTTCGGCCTGCTGTGGAAGAACCATCAATCCCGACTTGATGTCGTTGGTGATGATGTTTCCGCCAAACGGAATCACAGCGGTATGACGAATGATGTTATCGTAGAAGATCGCGATATCGGTTGTACCGCCACCGATGTCGATCAGACACACACCTGCTTCTTTTTCCTCATCGCTCAATACTGCCAGGCTTGACGCCAGCGGCTCAAGAATGAGTTCTTCTGTTTCCAGGTTGCCTCTGCGAACACATTTGTTGATATTATTGATCGCGTTGGTTTGTGCAGTAATGATGTGGAAGTCTGCTTCCAGACGCACACCCGACATACCAACGGGTTCTTTAATTCCTTCCTCGTAGTCGACCATGTAGTCTTGCGGCATAACATGGATGATCTGGCTCCCCGGAGGTACTACCATGCGGTACATGTCTTGCGTGAGACGCTCTACATCATCGATTGTGATTTCGTCCTCTTTTGACGAACGGGTGATGCCACCATGCTGAATGAAGCTGCGGATGTGCTGACCCGCGATGCCGACATTCACAACCGCGATGTCGATGCCCGACTGATCGCTTGCATCTTTAATCGCTTTCTCGATAGCCTGAACGGTTTTGTCGATGTTGAACACAACACCTTTTACAACGCCTTCGCTTTCCGCCTTCCCCATGCCCAGTACCTCGAGCTTGCCGAACTCATTTTTCCGACCGACAATCGCACAGATTTTTGTTGTGCCGATATCGAGTCCTACTATGATTTTTGAGTTTTCCATGATCGTATTTTTAATAGTGGTTGTTTCGTTTTAGTTGATCTATTTATTGTTCGTTATTCTGCAATGATTTGTCCTTCGTATTCGAGGTTTACTCTCTTATAAGTGTTCCAGCCTTTTTGCGGAAGAATCTCTTTATAGAAAATCCGCATTTTCTTAAACTTGGTTTCGAGGTTTTCAGCCACTCCAAATTCGATGGTTTGACCTCCGATCTGCGGAAGGATGTTGACGCGTCCTTTGCTGTCGATGTCAAGCTGGGCAACTTGCGCACGCCAGAAATCATCTTCGCGGATCATTTCGAGCATCTTCATCAGATTCCTGGTTTCCTCCGTTTGATTAAGGTTTTCAAGGGAAAGCAAACCACGGATATACGACCCGCTAATCAACACCACACGCGTAGTAAACTTATCTGATACAGGCATCACGGTTCCGTCTTCCGCGATGTAGCCATCCGGACCATCGTTGCGAACCAGTCGCGCGATCGGTCTGCGAAGTTTGGCATTCACCACCAGGTTGCCTTTCAGATCGCTGTACAACTGCGCATCTTTTACGAAACGGTTCATGCGAATTCGTTTCTCAAGTTCCTTCATGTTCAACTTCTCCAGGCTTGCGCCTTTGAGGTTCTCTTCTCCTAACTGCATCAGGTCTGCGACATCGCCTTCATCGATGAACTGATTGCCTTCGATATTCTCGACTTTGATGACGATGTTCTTCACCGCAATCGTACCCTGCTTGCGTTCGCTTACCGCGATCAGCAGGAAAACAACTGCCAGCAGTGCTGTAATCTTGATCTCTCGTTTTATGTTGAAGTTAATTTTCACTTAGCCTTCGTATTTCTTGTTCAACATATTTTTAATGGGCTGCACAAACGTATCGATGTCGCCCGCGCCTACGGTGGCCAACACATCGATGTCAAGCGCGTCAAGTTTTTCCATCAAATCCGCTTTGCCGCAACGAATCTTCACCTTGCTGGTGATGTCGGTAAACAGCATATCGGATGTAACGCCCGGGATCGGAAGTTCACGTGCCGGATAGATATCCATCAGCACTACTTCATCGGCAATGCTTAAGCTTTTCGAGAATCCTGCCGCAAAATCACGCGTACGGGTAAACAGGTGTGGCTGGAAGATCACCGTAAGCTTGCGTTGCGGATACATCGACTTCATCGAGCGGAGAAAGGCTTCGATCTCCGTTGGATGATGCGCGTAGTCATCCACGAAAATCACCTTCTTACCTTTCACCACAAATTCAAACCTGCGCTTCACACCGGTAAAGGTTCCCAAGGCTTCCTTTATCACGCTGATCCTGATACCACACAGGTGCGCTGCAATAGAAGCCGCAACGGCATTTTCAACGTTGTGAAAACCGGGGATACCAAGCCTTACGCGCTCATTTTTAGGACCAAAACCACAAAGGTCAAATTCAAAAAAACCACTGTGCGCTGTAATGTTGCCGGCAAAAAATTGCCCCCGGCTCATGCTGTAAATATATTTCTTCACATGATCAACATCTGATGCCAGCAAGTCGGCAATCGATTCATGAATAATCAGTGAGCCACCCTTCTTAATCTGCTTAATGTAATCACGGAACGATGTTACGAGGCTGTCGTGGTCGCCATAAATATCCAGGTGATCCGCATCTGCGTTGGTCACCACGGCAATTTCAGGGAACAATCGAAGGAACGACCGGTCAAATTCATCCGCTTCCACCACCACCGTTGTTTCTGCATTCACCGCGCCTTCCATCACCAGGTTTGATTCGTAGTTGGCTGTGATTCCGCCCAGAAAGGCAACCATGTCTTTCTTTGCTGTTTTAAGGATATGCGCCACCATGGAACTGGTTGTGGTCTTGCCATGTGTGCCCGCAACTCCAATTGTTTTATAACTCTTGGTAATCAGACCCAGCACTTCCGACCGCTTCATAATCGTATACCCTTGCTCTTTCAGGTAGGCATGCTCTTTATGATCCTTCGGAATAGCCGGTGTGTATACCACCAGGGTAGTATCTTTCCCAACCATCACCTCGCCGGGAATATTGCGAATGTCGTCATCGTAGTGGATGGTCATTCCTTCGCGTTCCAATTCCTGCGTAAGTACAGTCGAAGTCTTATCATAACCGGAAACGTTCAATCCGCTATGCATGAACCATCGGGCAATAGCACTCATTCCAATCCCTCCGATTCCTAAAAAATAAACGTTATGGTACTGCTTCAAATCCATTAGTTCCTGTTCGCTCCGATTAACTTCTCAATTTCATTTACGATTTCGCGGGTTGCGTTTGGCTTCGCCAGCTTCGCGATGTTCTCACTCAACACCCTGGCGCGTTGCTCATCGAACAATAATTTCATTGCTTCGTCTACCAGCGTTTCATTTGCATCCTTATCGGCCACTAAACATGCCGCCTTCTTCTCAACCAAGGCCATGGCATTTTTTGTTTGGTGATCTTCTGCTACGTTTGGAGAAGGTACCAGAATGCACGGCTTGCCGGCAATGCACAACTCCGACACCGCCAACGCGCCCGAACGTGAGATCACAACATCTGCGGCCGCGTATGCCAGGTCCATTTCCTTCAGGAAGTCAAACACACGGATTTTTTTCAGATCCTTTCCTGCTAACTGGGTTGTCACGTTCTGATGATAACCTTTGCCCGTTTGCCAGATCACCTGGATTTGAGCATCAATCAATTTGTCGATACCCGCGAGGATACTTTCATTGATCGTTCGCGCACCGAGACTACCTCCAATGATCAACAATGTCTTCCGGTTTGCTTCAAAGGCCAACTGCGTTAACGCCCGTTCACGTTTAGGATGAATCACGAGGATGTCCTTACGAACCGGGTTTCCGGTTAACACAATTTTGTCCTTTGGAAAATATTTCTCCATGCCTTCGTAGGCTACACACACTTTGCTCACTTTTCCGCCCACCTGTTTGTTGACCATCCCGGCAAACGAATTTTGTTCCTGTGCCACGGAAGCGATTCCAAAACGCGTGGCCGCAAGCATGATTGGTCCGCTGGCATACCCACCGGTTCCAATAACCGCATGTGGTTTGAACCGCTTCATGATAAATGTTGCACGGATGAAACTCACAATTACCTTAACCGGAAACAGCAGGTTCGACAGGGTTAGCGTGCGCTGAAGCCCGCTGATCCAGAGGCCGATTATTTTATAACCGGCTTCAGGCACCCGTGTCATTTCCATGCGTCCTTTCGCACCGACAAATAGAATTTGTGCATCCGGATGGCGTTCGCGGAATTCGTTCGCGATGGCGACTGCGGGAAAGATATGTCCCCCGGTTCCGCCTCCGCTGATAATCAATCGATATGGTTGTTGCTTATTCAAGATTTATGCAGCAACTGCTTCAACATTTTTATTTTCTTTCTTATCCTTCACTTCACCCTTTGTCTTTTGATCGAACACTTCATCGCGTTCACCACGGCTCACACTTAAAATGATGCCGACTGATAGTCCGGTGAAAATCATAGACGTCCCCCCCATACTGATGAAAGGCAACGGCTGACCGGTGATCGGTCCGAGACCAACGACAACCCCCATGTTTACCATTGCCTGACAAACGAGATCGAAGCTCAATCCTGCCGACAGCAATCCCGCGAAGGCGCGTTCGCTGTTGTACGCGGCTTTCATGCCGCGGTGCAGGAGCAACAGGTACAGTCCAAGTACTACTGCACCACCAATCATTCCATACTCTTCAATTACAATGGCGTAAATAAAATCGGAATACGGGTGCGGAAGAATGTTCCGCTGGTCGCTGTTACCAGGGCCTTTACCTGCAATGCCACCCGTAGCCACCGCGATGCGGGCATGTTTAGCCTGGAACGGAAGTTCTTTACCTTCAATGAAGTTTGTGATACGGCTTTTCGCGGTAGCGCCCCGAACACCAAACTGCAGGGCCATGGCTCCGGCCAGAACACCTACAAGCACCAGCATTGCAAGATACTTCACCGGAACACGTCCGATAAACATGATCAGGAAACAGGTAGCCAGTAACAGAATGGCTGTTGACAAGTTTGTTAATGCGATCAGACCGCAGATGATTCCGCACCACATCAGGATGGGAATGAGTGATTCTTTTATATCGTCAATATTCTGCTGACGCTTGGCAAGCATGCTGGCGATATTGATTATCAAAACCAGGCTGGCAAAGTCAGAGGGCTGAAACGATCCAAACAGCGGAATCGCAATCCAGCGGGATGCATCGTTAAGCGAAACACCATTCGTGAACGTATAAATCAGCAACGGGATACTGATCCACAAACCGATTTTTGAAAGGCGTGAATAGAACCGATAGTCAACTTTGTGCGCGAGCCACATGGCAGTAAGGCCAATGAGAATGTGACCTGTATGCTTCAACAGAATCCACTCGGTACTCTTGGAGCTGCGATAGGCCATTGTGCCGATCGAACTATACACCACCAGAATACTAATCAATGATAATCCAAACACGGCTGCCCAGATCACTCTGTCGCCTTGCAAATTTTTGTCAGCCCACTCCTTTATTTTATTCATAAAACAGGATTTAGAATGTTGAAGTCAGAAGTTAGAATCATGATTTAACCGCTCTAATGTATGACCCTAAGATTCGTCCTACTTCATCCGCCTTGCCCAACAACTCCTTCATATCACCATACCTAAGATCCTGTGATAACAACAGGAAATACTCCGTTTCAGACAACGAACCTTGCGCGATATTGTAAATTCTGATTTTATCACGCGAGCTTGTCTTTTTAAACCCCTCAGCGATGTTTGCCGCTACCGACATTGTCGATCTCCTGATCTGAGAAGTCAAAGCGTACATTTCTTCTTTAGGAAAGGATTGTGTTGCCTGGTAAACATCAAGAACAAGTTCATGCGCTTTCTGCCACACGATCAGGTCGCGAAAAGATTTTGCTGCTTGTCTCTTGCTTTCCATTCTAACTTCTAAATGCTATGTTCTAACTTCAACTTAGCCACTGCCTTCCTGAACTGATCTCCCCGGTCTTCATAATTCTTAAAGAGATCAAAACTTGCGCATGCCGGTGATAGCAACACCACATCACCTTTCTGTGCCTCCTGTAACGCGATCTGCACCAATTCTTCCACGCTTTGGGTTTCGCGGATAACGGGAATAATTCCGCCAAAGAAATCTTTAAGCTTCTTGTTGTCGGTTCCCAAACAGATCAGTGCCTTTACTTTTTCCTTCACCTGATCTTTAATCAGGTTATAGTCGTTCCCCTTATCGATGCCGCCTGCAATCCACACGAGCGGCTGGTTGTAGCTGCCAAGGGCATACACAACTGAGTCCACATTGGTGGCTTTCGAATCATTGACAAAGTCTACCCCGTTAACAGTGCCCACGGGTTCGAGCCGGTGAGGTGCATTCTTGAATGTTTTTAATCCCTCCCGGATGCTTTCCAGTTTTGCACCGGCCAGATGAACTGCGGATACCGCCGCCATGGTATTGATCAGGTTATGCGGCCCTTTCAACGTAGTATCGGCTTGCGCTATGCTGAATTTCTCTGACAGATTAAATTGCATGAGCGACCCATCGTAGAACGCGGGTGCATGGGAACTCTTCAGCGACACCGGAATTTTTGCTGCGGGTATACTTCTTGAAGCAAGCTCACGGGTGATGATCTCGTCATCTGAATAATAAATAAACCTCGAGCCGCTATCCATGTTCTGGATAAGACGGAATTTCGAGTTGATGTAATTTTGAAGCTGGTATTCGTACCGGTCGAGATGATCCGGAGTGATGTTCATCAATAAACCGATTTCCGGCTTGAACGTTTTCGTACCATCCAGCTGGAAACTGCTGATTTCCAATACATACCAGTCAGCATCGCCATTAGCCACTTTTCGCGCCAGGCTTTCGCCTACATTCCCAGCAAGGGAAACACTAAAGCCGGCCGACTTCATTAAATGATAGGTAAGCAGCGTGGTTGTCGTTTTGCCGTTGGTACCGGTGATTGCAATCACTTTCCCATTGATGTACCGGAAACCGAATTCAATTTCATCGATGATTTCAACGCCCTTTGCCTTCAGTTTCTTAACGATCTCGGCCTTGTCGGGAATACCCGGACTCTTAATCGCCAGGTCAGCGTTGAGAATTTTTTCTTCAGTATGTTGCTGCTCTTCGAATTCAATCTTGTTGCGAACGAGATCATCGCGATACTTCTCCTTGATTGAACCCTGATCGGACACAAACACATCAAAGCCTTTTACTTTCGCAAGCAGCGCTGCGCCCGTTCCGCTTTCTCCTCCTCCTAATATGACTAGACGTTTGCTCATTGAAGTTTGAGTGTTGCGAGTGAAAGTATGGCCAGCAGAATTCCAACAATCCAGAACCGCGTTACGATTTTAGACTCATGAATACCTTTTTTCTGATAATGATGATGTAATGGCGACATCAGGAAGATTCTGCGCCCTTCTCCATATTTCTTCTTCGTATACTTGAAGTATGCCACCTGTAAGAGCACGGAAAGATTTTCGATCAGGAAGATCCCGCAGATTACCGGAATCAATAATTCCTTGCGTACGGCCAATGCCAACACCGCAATCACGCCTCCGAGCGTTAAGCTGCCCGTATCACCCATGAATATCTGAGCGGGGTACGCGTTATACCACAGGAATCCGAGACATGCCCCTACGAATGCCGTGCAAAAAATTACCAACTCGCTCAAATTAGGGATGTACATAATGTTGAGATAGTTCGAGAAGTCAACACGACCAGAGAGATAAGCAAAAATGCCGATGGTGATGGCAATGATACCCGCGGAGCCTGCAGCAAGTCCATCAATACCATCCGTCATGTTGGCACCGTTAGACACTGCTGTGATGATGAAGATTACTACGAGTACATAAATGATCCAGGTATATTCCTCACCGAGAAACGGAACGATTTTTTTGTAATCCAGTTCGTTGTTCTTAAAAAAGGGAACCGTGGTTTTGGTTGATTTAATGTCTTCGAAATTTCTTACCGGAGTTCCGTCAACCGCAACAACCTCCACGGTGGGATCTACCTTACGCACCACAACGCTGTCGCTGAAATAAAGCGTGAAGCCGACAATCAATCCAAGGCCTACCTGACCCACGATCTTAAACTTACCGGCAAGTCCTTTTTTGTCTTTCTTAAATACTTTGATATAGTCATCCAGGAAGCCGATTAAACCCATCCATACGGTGGCAGTGACCAACAAAATCACATAGACGTTGTCGAGTTTTGCCAACAACAACGTCGGGATGAGTATGGCGGCAATAATGATCAGACCACCCATGGTAGGCGTGCCTTTTTTTGCCGACTGCCCTTCAAGACCCAGCTCGCGAATTTCTTCGCCAACTTGCTTCTTCTTTAAAAAATTGATCAGTGTTTTACCGAAGATGATGGTAATCAGCAGTGAGATAGCCGCAGCCATGCCCGCCCGGAACGAGATGTATTTAAACACTCCTGCTCCGAAGAAGTCGAATTGCTTATCTAAATAATCGAATAGGTAGTACAGCATCAGTTAGCAAATAATTTGAGCATCCGTTCAACTACTTCTCTATCGTCAAAAGGATATTTCACTCCTTTAATCTCTTGGTACGTTTCGTGACCTTTACCCGCAACCAGCACAATGTCGCGTTCCTTCGCCATCATGCACGCAGTTTTAATGGCCTCCTCACGGTCGGCAATCACCAGTGTTTTTCTTGCATCGCTCGGTCCAATGCCCGTCTGCATATCTTTAATGATGGCCATCGGCTCTTCATCGCGCGGATTGTCGGACGTGAGCACAACTTTATCGCTGTAGCGGCACGCGATACTGGCCATCAGCGGACGTTTCGTTTTGTCACGATTGCCACCGCAACCCACAATGGAGATTACCTGTTCATTGCCGGTTCTCAATTGTGCGATTGTATCGAGTACATTTTTAAGTGCATCGGGTGTATGAGCATAGTCCACAATCACAGTGATCTTCGATCCGGGAAGAATCAATTCAAACCTACCTACTGCTCCTTTAATAGAGGAAAGCATTGTCAACACCTGCTCAGAATCTTCACCTAACAATACTGCAGCTCCATAAACGGCTAATAAATTGTAAGCATTGAAGTCGCCAATCAGCTTGAACCAAACCGGCTTACCATTCACATCCAGCTCAAGACCTTCGATGGTATTGCTGATGATCTTCCCTTTAAAGTCGACCATTTTCTTGAGCCCGAAAGACTGCTTCTTTGCTTTTGTATTCTGAAGCATCACCATGCCGCGCTTGTCATCGGCATTCACCAGTGCAAAAGCATCCGAACTCAGGTCATCAAAAAACTTTTTCTTGGCTTTGATGTAGTTATCAAACGTTTTGTGATAATCCAGGTGATCGTGGGTGATATTGGTAAAAATTGCTCCCTCGAATTTCAACCCGGCAATCCGATCCTGATCGACCGCGTGCGAACTCACTTCCATGAATGCATGGCTGCATCCAGCCTCTACCATTTTCGCCATCAGGCTATTCAACTGAATGGGATCGGGTGTGGTATGCGTTGACGGAATAACCTGATCAACGATGCGGTGTTCAACGGTTGAGATGAGACCGGTGCGATAGCCCAGTGAGCCAAACAATTTATACAACAACGTGGCCACAGTAGTTTTGCCGTTCGTACCGGTTACTCCAACCAGCTTTAATTTTTGTGACGGGTTGCCAAAAAAATTAGCAGCAATAACTCCCAGCGCTTGTGCGCTATTTTTGACTGTGGCGTAGTTGATTTTTTCATGTATGGTATCGGGTAACTTTTCACATACAATGGCACTCGCACCAAGTTCAATTGCCTTCGCGATAAACTGATGTCCATCGGATTGAGTACCTTTTACTGCAACAAATACATAACCTTGTTTAACTTGGCGCGAGTCAAAGCACACTCCTTTCACATCCACATTCATGTCGCCATAGGAGGATGTAATCGAAACTTTATAGAGTATGTCTTTCAGCTCAGCCATTCAGCCTGATAAAAATTTTGCTTCCTTTTGAAATACGTGTACCGGGTGTAAGCGATTGACTTGCTACACGGCCTTTACCTTCGTAAAAAACTTTAAGTCCTGCGCTTTCGAGCAGATAGATGGCATCGCGGAATGTCATGCCGTTCACATCCGGCACGAGATTCTGACCGATCAGATTTTTTTTCCAGTTAACAGCGTTGCCACTTTTTGATGCGCGAACCCATTCTTCTTCCGTTTGGGTATGATTAGAAACCCCCAATTCGTTGCACAGCATGGTAAGTTCCTGTTGATTACCCGCACGGATTACCGGGAATGCCCCATCTTCATTGAGATGTTCTTTTGCCATCGCAGCATGCAGCTCAATGTCACGTGCGTAGATGTTATCCGCAATCTCTTTCAACGCAGGTGCAGCAACGCTGCTTCCATATTGGTACCAGCCACGTGGATTCTTGATCAGCACGATAGCGGTGTATTTTGGATTGTCAGCCGGGAAATACCCTACAAATGATGTGATGTATTTCTTGGTATAGCGACCGTTCTCCAGGATTTGAGCAGTTCCCGTTTTTCCCGCAATGCGATAGTGCGAATCTTTGATATTTTTTGCAGTTCCTTCCTGCACCACACCTTCCAGCATGAGTTTTAGTTTCTTCAATGTTTTATCGGAACAGATGCTGCCCACCATGGTTTCTGTTTCGAACTCCTGCTCAACATGATCGGCTTTGCTGATCTTCGTTACAAAAATCGGCTTGATCATTTTACCATCGTTCGCCACAGCATTATAAAGCGCAAGCGTGTGCAGCGGAGTATTTTCAATTCCGTAACCATAGGCCATCCACGGCAAGCTGATGCCGCTCCATCCTTTTTCACCGGGCCGCTTAAATTTCGGCATCGGTTCTCCGCTGATTTGAATACCGATTGGCTTGTTAAGTTTCAAATGATCAACATGATCGAGGAATTTCTGCGGACGAAGACCAAAGTTCTTGTCCACCAGTTTTGCCATAGCCACGTTCGATGAATGCTCAAATGCCTGACGAACGGTGATCCTGCCCAACCCACCTTCTTCGTGATCGCGCACTTTGTTTTTATAGAATGTGTACTCACCGTTACCGGTATCAACACTGTCAGACAATTCGACTTCGCTGTCTTCCAGCAATGCGATCATTGTTACCAGTTTGAACGTTGAACCCGGCTCAAACAATCCTGCAGTAGCATAATTGAATTTTTCACGGAAGTGACCGTTGCCGTCACTGCTCAGGTTGGAGATTGCCTTAATGTGTCCGGTCTTAACTTCCATCACCATCACGAGGCCATCATCGGCATTGTGCTGCGCCATTGCCTTCAGCAGAGCAGTTTCCGCAACATCCTGAAGGTTGATATCAAGTGTTGTGGTAATGTCCATCCCGTCAACTGCCTTAACATTGTTGGCATCGAAAATGGGTTTCCACACACCCCCGGCAATTTTCTGGTAGTAAGCCGATCCATCCTGACCGCCCAGTTGTTTGTCGAAGCTGAATTCAAGTCCGGCACCTTTGCCTTCTTCATTCATGTACCCGATCGTACGATCGCTTAACCGGTAGAAGGGACGATAGCGTTTATCAACCTTTTCGAAAATCACGCCACCCCCGAGCCGGCCTTCCCGGAAGATAGGCCACTCGCTCATCGTCTTCTTATCCTGGTAGTCGATGTTCTGACGGCTTAGCACAATGTATTGCTTACCGTCTCCGCGAGCGTCCTGAAGCATGCGCTTATAGTCAAGTGTTGACCGGTCGCCAAAAAATCGTGAGAGACGGTAAGCTAATGAGTCGAGTCCTTCTTTCCACACCTTATCTTTCGGCAGCGTGGCATCGAAGGCTACTTTATAAAAAGGCAACGAGGTTGCCAGTAAACTTCCATTGTCGGAATAGATGTTTCCGCGGGTTGCTTTCACCGTCATGTTGGTGAAGGTTACTTTCTCGCCAAGCTTGGCCCACTTTTCTCCTTCAACAAACTGAATGTGACCCGTTTTCACCACCACCGCGATGGCGAAGAGCAAGACAAAAATGAATGCAACTCTAACCCTGAGTAATATCGATCGCTTAATATTCACCTTTCTCAACTACAATTTTGTGTGGGGGCTCAAGACTTTCCTTCAGTCCGAACTCACTAACCTTACGCGCTACTTCACTTTGCTTGCTTGCGTACATCATGTCGGACTTCATGGTTGTGTAATCAGCACGCAGGTCTTCTACTTCGGCCTGAATCTGATTGATTTTACGGACCGTTTTTTCGGCATAGTGCGTGTTGCCGATGTAGAACAGGCACAGAAACATCACAAACGCGATCTTCGGAATATTCTTTACCGGGAAACCTTCCGCGAAGTAGTTCTCGAGCTTTAGCTTTTTTTCCAGACCCGAGAAGACACTCGTTCCATTGCCACCGGTTGATTTGCTTCCGTTGTTTGTTTGTGGTTCGATGCGTAATTTATTCTCAGCCATCTCCGTAGTATTTAGTAGTTAGTATAAAGTAGTTAGAAGTTGCTTTACGATTAACTAACTAATCTTTACTATTTACTTTTTCTGCGATTCTCAATTTCGCGCTGCGCGCTCTGTTATTCTCTTTTATTTCTTCCTCCGAAGCTTCAATCGGTTTTCGATTTACCGCTTCAAAAGGTTTAATCTCGTTTCCAAAAAAATCTTTCTCTACTTCGCCAAACACTTTACCCTTATTGATAAAGTTCTTCACCATCCGGTCTTCCAGTGAATGGTAGCTCATCACCACCAGTCGTCCGTCTGTTGCCATCACTTCGCCACATTGGTGCAAAAAATCTTCAAGCGCTTTCATCTCGGTATTAACCTCAATGCGCAGGGCTTGAAACACCTGGGCGAAATATTTGAACTCCTTTCCTTTAGGAGCAATGCTTTGCAGGGCCTGTTTCAGGTCTTCGGTGCGACTAAAAGGCTTTGTAACACGCTGCTGCACAATTAGTTTAGCTGCAGTGCGGGCATTTTTAATTTCTCCATACATCCCCAGCAGTTTATGCAGATCGGGCTCGCTGTAATGGTTGAGTATGTCGGCTGCGCTGGTTGCTGCGGATTGATCCATCCGCATGTCGAGCGGTCCATCGAAGCGCGTTGAAAAACCACGCTCGGGTGAATCGATCTGATGCGAAGAGATTCCCAGGTCGGCCAGAATGCCATTAACCTGTGTTACTCCGTTTAGCTTCAGGTACTTTTTCATGTACATGAAGTTTGCCTGGCAAAATGTAAAAGAACGACTTATTATCTGTTCGGCCTGGCGTTTAGCATCTTCGTCCTGGTCGAAGGCGATTAATCGTCCGCCTTTGATGTGTTCCAGAATTGCTAAACTGTGACCGCCTCCTCCAAAGGTTACGTCAACATAGATCCCTTCCGGATTTATGTTCAGGGCATCGATACATTCGGTGAGCATGACGGGCTTGTGATAGGTGCTGCCCATGGTCGCTACTCATTCAAATATTTCGCTGCGAGTTTTGACAATTCACTTTGGTCCTGGATTCTGTGCTTCTCGTACACGTTAGGATTCCAGACCTCAACTTTATTACCGATACCTACCAACAGCGCATCTTTTTCGATTTGCGCATAGGTGAGCATGTTCTTCGGAATCAGAAACCGGCCGTTGCCATCCAGCTCGACCGTTGCAATGCCCGCGAGGAAGTTCCGCTGGAGTGCGCGGTACTCTTCGTTGAACTCGTTAAGACCTGAAATTTTTGAGAACACCTTTTTGAACTCTACCATGGGGTAAATAATGAGGCAAGGCTCGAAACCGCGCCTGATCACAAGCTCAGCGTCCCCTTCGGGCAACTGTGCCTTGATCCGCGCAGGCAGAACCAGTCTGCCCTTGGCGTCAAGCTTACTTTCATATTCACTGGTAAAAAAGGTCATAGACTGTAGTGGTTGTCTTCTCCTCTTTAGCAAACATAAGTAATTTTCCTCCACTTCCAACCACTTTGAACCACTTTTTAACATTTTCGGGCAAAAAATGCTTCAAAAGCCCACTTTCTTGTCGTTTCCCAGATATAATGAGACTGTGCCACAGTTAATGAGACATTCTCATTATTTATGGGACAAACTTTTCAGATAAACTTCGATTTCGGGCTGTTTTACGAATTTTACGCTCCGCCTCACCTTCAAATCATTACCAAAAAAATAGCTTCGTTTTGTGCGTTGTCGGGGCGGAAGAGTGGCAAAAGGGCGGGAAGTGGGCGGAGGCTAAAATTTTTTTAAAAACCTTCAGATTTCGAGTTTAAACCAATGAAAAGCTGTCAAGCAGAATTGGCGTTCCCGTAAAATGGGTTCTCAGAAAGGCGCAAAAGTAGTTCACCAAAGGGCGGACTTAGTAGTTTCTGTCCTCAGTATAGATTCTCCCAGCGGGCGGAGAGATAAATTACCTCTAAAAGACTGGCTGAACGCAATTGGCTATGTCTCGTTATTTAAAAAAACAGTTGTAGAGGTGGCGACGTGTTCCAAGACAACCAAGGAAGCACCATGCCTATGGGGAACCATGCCCGCAACTTTACCAAATAGGGTGCGCTGAAACTGACTGCTTAAGGTGGGTAAAGGCTAAATAGCACCAAGCGTAATTCAATCGCATTGGAGTTCATGGAGCAGCTCTATGCAATTCGGGACGTGGCTAACGAAAACAGTATGTTGGCATCAGGCATGGCCATCCTGTTGAAATTCCATGCACTCATGCTTCGGTCAAGTGTTTTTTTCCTGACTTTGTATTACGTTCTATATGCATGTTTCCAAATAACGCAACATTTGAAGCGTCACTGGCTTAATTAAGATGCCAGCAACTCCTAGCAACTTTGCTTGACGCTCAACCGTCGCCTCGATACGCACGGATAGCAAAAATATTCTTGTACCACTAACCAGATTCGGAAACCGAGCATTCAAACGCTCTATAAACTCCAGCCCATTCATCATCGGCATGATATAATCAACAACAATTAGTTTGGGCAGGCATTTGTTGGCAAGTACAAACGCGTCAATGAATTTTAACGCAATATCTCCCGAATAACACAAACTGCATCGAAGTGAGACGGCATGAATTTTTATGGATTCCTTAAAGATGAAAAGGTCTATATCACTATCGTCAACAATTAGTAAATTAGTCATGCTAAAAGCACCCCTAGGGGCGCTGATTATATGCAATCAAAAAAGGGCGATGCAAAGTGAGGGGTAGTTAAAATTAAGCATTTTGACGTGGAAAGTAATCAAATCCCCGAAAGATTTATTCAAAAAATCCGCTTGATCAAAGTCTAAATGGAGAAATAGAAGCGTGACCGTCTCTTCGCACGTAGGGAAGTATTAAACATACCTGACGAAAGTCATTGTAAACCAAAGTCGTCGGCTATACTTTCGCTTTAATCGCCATTTATGATGATGCCTGTAAAAATTTTGGAATCTTATGATGCTCGTCTGGTGAACGTGCGCAGAGATCAACTTCTCTTTGAACAGGGTGATCAGGCAGTCGATTTCTTTCAAATCGAGCAAGGCCAGGTTAGGATGTTTGTGCTGAATGACAAGGGGCGTGAATTCACCCATGGAATTTTCGAGGCAGGGGAAAGCTTTGCTGAACCAGCTCTCTTGGGCGACTTTCCCTATCCAGCTTCGGCGATAATGACTAATGCAGGGAAGGTATGGCGACTTCCAAAACCGGACTTTCTCAGATTATTAAAAGATCATTTTGAATTGCATTTAAAACTCTGTCGTTTACTCTGCCAGCGCTTACAATACAAAACGATGATACTGACAGAAATATCAACGCATCAACCTGAACATCGCCTGAAAACGATCATGATGTACATCAAATCGAAAATGCAGGTTGAGCGCCATAAGAAAATTACCATTCCGTATACCCGTCAGGAGTTAGCCGATATGACCGGGCTGCGCGTGGAAACCGTTATCCGCACAATTAAGAAAATGGAACAGGACGGGGCGCTTACGCTCGAAAACAGAAAAATAAAAATTTAGTCTGACCTGTTTGGCGTCGTTAGAAATAGGTGAAGCGAAAGCTCATTCCTGTAATCACCAGCGCCACGCCCAGCATGGTAACCAAAATAATATGCAAGGCAAGTAAGGATAATTTTTCTGCCGTTAGCCGGGGAATAATAAACAACCGTGCATGGATACCTAGCGCGAGGGTCGCGATCAGTAATCCGAGTTTTATCCACAGGTAAACATGATGCGAAGTTTCGAGGCTTCCCCACGCTGAAAATGGGACGTATATCAATGCCATGCTTACACCTGTCACTGCCTGAACTAGTAATGCTGGAAGACCGATTCGCTCAAAGTATTTTTCGAAATTGAGAATAATGGAAATATCCCTGTGCTTCAGGGCTTGCGGAAGAAACGCAAGCGACAGAATCAGATGCCCGCCTGCCCAAATCGTTGCTCCCAATACGTGAAAGAGGATAAGCCACTTCACAAATCCTTCCGGTTAAAAATCCGTTGCGCCAAAGCGATCGGTAACACGATCCAGATAAAAAGCACGAGCGTGGAAAGTACTATCCCGAGGTAGCTTCCAAAAAACTCCTGGTAAAAGGCCCCCGTAAAACCCATCAATGCTGAAATATCAAGTTGAAGGAGCATGATGATGCGTGCAAGGTCAACCGGATTAAAGGCAATGAGCACCAGTGTTATTTTTTCCAACGGGTAATCGCTGAAACTGTACACTACCCAAAGCAGAAGACCATCATAAATCAAAGAAAAATATAACCAGAACAGCAACGCAATGCCGATGGCTTTTGCTTTATCACGCGTGAGTACCGATGATAAAAAGGCAAGTGACACAAAAACAAGCGTTAACGTTACACCCGTGTAGAGCATGGTTAATGCATTCGCGTTGATCCCAAACAAAAGCATGGGCACTCCCACCCCCGTAACAAATGCCGCACACAGCGAACAAGCCACGCCCATGAATTCGCCTAAAAAAACGGTACTCCGTTTAACCGGCTGTGCCAGCATGAGTTCAATAAACTCGTAAGAATTAAAAAAATGAATCGTTGAAAATACAATGCTTACCAATGGCACAACCATTAAAACTATGTTAAGCAAGCTGAGTACCACTTTGCCCGAATCACTGTCGAGCTGATACAGGCCAAAAGTGCTGATGAACAGGAATGCGGTATACAACAGGATAAACCGGGTCCTCAGGATATCGTATAAAATATATTTCAGTACACGTGTCATACTTCTGATACAGAGGCTACAAGTTCTTTTTGCCGGATAAAGGTGGCGAGCGCTTTGCTCAGTTTTACTTCATTCGTTTCATGCTTGAGTTGTTCGATCGTATTGTTGAAATGAACCTTCCCTTCGAACATGTAAACCATGCTGTTGGTTAGTTCCTCCAGGTCGCTCAAAATGTGAGAGGTGATCATCAGGAGTTTATTCATTCTTCTTTCGTGAATTATCTTTTCCTTTAATATCTCAGTCGAGATTGGGTCCAGCCCGGCAGTCGGTTCATCCAGAATGTAAACCGGGGCAGGGAAAAGAAATGCGAGGGCTGCGCTCACTTTTTGACGCGTTCCTCCCGAAAGGGCATGCATTCTTTTATCATACATTTTGTACAGCTTGAACGCATCAATCAGCTCTTCATCAATACGCTGATTTTCACCGCGAATATTCTTCATCATGTCGAACAACTGGCCGATCGACATATTTTCCGGATAATGTCCGATTTGCGGCATGTACCCGATCTTGTCCCGGTACTTCCAATCGTGCCGGATATTCTTTTCGTTAAAAAGGATGTCGCCTGAGGTTGGGATCACCAAACCTAAAATACTTTTAATGAGTGTGGTTTTGCCCGAACCGTTCGGACCAACGAGTGCATAGCTCTTGCCCGTCTGTAGTTCAAGACTCACGTTTTCAAGTGCCGTCAGCTTTGCGAATTTCTTGTCAATTTGCTTTATGGAAATCATAGGGTTTCATCGCCGGTGAATTGTCTTTCAAATTATCAGGAGTGATTGCGGGAACTGCCTTTTCAGCGCGGTCCATCAAAAACACAAAGAAACTTCTCCATAGTAAAACCGCACTTGGCATGTGTTCGATCACCATTCCGTATAAACTCACGGGGCGGTAGGGAACATCACCAACTGCATCATGGTTAAGATCATAACCCTCATAGTGATCCCAATAGTTGTGATTGATCGTATTGAGAACCAGCGTACCGTTGGTCACAAGATCAAAAGTGTTAGCAGAGAAATTATTGCGTTCAAAAACGTTATCATCGCAGCTTGCCTGTAACCGAACCGCGTATCCGTTTTCAGAAAACGTATTCTCCCTAAACTCAATTCGGCTGCTGCCTTCCATAAATATTCCAACCGAATTCTTTTTAAAAATATTGCCGGTAACAAAGCTGTCGCGGATATCTTTTAAGAGCAGACCGTAGGCCGAGGAGCCCCAGTTGTGCTCAAACGTATTGCCGATCATTTTTACACCTTTCGTGTACATGACAGCAACACCCGCCCCGTTGTTGATGAAGGTGTTATTCCTGTATTCATCGTTATGCGAAAACATAAAATGCAGACCATAGCGCATGTTGCCCTCGCTGTAGTTGTTGGTGATCAGTGATTCTGTAACGAACTCAAAATAAATACCGTCACGATGACCGGTTACCCGGTTGTTATCGAGCGTCATGTGTTCGCACTTCCACAGGTGAATGCCGTTTCCGATCTGATGTTCCGATTCGGCATCCGATTTTAATTCGTTCCCTTCCACCCTGCAATTCGTGGAGTTGGCAAAATAGATTCCAAAAAATGTGTTTTCGAACTTGTTGTTTTGAACCCGCAGGTAGTTCGATTCAAGTACTTTAATGGCAGCCAAGTCATTGATACTGGCTACACCGGTGTTGATAAATTTTAACCCGTATACCGTCACATGGTCGGCATGAATGGTGAAAATCTCATACTTGTTTTCACCATCAACTATCGGGTAATCTTTTCCAATAACCGTCAGTCTTTTTTCGAGCACGATGTTTCCCTCGCGATACACGCCCGGATAGATGATCAGCGTATCGCCATGACTGGCTTTCTCAATCGCCTGCTTGATTGTTTTTACTGTATGCTTTGAGCCAACCGGGATTGAAGTTCCGAAGGATATTAAACAGGTACACAGAAACGGTATGACAAGGAGTTTTTTCATTCCGTAATGCTACTTGAACTCAGCTATAACATCGGCCCATGCGAGCAAAGTACCTTTCCACTTTTCGTTTTGAGTTGCCTGATCCTCTTTGTTGTCGAACGCAGCTATGCCGCTAGCCATTGGCGTACGGATTTCACTTGTTTTTACAAAGAACGCCTGCTGGACATCAATTAATGTTCCCGGGTGCGCGAAATCGGTCACCAGAATGTGCTCCATATTTTCATGGGCTTCATAATCTGAATTATAAAAGCCCACCATACAATTGAGATCATCGAACTTGTAGACTTTACCTTTCTTCGTTACGATTTCCGCACCGAATTTTTTATCAACCAATGTCATTTTACACGAGTAGCAAATATCCTTTCCGTAGCGCAACGGTTCCGGATCTGAACTGCAGGAAATAAAAGCAAAAAGGATTAATATCAGGGTAAGTTTTTTCATAACTATTAACCAGTTCAGGCTTTTTTGCTGTTGAAGAAGAATCTTTCTAATATGATCACCAGAATCACCAGGCAAAATGAGACCACGAAAACCCATCCACCCAAATCGGGCCCGGAGAATGCGGTGAAGTTGAGCAGTACTTTTGTTCCGATCAGCGGTGGTTGATATGACATGCCCGGAACAATAATGGCTGCCGTAGGATCAAGGTTGTGGCCGTACTCATAGCCCCACAGGTAAAAGTCAATTAGTGCAGCAGCCCCGGTAACCAACAACACACCGGCATTTAGCCATACCATAAAACGTTTGCCCGATATAGCAACCAGTAAGCCGAAGCCTATTAAAAACCAGATGATGTAAACGATGTACTGAAATTCAGGAAACATACCCACCTCAATGTGCTTCATCCCGATGTAATGGTTTAGCGCACTGATGATTTTAACATCGCCTGTGATGTCGTTGTACCAGACATCCATTTCAAGACCTTCAGGATATTGCGGAGCCCACATCAGGATTTGCCAGAGCGGTACAAAAAAGCCCACGATTAGTATCAGCGATGCAACAACAATTATTACGCGCGATGTGGGTTTGATCGAAGTCATACGATTGGTGGTTTAATTAGCCCCGGCACTTTCGCTTGCCGGGGCACTCAACCTGTAAACTATTGGAACTACTTACTACCTGCGGCACCAGCCGGGGCCTCAGTTCTTCCGGTTGAAAATTTTATCGGAACATTGCTGTTTGCCGGAGATACCCGGATGTATCCTTGCATTTCCTGGTGCAGCGCTGAACAGAAGTCGGTACAATAGAATGGAAATACACCGGTTGTAAGTGGTTTCCATTTCAGTGTTTGCGTTTCACCCGGCATAATCAGCAACTCAGCATTGTTTGCCCCTTTGATGGCAAAGCCGTGCGGCACGTCCCAGTCCTGTTCGAGGTTGGTTACATGGAAATACACTTCATCACCAAGTTTTACACCCTCAATGTTGTCAGGTGTTAAGTGTGAGCGGATGGCTGTCATGGAAATATGAACCTGATTACCTTTTCTTTCCACATTTGTTTTGCCCTCACCCTTCGCTACGTATGGGTGATTGTTATCTTCAATCTTGAAGATTTTTACCGAATTAGGCATTACCAGACTGGCCGGAATAGCTTCAGCGTAGTGAGGTTCCCCTGTGGTAGGGAAGTCAAGGATAAGTTTCATCTTATCGCCACTGATATCATAGAGTTGAGCAGATTGCGTTAACTCAGGGCCGGTTGAGAGGTAGCGATCTTTGGTAATCTTGTTATAAGCGATTACATACTTGCCGTGAGGTTTACGGGTCGGACCGCCCGGCACGCACAAGTGACCGATTGAATAGTAAGTAGGAACGCGATCGAGCACTTCAAGAGATTTCACGTTCCATTTCACGATTTCTGATGATACAAAGAAGGAGGTATAGGCATTGCCGTTTGCATCAAATTCGGTGTGCAAAGGTCCGAGGCCCGGCTTCTTCACTTCACCATGCAAAGCTGCTTCATATTTTACTACAGGTATACCACCAAAATCGCCTTCAAATTCTTTGTTAGCGATAGCCTGCTGAATTTTAGTAAATGAGAAAACCGGAATCAACGCTGCGAGCTTTCCGCTTCCCACGATGTATTCACCGGTAGGGTCTGTATCGCAACCATGCGGAGACTTCGGGCAAGGGATGAAGTACACCATGTCTTTCAAAACAGTTGGATCAAGCTGCATGACTTCGTTCAGCATTTCAGACGTAGCAGTATGTGTCTTTTCATCATACCAGTTGTGCACATACTTCGCTTTAGCTTTTTCACCTTTACCGGCAGCGAGATATTCTTCAGCCTTTTTCCAGTTTACAGCCATAATGAAGTCCTTGTCTTTCTGCGTTGAGTTTACTTCAAGCAGTGTGTAAGCCTGTTCGGTGTTATAGCATGAAAAGAAGAACCATCCGTGAGACGGGCCTTTACCTGCACGTGCAAGGTCAAAGTTTACACCCGGTGTTTTGATCTGGAAGGCAATTTTCATTTTGCCATCTTCCTTGCCGACAGAAATAAAGCTGATGGTTCCTTTAAAGTTCTCTTTGTAGGTGCTGATCGGAACATCGGTCTTATCCCCCATCGGTACGCTGAAGCGGGTTCCCGCAACGACATATTCGGTGTTCTCTGTAATAAATGGAGATGAGTGATTTCCACCGCTGTTTGGAAGTTCAATAATTTCAGCGGTGCGGAAAGTTTTTAAATCGATGCGAGCTACACGTGGCGTGTTATTTGCATTACCGAAAACCCAGCGGCCATCGTGCTCACCATTGGTGGTCGACAAGGCAGGGTGATGCAGATCGTCCCACGGAACATAACCGTGCGATGTATTCAACATAGGCTTGGTTTCCTCGCTGAACCCATAACCCGATGTTGGATCTTCAGAAAAAACAGGAATGATTCTAAAGAGCCGTCCGGATGGAAGACCGTAAACGTTCATTTGGCCATTAAATCCGCCTGAAACAAAATTGTAGAACTCATCATATTTACCGGGCGCAACATATGCTTGCGATGCAGCGTTGCCTGTTGCCACTTCAGCCGGTCCTTTGGGTTTACAAAACTGAAAAAGAATACTTGCCGGCGCCAGGATTCCGAACAGGAAAAGTGATCTGTATATAGGTTTACGTTTCATATCGTAATGTTTAGAAGTGAGATTCATTATTTCTTTTCAGGAGGAAGCAACACCGCATCGATCACGTACACTACTCCGTTGGATGCTTTTACCACGCCCAGCACATTAGCGCCATTCACAGTAATCTTTCCGTCTTTTGTATTAAGTGTGATGTTATCGAGGTTAACCTGATTCAGTGTCATGCCATCCTGAACCATAGGTTCGGTGATAACTCCCACATAAACATGGTATTCGAGGATATTCCGAAGCGCATCTTTATTTTCAGGTTTCAGCAGATTTTCAACAGTGCCGGCAGGGAGCTTGTCGAATGCTTCATTGGTAGGCGCAAACACCGTGAAAGGGCCGGCATTTGAAAGCGCATCAACATACTCAGCAGTTTTGAGTGCGGTAACAAGCGTGGTATGCACCGGGGAGGTTACAGCAACGCGGACAACATCACGCTCCGAGGTTTCGTCCTGAACGGCTGACTGGCCGGCACCCGGTGCTGCTTCAGCCACACTGCTTTCGTTGCCAGGGGCTTGCTGCTGACCACAGGCCAACAACAAAAGCAGAGGAATAATGGATAAGCGTTTCATATAGTTTTTAGGTTGGTTTTCATTTCTCTCCGTCATTAGAGCGCATGTATTCCAACACATCGCGGGCGTCCCCGATTGACATGTTCTGGTTAGGCATGCGCATCAAACAGAGTTCAAGGAGTTTTTGAGCTTCAGGATCCTGATCAAGCATCATGTCTACATTGGTAATCATGTTCATGATCCATTCAGGCTTTCTCTTTTTTGTTACCCCCTTCCAGCCCGGTCCTACGAGGCGGGTTTCATCAAGCTTGTGACATGACTGGCACTTCATTTCGTAAATGGCGATGCCCCGTTTAACACGTGCCTGATCTAGCGGACTTTCAAGCGTTACATTTTTAACCTGGCCGATTCCCTTTGTCGGATCGATCACTGCTTCAACAGCACTTTTTTCAGGCTTTGTATCGCCGTCTTTGTTTGGCTTTTCGGGGGCGCACGCTGCAAATGCGCCAATCAATA
The DNA here is from genome assembly GCA_016786495.1 of Cyclobacteriaceae bacterium. GTDB lineage: Bacteria > Bacteroidota > Bacteroidia > Cytophagales > Cyclobacteriaceae > UBA2336. The sequence continues at coordinate 36,613 of JAEUUJ010000038.1, forward strand.
GTGCAGGAATGATGACTGATTTTTTCATGTTAGATGTGTTAATTGGCTGCTTGAAATTCAACATCAAGATACCGGAGACCCAGTTGATGCCCTATGATCCTGATCATAAATCGAAGCTGACTTTAGTCAATAAAGAGTTTAATACGACCTCAAACGGGAATACCAACCGATTCATCCCCTTTATTTAAAGCCTTCCCAGCTTTCAAATCTTTAACCGAGCAGACTATGATGTGGTACTTAAACATGTTTCCCGCGTTCGCTGCTCCAGTAAAAAAATAAAAAATGGATGATTAACGCTGCCAATCCGTTTAAGTCAAAAAGAATATTCCTAAAAACATGGAAGGGCTTAAAAGCATTGCCTGGTGTCAGGCGCAAATCAGCTAGCGATCTGCTACCAAGTTTCAACTTTTTGGTTAAATGCTAACTTATACTGTCGCAACGGTGACTTACCTCAATTCATTTAAAGCTTTGTAAGTTGGGAAATCAATGATAGCTCCCTACTTTATTGAATAGCCCGCACCGGAAACGGACTACTTGAGGCGGGGATAAACCTGGGTTGCACCAAGGATAATCTTATCGCATTGGAGTTCATGGAAAAGCTCTATGTAATGCGGGACGGGACTAGCGGGAGGAAGTATCTCGGCGTCATGCACGGCCATCTTGTCGAGGTTCAGGACCACCATCCTTCGGTCACCTCTCTTTTACCTGACTTCGTCAATTTTAAAATGTCTGAATCACCGGCACGTTTTGGCAGAAACAGGCGATTAGTAGTTACCAATTACGACGGCACATTCCTGGCAATTGTTAAATCCGGCCGTTCCAGTTCAAGAATCAAAACTGCGAAGCTGATTGCTTACGTCAACAACTCGAGCAAGGATACCTCCTACATGCTTCGCACCCTGATATGGCTGGTGTCGTTTAGATGGCGTGACGGGTTCTTGGTTCTCGACAAGAAACTCGTTAAAAATCTCAAGGAGCCGCTGAAGTGCGAATTCGTAAAATACGGGTTCAGGCTTTCGGGACTCGCCGGCACCAGCCTTTACGAAATACGTTTGCCGAAATAGCTAAAGCGTACTGTTGATCGCAACTCTTGGACCACCAACCGCTAAGCGGCTACTGACAGCTGGCTTTCAAATTTCTGCCGGCGGATTTTTACCGCAAAATTAATAACGGTCCCCGGAAAAGGCGCTGAAAGCCTGGCGGAATGATATTTATTCAGCGGATCAAAATCAACAGAAGCGGTCTGTGATACGATTTTCAGATAACCTCCGTTTCCTTTACAGTAATGACCAAGTGCGGTTAAACTGCGCCATTGTTTGGCGTGGCAACTGTTTTTCTTTCGTCGCATCATGGCCCATCTAATGGCCTCTTCTTCGGTCCGAATATCATGCTGCTCCGAACTGATACTCTTCAGGAAGCCCAGTCCGCAATCCGCGATTGTAATCTGCAACATATTATTTTTGAAACATGATGACAGAAATATCGGGGAACCATTACCGGAATACTTAGCCGAATTTTTGAACAGCTGGCGCAAGAAGTATTTTATTCGAAGCCAGTAATGAACAGGAAACCCTTCCTTCCAGTCTTCGCGTATGAGCGACTTTACCACGTATTCGTCAAAACGGTGATAATCTGAAGGCCTGAAAATCTGTACCGGAGTAGCTGATGAATAATGCGGCAACCGATGAAACTCAAATGTTTTTAAGATATATCCAAAGAGTGTCTCTTCGATTCTTATCCGGTTGTAGCCATATTTCTTCGGGCCGATATCCAGCCGATTGTATCTAGACCGGAGGTCATACCCGATAGCGGCAAGCATAGCAACGAGGTTTCCATCGCCCTTGGTCGCTTCGTGGATATTATAGGTTATCGTCGCGTGGGACTTGCGGTGAGCATACAAGAACACTTTTGAAAGATCATCAAAACTCGTGTGGCTGGTTTTAAGACAGCGCTGATTAACTCTGCAGGTTACTCTCATTAAAATGGTTTTAGTTGAAGGTGATCGATTTGCACGAATGAAAAGGAATTTCTTTGACCATATCGAGGGTGATTTTTTCTTCACCTGATTCAATCGCCGCGATCGACAGAGCCTCCAGCAAGCGACTTATCTCTCCTATAGTTTTGTTTGTCCGAGAGAGAATATTGATGGCCAACTCATCGGTGGTCAAGAGTGACGGTTTCTTCAGCGGAAGAAGGCTCTCGAACGAGGCAAGAAGCCGGAGGTAATCCTGATTCTCTGTCCACAGCGGCAGTTCGACCTGGTCAAACCTTGAATCGATCTGGCTGTCCTTAGAAATAATAATGCCCGCGCTCTTAACCCCGAAGGCAAGAATCGGAAGCTGTGACATCGTGGTCACGTCCTTTATCGAGTCCAGCAGGACGCGAAGAACCCTGTCCTGGCACCTTCCAATATGGTGAAACTCATCGATCATAATAAGCTCGACCTGATATTCCCCTAAGTGCCTCAGAAGCTGCCGAAGCAGTGAATCGCTTTTGTTTGTCGGGCGCTCCCCTATCCCTAAGGCGACGAGCAGCGAATTAAGAAATTTGTTCACATTCGGATCGGCCGGCATCTGGCATTGGATAACGGGGCGCTTATCGAGGTTACCAGGTAAATCATACAGCCTGAAAATCATGTCGCGCATCGAACTTTTACCGTTCTGAGGATCACCCTTAATGAGAAGACATTGCGGGCGAAGTTTAAGCGGCGCTTTCTTGATACGGTCAACTTTTTTAGAAACGTTAACCGCTGTGCCGTAGTTAATCCATTTGTCTTCCTGGATATGGCGGATGCGCTTTTCGTTGCCGGGATCTGAGCCGATAGTATCCAGGAACTCGCGGGTGGTGCTACTTAAATGATCTTTTGACATATACTTCGAATGGGGTTATTTCTTCATCTCGGTTGATAATCATCAATTTCGTTTTCTCCGGCTTTTCGGAAGCAGCGGACTTGGCATCCGCTTTTTCTTTGGCCAGCGTAGAGTTCATCGCCTTACGCTTGAGATTCGTCTTCGTTTGTTTTTGAGCGTTTTCTTCGAGGCTTTTGCGCCGTTCATATAATTCAGATATTGATTTAGGATCAGGGACCTTGCCGTCCGCTTTTAGCTGCTTGACAATGCCATCGATCTCCCAAAGGCTGATGCATTTTGGAGCCGAATGATAGCTGAAGGGTATTTCGTGATATTGTTTTTCAACAGGATCAAGGAAATAAATCTTACTGACATCCCGCGGATCCCGCTTGAACACGTATTTTTTACGTTTGTCCAGTCCGATAAAACTCACAAACGGCAGATCATAGTAAAACATATGATTGATGCGGACGCCGTTTGGCCGAATTGTTCTCATTACGGTTGGGGCAAAGTCAAGGCGCAGTTGCCGCGTGTCTTCCATCCTTGGCGGGAACCCAATGCCGTTAACTTCATTAAACAATCCATGCTGCCATTTTTCCACAGGAGTCATGCCAATGGAAGAGTGAACCTCATTATTGTAATGAATAACCATTAGCGTCAGCCATTCCTGAAACTGCGACAATGTCAGACAGGCTTCCTTTTCCGGCTTGAAATTCTTGCGCATCTCCCTGCTGACGCTTGTCGCGCCGCGAACATCTTTTAGCCGAAGTGCAAAAGTCCCCATCCATCGCTCAATGAAGGCCCCATGGCGTGGTTTGGCCACAGCCCGGAATTCAAAGTTGATATCATAGTGCTTGCAGGCCACCTTGAGCATGTCGCTTTTAAATTCTCGTGCGTTATCGCAGCGGACCAACTTCATCTTCCCCCAGCAAGGCCAAAGTTTAGGATCGAGTCCATATTCAATCAACAGCCGGTCTTTTGGCAGCATTGCGTTTACCAGAGCAACGCCAGTCCCGAAACACCCCGGTGCCTGAAAACTTGCGAAAAAACCAAGGACTGCCCGGCTATAGATGTCCAACACAACTGTTACCCATGGCCTGCCTATCACCTCGCCGGTTTCGTCATCCACGAGCATGATATCGGCGATCGTATGATCGATCTCAACCCAATGAAGCGGCGCGACTTCTTCATGCATCGTTCCGGGTACCGGGTCATATTTTTCCGCAGCTGTGCGCGGCCCTTTAATACGCTTTACACGCTCTCGTTCATCCACCGCATGGATGAATCTCCTTACCGTATTCTTGCTTGGAATCGCATACTTCCTTTGCCTGCAAATCTTCTGGATTTCAACGTAGAGGGCACGGAAACTCAACCCGTTAAGTGTGGTCTTCCCAATTTGAGCTGCTATAACCCCGGAGACCTTTTCGTTTATCCGGGATTTTCCTTTTCCGCCTTTTCCTTCCTGATCCACAAGTGCGCTGATGTTTCCAAACACCTTATATCGATTAATCCACCTGTAAATCGTGGACACGCCAACGTCGTTTTGGACCGAAGCCTTTTCTATGCTTTCTCGGTCGACAATTACATTGAGCAAGTCCTTAATGACTTGGTAGCGCCTTTCAGCTTGTTCCTGCTGCTTCGGCGTCAATGCATCAAGCGGAAGCTCCCTGACTTTGGCTAAATGGCTTTGTTCGGTAGGGGCCGCGGATACTTCATGAAAGGCAGCGCGGACAGGCTTAGAGGTTTCGGAATCTTTTAACATCACAAACTCGAGATTCTGCGGTTCTGCGAGGATCGTGTGAGGCTTCCCCCGGAAGAGAACCTTTTCATTTATTGCGAATCTTACACTCATAATTCACTTGGTTTTAAAAGTTTTGGGTGCAACAATTTTTGGAGACTTCGTATAAGGATAGCTAAGCTCAACCGGCGGATGTTTTACCGAGCATTCCCAAACAGGCGAATTCATTGTAAGCTTGAGGTTAACCAGGTCGCAGGTAATGATCTTTTTGTACAGTAATACCCAGAAAGGCCGGATCAACGCGTAGTATTCATCTTTGTCTTGTGCAATAGCCTTAAGAACCTCGTTCCCGGTGGCCACATTTCTCTTGCGAAGCTCAGTCAGTATCCGGTGCTGAACAGCCAGATCGATTGTGTCAGTCTTGAACATCAGTAAGTATTTGACATTCTTTATATAGATGCTATCAAGAACTACGTCGGTAAGAAGATGAAACCTGAATTTGTTTTTATAGGCGAATGCTTTCGCCGCGCGATAAGCAGCTGCAAACTTTTTTCCTTGCGCTTTTTTGCCTTCTTCAGTTTTGATTTCGAAAAATACACGGCGGCCGTCGAAATATTCGACGAGAAAATCCGGGACATAAGATTTCGGCTTGCTGCGAAGCGAGTACTCCATTCTGACTGGCTGATCCTCGATCTTCTTTACCTTGGAGTCAAAATGGAGTACGAACAAAAACCGCTGTTCATTAAGCGATTCAAACTGGAGGACTTCGTCACCTTTGTGACTGCAGAAAAACCCGACGATGGTTCTTCCGTTAGAGTGAACTTTACGTATAGACATTACCGACTTTATTTACACACAAAAAATTCGGCTACCTGGAAAAAATAATGCCAGGAGAGCATTCGATCTGTTCTAAAAATCGGTCACAGTTGCTTTTACAGCTTCACTGATGACCGGATAATGTTGACAGCCTTTGGAGCAGGCTGTGTTAGACAAAACGGCGTAAAAATCAGGACAACAAGCTCGCAAGGTATGGGTCAGATGCGACAACTTGTGTCGCAATTTTTCACCAGTACGCTTGAATCGACGTTTTTCTTAAAAACTTCACTTAGTGGCTTGTTCTAATACGTATTAAAGACGCCTGAATGGAGTGCAGTTTAAGGGCGAGCAACAAACCACGAAAATGCACAGGAGTTGCCATAAGCTTAAATGCAGTTGCGTCGAAACATCTCAGTCAAAAACGGAGCGTTTCGAAATCGGCCCGAAATCGAAATGCGGGAATTGTTCTCCGAGTTCGTCTGTCCCTTGGCTAACCTGAAACATCAGTGCATTACTAGACTCCAGAACCTGGAGCTTGAAAAATCTTCCTGGGATCGTTTCATAACCATCAAAAAGCGAAATCGGGAAAATCCGCTCTTCAGTCGCCTTAGATTCAGAGTCGTTTAGTATTTCTATCAAAACCGTTTCTTCATTCACCGAAATGATTCTAATTGGGAAAGAGTCTTTAAGCCTCCATCCTCGGGAAGCCGATGCAGGCAGCAACTCTACGCCTATTTGAGCACGGAAGGCAAGCGAATCCTGACCATCAATAGTACCGATCAGTTCACCAACCGGTGGAAATAGGTTGCTTGTATCACTTTCAAAAGGGTTCCGCAATTCCATGCTTGAATTGTGTTTGTCTGAATCTATCGCGATCATTGACAAGTGCCGGTTAATCCACGCCAAACATCTGCGCAGCCAGACGCCCGTCGCGAAGGGTGAACATGTATTCTCCAGGTTCAGGATTTACGATCGTAACAAGGTATGAATGACTCTGATATTTGACGGCCTGAAAGCTGACCTTACTGGCTTCATTTATCTTCGGCCCTTGGAATTGATCCGTCATGATAACCTCAACAAACCGGTTATGTCTCTTCTTATCAATCTCAAGCTTTACAACGCCGACGATGTCCAGCGGATTGTCATTGTTATCTTTAACACTGACA
>JAEUUJ010000058.1 GCA_016786495.1 Cyclobacteriaceae bacterium
GCTGATGCCCATAACAACCTCGGAACGCTGTATTTCCGTCAGAAAGATTACGGTCAGGCTATTCAGTATTATAGTCAGGCACTCGGCTGCGACCCGACCTACCTGCCGGCTTATTTTAACCGGGCAAATACGTTCTATGAACTGAAAGACGGAAAAGCAGCCTTGGCCGACATCAGCAACGTGCTAGATGTCAAACCCGACAGTCTGCCCGCAATCTTCCTTAAAGGTTTGATTTACACACAGTTAAAACGATATCCGGAGGCAGAAAGCGCTTTTGCAAAGATTTTGTCTATTGATTCGATGAATACGGAAGCGCTTACTAATCTGGGAACGGTGCTCTACTATAAAGGAGAGTATCAGGCAGCGCGGACCGTGCTCAACCGGGTAGTAGCGGGCAGCGTGAACGAAGCGGATGCATTGAATACCCTCTCCCTGGTGGCATTGGCCGAGAAGGATTTTGCCACAGCACTGGTGTTGGTCGACAAGGCGATTGCCTTAAACAGCACAAACGCCTTTTACAAAAACAACAAAGGCTTCATTCTGCTCAGGATGAACGCGACTGATCAGGCATTATCGTATATTGATGAAAGCATTGTACTTGACCCGTACAACAGTTATGCGTATCGCAACAAAGGGATATACTATTTGCAACGCAACGATGCTCCCAACGCCATTAAGATGCTTACACGTGCCGTTGAGCTTGACACGAATACGGAGCAGGTGCACTATTATTTAATGGAAGCCCATCTGCTCGATAAGAATCCGGAGAAGGCTTGTGCTGAGTTGAAAATTGCGCGTGAGCAAGGCGAACCTGCGACCACAGCGTTAATTCCCGATTGCCAATCATGAGATTTGATGACCTGATACGTGAACTAGATAAACGGTTAAAAGATCCGTTGCCTGCAGGCAGGGCGCACGAGTTGCTTCGTGCGCGCCCGGTAAGCGGGCAGTTCCCGGATTTCGGTCATAAACTTCCCCCGCGGCCGGGGAGTGTGTTGATTTTGCTGTTCGAAGAAAACGGTGTCATTAAATTTCCTTTGACAAAACGCGCTACGTACAAAGGTGCCCACAGCGCACAAATCAGTTTTCCCGGTGGCAAAGCCGAGACGGGGGAGACTGCCGTTGAAGTTGCCCTGCGTGAAGCCGAAGAAGAGATTGGTGTTCATCGCACCGATGTAAAAGTAATTGGGCAACTGAGCGAGTTTCATGTGATCCCGAGCAACTTTATGGTTACCCCGGTGGTGGGTGTACTCGATTATGTACCGGTGTTTAAACCCGATCCGCGGGAAGTTGAGAAGATTATCTGTGCCGAAGTGCGTGATATCATTCGTGAGGATTCGGTTTATGAAGAAGAAATCCTCGCAGCAGGGTTATACCCGATGATTGCTCCACATTTTCTGATTGAACATGAAATTGTTTGGGGCGCTACCGCGATGATGCTGAATGAGTTCAGGGAGGTGGTGCGGGAGATAGAAAGTCTGCGGTAACCCTGCCACTTACTCTTTCAGAGCATTTTCTATCTGTTCAATCAAGACTTCTCGCTTCATGGGATAGCCAGCCTTCGATAATTCGTATGTACCATCTCTTTTAATGATAACGTAGGTAGGATAGCCCTCCCCTTGAATGTTCTTCATAATGTCCCGGGTAAGATCCTCGCTTGCTAAAATGTGCGTTCCGGTAAGCGTATAATAAGCGATCAATTCTTTCCACTTGGCGTCTTTCCCTGAATCATGATTGGCTATATAAAGAAATTCGACAGGCCTGCCTTTGAAATGTAATTTGATTGAATCGGAATTTGCGAGCAGTTCCTGCCGGCAAGGACCACACCAAGTTCCCCACATATCCAGCAGTACTGTTTTTCCTTTTATTAATTTCAAAACATCGCCAAAGGTTGAGTAAGACTTTGCGTCTTCAAACTTCATATCGGATGTAAGTTGTCTTTTACTCCGTTCAATCATCTTCTGAACTTGCGGTTCGATAAACGGCGTATATTGACTTTTCGGATATTTCTCTTTGAATCTCTTAAAAATTTCAGGCAGGCTGTCTTCTTTTTCGCCTATCGATTCTTTAAAAATTACAGCGTATAGAAATTCTGCTGTATTTCCACTGAAATGTTTTTCAATAATTTTTTCACGTAAGAGATTTTCGCCATCAATTTGCAGGATGCCAACGGTTTGGCCGTGTAATTCATAGTTTTTTGCTAAAGCAGGTTCATGCCAGATGCGCTCCTTCAGTCGGAGCAAGTAGTTTGACAGGAAATATGCATGTGTAGGTATGTTCAATAACTCCGGGCGACTGAGAGGTGTTGCGTTAACCAGCGAGTCTTCCAGCTGTTGCCAGGCTTCTTCATTGCGGTAGTACGCCTTTCGGGCATAAAACTTCTGACTTCCTTTAAGTTGCACATACAACCACGTGGGATAGTATTTAACACAAAGGCTGTAGGCGCTGATGAACTCTTTCGTGGGTTTGTGTGTGTCAATATAGGCCTGGAGTATTTTTTGATTTGATTGTGAACGGTGCTTGATGATGTTCCAGATTTCCGAGGGCAGGGAATCCTGCTTATGCCCGCCAAGTTTCGGCCACAAAACCTTTAGTGTTTGAATATCAGGGTGATTGTTGTTAGCTCCCACTCCTGTCACTACAATTGAGGAATCAGGCTTTAATGCATCGACTGAGAAATTCAGTTGATCGCCAGGGGAAACGAAAAAATTGTATTGTAAACTGTTTCCTGTTGAATCGCGGAGGTAATTCAGTGTTAAAAAAGTTGGCTTAGAAATAGCAGATGTATAACTCGTTTTTCCATCTTTAAGAGTTAATGTTTCATAGTAACCCCCGAATAAAACTTCAGCATCTGCATAATTGCCCCGTAGAATATAAACTTCTTTGTCTGAAGAATTCTTGATGGTAAAGTTTATGACAGTTTTCTGTGCAAGGCAGAAATGTGCTAATAACACAAAAATCAGGGTAAGATTTTTCATGCGGGTCAAGGGTATGATGCGACCCAATAAAAATAGCGATGAATTTCGGTTTATGAAATGTTATGAATGAATGTAAACCGTAATGTCCTTATTTGGAACGATATCGTTGAACCCGCCAAATAAAAATAGGTTCGACTCGCGCAATTCAAGTGTTTCAGGTTTTATGAATTGAATTTCATAAAGGCCGGAGTAGTCTAATGCGACCGAAAGAATGCGTTTTTTACGCTTACCAAATGCATATCCTTGAATCGGCCACTTCGAGCGCTTGCACGTAAATACTTCTCCGGATTCCAGATGGCGTAAACAAATTGCAAACTTACCGAGAGTCACCCCGAAACCACCCAACACATCAATTATATAGTCGCCCGCTAAAAGCTCAAGCTGTGCATTGGGTGTGTGGATGTTTACAACATTGTCCATGATCGATCCCTTGCTTTAAGGTCGGAGAAAGAGGTTAATATACAGTTTGTCTTATTTGGATTAATTCTAAATAATCTGTAAGATTGCGTTTCCGTTACGGAAATAAGGTTTTACCCTTGCAAAAACCAGCCACCATACTGCTTGCTGACAGCCAGCCGCTTACCGCTGCGGGTATCAGGTTCCTCGTGGAATCCGGGCGGGAAGCGGAGATCATCGGTACCGTGGATGACATCTCACAGATCGGGAAGATCACCCGCGAGCTCAAGCCTGACTTGTTAATTGCCGACTACAACCTTCCCGGATATCTGTCGCTCGGGGAATTGCAAACTGTGATCACCGAGACAGACGTCAACACGTTGATCATTTCATCCGATAACAATCGCGACACCATCCGCCAGTCGGTGAACATGGGAGTGAAAGGATACATCACCAAAGAATGCAGTCGCGAAGAGATTGCCTTGGCTATCCGGTCCACCGCGCGCGGAGAGAAGTTCTTCTGTCACAAAATCCTGGATGTGATTTTAACGCCCGATGCTGCGCCACAGCCTGCACTGCTTACCCAC